>NZ_JBYTCP010000002.1:453032-1069715 GCF_058790395.1 Chryseobacterium sp. FW101-FHT12H09 | reverse complement strand
TTTTTCTAACCTTCAGTCCTATTTACTTATCGTCTGCGCTACCTACTATCTCTCGTTTTCAGTGGGGCAAAAGTACATCTTATTAACACTACAATCCAAACTTATTTAACATAAAATTTGACAAGAATCTTAAAATGTGGAAAATAACAAACCTAATCTACTGGTACAAAAACAATTGAGAACAATCAATAGTTATCCACATTATACGATTCGTTTTTTTTTAAATGTTGTGAGAATAGGTTTTATATATGAATAGACTATATTCTGATGAAGAAACGAATCAAAGTTCAGTTTATCCAGGATTTTAAAGAAGGTATGTATGGGAAGAATTCTCTTTATAAGAAGTAGTATTAATAAACTCAATACTCTAGCCCCGATAGTAACGGTTACCCCGCAGTAGATCTGGATCTGAAAGAAAGCGCTGGCACGAGGAGTATGAGTGGATAGCGGGATTAAGCTTTATGAAAAATGAAGGTCTTTAATCTTCAAGTTTATTGTGTATCAGAAAAAACGTTTGACAAGTTCCTTATATATATAGTACCCTAACAGGCATCCGATCACATCGGCTACTATATCCAGGGATTCCATTGATCTGCCCAGATGCATTTCTTCCTGCAGTATTTCGGTTAGGAATGCATATATAAGGATGATCTGGAAAAAATAAGAAAATTTGATTTTGGGGAAAGTGGCGATAAAGCAAAAGCCAAGCATAGCAAATATACTTACGTGCAGAACTTTATCGAACCCGTTGAACATAAAAAAATATTCATGATTCTCTTCTCCGGGCTTGAGAAGCATATAAGTAAGAAATGCCCAATAAATGGGCAAGATCTTACTAAATATTTTTGAAACCCTATCCAATGATAGCTTGGTATTCTTCTGCGGAAAGCAATTCGGACTGGTCTGCACCATCAGCAATCTCTAATTTGATGATCCATCCGTTACCATAAGGATCAGTGTTTAGTAACTCAGGCTGAGCTTCTAATTCTGAATTGAATTCTGTAACCTTTCCTGCAATAGGTAAGAATAGATCTGAAACAGTCTTTACTGCCTCTACACTTCCAAATACAGCTCCACTGTCAAGATCGTCATCAACAGTATCAATATCAACATATACGATATCTCCAAGTTCTCCTTGTGCAAAATCAGTAATACCAATAGTAGCTACGTTTCCTTCAATCTTGATCCATTCGTGATCTTTAGTGTACTTTAATTCCGATGGTGTGTTCATTTTTTGATTTTTATTATTTTACAAATTTATTCAAAAATACATAAGGTTCAAAAAAAGTATGTTTGTTTATTCAAAATGTTTTTCCCATTCTTAATATAATAGAGTTGAATAAATACTCAACATGGTAAATAGTACCTTTAATAAAAGATCTAGCTTTATTATCCCTGTTTCATTTTAATAAAAAATCCCCTTCTTATTCAGAAAGGGATTCATATGTTTATATAACTGTTGGTTAGAAACCTCCGGAATCTCCAAATGTAAATGTTGCAGACAATCCAGCTCTTACTGTTGAAAGTGGGAATGCTGTAGAGATTTTATATTTAGAAGTCATCTGTTCATAGAATACTCTTAAGTTTAAATTTTCAGAAACATTGTAATCTGCAGAAATCTTTACATTCATTAATTTCTGACCGCCTGTAACCTGAGAATCATCCAATAGTATATTTGTAATACTCGTTCTGCTATCACGTAATGAGAAGTCTCCTCTGATATTAAGATCACTTCCTTTTCCTTTTCCTCTTTTTCTTACGTCATTCACTCCTAATCTAAAGTTACGGATAATATAACCCACTCTTACCACATATTCTGTATTGGCATCTTCAGTAAGGGTCTGATTTAATAATCCCAGCAATAACATTCTGTTTCTATTATACTGTATTCCGAACTGCATGTTATTTCTCATGGTAACATCCACACCAATCAATGGCGAGAATGACTCAACATATCCTACCTGAGAGAATGTAAATGGATTAATTCTGTCTCGGTTAGAATCAAAAAGACTACCACCAGTTGAAATTGCATTAAAATAATCTATACTTGACTGGATTCCTGTCGCTGTATAGGTTGCATTATAACTATGTAATATATCAAACTTAGAAAACTGTCCATTGATAATAGGTACATTTCTTAACCCTGAATAGGTTACTTTCCAGTTTGGTATTGGTAATCCTGCTTTTTTAGCATCCCCAATCCCTTTGATAGATTTCCCTTCTACAGCTGCTCGGAATGCCGGTATTAAAACATAGGCGTTGGCAATACTATAACCATCCGTGAATCCTGCATTGTTTACGGTTGATATATCTCCAAGCTGTTGAGAAAGAGCTCTTGCGTTTTCCCGAATTGACTGATATACTGCTGCTCCATCTTTGAAGGATGTTTTCAAAAGTATTACTGAGTTCGAGTATGTAACAAGGTCATTGGCAAAAGTAAAATTAGGATTAGGAATTCTGGTTACTGGATCTACATAGTTGAATCCGGACTGTGAGAAATTCCTGTTATAATTATGCAATACACTAACATCTATTCTAAGGTCATTCATTGGTACGACCTGCAAATTGGCACGCAGTTCCCTGGTTGACATCCGCACATATGGATCTGTCATATATTGAGAATCACTTACCCAGCCATTCTCCATAACCGTTCTTCTGATGTCTGCCTGTGATCCAAATAAGAATCCAATACTTGGGCCTCCCAAAGTTTGCCCGTATCCATAATAATTAGGTGCAGAAAGTAGTCCTGGCAACACAGTTCCATTATTCTCTGAATAATTAACATCCAGCTGTTTTAAAGAAGTAAGTAAAAATGCGGCACTTTGTAAAACAGTCAGTTTATTTTTAAACTTATAGTTTTTAAACTTATATCTTTTCTTTTCCCATTGTTGAGTATACACATTATTCAGCGAGTCAATTTCCTGTCTGCGTTTTTGAAGTTTTGTAGAAATATTTTTGAAATATTTAAACTGTCCAAAGAACTTAGGAAAATCAGCAGTTGCCGTTGCCTGAATAACATTTGTATTCTGACCTATTGAACCTAAACTTTCTGCTCTCTGGGTATCAGGATTAACAAAACTATACAAAGCTGTACTTCTTGCATTCCAGTTATAGGTAAATCCATATCCCAGTTCAGCATCAATAAAATCCAGATATGGTAAATACTGGAATGGGAGTTTATAGTTCAATTGTACCCTATGGTTATACAATACTGGTCTTCCCGATCTGAACACATTCCCAAAGATCGAAGAATTATCCATTGTATTCACATCTACGTTATCATTCAATGTTCTCGTTGCTGAGTTTATTTCCAGTTTTAACGATTTTGTAAAATTAAATCCTAAACCATATTGCCAACCAAAGTAGAAGTTTCTGTTTCTTATTGCCTGAGATTCATCATTGAAATTACCATTAAGAATAGCATCAACGCTTCTAAACTCCAGTTCATTATAATTCCTGTCGATTTCTGTCCTGAAAGAGAATCTTGTCGGAATTGGATTAATATTAAATTCTTTTACCCATCTCAGGTATTTTGTAGATTTTGCGGTATCACT
Source organism: Chryseobacterium sp. FW101-FHT12H09 (assembly GCF_058790395.1). Lineage (NCBI taxonomy): Bacteria > Pseudomonadati > Bacteroidota > Flavobacteriia > Flavobacteriales > Weeksellaceae > Chryseobacterium > Chryseobacterium sp. FW101-FHT12H09. The sequence goes on along the minus strand of NZ_JBYTCP010000002.1, from coordinate 1,066,161 downwards.
GATCATCTTATTAAAAGGCTTGATCACCCACGGTTTGAAAGTATAATTATAATCTACATATCCTCTAAGATACTGTCTATAGTTTTTCTTAGTATAAATATCTCTGAAGAAGTCGTCATTATAAACCGCCGTAACTGAAAGGTTTTCTACATCGTAGAATTTAGGCTTCTTATTTGGATTAACCCTTTCCTTGTGCATATTAACAACTCCTAAACTTCTCTGCTGCGTATATGTTCTTGCCACTTTTTTCAGCTGTTCCCTGTTCGCTGCTTTCTTAAATTCAACGTCTGTATCTAAAGGATTATACTTTGGATCTTCGATCGTCTGTGAATAGGAATAGTTGACAGGAATCTTAACTCCAGTCTTTTCAGGAAGGAATTTATCTAAATTGACAGCTGTATTGATACTGAATGCAGACTGTGTCGACTGATTTCTTTCTGCCGGTTTAGAATCTATGTTCCCAAATCCAACAGACGTGTATGATGCATTGGCGTTCACTACAGCAAAATCACCAAGGTTAAAATTTAAACTTGCATTTCCGGCATATCCGCCTTTATTATCAATTTCAGAAAGTCGGATTTCATTGACCCACAATATCCGATCCAGGGGTGCACCAGTTTCACCTCTAGGTATACCATTTCTTATCCCAATTACTATAGTCGTAATATTCCCTAAACTTGGACGCCCTTTAATATATATATTCTTGAGTTTATCTGCTTCACCAAATACCGGATCTAAAATTCTTTTTGAAATATCATTAGGAGAACTTTTATCTCTTCTAATTTTAGCATCTACAAAATTTTGGATTTCTAAATCAACTTCATTCTCCGCTGGCCATATTTCCATTGGAGTAGTTGCGGTGCTTGGGGTTACCTTCAATGATGCTTCATATTCATAATAATTATCTGCAGCGTCACTTCCGAAACGAATAAAAAATTTGGTCTTTGGATCTATATCCGGAATAGGTGGTTTTCTTTTATCCGGATCTTCAGCATGTACAAAAAGCTTTAATCTTTTATACCTTCTCATGTCCAAAGTTGTATTCTTAAATACGCCTCTTGACTCAGTTTGTGGAAGCTGGTTAACTTTTAAATATAATGAACTTTCATTCTGTCTTTGGACACCAGCGTTTCCACTTAAAACCTGTCTATCAATTCCGGGAGGTAATACATAAGGAGGTGTATTTAAGGCATTTTCTTCAATATTAACACTTCCAATTTCTAAATTTTGAGGGTCTGGTACATTTACCGTCCCTTCTTCTATAATATCTGTTCCAGTTATTGCCGTATTTTTAGGATACTTTCTCCAGTCTGATCTTACTAAATCCATGGTTCCAAACCTCAGAGTAGAGGTCTGATCAAAACCTGTTAATAACATTCTTGCAAACCTCACATTGTTAAGAACTCCAGGATCATGATCTCCTGCATCTGTTACATATGAAGAAACTGGAATTCTAAATAAATACCATCTTACCGGTGAAGTCTGTCCATTTTGAAATTGAGCCTGAACAGTTTTTACATCAACAATATTATTTGTTCCTAAAGCTAAACTTGCCTGGTCTAACTTAATTTGATATTCATTATAGTTTTCACTTTGATCAAGGTTATAGTCTTTATTAATATCTTCAGCATCGGGAGTCTGAGAAGCTACTTCTAATGAGTTGCTTTGTGAGTTTCCTTCAGGTCCTCTGAAATATTTATATCTCTGTACCAATGACGAAGCCTGGCTTCCTGTAAACTTTGCCGACAAATAGAATACAAAATCATCCACTGCAGGGTCAGCAAGATTAGTAACAGGATTTGTAAATGTATTTCCAAATTTCATGGATTCCTGGTCTGAAGTGAGACCGTCATATCCGGCATCCTGTATTGTTCTTTCCTGCCCTTCGCTTGAGAAAGCATATAATATAGGAGGTTGTTTTGGCTGCACTCCCCAATTTGAATTAGTGGTAACAGATGGAGTTCCTGGTGTTGGCAATCCATTTTCATACTGCATAAATCCATCTTTTAAAACATCTTCGGAAACGTTTCCTAACTGAAGTAATAGCTTTGGATTAGCTCCTAAATTATTTCCATCTGCATATGGATCCATCATCCAGAATTCCACATATTCAATATTAGAATTTACAAAATTGGAAACAGTAATGGGTCTCATAAGACCAGCCCATCTCTGTTGAGTAGTTTCATTATTTGGATTGACATTATAAGGTCCTTTTTCCGTCGGATAGTAGGAAATGTCAAATGTGTTTGTAAAAGTTTGTTCACCTGCTACAAAATCTCTGTTATTGTAGATCTCTGAATATTGTACTCTTCTGGAAGCATGGTTAGAGACAGACTGAGGAGTAATACCAGCAGGAGCTCTTCCTCCAACACCCCAGAATCTAGGATCAATATTGTACCATGATAATAATCCCCTTCCGTAACCGTTTGTGAGATCATTGCCAGCTCCAGCACCTGAAAATACGCCTCCCGATTTCTCCGGTTTAGAAGCTAAACTCCAAGCAGCAGGTTCTTTTAATGATATCTTTGATGTGGTCTGTTCAAAATCATCAATATAGGATTGATCATTGGTTCCTTTATTTAATCCTGGCAATAAGTAGGCTCCTTCCATTTTAAAGTTTAAATTGGATGGAGCTTCGGTTTTCACCATTGGAATTTTATTTGTCAATCGAGTCAGGAAAGGAAGCTGATTATTATACATTAAATTTATCCCAGCCATCGTATTGTTAACGGCCTCCTGTCCATAATTTACCTTTTGGGTTAGTGGAGATTCGGAATAATTAACAACTGTAGCTCCTAAAATGAAATTTTCATTAAATCTTCTCTCTAGATTTAATCCTAAAAATCTTTTTCTTTGGGTATTAAAAGTCAATTGGTTCTCTAATGAAATATTAATTGCCTGTCCGGATTGTTTTACATTTTCATTGATAATCGTTACAGTACCCAGCATGTAGTCAACGGTATAATCTATCCCTTCTGTCAACTGTACTCCATTAGCAGAAACCTTTACCGAACCTTGTGGAACATTCACTGCGCCTAAAGAGATTCCTTGTCCTGCAGTTCCTTTATATCGTCCTTCAAGAGTATACCGCTTAGGAACATATGTTGCAAATTGCTTCTGTTGATTATAAATATCAGCTTGCACATATTGTGGATCACTCGTTCCAAGTACGCTAGCCATATAGCTGCCAAAGGGTTGGGTTTTCGTAAAAATAATCTTTCCTGTTTCTGGTCTTATGGTAAGACCACTAACAAAGTCAAATATACCATCTCCTGTAGTTCCGCCACTGTTATTCTGAATATCTCCGTTCATGTTCAAACGGTCCCAATTCAATAGTTTTAGCAAGTTAGTACCTTGAACACTGGTACCAGGAAGATAGTTTACTTTACCTCCAGTTTTTGCATCTCTGTAAAGTACATTCAATATAAATCCATCCTGACTTACCTGTCCGGCATCTAAAGCATAGATATTCTTCATCATCAATGGCCACATCGGAGAAGTAATATCAACCCTTGTGGACCTTAGTGCTTTTGTAATTAATACAGGACTTTCTTCAGAAAATTCTCCGACTTTATACACTTTATTTGTACCATCCGTAAATGAATATGAAACTGCCAGAATCTGATTATCATTTAGCTTCTGATTTAATGAAATATATCCTAATTGTGGTTGAAGTGTATATTCACTGGTGTTTAGCCTTCTTGCTTTTTTATTAAAAAGAAAATGATCATTATTCACATATGCTTGCGACCCACCAGTTGCAATAGGAAGTGATTGCCCCTGTATCAGGTCTGCATAATTTACACCGGCATCCCGAGGTGTTGGACCCATTGTATTAGAAACGGCTTGATAGAGATTGTTATTAGCATTATCAGGCATTACTGCAGTTTTATCTCCCAAGTCTCTGATTCCAACTATACTTTTCTGAGCAGCCAGATTACTGTTTCCCTGGTCTAAAACCCAAACTTCTAATCTTGTTATATTGATTTTTGAATTGATCTGAGGGTAGTTTGCCAATGCCCTATCATAATTATCTAAGAAGTAGTGTCCTAAAAAGTAATGCTGATTGTCTTCATAATCTATCGCATCTATCTTAAAGGTGTTTACGGCTCCACCGCCCTGAACAACAATATTTCTTGCCTCTCCCTGCTGTTGGGAAAGCACGACTGTTCCAAAGGTTTTTCCTAACTGGAATTCGGTTTTCACCCCAAATAGTGATTGAGAACCACGTATTAAGCTAGTAGAAAGTGGCATGTTTACGTTACCGAATTCCACTCTCTTGATGATTTTATCTTCTGAACCGGAAGCCGGTGAATTAACATCTCCTAATCCTTTCGTCTGCAAATCTTTCCAACTTCCTTTGGCCTGCCAGACCAGGTTCATTCTATTTTCGAATGCAAAGCCACTTTGGGTATCATAGTTGGCTTTCAACTGGAGATTCTCTCCTACTTTACCCAATAATCCTAATTGAATTCTCTGATTGATATCAAAGGTAAAGCTGGTTCTGTTTTGAGGTAAAATTAATGGATTGTCAATCTTCTGGTAAAGCCCTGCAAAATCGAAAGAAGCGAATCCCGTAGGGATTATTTCTATTTTATTACTTCCAAAAATAGTCTCGAAAAGCTTATTACGAATGGTCAATGCAGGAATTAATCCTTTTCTTTGTGCATCACTTTTATCTTTTCGGAAAAGTAGGTTGTATTTATCGGATTTATCTTTATAATAGGCTCTTGTCTGACTGGCCATCATGAATTCCTTATATTCCTCCGGAGACATCGCTGTCGGAGGCCCGGTCACTGTATTTCCAATTTTAGGATATACATAGTACATACCAGTTTTTACATCATAAAAGGCTTCAAACTGAGTAGGGTCAGCCAGTTCATAATCTTTCTTAATAATTGCCGTGTCACGTACCTGCTGTGCAAAAGTATTTACCGACATACATAAGAACGACAGGAACAGAAATATATTGAGATACTTATTATTTGCCACCAAATGTTAAAGGTTTTTTAAAATTTGTTTTACCAACTCTTCTATTGAAATACTTGGATTTTGTTTTATCATACGATCTGCAATCTTCTCGCTCATGCGTTTAGGAATTCCTAAAACTTCTAATGCAGATAACGATTCTTCCTTGATTTTATTATTCGCAAACGTAGAAATATTTTCTTCGAGGTTGTTGAATTTTTGGACCTTATCTTTCAAATCTACAATGATTCTTTCTGCTGTTTTAGTTCCAATTCCCTTCGCTTTTTGAATCAAAGCACTGTTGCTTGAAAGTATAGCCGAAGCAATCTCATCAAGGCTTAAAGTTGACAGTAAAATAAGCGCTGAAACAGCACCTACTCCATTAACACTTATTAACAAATTGAACATTTCTTTTTCTAAACGAGTGTTAAATCCGAATAGCAAATGTGCATCTTCACGAATAATCTGTTGAATAAAAAGAAAAGTTTCCTGATTGAGCGACAAAGTTTGTGACGTCATTAGACTAATACCTGTATAGTAACCAACTCCATTTACGTTGATTACTGCATAAGTTGGCGTAAGTTCTTGAACAATGCCTTGTAAAGAAAATATCATTATTAATTTTTAAAACTCCCAAATATAGTAATTTAAACTAATTAATGTTTTCATTTCACGCACGAATGATTTTTAACTTAATTTTTGAGGTGATATTCAAGCATTTGGTCTAAAAGTAAAAAACTTCAAAATTGAGAATACAATCACTATTTTTTAATTTGCACATCAATTTAGAAACTGGTTATTTTGGTATGTCTTACTATATTTTCACCACCACATTTCCAGCTGGAGTCCAATAGATACCCCTTGGGTTTTCCTTATTAATCTATTATTTAATAAAGACTCGCCGGTTATTCCTTTAAAACTCTCCGACCAATGGGCATAAGTTATAAATGGTCTAAAAACAGGTCTTGAATAATATCCATAATTCAAGGTAATCTGTGGTGAGAAAGTTACTTTCTGTAAACTTCCTTCCAATCCTGACCGATCACTTTTCATATAATCGTTACCGGCTTCTAATGCCAGATTAAAATATTTATTGATGTAGTGCATATATCTGAATCCTACACTCATCCAATTTTTTGAAGCTTTATCAGTCATCATTATTTCATTCTGATCTGGATCTCCTGTACCGAAATTTCTGTACTGGTAGGTTAATGAAGCCTGAATTGCATGTCTGCGCTTATCATCATATACAAAATTGTTTATAATATCTAGAGATGAAGCTTTGTCAAGATCATATATTCTTTTACTATCCCTATACTCGCGTATTGTTTTTCCTGTGTATCCATTTTCCGTTATAGAGCTTCCTTTCCGAAATAATATAGTAGAAGTATGGGTTATATTTTTTTTGGAATAAGTGTACCAGGTTCCTAAAGCATATCCATTATGTTTTTGAGTGTTCATTAGCTTATTTTCGGTTTCAATACTGTATTGACCAAGAAAGTTTAGCTTTGAGAACTGAGATACAGGAACATCCAGATATCTTAGATCAGCTGCATAAGAATGGCTATTATTATTGCCATATTTAAATCTTATTAAGGCTAAATTTAAATTCCCCGCATTCTTTATCTGATAATTTTCTAGTCCCAATCCTATTTGCGAATTTTGTGCAGAATTGATCCAGAAATAGTCTAAAAGCTCTACGTTTCTACGATCATAATATCTTTTGCCTAACCAGATATTTGCATTTTTAACTACTTTATTTATTTTGCCATACAACTGTGCAGTTTCAGGAAACTGTTTATATCCATCACTTCCGAATGGGATGTACTTAGCCATCATGTAAGTAACTTCATACAGATTTACAGAATCTTTATTCCTGTATTGATAATTAAACTGCAGCTCTCCATAATGATTAGCCTCATTCCCCAATCGAAATTTATGCAGGTTTTCAGGCGTTACAAAATTAACCATCTGTCCGCCATCCGTTCCTCCTATTCCTGTTCTTATGTATCCATTTATACTAAATTCATGAGGATTTATCGCTTGTGAATGTACCTTGTTGTAGCTTAAAGAGCATATAAAAAATAAACTTATCAATGATTTGATATTCTTTGTGTTTTTTTTCATCATTCTACCTGATTAATACACATCCGAAAAGAATCAACTATTCATTAAATATCAGAATAAATATATCCCTAATTACTCAAAAAAAACAGCTATATTCTTTCAGGCAAAAAGATAAAATTATTGTTGAGAATCATTGAGAAATAATACCAGCCCACAATTAAAAGTCCGAATTTTTACTTAAAATTCATTCTTTAAAAATGCAGTGGCTTAGTCAGAAAGTTAAAAAGAAAAAGTAATCTATTTTAAAGTAATAGATTACGAAACTCAGATCATCCTTTTAATAATTTTTTCATTCTTTGTTTTTGTGTTTTTTATTTTATTTGTGTTTTTCATATGCAATATAACAATTTAATTATCTGTACATCAACAATCACAAAAAAAATCTCATTAAAAGAAAATCAATTAGTGAGACTTTCACATCATGATAGATAAACTTCATTCTCTTAATTCCAAAAAAAAGAGGTTAGAATTCCTAACCTCTTTTATATCATTTAAAATTTTCCAGCTAAAAGTTCGATTCAAATTTTCAGAAAATCACTTTCAAAAAGGATACTGTTATTTTTTTGCTTCTCTTTTCTGAGCATCCAGAACAGCTACTGTAGCAAGATTTACAATTTCATCCACACTTGAGCGCATTTGTAAAACATGTACTGGTTGCTTTAAACCCATAAGAATTGGACCAATTACCTGAGCAACTTTCATTCCTCTGATAATTTTATAGGATAGATTGGCACTTTCCAGATTAGGGAAAATAAATGTATTCGCAGGTGTTTCTCCTAACTTTGAGAATGGATAATCACTAAGGTGATCAGCATTCATTGCAAAATCAGGTTGAATTTCTCCATCAACGATCATTTTAGGATACTTTTCATGTAAAATACTTACAGCCTTTGCCACTTTCTTTGAAGTATCAGAAATCGCAGCAAAGTTTTCAAATCCAAGCATCGCAATCCTAGGTTCAATTGCAAAAGATTTTACAGTAATTTCAGCCATTTTAGCAATATTCACAAGATCTTCTGCTGTAGGATTATTATTAATCGAAGTATCTGCAAAAAAGATAGGCTTCTTCTCTGAAAGAATCATCATCATAGCCGCTACCTTATCTACTCCCTTTTCTTTTTCAATAATTTCTAAAACCGGGCGTAATACCGATGCATAGTTTTTAGAAAAACCAATAATAAGAGCATCTGTATCACCATGCTTCAACATAAGAGGGCCAAAATAATCTCTTTGACGAACATATCTTTTTGCTTTGTATTCGTTCATCCCTTTTCTCTGACGAAGCTTCCAAAGGGTATCTCTGTATTTTTTTCTGTTTTCCTCCTGATCATCATCACTTGGATCAATAATTGGAACATCAAGACTGATTCCGTAGCGTTCCATTTGCTCCTTGATATATTTCTTCTCCCCTAAAAGACTCGGATACGCAATTCCTTCCTCATAAAGAATCTGCGCAGCTTTAAGAACATTATATTCTTCTGCGTTTCCTAAAGTAACCCTTTTAGGATTTGATTTAGCACGGCTCTGCATCATTCTTACAAGCTTTTCATCTCTTCCCATTCTATCAAGAAGTTGATTTTCATACTCATCAAAATCAGCAATTGTTTTACCTGCAATGCCACTTTCTATTGCGGCTTTTGCCACCGCACTAGAAACTTTAGTAATTAATCTGTTATCAAATGGTTTTGGGATAAAATATTCTCTACCAAATTGAAGATTCTGAAGATTATATGCTAAAATTACAGCCTCTGGAACTGGTTCTTTGGCTAAATTGGCAATAGCATGAACAGCTGCCAACTTCATTTCTTCATTAATACCTCTTGCCTGAACATCTAAAGCTCCACGGAAAATATAAGGAAATCCCAATACATTATTAACCTGATTAGGATAATCACTTCTACCTGTAGCCATGATCACATCTTTACGTGTTTCAAAAGCAAGGTCATAATCAATCTCCGGATCTGGGTTTGCCAATGCAAAAACAATAGGATTTTCGTTCATACTACTCAACATTCCTGGAGTCATTACATTTCCTTTGGATAGTCCAACAAAAACATCAGATCCTTTCACAGCATCTTCCAGCGTTTCGATATCTGTCTGCGCAATAAAATCTAATTTTTCAGGAGTAAGATTTTCTCTTTTGTGATTAATAACCCCTTTACTATCACACATTAAGACATTTTCCTGTTTTAATCCTAAAGAAATATAGAGCTTGGTACAAGCAATAGCTGCTGCTCCCGCACCATTAACCACCATTTTCACTTCTTCAATCTTCTTATTTGCGATCTGCAAAGAGTTGATCAATGCAGCTGCAGAAATAATCGCAGTTCCATGCTGATCATCATGCATTAAAGGAATATCCAGCTCCTCTTTTAACTTCTGTTCAATATAGAATGCTTCAGGAGCTTTTATATCTTCAAGGTTAATCCCACCAAAGGTTGGTGCAATCCCTTTTACAATCTGAATAAATTTATCAGGATCTTTCTCATTGATTTCAATATCAAAAACATTGATATCCGCAAAAATTTTAAATAAAAGACCTTTTCCTTCCATTACAGGTTTTGAAGCCTCCGGTCCAATGTCACCTAGTCCTAAAACAGCTGTACCATTTGAAATTACTGCTACAAGATTTCCTTTTCCTGTATAATCATAAACTGTCTCAGGCTTTTCATGAATCTCCATACAAGGAACGGCAACTCCCGGAGAATATGCTAAAGACAAATCTCTTTGAGAGGAATGCGGTTTTGAAGGGATAACTTCGATTTTTCCTTTAGGCTCAGCTTTATGATAATCTAATGCTGCTTGATTAAAGTTCTTTTCGTCGCGATGCGTTTTATTTGACATAGAATTTATTTTTAAAGTATATATTTAATGTGATAATCGACTAAACTTTCAATAGGTTTCTGTACAATTTTACCAACATTTAAATTAAGTTCTGCAGCTGCAGAACGAAGAGTCTCTTCATAATAATATGCGATAGAGCCAATAAAATTAATTTCGGCTTCTTTTGATTCTTCGTAAGGAAGAACCTGATATTCAAAGAAGTTTTTCATTTCTTCGAACACCATTTTCTGGAAGTAAGGATGATCCTTTCTTTCCACAACAAATTTATTGAAATTCGCTAAATATGCATTTGGTCTTGAGGTATGGTACATATTTTTTAATGCATCCTCAATTGTTAAATGATAAGTTTCCTCAAACTGGAAATGCAGATCTTCGGGAAGCTTTTGCATAAAGAACCTACGCACCAATTGCTTACCGATTGCACTTCCACTACCTTCATCTCCAATAAGGAATCCAAGGGACGGAAGTTTTATTTTTAAATTCTCACCATCAAAATAACAGGAATTAGAACCCGTTCCCAGAATACAGACAATAGCAGGTTTCCCGGTATAAGCAGCATATGCTGCAGCCATAAGGTCTTCTTTTGCTAAAACATCTGCTTTAGTAAAAAATTTGGCAAGTTCTCTTTCTATAGTGGCACAATTTTCTGGTATTCCACAACCTGAACCATAGAAAAATACTTTTGTTATAGAATTTCTGACAGCACTAAGGTTGATGTTCTTTTCAATTTCAGGTACGATAAGTTCTGCGGCAATATTGTTAGGATTAAAGCCAATAGTCTCCGTTTTCATGAAGATCTTTTTGAAATCGTCTAAAATCACCCAATCACATTTGGTAGAACCACCATCAACAATAGCAACCATATATTACATTTTAGTTTAAGGATGCTAAATTATGAATTTTATCTCTAAATAGCTTTACAAACAAGTCAGAAGCTAGTATGTATTACTAATGTTTTATATCATCTTTTTTTTCATTGAACTGTATCAGCCAATCCTGAATTTCATCTTCGAGATATGAAGTTTGTAATATCATTGCATTTATAAAATCATCTGGTATTTGTTTATCGTTGGAGTTTTCAAGATTCCAAAGTTCATCAGACATATTTTCATATTCAGAATAGACTCTTTTGAATCGGGAATTTTCTCTTTCAAGAGCTTCAATATTTTTCTGTTGGAGCTGGAATTTTCTGTATTTGTTTTGACTTTTCATACAAATATTATTATAAATTGGTTATAAAGTTCTGGAAAATGCTTTCAAACGTGCATTACAAGATAGAAAATACCATCAACACAACTAGTTGAAAATGAATTTATTATCAGGTGGTTTTTATATATTTCTAAAACTAAAATTAGAACTATTTTTGATTAAAAAAAAATATTTAACATCTTTTTTTACTGTTTAACATATAGTTATAAATTTGCACATCAGATAAATTCGATGAGAGAATTAATACTACGCCAGAAACAAATATTGCTCTTCATATTAGCAGGAGGACTTAGTGCTATTGTGGAAATAGGAAGTTTTAAAATCTTCAGTACCCACCTTCCTCATTTTTTGCAGTCAGAGACAAATTTCCATGGGATACATTATCCTTTAAGTAATATTTTCTCTACAAGCTGCGGGATCATAAGTAATTATTTTTTAAGTATCTGGTTTGTCTTTGAAAGAGGTAAACACTCTAAAAGAAAAGAATTTGCTTATTTTATGGTGGTCTCTTTCATCTCAACATTACTAAGCCTTAGCTTCTTTCAGATATTCTATAGGTTTATATTTAAAGACAATATCAATTTAATTTTTTATACCTTGAGCCCGGAAATACTCAGTAAGATTGCAGCGATTTTATTAGTTTCCATTCTTAACTATTCTGTCAAAAAGAAAATAATTTTTAATGGTTAACCTGTGGTAAAGATTTTAAATTATACATGGAGATTCTGGCTCCTGATATTAGCCTTTGTTTTAACGATTGTTTTTGGAATCCCTGTTTATATTTTATCCTTTAATAAAAAACATTACAAATACGCCTATAAATTTATCCGTTTCTGGTGCTATGGAATGTTTTATGGAATGGGACTGCGCTACGAACTCATCAACCTTACTGACAAAAAAATTGACCGTAACAGACAATACGTTGTTATCTCAAACCATACATCCATCATGGACATCATGCTTCCATGTATTTTATTTCCCAATCATCCACTTTGCTACGTAGGAAAAAAAGAATTAGTAAAGATTCCTATTTTCGGTACCATTTATAAAAGAGTATGTGTCATGGTAGACCGGGGGAGTGCAAGAAGCCGTGCTGATGTTTACAGAAGGTGTGCTGAAAAAATGGAGGAAGGAAACAGTATTGTTATTTTTCCGGAAGGTGGAGTACCTGACGACACTTCCATCATATTGGATGAATTCAAAGATGGAGCATTTACTTTATCTACTAAACATCAGTCTCCAATAGCAGTTTACACTTTTGTAGGTTTAAAAGAAATATTTCCATTTGATAATTCCAAAGGTCATCCTGGAAAAGTAAAAGTATATTTCAATGATGTTATGGAGCCATCGGTTTCACAAAAAGAGATGAAAAGTGAGGCTTTTAACGAAATAAAAAAAACCTTGTTAGAACGTTCTATTTAAAAGAAATAATTATATTTGTTTGCGAAATTTTTAACAAATTATGTCTAAAACAAATCAACCAACTAACTACCCGGCACTTTATACGCTTGTACTTGTATTCTTTTTCTGGGGTTTTATTGCTGCCGGCAATAGTATTTTTATCCCATTTTGTAAAAATTACTTCTCACTTGATCAATTTCAATCTCAATTAATAGATTTTGCTTTTTATACGGCCTATTTTCTAGGAGCGTTACTACTTTTTATATTTAGTACAATAAAAGGAACTGATATTATTGGTAAATGGGGTTATAAAAAAAGTATCGTTTACGGACTGCTCCTCTCCGCTATTGGTGCAGCCATTATGATTGTTGCCGTAAAAAGTAACGTATACTATGGAATGCTCGTTGGTCTTTTTGTAGTAGCATTAGGTTTTTCGATACAACAAACTGCGGCCAATCCTTTTGCTGTATTGTTGGGAGACCCTAAAACAGGTGCCAGCAGACAAAATCTGGCAGGGGGAATTAATTCCTTTGGAACATCCATCGGACCAATTATCGTCGGGCTCGCTCTTTTTGGAACAACAGCCACCGTAGATGATGATCAAATAAAGCATCTTGCTCTTGATAAAGTAATTTTACTATATACCGCTGTTGGTGCTCTATTCCTGATTGCTGCAGGTATTTTTTATTTTTCAAAGAAATTACCAGACGGTATCTCTACTGAACCTATGGAAAAAGCTGGAAAAGCCAGAAAAACTTTAATTGTAATGACAATTCTTGTAGTTCTGCTCTTTATTCCAGTATTTGGAAGTTACAATTCAGATGAAGCAAAAATTGTTGAAAAATTCAACAACCAGATAACGGCATTAGATAATAGTCTAAAAAAAGAAACAGATGCTGTAAAAATCACAGATTTAAAACAACAAATTGTAGATAAAAAAGTTGAACTTGAAACAGTAAAACATCCTTTAGAGAAAAAAAGAATGATGTATCTGGGAGGAGCTTTACTGGTAGTCGTTATTTCTCTTTTATTCGCGAATACAAATTCGAAAAAAAATCCAGAAGGATGGGGAGCTATGAAGTACCCACAATTGGTTTTAGGAATGATCGCTATCCTTTCCTATGTTGGTGTTGAAGTAGCCATAGGAAGTAATTTAGGTGAACTATTAAGCCTTCCGGAATTCGGCGGACATCAATCTTCAGATCTGGCACCCTACATCTCTATGTATTGGGGAAGTTTAATGATTGGAAGATGGACAGGTGCAATTACTGTATTTAATTTGAGCAAGAGACAACAAACAATTGCTACTGTGATTGTTCCTTTTATTGCATTCCTTGTAATTATAGGCATCAACACAATTGCTCAAAAAGACATGTCACATCTTTATTTCTATGCCATCTGTATCGTGATTCAGATCATCTTATTCTTAATTAGCAAAAATAAACCAGCCTTAACGTTGATCATTTTTGGAATATTTGGAGTTACAGCGATGATCATAGGATTATTAACCACAGGAAATGTTGCCATTTACGCATTCCTTTCAGGAGGTTTAGCATGTAGTATCATGTGGCCATCTATTTTCACTTTAGCAATTACAGGCTTAGGCAAATATACTGCTCAAGGATCAGCGTTCTTGGTAATGATGATTTTAGGAGGTGGTATTATTCCTCCTTTACAAGGAAAGCTTTCTGATATTATCGGTATTCACAGTTCTTATTTCATTCCTGTACTGTGCTTTGCATATATTACATTATTTGCTTATTTAGCTAAAAAAACATTATCTAAGCAAGGAATTAACGTGGACATTTTAGAATCAGAAGGTGCGCACTAATAATTTAAAAATATATAAGAAAAAAAGATTTTGGGCGGGTATATTACTTGCCCAATTTCTTTTGTTTTTTCTTTTTTCAAAATCGAAAATAATTATTTCCATTTTCGAAAAGTTTTTTGAATTTCAAAAGGCATTTCATCAGATTATCTTCTCATGGATTCCTTTTTCGTTTGGTGATCTTTTTTATGTCTTATCAGGCATTATCGCCGCTTACTTGATCTATCAATGCTTTAGAAAGAAAAAAAGGAATAATGCTATCTTAAAACTCCTATTGATCATTAATCTCTTTTATTTTTCATATCAGGTTTCCTGGGGAATGCTCTATTTTCAAACTCCGATCATAAAGAAATTAAAGAGTCAGGAAAAACCAAATGTAATAAAAGCTAAAAAATTAGCTCTTAGATATCTTGAAAAATGTAAAACCACCCGAACACAGGTTTCTGAAGATAAAAATGGAATCTTTGTAGCCCGTGACTTAAAAAAAATTCAAGAAGAAATTATTTTACAACAACTAAAACTTCCAAAATATATTTCTGATAAAAAAGGAACCCAAATTAATTCATTTAAATCCAGCTTATTTAGAAATGTAATGAACTATAGTGGGATTTTAGGATATTACAACCCTTTTACGGCAGAAGCTCAATACAATTCAATGTTACCGTCTTCATTTATCCCTTTTACATTGGCTCACGAAAGCTCGCATCAATTGGGATTCGCAAGGGAGCAGGAAGCTAACTTTATAGGTTATTTAGTAGGTGTAAATTCCAAAAACCTGGAACTAAGATATAGCACTGAATATTTTACGTTAAAAAGCCTTTTAAGATTCATTATTGAAGAAGACCCAAACTTCGTAAAATCGGTATTAAATCATTATTCTAAAGGAATGAAAAGAGACCAGTTATATGAAAGGAGTTTCATTTTAAAACATCAGGGATGGCTGGATGATTTCTTTGGTATTACCAACAATCTTTTTCTACAAAGTAATCAACAGGAAGGTTCTGTCACATACTCCTATTTCATTGATCTACTGCTGAATTATGAACAATAAAAAAGAATCGTATCAGGCGATACGATTCTAAAAACACAAATGATGAAAAAAAATTTATTACCTTGACTTGTTCCCTCATTCAAGGCGATGTAAAAGTACAATAATATTTATAAAAACAAAAACATTTTTGCCCTTTTGTAAAACTTTATGAAAACTTTATGATTTTTTAAGTTTACTTGAGTTTACTATGAAATTATAGTATTTGTAGTATTTTTTTTAATTAAATATAAAAAATTTATCAACAAGCTTATTTGAATTAAAAAATCACATAAAATCAAGATATTTTTTAATTTCTATTTTTTAGCAATTTCAAATAACTCTACTTTTCGATGGTAGGAATTTCTACATAGCTATCCGTATACCACTTTACTTCCAACGGCTCTTTAGCATCATCTATGGTTTCGTCACTTACATCTTTTCCCGATCCATAATTAATCTGATATGCAGATGTTTTATTAATTCCCAGCAATATTATAAGACGGCTTCCTTTTGGTATCTTTTTACTGACAAACATCGAATTAATAACAGGAATAGTTTCTACTTTACCCGGATTCAGGAGCTTTCTCTTTTCTCTATCTTCAGCATAGCTTGCTCTTCCCAGAAAATCCGATAGAAAGAAAATTTTATTGTCTGGTTTTACCTGAAATAAAGAGATCGTGATATCCATATCTTTTTTATTTATAGCTGCTTTTAACTGTGCATTAAAGGCTCCACTAATTATAATATCTCTATCTAATATTTCTGTTTCGTATACAAGAGAATTATTAATGTTCAGACTATCCTGTTTACTGACCTTAAAATACACATCTTTATCATCTCTCATTTTAAAATCAATAGTTTGCTTTACAAAATCTCCTTTTGTTGGCTTTTCTTTCGTTAAACTTAATTTTTCATCTTTCTTTTTTGCGAGATAAAATTTCAGTTTACTGTTATGTGTTTTTTCCAATACCGGAACATGGAGCCACTCATTTGTGTCCATAATCTGAACATTTATTTTATCTTTTAACAATTCTGGTTTCACACCATCCTTTAAAATATAATCAAACCAAGAAAAGGCTAAATCACTTATGTTTATTCGTGCTACAGCATCCAGGTTATAGCCTCTTAGCTCATTGATCCCATAACTTTGAGCACCTCCATGATCATATGGACCCATCACTAAATAATGATTTGGATCCTTATTATATTTATAATACTCCTTAAAGTAATACATAGCACCAAGCTGGTCATCATCATAAAAACCTGTAGTCGTAAGAATAGGAATATTTATTTTCGAAAAATCGTTTTTATAAGGAACCATATTCTTCCAAAATTCATCATAGCTTGGATGATCTAACCATCTTTGAAAGATTTTATCTTTTTGCCCTTTTACAGAGTTAAGGGTTCTAAACGATTTTCCGCTTTTATACCATGACTTATTTATCGAATCCCATTTAGTGAAATTCTTAAAATCAGATTCATCCGTTAAGTTATTATTTGTTACGTAAGATATCCATTGCAGCATATAGCTCATAAATACATTGTTCGTCATAGGATAATCTATGCCAATACCTACAGAAACCTGGGGAACGATTGTTTTCAAAGCGGGATGAAGTTTCTTCACAGCTCCCCACTGGCTAAACCCTAAGTAGCTTCCACCTATCATTCCAACCTTGCCATTACACCAAGGCTGCTTACTGATCCAATCGATCACGTCATAAAGATCCTGTGATTCATGTTCAAATGGCTCTATATCGTCCTTACTATCCCTCTTACCTCTTGTGTTTACTACAACGCCAATATAGTTATATGCTACAGCTCTTTTTCCTAAAGCATAATCATATTTTCCAGCATAAATATTATTTGTCAGAATAACAGGCAAAGATTGTTCGCTCCCTTTTCTGCGCGTAATTATCAAGGTTACATTTCCTCCAGTTCGTGTTTTAAGATCAAATGATTCTACATTATACCTTTCTTTATCTTTCAAAAGCAGTAATTCAGTCACTTTTGATTGAATCCCGGAAGAAACCTTATAATCCAAATAGCTTACAGCCAACCCTATTCCCAAAGCATTTGTTAGACTGTCTGTTTTCAATGAAGCCAGTGATTTCTTTAATTTATTTTTCTGAAATGGCATATCTTCGTTAAAAACCTCTGCTATTCGAAATGAATATTTTTCAGGAAGTGTGGCATATTTAATATTAAAAGCCTTCTCAACGGCTTTTGGAAAAGCCATCTTTTCATTTTTCTCTATATCCTTAGCTGAAGCATATATTTCGTAATTAATAAATTTAGTACACGCGCTTTTAGGGTTTGCAAAAGCTATTCTATATTTCTCAATCGTAGTAATGGATTTTTTAAAACGCCCGGCTAAAATTTCCAGTTTAAATAGTTTCTCTATGGAATCCAATTTCTTGGCTCTCTCATATTTCCCCACAATTCCAGATGCAATATTTGAAATACTTTTTTCTAAAATTGCCGAATCAGATGCAGCAGTTTTAGGAAAGTATATTTTTTGTGCCGACAGTATATTTATAAAAAATAATACAGTGATTATAAGTTTAATTTTCATTTTAAATCAGATTATAAAAATTATTTATTAGAAGCTCAATAACGTTCTATACTATCCCAAAATTAACAAAGAAAAAAGAAAATCTAGCCCTAGATGATTGACATTAACAAAAGTAATATTATTTCATACAAACTTGATTAATCTTATGTAAATTAGCAATAAGTATATAATTATCAGAAACTTATAAAACAACCCTGTATATCAACTGTGAAAAAAACCTAATAAGTCCCATAAAAATGAAAAACCATTTGCTTTTTTAAAACATCTTTGTATTTTAGATAAAAATATTAACATGACCTTAGATAAACTAATTAGCTACTTGAAACTAGACAAACAGGAGTTTCTTTTCCAATTCAATTCACACCCTAACTACCCATCTGCATTAGCTTTTAGCGATACTCTTAACTTTTTGGGCGTAAAAAATGATGCTTACGAATTGGATAAGGAATATTGGGATGAACTTCCCGAAGAATTCATTGCAATAGTCGACAATTCTTTCTCTTTAGTTAAGAAAACGGGAGCTCAATATTCTATTTATTCTGATAAGTCCAAAACTTTAAATAAAGAAGAGCTTTATAAAAATGCAACTGATTTCGTTTTACTATTTGAAAAAACCGTGAATGCGGAACAGAAGATATCTAATTACAAACCTTTCATATATGCAATTTTAGGAACAATTCTTCTTTACTCTATTATAAATTATTCATGGTACACGGTCCTATTCAATTTATTGTCTGTAGTTGGAGTTTATATTTCTTTAGAAATTTTTAATCAGAAATTTGGAAACACTTCAGCTGTTATAGGAAGTATATGTGGTGATACCGCTGCAAATCAAACCATCAATTCATGTAATAAAATTATTAATGAAGATAAAACAAGTATTCTAGGGCTGAAATTTTCTGATTTCTCACTAATCTATTTCATAGGAATTGCTGTATTAGGACTGTTCTTACCCGCTACAGGTTATGTAATAAAAGGTTTCACAATCGTTTCACTGATTGCCATAGGTTATTCTGTCTATATACAAGCTTTCGTCGAAAAAACATTTTGTCGTGTATGCCTTCTGATCATTTCAATCTTAATAGCACAGCTCATTATAACATTAGTCTTTTTTGAAAACTTCTATTTCAATACAAACATTGCCATATTAAGCTTATTATTATGGGGAATCATCTTCTTCGCAGTTTCTTATTTCAATACTATTCTTACAGATAAGGAAAGTCTTCAAAAATCAAATGCTAAAAACTTGAGATTTAAAAGAAATTATGACCTATTCAAAAGGGAGCTTGTTCAAAATGAAAGAATTAATTTTACTGACAGCCAAACTTTTTCATTGGGAAATAAAGATGCTAAACTTCGTATTTCCGTTGTTTCAAATCCATATTGTGGCTTTTGTAAGGGTGCTCATGAGATCCTGGAAGATTTGTTAAAAAAATACCCTAATGAACTTTCTGCACAACTACGATTTAATTATTTTTCAGAAAAATCAAATGAAAAATCTACAGGTCTTCTATCAGATTTCACAAATATTTATAAAAATAAACATGAAAGTGAGTTTTTAAAAGCAATTGAAACCTGGTTTGAAAATAAAGATGAAAAGCAAATCAGAGAAATAGCAGGATCAAACGGTCAGTTAGAAGATCTTAACCCCCTTAATTTAATGTCACTAGAAAATGCAGATGCTGGATTAAACTTTACTCCAATCTTTATCATTAACGGATTCCAATTTCCTGATAAATATGACCGCGAAGACATTCATTATTTTATTGATGAATTAATTGAAGATGAAGAAATTTAAAATAGTTACAATAATTTAACAGAATTCACTAATTTAGGAAAAAAATTAAAGTACCCCTGAAAACCACAGAAAGCTAAAGGTATCAAAACTATTGCCATGGAAAATTTAAAAAAACTTTCACATCAGAACTTTAGAAGTGTAAGTAGCGGTCTGGTAACAGGTTCGCTTCTTAAGACAGCAGCTCTATGTCATACCTATTGTCCTGTAGAGATTTATAATATTTTACCAGCAAGATACTTAATCATTGATGATAGTTGTGGGCTTTAATGAAAGTCGATATTAAAAAATATTAATAAAGAATGTCGTCTATTTGACGACATTTTTAAATGATTATAAATTTTGAAGAAATTTCCTTTTTACAGGCAGCCGGATGCCAAAGATTGTGGCCCTACATGTCTTAGAATAGTTAGTAAACATTATGGTAAGAGTATATCATTACAGCAAATACGCAGTCTTTCAGAAACAACTCGTGAAGGGAGTAGTTTGCTTGGGCTAAGCGATGCTGCTGAAGACTTAGGATTCCGTTCATTAGGAGTCCAGGTCGATTTCAATACACTTGCTGAAGAAGTTCCTTTTCCATGCATCGTGCATTGGAACAAAAATCACTTTGTGGTTGTTTACAAGATCGACAAGAATAATAAGGTTTTCATCTCGGATCCCAGTTATGGATTAATAACCTACAGCAGAGATGAATTTATAAAATTATGGATAGGTGAAAATGCCACTGAAAAAACAGAAGAGGGAATTGTTCTTATCCTAGAAACTACTCCTGCTTTCTTTCAGACGGAATTTGATGATAAAGAAAGTAAGGCAAGCTTTTCTTTTCTCTCTAAATATCTCTTAAAATATAAATCACTGGTCATTCAACTGGCAGTAGGACTTTTAGCAGGAAGTTTACTATCCCTTATATTTCCTTTCCTTACTCAAAGTATTGTAGATGTCGGAATCCAAAACCAGGATTTACATTTCATTTATCTTGTCTTACTGGCTCAGATAATGCTTTTCCTTGGAAGGATGGGTATTGAAGTCATTCGAAGCTGGATTTTACTTCATCTTTCGGCAAGGATTAACATTTCTATTATCTCCGATTTTTTCATCAAGCTTATGAAACTTCCTATCAGTTTCTTTGATACAAGAATGACGGGTGATATCATGCAGAGAATTAATGATCATCATAGAATTGAACAACTTCTTACCAATTCCTCTCTGAATACATTATTCTCACTTGTTAATTTAATTATTTTCAGTATCGTACTGTTAATGTATGATTACAGATTATTTATTGTTTATTTAGTAGGTGCCATTTTATATATCGGATGGATCACTTTCTTTTTAGCAAAAAGAAAAGAGCTTGACTATAAAAGATTTTCCCAAGTTTCCCAGGAGCAGAGCAAAGTAATTGAATTAATCAACGGAATGCAGGAAATAAAAATGCATAATGCTGAAAAGCAAAAACGTTGGGACTGGGAATTTTTGCAGGTTAAATTGTTTAAAATCAGGATTAAATCATTATCATTAGAACAATGGCAATCTGTTGGGGGTAATTTTATTAATCAGATGAAGGACATTCTCGTAAGTTTCCTTTCCGCTAAATTAGTTTTAGATGGAAATCTAACTTTGGGTATGATGCTTTCAGTACAATACATTATAGGACAACTGAACAGCCCTTTGTTACAGCTTATTGATTTTATTAAACAAACTCAGGATGCTAAAATCTCACTTGAAAGATTAGGGGAAATACACGATAAAGATGATGAAGAAAACAAAGATGAACAGTATGTTTCTGAGCTTCCAGAAAAAGACATAGAAATTGAGGATCTTTCTTTCAGATATATAGGTTCTGATGTTAATGTTTTTGAAAGTTTAAGTCTAAGTATTCCCTATCAAAAAACCACTGCTATTGTTGGAGCCAGTGGAAGTGGTAAAACAACTTTACTAAAGCTTTTAATGAAGTTTTATGAACCCAATAAAGGTGATATTAAAATCGGAAGTACCAAACTGAAAAATGTTTCACCAAGGTTCTGGAGAGATCATTGTGGTGTGGTAATGCAGGAAGGATATGTATTCAATGATACTATTGCGAACAATATCGCCATAGGAGAAGATTATGTAGACAAACAAAAACTACGAAAGGCAGTAGAAATTGCGAATATAAAAGATTTTATTGAAGAGCTTCCGTTAAGCTACAATACTAAAATAGGAAACGAAGGTGTTGGTGTAAGTGGTGGACAAAAACAAAGACTCTTTATAGCAAGAGCGGTCTATAAATCACCGGAGTACATCTTCTTTGACGAAGCCACTTCTGCTTTGGATGCAAACAATGAAAAAGTTATTATGGAAAATCTGGAACAGTTTTTCAAAGGAAAAACAGCAATTGTTATTGCACACAGACTTTCCACAGTGAAACATGCTGATAAGATCATTGTCCTTGATAAAGGAAAAGTAGTGGAAGAAGGAAATCATGCGGAATTAGTGGCGCTAAGAGGTGAGTATTACAGACTTGTAAAAAATCAACTGGAGCTTGGAAGTTAATTTATTTTTTTCATTAACTTCACTATACTAATCATAAAAAATATTCATTATGAAAGATTTAAAGAAAATCAAAAGACAAAACTTAAAAGAAATTCAAGGTGCAGGACCAATTCCAGCTTATCCTTGTAACTGTTTTTGTATCATCGGAGTCAACAAGGTATGGAATGCTTGCAATCAATACTGTCCGGGAGGAGAAGTAATTCCAGGTGTTGAGATGGGTAATGACCCAAAATGTGATTACAAACTACCTTTATAATAATTTAATTATTTAGAGATTAGCCAAAATCCTCAAATTGAGGATTTTTATTTTCAATTGTTTATTCTTGTATGGAAAAAGAAATTTTAGATAATATAGAACTTCGTTCAGAAAGTGTTCAGGATATTCTTACACGGCCGCCACATTGGATGATTCGCTGGGGAAATACCATTATATTTATTATACTGATCCTCATTTTAATTATGAGCTATATAATAAAGTATCCCGAATTTGTATCAGCACCAATTGTTGTTACATCACAAAATCCGCCTGAAAAGCTTGAAGCAAGGACGAATTCCAAAATCGAAAAAATCTTTATTAAAGATCACCAGGAGGTTAAAAAAAATGATGTTCTTATGGTTATGCAGTCTGCAGCCAATTATAAGGATGTCCTGGAATTAAAAAAAATTATAGATTCCTTAGCCCCTAATCAGCTTTCTTCTTTCCCTATCAATGAGACTTCACATTTCAAACTTGGAGAGCTGCAAGGTGATTACAATAATTTTGCTAAAGCATTCCAGGATCAGGATCTTTTTACAAGGCTTCAACCTTACGCACCCGAGAACCTGGCAACCAATCAGAGTATTTCTGAGTATAGAGTAAGAATTGCTACTACAAAACAACAAAAAAGCCTGGAGCAGGCAAAATATGAGCTTACAAAGAAAAGTTATCAAAGATCTCAGGATCTTTTCACTCAAGGAGTAATTGCATCCGTAGAACTTGAAGGTGAAAAAATAAAATATCTTCAGGCTCAGCAAAATCTGGAAAATATAACCATCTCTTTATCACAGATGGAAGAAGCCATTTCCAATCTAAATAAAACAAAAAGCGGAACTGCCATTAATACTGAAAAAGATAAAATCAATTATTCTTCACAGAGTTTACAGTTATTTGAACAATTAAGAAAGTCCCTGAAACAGTGGGAGCAGAATTTCCTGGTTATTTCCTCAACAGATGGTATTGCTAGCTTTCAGCAGTTTTTCGGAGAGAATCAGTTCGTAAAAACAGGTGATGCTATTTTATCTATACTTCCTAAAAATAAAGATAAACTGGTAGGAAGAATGTACGTTCCTCCTATTAACTCAGGTAAAATTACTCCAGGGGAAAAAGTATTGATCAAATTAGATAATTACCGTTTCCAGGAGTATGGTATTGTAGAAGGTAAAGTTCAAAATATCTCTCTTTCTACTGATGACAAAGGCAATTACTATGTAGATGTAGTGCTACCTAAAGGCTTGAAAACTTCTTATAACAGAACACTTACTTTTGATAAAGAACTTAAAGGTAACGCAGATATTGTAACTCAGGATCTAAGACTTATAGAGAGGTTCTTCTACCAGATCAGAAAACTACTTGGATATCAAAGTTAATAATCTTTAAAATATACAGGCCCACAACAAATTATTGTGGGCCTTTCTTATGCAAAAACAAATAGACTTTAATTTATAATTATAATTACCTTTCTCGTTATGAAAGCTCAAGGAATATGACTTCAAATACAAATTAACAGGAATCCATACTCCATTTTCTAACTTTTGAAATTGGCTCGTTTTTTATACTCAGAAAAACCTTGGATACAGAGAATAAAAAAAAGGAAAAGTAATCAGATTACCTTTCCTTTTTAGTAGCGAAGACGGGAATTGAACCCGTGACCTCAGGGTTATGAATCCTGCGCTCTAACCAACTGAGCTACCTCGCCTTTTTGGTGGTGCAAATATATAAAATATTTCTATACCTCCAAAATTATTTTAGCTTAAAAAGCTCCAAAACATCGGCAACATGATCTGGTTTATTGATTATCTTATTGTTAGCATCTAAAATAAAATAAGTCGGTGTTGCATGAATATTATAGGTTTCACTATAACTACTATTCCATCCTCTCAACTCAGAGTCATTGATCCAAGGAAAAGCTGCAATTCTCTTAGAATAAGAATCTTTATCAATATCCAATGAAAGTCCTATTATTTGTATATTTTTCGCTTTAAGATCATTATACTTTTCTAAAAGTTTAGGCAACTCGGTCTCACAGTGAGAGCAAGTAGATGACCAGAACACAACAATCTTCTTATCAGCTTTCACATCATAGATCGACTTCGCTGTTGTATTAACAGGAGACTGGAACTTATAGTTAGGAAAAGAAGCACCTATCTGTACATTAGCATTCGATTTAAGCGTTGATGCTAATCTGTCTGTAATTGTACATTTTAGATTCTGGGCTTGATCAAGATACTTTTTCTTTAGGTCTGCCATCTCATAAACATCAAAAATGTCTATTAATTCAGATAGTACAGTTTGGCCCCGTGGCGTTTCTACTTTTAACTGGTTTAACAATTTATCAACAGAGCCTCCGACGTTAGTATTCCCCCCAGAATTAAGATAAGCCACTAATACGGGTCTCAATAATGATGAAGTTTCAAGCATATCATTAGACTTATCAATAAAGTTTATTATATCATCCTGTGACACTTTTTTAGAAGGATCATTGCCTAAAAACTTAGCGTAATTGGTATTATAGTAATAAATAAATGGGTGGTCTGTTTGATTCACTTCAGTACCCTCACCAGATAAACGATTGATTTCAGTTTTCAAAGCTTTACCAAAATCAGTATTATCTTTATAATACTCTTTAATCTGAGCTAATGCAGGCAATATTAATTCCTTTTTTTGAGAACCTTCCTGTTGTTTGCTCATTAAACTATTGGATTCATCCTGATAAATGACATCCTTAATTTTATTGCTTTGAGTATCCAGTTTGATACTTACATTCTTATTCTCAGAAATGAAATTAAATGTATTGTTACTATTAGGAAAATACATTTTCATCATTCCCACATAGTTCTGGGGATATTTGAAAGTCCATACATTATTTTTACTTTGTTCTTTTGTAAAAACAATATCTTTAGAACCATTTAATGTATATAGAATTGCATCTTGATCTTTAAAATCAGCTGGTGCCTGAACAGTTACCGTAAATTGAGCCTGTAAAGAAAAAGCAGATAAAACTGCTGATAATACAAAAATCTTTTTCATAATGTAAAAATAAAAAAACTCACTGATTAATCAGTGAGTTTTAAGTATTTTAATAAAATTTTTATATTTTCTGGTTTTTGTACTTTTTGGTGAAAAATACAATAAGTAAGACTGCTATTATTGACAACGCATATACATACATATCAATTGGAGCAGCTCCCGGACCTACACTCCCACCACCATCACCTGGTTGTGGAGGCTGCCCTCCTCCTGGACCTGAACTTCCTTGTGCATTGACCAAGAAAACAGCAAAAAGGAAAAGACCATATATTAATTTATTCAAAGCTTTCATATATTTTATTTTAAGATTTTAGTGTTAACAGTTTCTCCCTTATCTGAAACAATTTTTACAACATAAGAATTTTTAATAGAATTATTTAATTCAATTACAAAATCTGTAGAAGTATTTACTGCCTTTTTAGAGATAACCAGCTTACCACTCATATCATAAACTTCAATATCTGCTTTTTTCCAATCCGGATCAAATCTTACAATATAGTTTGTAATATCCGGATTATAAACTACTTTAGTTCTTGAAGGCTTAACCACAGATGCTTCACCTGCAACAATTCTAGCAGAAGATTCATTTGGTGCCCCATAATATAGACTATATTCTGTTCCAGTAGCAGGAATAACATCTCCTTGTTTTGCTTCTGTTACTGCTCCGTTTGGAGCTTTATAATAGAAACCAACACCTGAAGACAATTGGTGTGTACCATTGCTTACTAGTTCAGCATTTTCTCTAATTTCAAATTTAAAAGATTTTATTTTGTTGCTGTAAGTAGCTAACATAACATTTTTCCCTTTAAAATTGTTTTCATTAGCCTCATTGATATATAACCAATACTTTGCAGTGTAGTTATTGTCATAACCTCCGTTGGTGCTTTCTTCGAAAGTACCTACAACGTCAGCTGTTGAAGCTGTATATTGAGTTCTAGCAGTTGCAGAATTTCCTGTAGTTGCATTAGGATAAACTACATAATAAGTTTTTCCAATTTCAGCACCATTAGCATCAAGAGCTATAATTCCCAATTGCTTTACAGTTCCTTGTGAACTACTTGCTGCATTTCTGCTTGCATTAACATTATAATTTGTATTTGCATCTCTACTATAGTAATTAAATCTTCTCAAATTAGAAAAATTTAAAACATCTGTATTACTATTGTTGTTAAGCTTAATAGCAAATGCCCCTAAAGGTCTTACCAACATATAATCAACATCTCCAGTTGGAACACCAGCACTGAATGTGATTGCTTTATATGATGTGGAGCTACTACCATTTGCGTTTGTTATAACTCCTGAAACATCAAGTCTTACCCCATAGATATTGCTAAGATTGACACCGTCACCATTTGCTGCCGGTTCATTATATGCAATTTTAGATAAGTCAAGATTGGTAAGGAATGGATTAGCATACTGATACCAGTTTTTACCATAATTACCAGTCCAAGCTGTTCCACCTGCAGCTATTTCGAAACCATCCTGAATGTAGGTGTTGTATTTTTCTTTGTAATCATTCAAACTAGAACCATTTGCTCCAAAATTGACTGTACCTGCGTTTTGTAAAGTTACACTCACTTGTGAAGCATCTACATCACTTAGTGGACGTCCTTTTACAGTACGTGTTACACTGCTTACATCAAGTCCATTCCCTCCAAGAATCCAATAAGCATATGCATAAGCAGCATCTGCAAATTTATAGATTCCATTTATGTTAGGTAAATGATGCCACTCTGCTCTGGTATTATCCCAGTGAAGTATTCCGTTTTTGGAATTTCTCACTCCATTAAACGTTTTTCCTAATTCAGCACTAAGAGTAGCAGGGGTTTTCATAAAGAAAGGCATACCAACTTGTTGGTAATCACCATGACGGATCTGTCTGAATTCTTGATCGACAATTCCTGTAATATTCGCTTGGGGAATACCTGTAACGAATAACTGTCCGTAAGTATAAACGGGAGTAGATGCAGAACTGTTTGTATTTACAGATGCATAAGCAGTAGGTTCATTAAGCTTGTTAATAAAATTACCACCACCATTGGTTTCTGTTTTGTCTGCATTTGAAGCATCAATAGTTTTGATAAGGTCTGTTGCTGTACCAGCAACCATAAAATTTCCATGGTTCTCAATAGTACCATTACCTTTCATTTGTAAACCTCCACCACTATAAACTAGTGTGCCCTTACTTACATACATATTAGCATTAGCGTCTACGTGACATAATATCTGCGCCTGAACAGAATAACTAATTGCTAAAAGACCTATAGCAAATAAACTTTTTCTCATTGTATAAATTATTTGTGTGTGTTATAATACAATCTCACCCGCAAAGGTATGATTTTTTTCATAACAAAAAAATTATTTTGATTATTTAATAATAATATTATCTTCCGTTAATATTATTTTTTTCTCTTCACCTATTGCAAACATATGGTCTTCCAATACTTTTTCGGTTGTTCCCCTAAGTCCTCTGGCTCCCAATCCTTTGTCCAAAGTTTCATCTACAATTTTTTCAATAGCACCATCAGTGAATACCAATTCCGTGCCATCCATTTTAAAGAGCTCTACAAACTGGTTTACAATTGAGTTTTTCGGTTCCTTCATAATGCGTACCATTGTTTCTTTGGTAAGTTTATCAAGATACGTTATGATTGGAAATCTTCCCAAAAGTTCGGGAATTAATCCGAAAGAACGTAGATCAATTGCATTAATATTTGTTAATACATATTCATCTTCATCCACGTTGTTTATTTTTTCGGAGCTGAAACCTATCGCCTGTTTGTTCATTCTCCTTTCAATAATTTCTTTAATACCATCAAAGGCTCCACCAGCAATAAATAATATATTTTGTGTGTTTACCTGGATGTATTTCTGATCCGGATGTTTTCTACCTCCCTGAGGTGGAACATTTACAATACTTCCTTCTAATAGCTTCAACAAACCCTGTTGAACCCCTTCCCCGGAAACATCTCTTGTAATACTTGGATTATCAGATTTTCTGGCTATTTTATCGATCTCATCGATAAATACAATTCCTTTTTCCGCTTTTTCAACATCATAATCTGCCACCATAAGCAGCCTTGATAAGATACTTTCCACATCTTCTCCGACATAACCTGCTTCGGTCAAAATTGTCGCATCTACTATACAAAACGGGACATTAAGCTCTCGAGCTATTGTCTTTGCTAATAATGTTTTTCCCGTTCCTGTTTCACCAATCATTATTATGTTTGATTTTTCAAGCTCAACTTCTCTATTTTCTTCCTGAGCATGAAGTAATCTTTTATAGTGATTGTAAACTGCAATCGAAAGCTGTTTTTTTGCCTGATCCTGTCCGATCACATATTGATTAAGAAATTCTTTAATTTCTTTTGGCTTTTTCAGGGTATCTATGTTTTCTGCCGGTGAAAATTCAGTTTTAGTAGCACTGTCTTTAACAATGGAGTGAGCCTGCTCTATACAATTTTCACAAATAAAGCCGTTCTGACCAGAAATAAGCATCTGCACTTCATTTCTTTTTCTGCCACAGAAAGAACATTGGTTTGAATTCATACTATTATATAATATATATGTTAAAGAAAATCGCAAAAAATTTCTTTTTTACGATCTCTTAATTTTTAAGAATTAATAATTGAGTTTCGAATTTCGATGTACTCTTCGTCCGTTAATTTTAATCTTTCATTTCTGAAATTCATATCCTCCACTTTATTTAATGGGATCAGATGAATATGCGCATGAGGAACTTCTAATCCTACTACCGCAACACCTACTCTAATACATGGAATTGCAATTTTAATCTGTTTTGCCACTTTCTGAGAAAATGCCCACAGATTTTTATACTCTTCGCTTTCTAAATCAAAAATAAGATCGACTTCTTTTTTAGGAACAACCAATGTATGTCCTTTCACTAATGGCATAGCATCTAAAAATGCTATAAAATTCTCATCCTCTGCAATTTTATACGAAGGAATGTCACCGTTAATGATTTTTGTAAATATAGTACTCATATTGATCAGAAATTAGATGTATTACAGAGTGATTTCTAATACTTCAAAAGATAACTTATTCCCATTTGGAAGAGTGATTTCAGCAGTTTCACCTATAACTTTTCCTAGTAACCCTTTTGCAATAGGTGTATTCACAGAAATTCTACCACTTTTCAAGTCACTTTCATTATCAGGAACCAAAGTAAATACCTGTTCTTGCTGAGTTGCATTATTTTTTAGTCTCACAGTCGTTAAAATGGAAACTTTTGAAGTATCTAATTGGCTTTCATCTATAATTTTAGAAACAGAAATAACATCTTTAAGTTTAGAAATTCTCATTTCAAGCATTCCCTGCGCTTCCTTCGCTGCATCATATTCTGCATTTTCAGACAAGTCACCCTTGTCTCTTGCTTCTGCTATCTGCTGAGTAATTTTAGGTCTTTCTACAGTTTCTAACTGTTCCAGCTCAGCTTTCATTTTATCTAACCCCTCCTTTGTAACATAGCTTGCCATAATTTTCAAAATTTAGTTTTAGTATAAAAAAATAATCCGACATTTGTCGGACAATGTTTTCGTGTTGTAATCGTTTAATTTTTACAAATATATAAAAATTTAAATTGAAATGAAAAAAACTTTTTCAATCTTATCCTTTTTTACCTTATTGACAATCAGTGCGTTAACTATAAATTCTTGCGGAAGTAGAGAAGATACTGTAAGTTGTTTTCCAACGAGTCCTATTAACGTAACTTTAAACCTTAATCTTCCTGCTTATTTTAATTTGACGCAACCACAGGGCTGGCTCTATGTAGACGAACAACAATCCGGAACCAGAGGTCTGATTGTAGTGCGTGGAAGTAATAATACATTTAAAGTATTTGATAGAAATGCACCTCATCTTTGTCCTGATAATGACACCACTCTTGAGGTTAAAAATAACATAAGCATTGTTTGCCCTAAAGATAATGCTACCTGGATCTTACTTACTGGAAATCCAACATCTGTTACCTCCCTACCTCCTAAAACCTATCCTTATAATTACGATCCTGCAACAAGAGTTTTAAGTATTTATTATTAAAATTAAATTATGAAAGTCGTTATACAGAGGGTTTCTGAAGCTCATGTAAAAGTAGATGGAAAGATCGTAGGTGAAATTGGAAGTGGCTTTATGCTTCTCATTGGTATAGATGAAAATGATGAACAAACAGATGCAGACTGGCTGGTTCAGAAAATACTCAATCTCAGAGTTTTTGCCGATGCAGACGAAAAGCTTAACCTTTCAATAAAAGATATTTCAGGAGAAATTCTTTGTATAAGCCAGTTTACGTTAATCGCAGATTATAAGAAAGGAAACCGCCCATCATTTATAAAGGCTGCAAAGCCAGATAAAGCAATTCCTCTTTTTGACTATTTTAAAGAGGAGATTGCAAAGTCCGGATTAAAAACAGAAAGTGGGATTTTTGCCGCTGATATGAAGGTTTCTCTCATCAATGACGGACCTGTAACAATTGTAATGGACAGTCAAACGAAATCATAGATTATAAATTTCATAAAAAATATTAAAATATCAATAGAATTTAATAAATTTATTTCACCAAATATTGAATTTTAATACAAAATACTATGAAAACAAAAATCTTTCTTTTATTGATTTTCTGCTTTGTGCTATCTTTCGGACAGAACAGAAAAGGGCAGTTTCAGCTTGAAAAAAATTCGAAATCACATTCACTCTATGTTTGTTTTTCTAAAACCAGTCATCCAAATGACCTTATTAATGCGGTGTTAAATAAGAATCCTTCCCTGAAGGAATTTGTCCAAAAAAATGAACTGTCATTTGTTGATGAGCTTGGTTTCAGTGATAAGAAACTGAATGAAATGATTGAAGCCAGTAAAAAGTATAAAAAATCAGGCGAGTCCATTGAAAAGCTGAAACGGATTTATAAGGTTGAGAGCCCTATAAAAGATAATGATAATATGGTAAGGCTGGCACGAGATTTCGAAAGGTTCCCGGAAGTGGAATATGCTTCTATACTAAGCAATGAACCTATAACTCCTCCATTTACCAAAACCTTTGTTGCCACTCCAAATCTGGAAACCTCTCAGAATTATTTACTTGGTAATCCAGGGATCAATGTAAATTATGCGTGGTCAAGAGGAATTACAGGTCAAAATGTAAGAATCCGTGATGTGGAATATGGCTTCCACAAACCTCATGAAATGCTTGTTACCCGAAATGCAATTCAATATGAATCCGGAGTTTTACCCAATTCATCATTAACGGATCCTAACAGTTCTTATTATAGTTATCTTGACCACGGAACTGCTGTGATGAGTATCCTTGGTTCAGCAAAAGATAATATCGGACTTTCGGGGACAGCATATAACGCAACAGAAATGAAGGGTTTTCTGGAATGGACTACAAATTCATACAATAGAGTGGCTGCTGTTACACGTTCAATAAATGCGTCTCAGGCTGGAGACATTATTTTATATGAAATGCAAACTGGAGGACAGAATTCCAATTATGTTCTTGCTGAATATAATAATGTTGTCTGGGATCTGACAAAAGCAGCAACTGATTCAGGAATTATTATCATAGCCGCTGCAGGAAATGGAAATGAAAATCTGGATAATTCCTTTTATTCGGCTTACAATGCAAGGGGAAATAGTGGTGCGATTGTTGTCGGAGCCGGCTCGGATACATCTCAACATTCCAGATTAAGCTTCAGCACGTATGGTTCAAGAGTAAATGTACAGGGTTGGGGTCAAAATGTTCTAGCCGCGGGTTATGGTTCTTGGGCTAAATATGACAATGACAATAACAGAACATACACTCTCTTTAACGGAACAAGTTCAGCAACACCCATCGTTGCTTCTGCTGCAATACTGATACAATCTTTTAATTTCCAACAAACCGGACAGTACCTTAGTCCTTCCGAAATGAGAAATATCCTTATTAGTACAGGAATACCTCAAGGTGGTAATCTGACGACAAAAATCGGCCCTCTTCCAAATATCAAGGCTGCTATAGAATATTTAGAAAGCAGCCGTACTACGCTTTCATCAAAGACCATGACATTAAGTCCTTTAAAAGTTGAAATATATCCTAATCCTGCATCAAATTTTATTTCGATTAGAAATTCTGAGGATAAAGAGGTCAATTTTGAAATCTTTAATATGATGGGACAGTTGGTATCAAAAGGAACTATTTTAACGGATAAAAAAATTGATATATCAAATCTTCCAAAAGGCAACTATCTCATTCACTCTACTGATGGACAAAGGAGAGTTGTAGAAAAATTCATTAAACAATAAACTATCATTAAAAACGTCTCCCATTTTTTGAGAGACGTTTTTTTAATAAACTTTTATAAAAACTATTTCGCAGGTATACTGCTGAAATTAAGTGCTACCTTTAAGTTCATATCTGAACTGGTCTGATTTTTCAGCTCATAAACTGTTCTTACGGTTACTCCGTTACTCTTTACTACTTCATCTAGAAATCCGTTATTATCCAGATCCAGATTCAGACTTGAGCTGTTTGAAGAAATATTGGTACGGGAAGCCACTAATCTTTCTCCTGTACCTGTTGAAGAAATGTATACTTTAACGCTTTTTAAAGCGCTTAAATTTCCACCTGCCGGAGAAACTACAGAAATTTTCGCATCTGCTAATCTCACGTCTTTTATTTTCGCATTGTTATTTCCACCAAACCAGGTCTGCACATTGGAAGCTGTAGCAGTAGAAGATACTTCTTTGTCTGCAGGTACTCCTGTGGATACTAAAACATTTGCTGTATAAGGGAATGTATTCTGAACCAATGACTGTACTGTTCCACAACTAACAAGAGCAGCTGAAGCTACTATTGCCGTTAAAAATATATTTTTCATAATTAGTAAATCTTAATAATGGATACATTACAGAAACTATACCAAAGATCATTCTACACTTACAGAGAAACTTCCTTTTGTGTTTCCTGATGCCATATTACTTTTTCCAATAATTAACCAAATCTCTCCTCTTCCTGCAACCTGATAAAAAATATCTCTTCCAAAGGGTCCATCATAATCTCCGTTTGGCAGTTTTATTTGATTAAACCTAATGTTAAAATCTTTCTCTTTAGTAGAAATAAAGGCTTTAAGGTCAGCTTTATTATAATTAGTAATCTTTAATATCAACTCCTGCCCATCTTTTGTAAATTGTTCTCCTACAGTAAAGGGAAGTTGGGACGCATCAGCAGTTCTTATAATCTGACCTTCTTTTTCACTTCTCATCACGCCTTTTTTTAAAACATGTTTAGTGACGGGAGAATTATTAATAAGCGAATCTTTTTGTCTTAGCGCAACAGAATCTACTGATGATTCGGGATGAGGCTGCTCGCTAACCATGATCGAATCTTTGTTCGCTGTTTCAGTATTTGCTTCTTTTTTACAAGAAATAATAATCAGTGGGATCAGCAATAAGGACTTTTTCATAATAACTATTCTTTTAATGTTTCATAGTAAAGAATTTTTGAAAGAAAGGTTGGTGACTTCTCTTTTTCTACTTTACTAATAATTTGTTTTTTTAAATTTTTATCATTTTTTTCTTCGGCATATTCCAGTAACTTTTTATCACTGAAATTAATGGATTTTACATGATAATTAACCACAAAATCATTTCGTTTCATGTTTTGGAAAGTTATAAAACCACCCCAATTGATATAACTACAAGCCAAAATTGTTCCATAAAAATACCAGGTCATTGTATTAAATAAGAATGCATTTCTTTTTTTCCCTTGAATTTTAATAAAGGTCATTATCAGGCCAATCAATGCCAAGATCAAGAATCCATAAACTCCAAGCCTTTTATAAGTAAAACCGTAATTAATAATATATTCTGAATTTTTTATCATTGCAGAGATGATCAATACAGCATTCAGCAATATCCAAATCTTAGCCAGAGTTTTCAATAATCCTGCTTTTGGATCAAAGTTGAAACTGGATTTAAAGTAAAACATGATCACCAGTATTGCCATAATGATCGACATGATCACAGCATTTACCCTTTCATGTGTTTCTTCTGAAAGTTGGCTAGGGGTCTTTGCCACCTCATAAAACTGTTCGTAATTATAGGTAATTATAAAAAAAATCAGCAGAACATTTAATGAGAAAAAGGAGATCACTCCACTCATTCTTTCGGCATCTAGGTCCAGAAAAGAGTAGCTTGATTTTACTGTTTTATCTTTCTCATGAAAAGTATTATCTAAAACATGGTTTTGTTTGTAGATAAGTTTTTCAACCGTATAGGTCCAATAATTAAAGGCAATAAATGTCCCTAAAATTGTAATACAGAATAACTGCCAAAAGTTGACATCTAATTCAATGTTGGTAAAGAGATTGGCAAAATGATCACTCCCCACAGAATAAATTCCAAAGAAAATAGCTATTAATATTGTAGGAATAAGAATAAATGCAAACAGCTTCTGCCATAACCTGGAAATATTCCTTTTTGGGAGCCACTGATCAAAACTAAAAAACCGACAGAAAAATGTAAAGCAATTCACTACAAAAACAGGAATTAGTAAAAGAGTTTTCATCCTTTTATTTTTAGATCTATAGGATAAAAGTAAAAGGGAACTTACAACTGCCAAAAATGAAGGAAAATCTCCATACCAGGCAAATGCTACAGAAGAAAGGACACTTGTAAGAACCAAGGTATAAAAAACTTTTGTCTTGTTTCTTTCAGGTGTTTTATGCCAGGTAAGTACAGAATAAATAATTCCTAAAATACCTAGGTTTAGTCCTACATTTTCATCATAAAACAGAATGATGAAGAAGGCAGTTGTAAGTAATATATAATGATGTGTTTTCATGATGTAATTAATAATGGGTTATTATATTTTTTTGTTGAATGAAATCTTTCAGATTTTCGAAGTTTTGCCACAATAAAGCTTCAAAATCCCAATGGTGAAAAGGCCTCATATTCTTGCCTTTTTTATATGCCTGCAGGTACATTTTAGAATATTCCGGTAATATCAATGTTCCTAATACAATTGCTGCCAAAAGGTGAGCATTGATCTTTCCGTTTCCTAGAAGTAGGAATTGCATCGCAATTTCATCTTCAAAGTTGGTTCCACATCCAGTAATAAGATGATGTACATCATGATTTTCCATTTTTGGGATCATTGTAAATCCATGACGTTTATAAAACTCACCCAGCTTTCTTCCTAAAGAATCCTCACTGAAGCTAAGCAGTTGTTGCTCATTAAACTGCCATTGCCTTTTCTTTTTCTTAAAATACTTTCTGTACAATTTTTGAGTTTTATCATACACAAAGAGTAAAAAGCGAACACGTAATTTTTTCATACTTTGATTATTTTAATAGACTGAGTCCAGTGACTGTGTAAAGGATAGCCATAGGAATATTGGCCAGGAGTATACTCGTTGCCTGTAAACAAGTGTTAAGTTTAGATTTATAGGCAAAGCCATAAATCAACAATCCCAATATCACTAAAAGATTAAGAACGGATCCAAAAATAAGCAACATAAAACCACTCACTGCGAATAGATCAACTCTGGTTATGAGATATCCGAAAAGACATATATTTCCGAATAAAAATGAAGATCCGAACACATATTTTCCAATGTTTAAAATTTGTTTATTATTCATATTACACTAAGAATTTGTTAAAGTAAAAACTGTAATTTCCGGGCGAACCATAAAACGAACCTGGTAAGAATGTCCAATAGCCCGATTGATATAAAGCATCCTTCCATCTTTTAAATTGATTTCTCCAGAGACATATTTTTTATTTTTCACGGGAAGTATAGGAGTAATCACCCCGGGAATCCGACATTGACCTCCATGGGTATGTCCACTTAAAATCCAGCCTTTGTAATTATTCCAGATATCTTTGTCGCATACATCAGGATTATGGCAGAGAACAAGGTTAGCTTTTAAAGGGTCATGATCTTTCATTACCTGCATTGGATCGAAATTGGGAGAAGTAAGATCTTCAAATCCGATAAAATTAAGACCGTTCTTTTCTCGTTGTTCATTATTAAGCATCTCAATTCCAAAATCATTTAAAACCCCACAGATACTTCGTGAAAGCCCTATATCATTCCAGGTCGGTCCATAATCATGGTTTCCTAAAATCCCAAAAGTTCCTAAACTGCCATAAACAGCGTTCTCCATTACCACTCTTAAATCATTTTGTTCCTGTAAAGTTCCGTGGTTCACAAAATCCCCGGTATAGACTACAAAGTCAGGTTTGAACGGTCGTGCTTTTTCAAAAGATTCAATAAGAAATTTCCAGTCAAAGCGATTTCCCACATGTAAATCTGAAATCTGCATTAATATTTTGCCTTCCAGTGCTTCGGGTAAGTTTTTAATCGGAAGTTTTCTTTCAACAAATTCTACCCAAAAAGGTTCTACCTGCCACGAATACAATGCTGGGAATGCCCCGATTACTGAAGCCTGCATAAGTCTTTTTAAAAATGTTTTTCTTGTCATTGATATTTTTTAAATTTATTTTAACAAAGAACTTTGAAATACAAAGTAAATTTGTAAAAAAATATATGTGTCTAACGTCCTATTAATTTTTCCAGTGCATTCAAATGTTCTGTGAAAGCCAGTCTTCCATTTTGGGTCACCCTGTATGATGTTTTTGGTTTTTTTCCTACAAATTCTTTCTTCACCTCTATATATCCAGCTTTTTCTAACGCATTACTATGACTCGCTAAATTACCATCTGTAATTTCCAATAAACTTTTCATTTCTGAGAAATCAACCCAGTCGTTGACCATAAGGACAGACATAATGCCTAGTCTTACGCGACTTTCGAATTCTTTATTGAGCTGATTTATTTTAATCATAATTTCAGTTATCAGGTTGCAGGGTTTAGTTTTTTTCGAACCGCAAATTTATATTTTTATTTATATTTCTTATGCATAATTAATCCATATACTATATGCAGAATACCAAAACCCACGGTCCAGAAAAGCAGTCCCCATCCCAGAAAAAATAATGAGATCAATCCTAAAATGATTTGACAATATCCCAAGTATTTTACATCAGTCAAAGTATATCTTTCAGCGCTCACCAAAGCCAGCCCATAAAAAATCAAAGTAGCTGGTGCAATCCATACAAAAAGATGATGAAAGAGAAGAGCAAGACAGAAGACACCACCCGTTATTAAAGGGACGCAAAAAGTTATTAATAGACGTTTGGTAGTGCCATCCCATATTTTAAGACCCTTCTTTTTACTTTTATTAGCAGTAAAAATATATCCGCTTAATATGGCAGCAAATAAAATCAAAGTTCCGATAATCACCAATTCTTTAACCAAAGCCATACTGTATATGTTTCGATCCCCTTCGAAATAGTCAATTCCATTTCTTTTAAGAACAAAATAAACATAGCCTGCACCAATTAGTGCCGCTAAACCAGCAACAACTCCAGACAATCCACTCAATGAAATAAATCTTGAAGATCTCTCCATCATGGAACGGATATGAGATAGATCTTCGTGATAGTTTTTTGAATCCATATAAAGAACTTTGAAATACAAAGTTATGATTTATTTTTAATCTCCAAAATATTATTTAATAAATTTCAAATAAAAAACCGTCGACCACAATCAACGGTTTTTTATTTATGATAACAAATACTTATTTTGCTCTTAATCTTTCTTTGATAGATTCAATATTTTTCTTTGCAGAATCTTCTAAAATCAAACTTGCACTCATATGAATTCTCGCAGGCATAAGTTCATTAAAATGATCTGTTCCCTCCCAAGATACTTTTTTAATTAAAGCTAAAGCATCACTACTTCTTGATGCGAGAGTTTGTAGAAATTTATTCAGTTTTAAATCCATCTCATCAATATTGTCTGAAACTGAATGGTATACATTATGCTGTTCAGCCCATTCTGCAGTTCTGAAATCAGCATCAATAGCCATTGCAGAGAATTGGGATTTTCCGATTTTCCTTTCTACATATGGACCAATAACAAAGGGGCCAATTCCTAAATTAATCTCAGTTAAAGCCAGTGCGGAATCTTTCGTTGCGAAACAATAATCAGCTCCACAAGCGATACCTACTCCACCACCTGTTGTTTTCCCCTGTACCCTTACCACAACTATTTTACCACAATTTCTCATCGCATTTAAAACTTTAGCAAAACCTCCAAAGAATTTTGTAGAAGCGTCAAGTTCTTCAATTGCCAAAAGTTCATCAAAGCTTGCCCCTGCACAGAAAGCTTTTTCACCTTCACTTTTTACAAGAATAGCTTTCACCTCACCCTTTGCTCCTTCATCTAAAATGGTCTGGGCCAACTTTTCCAAAATAGCTCCGGGAAGTGCATTACTTTTAGGTGTTCCGAAAGTGATTTCGGCGATATTATTTTTAAGCTCTGATATTACGAATTCGTTCATTTTTAAATTTATATTGGATAAATACAAAAATAGTAATTACAGGCTTTTAACGAAAATTAAACCTATACAAATTAAGTATTTCGTCTTTTTTATTTGTTGTAAATTTACTATAAATACAATGTCAGTTTTTATCATTTATTTTTTATAGAAATAGTAATACGTAAAAATACGGAGTCCTTAATTTGGTACTTTCTACTCTACCCGCAAACTCATATATATTGTTCCTTTGGGATATTAAAATACAAACTATTCAGAACTGCTTTTAAAAGCCAAAAAAGAATAGAAAAAATTAAAAACCTAAAAAACTTATTATTATGGAAGAATACATGGGCATAGTAAAACTATTTGCAGGAAATTTTGCACCAAGAAATTGGATGCTCTGCGATGGAAGACTGCTAAGCATCTCAAATAACAGCGCTTTATTTTCTTTGTTAGGAACAACATATGGCGGAGATGGAGTAACTACCTTTGCTTTACCAAACTTAATTGGACGTATGGCATTAGGAGCAGGTAGCGCAAGTGGTAAATCTTATCCAATAGGTATTATAGCGGGGAGTGATACCACAACCCTGCAACAACAAAACATGCCAAGCATGATAGGGTTCCAGTTGAAAGTGGCCAACAAAAACGCCAATTCATCAACTCCAACATCATCATCGGCTATTGCAATAACAGGAACACAGGTCGGAAGAGATTTCAACGCAGTACCTAGTTATGTAAATGACAGTCCAGACACTGTAATCAATCCTCAATCAATCTCTTATATGGGACAAAACCTTCCTGTTAATAATATGCCGCCTTTTCTTGGGCTGAATTATATTATCTGTGTTGCAGGAATATACCCTCCAAGAGATTAAAATTCAACAATTACACTAATCTAAATACTAAAATTATGAAAAGCACTACTTTTTTATTGATCTGTAGCCTGCTCATTTCTATTTTTTCTTTTGGGC
Organism: Chryseobacterium sp. FW101-FHT12H09; assembly: GCF_058790395.1. NCBI lineage: Bacteria > Pseudomonadati > Bacteroidota > Flavobacteriia > Flavobacteriales > Weeksellaceae > Chryseobacterium > Chryseobacterium sp. FW101-FHT12H09. Next base: position 1,026,211 of record NZ_JBYTCP010000002.1, on the reverse strand, counting down.
AGACAAGTACAGAAGCATTCGAAACCGAATCTAACGGCAGCAGTAGCTTTACTGACAACGGAGTTATATTTAATATCATATCCCATGTCTCAACATTTGATATACAAGCCAATTATCCGGGAACCGGTTGGAACGGAACAACTGTTGATAACAGATACATTGACAATTCCGGTTCTGTAGCTCCAGGAGCTTCTTTCAGCATCAAAACAACTTCAAATTTGTTTAAGGTAAACAGATTCTGGGTTTTCCTTTCAAACAACGCTTTAAATCAAACCGTTATTGGAGATCTTACTGTAACTGGTAAATTGAGTGGAGTAACAAAGTTTACTCAAACCAAAACTTCCGGTTTTGCAACGTCTCTAGGGGCTACTAATGGACATACTTTAATAGATTTAACAAATCTGAACGGACAGAATTATTCAAACATTATTATTGATGAACTTCAGATCACCTTGGGTGGTTTATATACCTATGCCGATCTTGACGCCTTTACCTGGGTAAAAGACACAGGAATTGTATTAGCTACTAATGAAGTAAAAACCACAGCGGAGAAAGTAAGTATTTATCCGAACCCAACAACTGGAGCTTTTTCTATAAAAACTGACGAAAATTCCACAGCTGAAATATACAGTCAGGAAGGTAAGTTGGTAAAAAACATAGATATTAAAAAAGGAGTAACCGATGCAGATATTTCTGAGCTCCCATCAGGAGCATATCTAATCAAAACTTCTTTTGGATCATATAAGATCATAAAAAAATAGCTTACAGAAATAGAAACTAATAACCATGAAAACTTTTCATAAGCTATCATTGTACCGTAAAGAAGATTCTAATTCACAAATGATAAATCCCTTGAACTATTCAAGGGATTTATTTTTTAATGCTAAGATATATTTATCAATATATATTTGTTTTTCTTTCAGTCTATACTGCTGTATATATCTGGGATGTTCCAGAACCGTCATTTTATCAAAGAGTTGAGCTTCTTTATTAAGTTTTGAAATAAAATCTGCATTCTTTTTCCCAAGGATAAAAACTTCTGAAGTATCAATATTTAAACTGATATGTTTTTTCAAAGTATTGATCATAAAGTCTTTTACATCTTCAAAAAGTTCTTTATCATCATAGTAATTGGCATTTAGCCATCCACTTTTTGATCTTCTTACGATTGCCAAAGGAAAAGGAGAATTGATATAATAATCTTTATAAAACTTCCCGGCACCACCATACTGCTCAATCATATCATACATAAATACTGAAGATACTTCATGAGTATGAGCTGATTTCATTGATATTCCACAAATACTTTCCAATCGTTTTGTATCTGTAAATGGAACTCCGGTTACTCCCGCTCCATGACGGCTAGGATTAATTCCTATCATAAATTTCCTTTGAATGGAATCATCATAATATTTATGATAAAACTGCTGCATAACATCCATTGTTTCAGGATTATCAAAATATGGGTTCAATACCTGAAAACGATCAGGTAGCGCTCCATTATAATGAAGATTCTTGTTGAACTCAACTACTTTATCTGCAAAAGTATGATCTTCCATTATAATTCTTCATCTTCTTCCTCACCATCATCAGAAAGAGCTAATTCAATATCAATAAACTGAATATACAATCCACAGATCTGATCATTAGCATCATAGGCAAAATAAACAGGATAAGCTCCATCACCAAATCCACTTGCAAACATTGGTATTTGATAGCTGGTATTAGGAATCGTCCAGTTTATCCAATCTCCCAGATCTCTTTGATTTTTGGGATTATCCTTGAAACTTTGTGCAAAAATTCCTGCAAAGTAATCGTCGTAGATATTCTCCACATTAATTTCTGTAAGGAACTTATCAAAGTATGGAATCACTTCTGCATCCGTAATACAGGCAAGTCCCGCATCTACAGAAAACCCGAAATACTCTCCTTCCCCTACTCCTTCTAATTCTTCATGTCCAATTAAAGCTTCCCGGTAAATTACCGGATTATTATCTGTAAAACCTACTTTCGCAACTGCATATCGATCGCCCCATTCTTCAGATTTCACTACCGCTATCTGCACTGGAAAATTTCCTTTCGGAACTTCAATAAAATAAGGTTTTTCCCCAGCGTTAAGATAAACTAAAGGATCTCTTACAATAACTTTTCCAGAAGGAAGAGAAACATCCCCAATATTCATCACTTCCATTTCCTGGCCTAAAATATCACCAGAAGTAAAATAGGTTTCCAAATCTGTGGGACAAACAAGACTGTCTTTTACCTCATCCCACTTTTGCATCCAGCTTTCATTCATTATTTTTATATTTTGAATTAAGTCTTAAAATTACAGCCTTATTTAATTGTAATCAAATTCTTCTTCATCTTTTAGGCCTTTAATGAAAGTTTCAAAATCTTTTGCAAGAAATGTTTTTTTGTAATCATTTTCCTGATCTACATGCACCACTTCCGGCTCGCCCTTTTTACCACATTTTGAATAATCCAGTAGAATCATATCATGTCCAGCGGAAGGACAATCACAAATATAAACCCCATCATCAGGATACTCCCATTCGGCAATCATAAATTGGCTTCCCAACGCTCCACAAATAGAATACTGTTTATTTCTTCCGATTCCCATAATTCCAGTAATTGCAACGTGATCCTCAGCCCAGGAAGTGCTTTCGGAAGTCGGAAAGCAGTTCTTTTTTGGCATTCCTCCATTTTGAAATTTCATGAGCTCGATGTAAGAGTCTGGTAATCTATATCCTAAGTCTAGCTCAATAGATGTAATTAATTCATCATTAGGAAAAATTTCTATATATTCTTTTATGGAATAGTCATCATTATCCCAAAAATCGGTAAAATCGAAATCCTTAAAAAATTTTAATTCCATAGTATTTTGTTGATTAAAAAAGGGAGCCAATAAAGCTCCCTCAAATATCATTATTTATTTTGAATTAAATTAATCCAAACTGTTCAAAGTGATGTGTAAAATGTTTTTTATGCATCAGTTCCCACATTTCTTTATTAAGCTTCCCAAACACAAAATTAGCATGTTCTGCCTGTGGATTTTCTTTGTAGTAAATTGAGAATCTTTTCAAGTTATCCATGAAAGACTGCTTAGCAATTTCAAGATTTTTATGACGTAAATCTAACAAAGTCTCATCTTCAGCCAGGAAAGGTGCTGGAAAATCTTTCGGCATTTTTCTGTGATTGTATAAAGAATCCTGCCATTTTTCCAATTGCTCCTCTGGTGTGAAACATTTTTCAGCTTCTGGTTCGCCTAAACTTACCAAAACTGCATGTTCAAGATGTTCAATCATCTGTTGTGGAGACATTTTCCCCCAATTTGATTGGGTATTTTCAGTTAAACCATTTAAGATTTTTTGAATATTCTTCAGGTTTAAATCGATAAAAGGAGATTTTTTTGCAACCAATGTTAAAATTGTAGCCACACAAACCACCTCATCCCTTTGATTGATTACCTCGACCAACCATTTTACAACCCCTGAAGGGATGTTTCTTCCTTTTACCCCTCTATTGATTTTTTCTTTCGCTGTTAAATAAACCGTAATAGTATCTCCAGCATAAACAGGCTTAAAGAAAGAACAGTTTTCCAATCCATAATTTGCGATTACCGGTCCTTTCTTACCTGAAACAAATAATCCTGCTGCTGCAGAAAGAATGAAATATCCATGGGCTACGGTTTTATCAAAGATCGTTCCTGTAAGACTTGTTGCATCGGTATGTGCATAGAAGTGATCCCATGAAACATTAGAGAAATTAACGATATCTGCATCGGTAACTGTCCGACCTGCTGTTTCCAGTGAATCTCCAACCTCAACATCTTCAAAATATTTCTGAAACGGATGCTTATCCGCCATTTTCTTCTCTGCTCCCTGCTGATATACTTTAGTAATAGCTGTCAGGATATCAGGTGATCCCTGAATAGCTGTTTTTTGAAGGAAGAAATGAAGACCACTTAAGCCACCCATTTCCTCTCCACCTCCAGCTCTACCAGGACCTCCGTGCATCAAAGTTGGAAGTGGTGAACCGTGACCTGTACTTTCTTTAGCATTATCTCTGTTCAGCACATAAATTCTTCCATGCTGAGAAGCCATTTTCCAAGAAGTTTCAGCAACAAACTGATCATCATTAGAAATAATAGACCCCACCAAACTTCCTTTTCCTCTTTTTGCCAATGCCGCAGCTTCTTCTGCATCTTTGTAAGGCATTAATGTAGAAACAGGTCCGAAGGCTTCTACATCATGAGAGATATTCTTTTCGAAAGGTTTATCATTTAAGAATAACTTAGGACTCATAAATGAACCTTTTTCATAATCAGCATCTACAAGCTCATGCTTCCCATCGTATACCAGTTCGGTTTCAGTTTTTAAAATATTTATTTTTCTTAAAACCTCATCATATTGTTGTTTTCCAACTAAAGATCCCATTTTTGTTTCCCTGCTTAAAGGGTTTCCTATTTTTGTCTGATCCAAAGCTTTAGACAATGCATTCTGAACATCACCTATTAAATTCTCAGGAACAATAATTCTTCTGATTGCGGTACATTTCTGTCCGGCTTTGGTTGTCATCTCATTTCGAACTTCTTTGATAAATAAATCAAATTCCGGAGTTCCAGGTTTTGCATCCAATCCAAGAATCGAGCAATTCAGGGAATCAGCCTCCATATTGAAACGCACTGCATTTCCAGCAACAGATGATAAGGATTTTAATTTTCTCCCCGTATTGGCAGATCCTGTAAATAATACGGAATCCCCATCCTGAACATAATCCAGAATATTTCCAGGTTCCCCACAAACCAATTGTACAGCACCTTCAGGAAGTACACCACTTTCGATCATATCCTGAAATACAGCATTCGTCAAATAAGAACCAAAAGGTGAAGGCTTCACAATAGATGGAACTCCCGCCAATAAAGAAGTTGATAATTTCTCCAGCATTCCCCAAACCGGAAAGTTGTAAGCATTGATCTGCACAGAGACTCCTTCACTAGGTGTTAAAATATGGGTTCCTAAATGAGTTCCGTTAGCAGAGATTTTCTGTGTATCTCCATCTACCCAAAATGGGGTATTAGGAAGCATTCTTTTCGCTAATCCCGAATAGGTAAAGAAAGTACCAAAACCTCCCTCTATATCTACCCATGAATCGATATGTGTTGCTCCTGTTTTGTAAGATAATTCGTAATATTTCTTCTTCCTTTCTAATAGGTATAATGCTACTTTTTTTAGCATTTCCCCTCTATCATAGAAAGTCATGGAGGATAAGTTTTTGTAGCCTACCGTTCTTCCGAAATCAAGAGCTTGTTCAAAATTAAGTCCTTCTGTATCTGAAACAGCAACTTGTTCACCAGTAACAGCATTATACAAAGGAATACCGCCTCCGGTACCTTCTACCCATTCTCCATAGATATAATTCTTTAATTTTTCCATAATTTAAAACAGAGTTTACTGTAAATATAGATTTTGTCTTATTTATTTTATAATGTATATTTTCTTATCAGGAATACTGATTGTAATCTTTTTTCCAATCCAGTCAATACCTGTTATACCTTCGTATATGAGCCCATCCACAAAACGAGCTTTAGGATTCTCAACTTTAGCCAGCCCATTTACGGTCGCAATTTCTGCAACACTTCCATTATATACTTTATTAGATTTTTCATTATTAAAATCACTCTTTGCCTCTATGGTTTTAAAATCAGCTTTATTTAATCCCAAGACATCTAAAAAGCGTGAACTAAAACTATAAGCTCCCTTTCCTGATCCAGAATCCAGAGAGACCTGAATAGTGATTTTATTATTTACTTTTACATTCGTAAAAATATCAATTGCTTTACCTGCCTCATCGGCTATCTGTATATCAATAAATTTTTTCTTGTCTGAATTTTTTATATCTCCAAAGACCAATTCGCTTTTTTCATAATCAATGGTCACTGGTAAATTCTGAAATGTATGAAGAGAGATCAAGCCATCTATATTGGGAAAATCTACATCAAAAGTACTATAAGTCTGATCTTTGAAATTATTTTTCCCTATTACAAGATTTTCAGACCGATAAAGCGGACAATCTATAGCTTCTCCGGTCGCTCTGTGTCCTACAAAAAAATTGTAAGATTCTTTTTTTGAAAGCTTCTTCGCAAATTTCTCAAAATAAACATTGAGGCCAGCTCCCGTATCAAAAATAAAATTACCTTCTACATTATCTACCTTCACTTTAATCATAATATGTCCATACTCATTCAGTGTAAACGGTATAGAATTTTGAGCATTTAAAATAAAACTCAAAAACAAGCTTAGGATTAATAGGAGTTTTTTCATGATAAAAACAAGAGTTAATGTTAGTTGTCATTTACCTCAATATTTCTTATTGAGCTGAAAATATTTATTTAGTTTCTTTATATGGAAATAATTTTACTAATCCCTCATACAAGCTTCGATGCAAAATCGTCGCATGATTATCTCCTTCCATCATTTTATATTCTACGGTCCAGTTTTTCTTACCAGAGCTTTTAAGAATATCATAAATAGACTCCGCATCTTTTACCATAACCGGATGTTCACCTTTTCCCACAGAAATATAAACGAACTTTCTTGTATCTGACGATTTGCCAAGTAATTCTTTTGCCTGGTTTAAAAGGCTTTCATCATCCCACCATAAACTTGGACTGATGATAAAATAATTATTGAACATTTCAGGTTTTTTCAATAAAATTTCAGTTGCCAAAAGCCCCCCAAGAGATTGTCCAAACAAATATGTATCACTTGTTTTAAATTGACTTTCTACGTATGGTTTTAATTCTTTTTCAAAAAAACTAATGAATTTATCGGAATGCCCAGTTGTAGGATAATCTTTTTGTAGGTCTTTTAAATCGGTATGAAATGTAAAATCTCTCTTTCGGTCTACATTTGCAATTCCCACAACAACAGTTTCGGGCATAGCATACATCTGATTAAAAAACTGTACTAATCCTGAAACGTGAATAAAATCTTCATTCATACTACCATCCAGCAAATAAATAACCGGATACGATTTTGTTTTATCAAAACCCTGAGGAAGGTAAATATTTAAAATCCTTTCTTCGTTTAATATTTTAGATTTTACCGTCCTAATTTCTCCGATAGTAAGTGGTTTTACAGTTTCATTCTGTGCTAAAACCACAAAATGAAATGCAAACAAAATACTACACAGGGTAAAAATTTTTTTAATCATAATTATTTAATATCTGCCCAGATGCTGTAATCAACAATTTTGGTTGGGGTCTGTTCTACAAATTCAGAGAGAGGTTCACAAGGGAGAATAGCTTCCCTGCCTTCTCTGGCTAGTTCCTGATATAATTTTGTCCCCTCAGTTTTCCAACGGATCATATCATCAGAGACATCACGTATTATCTTTGCAGGGCTTCCTACAATCAACTTTCTTGATCCACATATAAAGTTCGCAGGAACAAAGGCTAAAGCACCAATAATGCACTCATCACCAATCACTGCTTTATCCATTACAACGGCATTCATTCCAACAAGGCAATTTTTACCAATATGCCCGGAATGAATAATCGCGCCATGCCCAATATGAGCAGATTCCTCTAAAATAGTTTCAATATTCGGGAATACATGTAACGTACAGTTTTCCTGAACATTAGCTCCATCTTTTATAATAATCTTACCCCAATCTCCACGAATGACAGCATTGGGTCCTATATAAACTTCTTCGCCAATTTCCACATTACCAATAATCACAGCTTGTGGATGAATATACGCCGATGGTTTGATTACCGGACGGATCCCATGATATGAATAGATGTTCATCGTATTTTTAATTAATTTATTTTAACAATGTATCAGTTTACCAGTGAACAATATTAACATTTCAACATTACATCAATATTGTTACACTGATACATTGTTAGATCATTACATTAGTAAGCTAAATTTTTTCAATAACCATTGCATATCCCTGACCGACACCGATACAAAGGGTACATAATGCATATTTTTTATCTTGCTTTTGAAGTTCCATAGCAGCTGAACCAATAATTCTAGCTCCTGAAACACCAAGTGGATGTCCAATGGCAATTGCTCCTCCATTTGGATTCACTCTTGTATCATCATCTTTTAATCCTAAGCTTCTTGTTACTGCTAAAGCTTGTGCAGCAAAAGCTTCGTTCAATTCAATGATGTCTATGTCTTCTAATGAAAGATTTAATCTCTTCAATAGTTTTTGTGTAGCTTCTACAGGACCAATTCCCATGATTCTTGGCTCAACACCGGCTACAGCTGATCCTAAGATCTTTGCTTTTGGTTTTAAACCATATTTCTGAACCGCTTCTTCACTTGCTAAAATAAGTGCTGCAGCACCATCATTCATTCCGGAAGCATTTCCAGCTGTTACAGTTCCTTCTTTTCTAAAAGCGGGACGAAGTTTCCCCAAACCTTCCATAGATGAAGTTGGTTTAATAAATTCATCCTTATCAAAAATCTTAGCCTCTCCTTTTCTTTGTGGAATCTCCACTTTTACAATTTCTTCTGTCAATCTTCCACTTTCCTGGGCTTTTGTAGCTTTTTGTTGAGACCAAAGCGCAAATTTATCCTGATCCTCTCTACTGATATTATGCATATCTGCAAGATTCTCAGCAGTATCTCCCATTCCATCAACACCATATAGTTCTTTCATTTTAGGGTTGATAAAACGCCATCCGAAAGTGGTATCAAACATCTGGCTATCTCTTCCAAAAGCTGCACTTGGTTTTGACATTACATACGGTGAACGGGTCATATGTTCTACTCCGCCAGCGATATAAATTTCTCCCTCACCAGAAGCAATAGATCTGAACGCATTGGCAACAGCCGACATACCTGAAGCACAAAGTCTATTTACGGTTTCACCACCTATTTTATAAGGTAGCCCGGCTAATAAAAGAGCCATTCTTGCTACGTTACGATTATCTTCTCCTGCCTGATTGGCACATCCAAAAATAACATCTTCAATTTCTTCTACCGGAACTTCAGGGTTTCTGGCAATAATTTCTTTGATAACCACTGCTGCCAAATCATCGGCTCTAACTTCTGATAAACCTCCCTGTAGTTTTGAAATAGGAGTTCTGATATAATCTATGATGTAAACGTTATTCATTTTTATTTAGATTTTTAGATACTAACTTCAGATTTTAGACAAACGCTCATCTGATGTCTCATATCTTTTTATAATTCTGTTACTTTTTTTCCAATTTTATAAACGGTCCCTACAAATTTTGCAATCAACTCCTCGTTTTGATTGGTGATCAAAATATCGTAGATCGCTGTTCTTCTCGTATTGTTAACCAATTTACTTTCTGCTCTGAATATATCACCTTCTTTTCCAGCTTTAGTAAAATTGATCGTACAGTTCAGCGCAACAGCTGCATCTCCGGTATTATTGGACGAAAAGGCCAATGCGGAATCTGCAAAAGCAAATGTAACCCCTCCATGAACCGTTTTAAGCCCATTAATCATATCTTTTTTGATGGGCATCTCTATTAAACAATAATTTTCTTTTACCTCAATCATTTTGATATTCATCCATTGGGAGAAATAATCCTGATCGAGCATATAATCTGCAACTTGTCTCGGATTCATTTTTAATTTACGCTTGTTATTTCTTCATATAATTCTTCCACTAATTTGTCATAAATGCCCATCGTTTTACCAAGAATTATCTGCTCATACGAAAGAGTTCCAGATTGATAAAGAGATTTTAAATCAATCCCATTTTCATTGGCCATTCTTTTTATAAGCTCTTTATATTTATCATTAAATTTTCCTAATAATTCAAGTCTTTCCTGAAAATCTTCGATCAAAGAAAGTTCCTGAATCAAATATTGTTTTTCATTTAGGAGCCTTAGTTCCAATTCAACTCTGAATACCTCTAAATCTATTATCTGATTCTTATTATCCAAACTAAAAAAGTTTTTTTAACAGTGGGCTTTGTCTGTATCTTTCTTCCTGATATTCTTCATAAAGACTTTGTAAGGTTTCGGAAATTTTTGAATATCCTATTTCTTTTCCCCAGGTTAGTAATCCTTTCGGATAGTTTACCCCTTTCTGCATTGCCAATTCGATATCTTCATCATTAGCAACACCTAATCTTTTTGCCTCAACTGCTTCATTGATCAACATAGAAATAATTCGTAAAAATATTTGTTGATATAATGCATCGTCCTTTTGAGCAACAGGTTTCTCTGCTCCTTCAGCATAATCATAGAAGCCCTTTCCTGTTTTTCTGCCATGAAGCTTAGCTTCAGACATACGCTGTTGCAATAAAGAAGGTTTGTATTTAGGATCATTAAAATAATCTTTGTAAACAGTAGTTGTTACCGAAAAATTAACATCAACACCAATCAGATCCATTAGTTCAAACGGTCCCATTTTAAAGTTCCCTAAAGTTCTCATGACATCATCCACCTGTTCCGGTGTTGCCATATTTTCTTCAACAATTCTTAAACCTTCTCCATAATAAGGTCTGGCAATTCTGTTAACAATAAACCCGGGAATATCTTTTGCAATCACTGGTGTTTTTCCCCATTCTTTCATGAGGTTATAGATTTTCTCTGCTAAAGATTTTTCTGTTAATAAAGAGGGAATAATTTCAACCAAAGGCATTAATGGTGCTGGATTGAAAAAATGAATTCCTATGAAACGCTCAGGTTTCTTTAATTCTGCACCAAGAGAGGTGATAGAAATGGATGATGTATTGGAACCAATGACACAATTTTCAGAAACATGACTTTCTAATTCTGTAAAAACCTTGGTTTTGATTTCTTTATTTTCTATAATGGCCTCAATGACTAATTCACAGTCTTTGAAATCTTTTAATTCTGTAGCGATAGAAATATTTGTTAAAATTTCAGTCATCTTTTCTGCTGAAATTTTCTGCTTATCTACCAGTTTGGTTAATGTTTTTTCCAAACCTACAGTTGCCGTTTCTACCTGTTTTGGATTGGCGTCATATACCCAAACTTTGCACCCGTTCGTTGCGGCTACTTGTGCGATGCCTATCCCCATAGTTCCGGCACCGATAATTCCTACATTCATTTCTTTTTTGTACAATGTATTTATGTAAAAAGTATTCATGTAAAAATTCAGACTTTAAATCTTGATATTTAAAATTCAAGCTAGAATCATAAATACATTTCACATGAATACTTTAATACGAAATTTTTACCTTCCTTTATAATTAGGTTTTCTTTTTTGTAAAAAGGCATTTACACCTTCTATGAAATCTTCAGTTTCTGCTGCTTCCTGCTGTAAATCCCCTTCTAATTCAAGCTGTTCTTTCAATGTGTTATTGTATGATTGAGCAAAAGCCTTTTTAGTTAATTTAATAGCTGCTGTTGGCATATTCGCCATTTTTTCTAAAATTTCCATTGATTTCGAAGCAAATTCCTCTTCATTAAAAACTTCAGCAACCAGTCCGTAAGATTTTGCTTCTTCTGCAGATAATTTTTTACCTGTGAAAGCTAAATAATTTGCTAACTGTCTTCCCAGTAGCTTAGGTAAAAAGTAAGTTCCACCTGTATCAGGAATCAGTCCGATATTTGAAAATGCCTGAGCAAAATAAGATTTATCAACTGCTAAAACAAAGTCACAGATTAATGCCAACATTGCACCAGCTCCCACAGCAGGTCCATTTACCAATGCAATAACAGGTTTTTTGCAATGCGTTACTTCTGTAACCAGAGGATTGTAATAATCCACCACTATTTTTCTAATGATATCGTTATCATGGTGTTCATTACCCTGTACGAAAGCATCATCTAAATTTTGGCCTGAACAAAATGCTCTTCCTCTTCCGGAAATCGCCACACATCTTACGGTATCATCTTCATTACAAGATTTAATAAAATCTTTTAAATCTGATAAAGATGGCTTTGTAAGCGCATTCATAGTATCAGGTTGATTCAGGTAAGCAATTTTTAGCTTTCCGTCAAAATGCGTTTCAATATCAAGTTGTGTATACATAGTTTTTAAGTTATTATTTAACAATGCACTAATTTAACAATATAAAATAATGTAGCAAGCTATGATTTATATGTATATCATTACTTAAATTGATAATACTAAAAATACATTAATCAGTGGCATTTAAAATAGTCAAAAGGTTCTAAACAGTCTAAGCATTGATAGGAAGCCTTACATAGTGTGGATCCAAATCTGCTGATCTGTTTTGAATTCATAGAACCACAACGGGGACATTTTTTTGGTTTCCCAATATGATGTTCATCGGCTCCTTTTTCAGGAGGTGTAATTCCATAAACACGAAGCTTTTCTCTTGCTTCATCTGTTAACCAGTCCGTTGTCCAAATCGGAAACATTTTGGTTACTACTTTAGCATCCCAACCATTCTCTTTCATCATTTTCATGATATCTTCTTCAATCGTAAACATAGCGGGGCAAGCCGAATAAGTAGGAGTAATAATTACTTCACAAGTATTTTCACTCGTTACTTTCGCCTCACGCACGATCCCTAATTCCACGATATTAATAACCGGAATTTCAGGATCTGGGATTGTTTTTAATAAATCTAAAAGCTGGTTCAATTTCTGAGTTTAATATAGTTTACCAAGTACATCCTGGATAAGCTCTCTGCATATATTGTAATTCACAAAGAATGAATCCAAAATATTCTGTATGATATCCAGTTCTTGATTTTGGCTGCATGAAATGATCCTTTGGATACTCTAGGCCAAAATCCTGAAAATCTTTTTCCGTGATCGCAATAAACTGGTTGTATAGTTCATCAACATTCGGAGCGATATTTAAAGCTATTAAATCATCTTCTCCTTCTACTTTTGCGAATAGCCCTTTTGTGTATTCCCAGATATTTTCAATCGCTTTCACCAAACGGGCTTTACTTTCTTCTGTACCCTGAGCGAAAATTTTCATCCAAGATGCAGTATGTGTATAATGATATCTAACTTCTTTAAAAGATTTCTGAGCAATTGCAGAAAGTTCTTCATCTGCAGAACTTGACAACGCTTCATACATTAGTTTCTGATATACAGAAAAAACATATACTTTAAGAATCGTTTGTGCGTAATCTTCATTGGGAAGTTCTGTAAGATGTGCATTTAGATACTCATGTTCATATCTTAAAAACGCCAAATCATCTTCACTTTTTCCATTATCAGCAACTCTTGATGCATAAACGTAAAAGTTATTGGCCTGACCTAATTCATCTAAAGCAATGTTTGTCAATGCAATATCCTCTTCCAAATACGGACCCTCACCACACCATGCAGACAATCTCTGTCCCATAATGAAGCTGTCGTCTGCTAATTTTAATAAATAATTGAATAGTGCACTCATCTTACATGTTTTTTACGTCATTAGGAATATCATAAAAAGTTGGGTGACGGTATAATTTGTCATCTGCAGGATCAAAAAAAGATTCCTTATCAACTCCTTCTGAAGTTACTATATATTTACTTGGAACTACCCACACAGAGGTTCCTTCTTTTCTTCTTGTATAAACGTCTCTTGCGTTTTGCAAAGCCATTTCTGCTGTTGGTGCCTGTACAATTCCAACATGTTTGTGAGATAAACCCGGTTTAGTCTGAATAAACACTTCCCACATATCTAAATTTGCCATAGTCAAATTATAAATTTAACAATGCATCCATATAACTGTTACCAATTGAAGATTCTGCGCTTTGCTCTGAATGACAATAGATTTGTTATATTTTTACATTGGTATATTGTTATATTATTTATATTACTTCTTTTTGTTGTTTTTCCGCAAAAGCTGCTGCCGCTTCTCTTACCCAAAGATTTTCCTGCTGAGCCTTTACCTTCGTCTGTAATCTTTTCTTGTTACATGGTCCATTCCCTTTTAGGATCGTCATGAACTCATCCCATGGAAGCTCTCCGAAATCGTAATGACCTCTTTCTTCATTCCATTTCAAATCTTTATCCGGAACTGTTAATCCAAGGAATTCAGCCTGAGAAACGGTAACATCGATAAACCTTTGACGAAGACTGTCATTACTCTCACGCTTTACCCTATAGTTCATTGAAATTTTAGAGTTTGGCGAGCTGTCATCATTAGGTCCGAACATCATTAACGCCGGCCACCAAAAACGATCTAAAGAAGCCTGCGCCATTTCTTTCTGTTGTTTTGTTCCACGACAAAGCGCCATTAAAATCTCATAACCCTGTCTTTGGTGGAAAGATTCTTCTTTACAGATTTTCACCATTGCTCTTGAATAGGGACCATAAGAATTTCCCATCAACATGACCTGGTTCATAATAGCTGCGCCATCTACCAACCAACCGATCGCACCAATATCTGCCCAACTTAAGGTAGGATAATTGAAAATACTTGAATATTTCGCTTTCCCTTCAAGCATATCATCATAAGTAGCATCTCTGTCAGCTCTGATAGTTCCGTTTCCTAAAGTTTCAGTTGCAGAATAAAGGTATAAACCATGTCCTGCTTCATCCTGAACTTTAGCCAACAAAGCCATTTTTCTTCTTAATGAAGGAGCCCTGGAGATCCAGTTCGCTTCAGGTAGCATCCCAACAATTTCAGAATGTGCATGCTGTGAAATCTGACGAACCAATAATTTTCTGTAATCATCAGGCATTACATCTTTTGGTTCTACTTTATTCTCTTCGTGAACGTATTGAACAAATTTTTCTAAGTCCATATCTTTTGTTTTTTGTAAAATGTAAAAAGTACCTAGGTATTCATGAATACTTTTTACAATGAATCGTTAATACAATTTAAACGTCATAATTAAGCATCACCACATTCGTTGTAGGGTGACATTGGCAAGTAAGAACAAATCCTCTTGCTACTTCGTCTTCGGTAAGCGCGAAATTTTTCTCCATGAAAACTTCTCCTTCTAAAACTTCCGCTTTACACGTACAACAAACTCCTCCCTTACAAGCAAAAGGTACAGGAAGATTGTCTTTCAATGCTTTATCTAAGATACTCTCTTTTTTAGAATTAAGGTGGAATGAATATTCATCGTCATCAATAATGACCGTTACCATACTTTCTATATTGGCAATCGCCTTGAACTCATCACTCATTTCTTCAGAATTTTCATCGTCCGGAGCTGTGAAGTATTCAAATAAAACCTGAATAGCGGGTACTTTTTTATCTTTCTTTAAATAATCAGAAATTCCTTTGATCATTTCCGCAGGTCCACAGATGAAATAAGTAGCCTCTTTAACATCAATATCCGTATATCTTTCAAATAAGTGATCTAATTTTTCCGGAGAAATTCTTCCTTCAAAAATTGGATCTTCATGTTTTTCACGACTTACAAGATAAACTACACTTAGTCTTCCTTTGAAATGTTCAACCAATTTATCTATTTCACCCTTTTTCATAACATGATTCATGCTTCTGTTACTATAGAACAGATAAGCCTTACTGTCAGGTTCCTGGTAAAGACTTTCTTTGATATTGGAAAGAACCGGACTTATTCCACTTCCCGCCGCTAGACCAACATAGGTCTTTGTATTCGTCGGATGATAGCTGGTGTTAAAACCTCCCATTGGTGGCATCACTTCCAGCAGTTCATCCATATGAAGATGTTCATTAAAATATCCTGAAACTTTTCCACCTTCTAAAAGTTTTACCAATACTTCCAACGTGTTGCTTTTTTCACTTGGAGCATTGCAGATAGAATAAGAACGTCTCTCTTCATTTCCATCAATTATCATCCGGAAGTTAAGATACTGCCCTTGCTTGAATCTGAATTTGTCCTTCAACTCTTCAGGAATTTCTACCGCAACGTTTACAGCTTCATCGGTATCTTTCTGAACTTTTACAGTTTTTAGTTTATAAAATGAATTCATTTTTTCTTAAGTATTCTATTAATTTTTCCACCCTCGCATTTTGGCAAGCTGTCTTGAGCATGAATTCTAACTTTCGTTGTAATTCCTACTCTTTTCTTTATTTCGTTTTCTATATTTTTTCCAAAGTTTCCGACAAAAATAACATAATCATCGGTATTTATTTCAAGTTGCTCAGATTTCACAAAATCATCATCAATTTCCAGGTCGATATCCAGAGCTACACACATCTGTTCTTTTTCAATCGGTGTAAGATAATAATTCGGAACCACTCCCTGTACATGTGAAAAAGCTTCTTCTATCTGACTTGGATATACATTCACACCTCTTACAATCAGCATATCATCGGCTCTTCCCAGAAGAGGTCTCATTTTAACCATACTTCTTTTAGCGTTCTCATCGTAATAAAGACTTGTAATATCATTTGTCCAATATCTTAAAAGAGGCATTGCTTTTTTCGTTAAGGTAGTGATCACTAAAACCCCTTCTTCTCCAAAAGGAACCGGCTGCTTTGTAACCGGATCTAAAATTTCCGGATAAAAATGATCTTCCCAGATATAAGAACCTCCTTTTTCTTCAAAATCTTCCATGGAGACTCCAGGTCCAATAATTTCACTCAATCCATAAATATTGGTTGCATGAACACCTAGTTTCTCTTCAATATGATGTCGTATAATTTCCGTCCAGGGTTCTGATCCTAAAACAGCATATTTTAAACTAATCTCCGCTGCAGAAATTCCTCTTTTAGCAAACTCATCAGCAATTGTCAGCGCATAGGATGGTGAACAACAAATTACTTCCGGTTTAAAGTCCATGATTAGATCTACCTGCCTTGTGGTCATTCCTCCAGAAATAGGAAGAACACTCATTCCTAATTTTTCAGCTCCATAATGAAGCCCAAGTCCGCCGGTAAAAATTCCATAACCATATGCATTATGCAATTGCATCCCTGGTTTTGCACCTGCAGCATTTAATGATCTTGCAACCACCTCGCTGAAAAGATCAACATCTTCTTTGGTATATCCTACTACTGTTGGCTTTCCTGTTGTTCCACTCGAGCAATGAATTCTTTGTAACTCATTTTTTGGAACCGTAAATAATCCGAAAGGATAGTTATCTCTTAAATCCTGTTTATAAGTAATTGGTAGTTTTGAAATATCTTCAATTGACCTTATTCCCTGAGGTGATATTCCCAATTCATTAAATTTCTTTCTATAAAAATCCGATCTGTCCTCAAGATAACTGACCAAATTCACCAATCTTTCAGATTGGAGCTGTCTCAATTGGTCGAGTTTTAAATATTCAACTGAAAAATCCATAAAAACTAACTAACATTTGTTAGGTGTAAATTTAAAAAGATTTTGGGAGCTGACAAAATTTTTATGATTTTCGTCATATTTTGAATGGTTCTAAATAATTTATCCGAAAACAGTGTGGAATTTCAATAATAAACGATATTTGAATCTCCTATAAAATCTCTCATTTAACTTGTCATTTAGAATGGAATACAGTGGAGGATCTTTAGTTATACAATTTAGTATTTAGATTTTCTCAGTCAGAATGAAAAAGATTAAATTGAAGATTTCAATCCTTAAGCCTATTGTTTTTCATTTCCAAGAAGCCCAAAAAGTATCTTATTCCTGATCTCATCGGTAATTTCAGTAGTCGATTCTGTATTTCTTTTAAACCAGAAATAGGAATTGTTTAAAGTATGAAGGATAAATCTAGTCGTAAAAACAGGTGATTTTAATTCCCAATTCTCAGCTTTATAGATCATAGAAATTAATTGTTCAACTTCTTGCTGATATTTCTTCCTTAATTCTACAAATTCAGGAAGCCTTTCTTCAAGATGTTTCCATTCATTGGAATAAATGTGGGTAACATCAGGGTTTTTAAGCACAATAGATAAATGTTTATCAATAAATAAATTCAATTTATCTTTTGGATTGAGATCCGTGTTTTGTACTTCCTCCAGCTCTACGAAGAAATCTTGTGCAATTCCAAAACAGATCCATTCAAGAATCTCTTCTTTAGATTGGATATGTGCATACAAGGAAGCAGCCTTTATATTCAGCTTGGTAGCCAAGTCTCTTACAGAGCTACCCATATAACCTTTCTCTTTGAAAAGCTGAACGGCTTCGTCTAATATTTTTCTTTGTTTTTCTTTAAGCTCCATCAGTAAAATACAAAAGTAACTTTTTTGATTTAAACTGTAGATTTTTGGTCTATAAAAGTTTTTAGATACTCTTTTTAATCATAATAAGACTATAAGAGATGTCAAAATTTACAACTGATTTTTAAAAAATGGAAATTTTGTCTAGTGAAAGCGCAGCTCAAAATGCAATATTCGGAAATTTTGTCCTAAATATTTGAAAATTCAATAATTGAACAGTTTTTGCGATATGGTACTCGAATTAAATGATTAAAATTAGATCTAGGACATCAGACTTTAGATAAAAGATTTTAAAATTTATTTTAATTCAAGATCTTATGGTCTGAAATCTGATGTCTGAAATCTAAATTGCTTAAATCAACTCAAAAATATAAAATATGAACTTAAATCAATATACTGTAAAATCACAAGAAGCCATCCAGGCAGCCCAGCAAGTTGCTATGGAATTTGGCAATCAAAGCATAGAACCTCAACATCTACTGGAAGGAATTTTTCAGGTAGATGAAAATATTTCACCTTTCTTATTAAAAAAATCTGAAGTAGATGCAAATCTGGTAAGGGAGCGTAACCGAGAAAATTTAGAAAAACTTCCTAAAGTTCAGGGCGGAAACATTTACCTTTCACAATCTGCCAATAAAGTTTTACTGGACGCACCGAACATTGCAAAAAAAATGGGTGATGAATATGTAACGATTGAACATTTATGGTTATCACTTTTGGAAACAAACTCTGAAGTTTCTAAAATGCTCAAGGATATGGGTGTGACCAAAAATCTATTAGAAGGTGCTATTAAAGAATTAAGAAAAGGAAGTAAGGCGAGCTCAGCAAGTTCAGAAGAGACTTACCAATCCTTAAATAAATATGCTAAAAACTTCAATGAATTAGCAGCCGAAGGAAAACTGGATCCAGTAATCGGGCGTGATGAAGAAATCCGTCGCGTATTACAGATTCTTTCCCGAAGAACTAAAAATAATCCGATCTTAATCGGTGAACCTGGTGTTGGTAAAACAGCTATTGCTGAAGGAATTGCTCACCGCATCATATCTGGGGATATTCCCGAAAACCTAATGGATAAAACATTATATTCATTGGATATGGGTGCCTTAATTGCGGGTGCTAAATATAAAGGAGAGTTTGAAGAGCGTTTAAAATCTGTTGTTAATGAAGTTATAAAATCAGACGGACAGATCATTCTTTTCATCGATGAGATTCATACACTGGTAGGTGCTGGCGGTGGAGAAGGTGCTATGGATGCGGCTAATATTTTGAAACCGGCTTTGGCAAGAGGAGAATTGAGAGCCATTGGAGCAACAACTTTAAATGAGTATCAAAAATATTTTGAAAAAGATAAGGCTCTTGAAAGACGTTTCCAAAAAGTAATGGTTGATGAACCGGATACAGAGTCTGCAATTTCTATTCTTAGGGGTATTAAAGATAAATATGAAGCTCACCATAAAGTAAGAATCAAAGACGAAGCAATTATTGCCGCCGTTGAGATGTCTCAAAGATATATCACAGATCGATTCTTACCAGATAAGGCCATTGACCTTATTGATGAAGCTTCTGCAAAATTAAGAATGGAAATCAATTCAAAACCCGAAGAACTGGATGTTTTAGATAGAAAACTGATGCAGATGGAGATTGAATTGGCAGCCATTTCGAGAGAAGGTAACCAAACCAAGATAGAGCATTTAAAAGAAGATATCTCAAAAATTTCTGAGCAGAGGAATGAGATCAATGCTAAATGGTTAAAAGAAAAACAAAAAAGTGAGGATCTTACTCAAATCAAGAAAGATATAGAATCTCTTAAGTTAGAAGCTGAAAGAGCTTCCAGAGCAGGAGACTATGCTAAAGTAGCAGAAATTCAATACGGAAAAATCAAGGAGAAAGAAGATGCTTTGCAGAAACTGGAATTAGAAATGCAAAACCATCAGAATGAACTGATCAAAGAAGAGGTAACCTCTGAAAATATTTCGGAAGTAATTGGAAAGTGGACAGGAATCCCTGTAACAAAACTTTTACAGTCCGAGAGAGAAAAATTATTACATCTTGAAACTGAACTTCACCACAGAGTAGTAGGACAAGATGAAGCTATTCAGGCAGTAGCTGATGCGATCAGAAGAAACAGAGCGGGCTTAAGTGATGAAAAAAAACCAATTGGTTCATTCCTTTTCTTAGGAACAACAGGAGTTGGTAAAACTGAATTAGCTAAAGCTTTAGCAGAATTCTTATTTGATGATGAAAACAATATGACCAGAATCGATATGAGTGAATATCAGGAGCGTCATTCTGTTTCAAGATTAGTAGGAGCGCCTCCTGGATATGTTGGATATGATGAAGGCGGACAGTTAACGGAAGCAGTAAGACGAAGACCTTATTCTGTGGTACTTTTAGATGAAATTGAGAAAGCGCACCCTGATGTCTTCAACACTCTGTTGCAGGTTTTAGATGATGGACGTCTGACAGATAATAAGGGCCGTGTCGTGAATTTCAAAAATTCTATTATTATTATGACCTCGAATTTAGGTTCACACTTAATTCAGGAGAATTTTGAAAATATCACTGAAGAAAACCAGGATGAGATTGTAGATAAAACGAAAGACGAAGTTTTTGATTTATTAAAACAAACATTACGTCCTGAATTCTTAAACAGAATTGATGAAGTGGTACTATTCCAGCCTTTAAGAAAAAAAGAAATTGGAAAAATCGTTCAGTATCAATTAAGGGGCTTCAATGATATGTTAGCAAAACGAAACATTATTATGACCGCAACTCAGGATGCTGTGGATTACCTGATGAATAAAGGATATGACCCTGCATTTGGAGCTAGACCTTTAAAAAGAGTAATCCAACAGGAAGTTTTAAATAAATTATCAAGAGAGATTCTTGCAGGAACGGTAAATGACGGTGATAGAATCACTTTAGATTATTTCGAGGAAACAGGACTGGTTTTCAGACCAGCAGAAAAATAAAGTAGTTTTTTTCATATATATTATTTTTGTAGTAAGTGCTGTAAATTTTGTTTACAGCACTTATTTTTTATCAATAAATAACTCACATGATAGATACTTATTCATACATTTACAATGACCAAAAAATTAATGTAATTAAAACAAGAACTATTATGAAAAAATTAAAAAGACATCATTTAAAGAAAATCACTGGAGCTGGACCGGCTCCTATCTATTGTGACATTGGCGGCGGCTGTCCACCCAATCTTTGTTGTACTTCTGACAATACATGCAAAGACTTCAGAAAATATCCATGTGTTTAAAAAATTATCTTATAAAAAAAGCGGCGAAAATAAAATTTTCGCCACTTTTAATTTTATACAACTTATTTTATTTAAGTGCAGAAAGACTGTTAAGAGGATTACTTACCATATCTTTCATATCACTTCCTTTTGGGAATGCTGTAAAATAGATACACTGACTACCTCCTTTTTGTTTTCCTTTACTTGTCATATCTGAACTGAAGCTATTCTGACCTATATTGATAGAAATGTTTACCTCAGTAATTCCTTTTGCCACCGCTTCTTCTTTCACATATTGAAGATATCCTTTTAGCACATTAACACTATAAAAGTATTGTCTTTTTACCTCTACACCCTGTGCATCTAATGTTTTTTCATTATTAAAAGTATACGTATCATACAAAAGCGCAGCTGCGTCGTCAGCAATTAAATAATTTTCAAAATTCTTATCTACAATATCATTTTTATTTGTTGTTGCATCTGGTGGAATAAGATTACCATGATTCATTGCTTCAACACAATTACTTGGAGAAATAGTATCATTAGCTGTCTTATAAGACATTAGATACATGGTCTGATATCCTTTGTAACCTTGTCTCTGATGGTTATCTATCACATTATTTGCAGGATATTGTCCAATATTAACTCCAATTAAGGCATCATCTCCTACTTTTAACTTCACATGATCGACATATGCTTCTAAAACTTCTATTGGATAAACCACCTGTCTGGCATCCTCACCAGATAGTCCTTTAGCCGTCCTTCTTCCTAATAATAAAGTATAGTTATTAGCTAAATAATTATCTCCAAGTGTTTGCGCAGTTTTACTATTAATCAACTGATTCTTGTAATCTTGCGAAACCACTGTACCTTTGGACAAGTCATTTTCAGAATCACCATTACATGACTGAAATAGCATCCAAACCGATAAAAGGCTTATAAAACCTATGCTAAAAATTTTTGTTTTCAAAATGATTTTTTTTTCGATAGTAAATATATCCAATTTCGTAGAAATAATATATAATAAATTGGTTATTTTCGCAAAAAAATAAGACTAACTTAATATTAAAAAGCAATATAGCAATTTTTAGGACACTTCATTTTTGATAAGGATAGCAGTATGCAAAAAAAAAAGAAATCCGTAAAATCACGGATAATAAATAGGAAAAACACCTGTTATTTAACATAAAATTTTTCCGAGATTTGCAGAACTAACTAACAATGTGTTAAAAACTAACATTATGGAAACAAAACCTATCTTCGAAGGTGATATTGAAACGCTTAGCGCTCCAAACACCATGACCACATCTTTTATTCAAGAACTGATCAATAATTATCGTAACAATCAGTTACAAGCTATTAATTCAAATCTTGAAATGAACGACGCCCACTCTATTTGGTTTGATCTACCAAAACTGAAAAAATTCATTGCTGACCTGGAAACTGAAGCTAAAAAAATTGACCCGACAACTACTGATAATGATCTTGGTATCAGATTTTATTATGCCGCTTATCCTAAATCTGAACATTGGGCAATTATGGAAAACCATACTGTTCCAAAAGAATATGCAGAAAGACATACTTTAGTAATGGTTCCCACTTTGAAAAAAGAAGATGAAAATGGGGATCTTTTGGATTATGATTTTAATCCTTTAGCATCTAATGGCCACGCAATGGCGATGGCATTGAAATCCCGTAATGCAGAAACTCCTATTGAAGAAGAAGGACTTGCACAAAATCACGGAAATCTAATTCCACCTGACGGAACCAAGTCAGAATTATTTTAAAGCCCTCAATAAACAATTATTTAAATAGTAGTACACATAATGACTGATTTCCAAAAAGTAATACAAGAATCTATGTTCTGGGTAGAAGGTCTAGCAGCTTTTACATCCATTTTGTCTTACAATAAGATCAAAAATCAATATTGGAAATACTTTATGTTCTATTTAATCTTTATTTTCTTGTGTGAAGCAGTGGGAAAATGGGGTGATTTAGTTATGGAATATAATAAAGCTGCGTTTTATAATTATTTTGTAATTCCTATTCAATTTATATTTTTTTATTGGTTATATGCCGCAAAATCATTTGAAAACAGAAAACTATATATTGTCTTATCTTTATTATATTTAGTATCATTTATCCCAAGTGAGATCCTTTTTTCTACCGATAAAATAATGTTTTCTCTAAATTACACTTTAGGTTGTCTTATTCTAATGATCTTGGTGGTAATGGAATATTATAAACAGATTAACTCTTCAAACATTCTTAGTTTTGGAAAAAACAGAATGTTTTATATCAACCTCGGTGTAACTTTATTTTATATTGGAACTTTACCTTTCTGGACATTTTTGACTTTAATCAGAGAGTATAGAGGAATTTTCAATATATATTTTGACTATTTTTTGATATCTGGAATTATTATGTATTTATTATTCTCAATTTCATTCATATGGGGAAAACAGAACTCTTAATAACCATTATCTTATTCAATATATTCTTTGTATTGTTTGTAGCCGCTGTTATGGTATACATCAGAAAATACAAGCAAAGAAAAAAAGAATATTTAAATGAAATTGAAATAAAAAACGAGATTCACCAAAAGGAACTTCTGGCTACCCAACTAGAAATTCAACAAGCTACAATGCAACAAATAGGACGTGAGCTTCATGACAATATAGGACAGAAGTTAACGCTTGTAAGTCTTTATACTCAACAGCTTTTGTATGAAAATAAGGTTCCGGAAGTAAGTGAACGAATTGAACAGGTTTCACAAATTATCAATCAATCGTTACAGGATCTAAGAAGCCTCTCAAAAACATTGACTGATGACAACATCAACCAAAAGGAAATTGTAACTTTAATTCAGGAAGAGGTTGATAATACCAATGCTTTTAAAAGATGCAATGTAAGTTTCAATCATAACTTCAAACAGCTCGACTTAGGATTCGTGCATAAAAATGTTCTTTTGAGAATCACGCAGGAATTTATTCAAAACAGTATTAAGCATGCCAATTGCAAAAATATTTTCATTAACCTCAATACTTCCGAAGAAATACTTTGGGAACTTAATATTCAGGATGATGGAATTGGATTTGACAGATCCAGAATAACCTCAAATGGTATAGGGCTAACAAACATGAAAAACAGAGCTGAGATCATTGGAGCTCATTTTAGTTTGGAAAGTTTGAAAAACAAAGGAACCAGTATCAATATTATTTTAAAAAAACAGCCATGAAAAAAACAATTGTTATCGTAGATGACCACGTCCTTATTGCAAAGGCACTAGAAGGTATTATTGATAATTTTAAAGACTTTGAAGTTATTTATGTCTGTGAAAATGGAAAGGATCTGATCCAGAAATTTGAAAACAACAGTAAGATTCCTGATATAATTCTACTTGATATCAGCATGCCAATTATGGATGGTTTTGAAACTGTTCTCTGGCTTAAGGAAAATCATCCTGACGTTAAGGTAATGGCCTTAAGCATGCAGGGCGATGACAAAAGTGTCATTAAAATGATCAAAAACGGTGCAAAAGGCTACCTCCTAAAAAACACTCATCCAAAAGAGCTTGAAACGGCTCTTATTAAACTTAATACAGAGGGATTTTTTTATCCCGAGTGGGCGTCAAGAATTATTTTTTCCAATTTAAACAATGAGAAAGAATCTAAGGATACGGTGAGGATTTCAGATCGTGAAAAAGAGTTCTTGAAATATACTGTAACCGAACTTAGCTATAAAGAAATCGCTGACAAGATGTGCTGCAGCCCCAGAACTGTAGAAAGCTACAGAGATCAACTCTGTGAAAAATTAGATCTAAAAACCCGAGTAGGACTGGCTGTCTTTGCTATTAAAAATGGTTTCGATTAATTTCTAATCAATAAACCAATTGTAAAATAGGAATACATATGATTTACTATTTAGCTAAGATCTTGTTTAATCCCAATAAAAAATACTTTAAAAACTTTCTCGTTCTGAGGAAGTTTTTTTATTAAACGATGCTGTTTGGATCTAAAAAATTGCAGAAAAACGCATTTAGAATTTTAATCATTGAAAAATTCTACAATCTCAACCTCATCTAATCACGAAAATCATCTCGTTAAAAATATTCATTTAAATTTCAAATAAACCTATGTTTTCCAATATTAAAATAATCTAAAGTTATTTTTTTAAACTAAAACTAAATTGAACATTAATAAATTCAATCCAAATTATATTTTGCGAATTATGCAATTAATAATAGATTTTGTTATATAATTACAATTAAATTGAAGAAAAATACATGGAAATTATGAAAATAACAAAAATCAACTAAATCAGCTTCACCAAAGAGTAAATCAATAAAAATCGCAGTAAAAAACTATATTATTCACTTATAAAACAGAGTAAATATTATAAATTGATAAAATAGAACCTTGCGAACTAATTCAAAATAATATAATTTCGTTTTTCCACAAAATATATAAATATTGAATTAATGAAAAAACTACTATTCGGAATCCTTGCGCTAGGATTCATGTCCGCTTGTAACAGCGACAATGTAACAAATCAAAGTGAAAACCCTTCAAACAAATCTGAGCCTTCCGGCTTAGCTGGCAAAAGATTCTGTCCTTCAGAGGAAATCAGAAAACAAGCTCTACAAAACAATCCTGAGCTTAGACAAAGATATGCCGCACTGGAAGCTAATACAGAAAAATTCATGAACGATATCAAACTGGGAAAAGTTCTACCGGATGGTACTGTTGAAATTCCCGTAGTAGTGAATGTATTATATAAAACGACCGCTCAAAATGTTTCAGATGCAAGAATCGCAGAACAAATTGCTGTATTAAATGCAGATTATGGAGGAACAAATAGTGATGTTACTAAAATTCCTACAGAATTCCAATCAGTAAAATCAGGTGATGTAAAAGTAAGATTCAAATTAGCAAATACGGTAAGAAAAGCGACTACAAAAACAAGCTGGAGCGATAATGATGCTATGAAGAAAGCGTCTACTGGCGGTATAGATGCAACTAACCCTACCAATTATTTTAACATTTGGGTGGTAAGTAGTATGCCAACCAGCCAAGGAGAAATTCTTGGATATGCCACTTTCCCAGAATCTGCTGGATTATGGAATGACGGTGTAGTTATTGCAGCTCCTTATTTTGGAAAAACTGGAGCCTCATCTCCATTCAACCTAGGTAGAACAGCGACTCACGAAGTAGGTCATTACTTAAATCTTAGACATATTTGGGGAGATGCAAATTGCGGAAATGACCTTGTAGCTGATACACCTACACAAACTTCTGATAATGCAGGTAAACCAACTTATCCTGTATACAATACATGTAGTGGTGTTTCAAGATCTATCATGTTCATGAACTATATGGATTATGTAGATGATGCTGCTATGTTTATGTTTTCAGCAGGTCAAAAAACTAGAATGCAGGCTGTAGTTGCCTCGTCTGGCTCAAGAGCAGGTTTAAGAGTTAACTAAAAAAACTTTTTATATGTTAAAAGTCTCTTCTCAGCTTTGAGAAGGGACTTTTTTTTATACTTTTGATATCGGTTTAAATTCAAAATTAAACTACACAAAAACACACAATGATGAATAAAATAGCATTAGCATCCTGCATGTTGCTAACATTATGCTTTTATAAAGCTCAGGATACTCTCCAACTTAAAAAGGATCAGCAATATATCATTTCAGATATTGCTATTTCAGAGAAAAAGACTTTCCTACAAAAAGAATGGGTAAAAAAATCAATTGCCCCTACTTTACTTTTTGCAGCAACAGCAGCAACTTGGGGAGAACGGGAAAACATCCGGGAAATCCGAAATCGTTATATTCCAGCTTTTAAAGCAACCTTTGATGATTACCTTCAGTATGCGCCCGCAGCAACAGTATATGGACTAAAAATAGCAGGGGTTAAAGGACGGAATAACATTGGAAGAGCCACCTTATCATATGCAACCAGTATTGCAATTATGGGCATTATCGTGAATTCTATAAAATACACCTCAAAAGTCGAACGCCCGGATGGCTCGGCAAAAAATTCCTTTCCATCAGGACACGCAGCAATGGCTTTCACTAATGCGAGCTTTTTACATAAGGAATATGGAATTGTAAATCCTGCCTATAGTATCGGTGGATATAGCGCTGCAACACTTACTGGTCTGGGCAGAAACCTCAATAACAGACATTGGATGCCGGATATTCTGGCTGGTGCCGGAATAGGGATTATCTCAACAGAATTAGGATATTTTTTTATTGATAAGATTTATAAAAATAAAGGTGATAACTTAAGTTTACTTTCCCGAATAGAAAGCAACGGAAATCCTTCCTTTCTTTCCATAAAATTAGGATCCGCTTTGGCTACTACCAATTTCCTTAAAGAATCTGAATTGGATGATCGAAAACAAATTGGTTTTGAGGCGGGATTGGAAGGTGCCTATTTTTTTTCAAAAAAGTGGGGCATCGGTGGAGATATGAGTTTTAGCAGTTTTCCCATAAAACCTATCCGATTAACATTAGATGACGAAGAGCATTATGAAAATTTTGATGTAACAACTCAGTCTTTAGGGTTCCTGAATTTCGGAATCGGCCCCTATTTCTCACATGAATTTTCAGAAAACTGGCAAATAACATTAAAAGCTACCGCAGGATACTCAACACCGGCTAGCGGAAAAATATTTGTAAAAAGTGAACACATTGATAATCCAAATAACGAACTTGAAGTCGCCTCTTATAAGCCTTCAAATGCTTTCCGATGGAATTTTGGAAGTGCACTTACCTATAAGCTTAATCCTGAATTAGGAATTACCGTATATGCAGATTATAATCAATTAAAATCTACGATGTCCTATAACTTCAGTGATATTGTAAAGGATGACGACGAGATGAATGAAGTATTTAACAGGGTTTATGCCAAAGAAAAAATTAAATATTTTACAGTAGGATTAAGATTGACAGCCTACTTTTAGTAAAAAATAAGCCTTCAAAAATTTGAAGGCTTATTAATTATAAATTTTTAGAATTATTTTCCGGAGTATAGTCCATAAAGAGACCTCCGTCCAGGCTTACTTCCTTCACTTTCTTTTTGATTGGAATCGTTAAAGCAGTTTGTTTCTGATTTTTCTCCCATAGAGAAGGGGTAAAATGTAGATTTTCAACACCACCATCATCATACTTTATTACCGCATCAAATGGAATAGCAAACCCACCAATATTATCTATATTTACAGTAAGTAGATCGTTCTCCTGAGCTGCCTTTGTAATTTTCAGATCTATATAATTGTTGCTGTAGAACCAGTTATTCCAAAACCAGTTCAGATCTTTTCCAGATCCTGTGTTCATAGAATTAAAATAATCCCATGGGATCGGATGTTTTCCATTCCAATTATCCATATAGTGATGTAGAGCTTTCTTAAACAAATCATCTCCTAAATAATCTTTCAGGGCCAAATATGATAAAGAAGCTTTAACATACGAATTGTTTCCATATCCTGAACCACTTACCTGGGTACTCATGGTTATAACAGGCTGATCCTGTTCTGTAGATGGATCGTTGATCCATTTTTTTACTCTGAAATTTTTATAAAATTCTTTTGCTTTTGCTTCTCCATTTTCATCAATCCCTATTAAATATTCTAATGTTGTCGCCCAACCTTCATCCATAAAAGCATAACGGGTTTCATTAATTCCCATATAAAAAGGAAAATAAGTGTGAGCAATTTCGTGATCGGCCGTTAATCTTGCATCCTGAAAATCATCAGGAATACTGCTATCATTGATCATCATTGGATATTCCATATCAGCATACCCTTGGATGGCAGTCATTACAGGGTATGGATATTCTACACCAGGCCAATTTTTTGAAAACCAATCCAGATTATAGCGCATCCAATCTACATAATGCTCAAAATCTTTTGCTTCAGCTCTATAAGCAGCCTGCACACTGACTCTTTTTGTTTTTAGCTGAACACTTGCTCCATCCCAAACGTAATGATTGCTTAAAGCAAAACAAAAATCAGTAATGTTGCTGGCTTTGAATTTCCAGATATTCCATTTATTTTGCTTGGTTACCTTTCCTGATTTCATTTCTTCCTGATTGGCAATATGAACTACCTGGTCACTTTTTAATGAAGATCTGTATCTCTTCAAATAATTTGGCTGCAGCACTGAATCAGGATTCAGAAAATCTCCGGTTGCCCAAACTACATAATTTTTAGGAGCAGTAATCGCAAAGTTATAATCATTAAAATCATTATAAAACTCTTGCCTGTCTGAATGTGGAAGCACATCCCAACCATTATAATCATCATATACAGAAATCCTAGGGAAAGAATAAGCTACATAAAAAGTCTCAGGATCAATTTGCCCTTCTCTTCCACTTTGTACAGATAAAGGATATTCCCATTCTATTTTGATTTCAGATTTTGATTTCGATTTTAAAACAGTTTGTAGCTTGACACTTTCGACAGTCCCCCAATCGTCACTATTTACATTGTATTTTTCTCCATTTACCATGAAAGATTTAATATGTAAACCTGAAGATAAGAAGTCCTTTGATACAAAGCCAGATCTTGGAGCTTGCGGTTTATGAAGATTATTTACAAATCTTATCGCCAGTGACTGTAAATCATTTGGGCTATTATTAGTATAAGTAATGGTTTCTTTTCCAGAAACTACTTTTGTATTAGCATCTACTTTTACCTCAACATTATATATTCCTTTATTCTGCCAGTAGTTTTTTCCTGGAGCCCCTGAAATGTCGCGTGTTCCATTTTCATATGCTTTTTTTATATTTCTTGGCATGTATAATTCCTGACCTGAAAAATGGTGCACCGAAGCAACCATTAACCATCCAAAAAGCAGTCTCTTCATATCTTATTTTTAAAAATAAGTGTCAAAATTAGGTAAAATGTAACACAGAATTATAATTTATCATCTTTTTAAGTCTGATAAAAGCAAGTTTTAACATATTTTATTTACATCCGACCTTGTTCATCTGCCTTTTTTATGTTCTTTGTATTCTTAACAGACTGATTTCCAAAGTTAAATTTTAGGGTAACCGAAAAACTCTGAACATCACGATAATCCAAATAATAATTATCCTGATTAGCGTATTTTGTACTTACCTTCTCTCCGGAAGTCCTAAAAATATCGTTAAATAAAAGACTTGCTTCCAGCTTTTTGCTGAAGAATTTCTTATTCATCACCAAATAGGTGGTTGAAGAACTTGAAATCCTAAACGTTCCCTGTATAGAAGGAGAATTATACTGATGTCCAACTTCTATTTTCCAGTCGCTGTTTTTATCTAATGTGAAGCTTGTGGAAACATCCGAAACCCAGTTCCAGACTTTATTTTTATATAAAATATTATCAACACCAATAAAATAATTTTGATTATTTTCAAGATTTTCAGATACACTTAAACTCCACCACGGCTTAAGCTGGAAACTTTTGTATAAACTCAACCCGTATGCTTCTCCTTTTTCAATATTTGTGTAATGATAGATCAGATTATTATTGCTGGGTTCCTGATATGAAATCTCCATTGATGGAGAAACCTCTTTTCGGTAATAAAAATCAAAATTCCATTCCTTCCAGGTATAAGTTAAATTAAGATTATGAATAATTGTTGCTTTCAATTTTGGATCACCCTGGAAATATGAAAACAAGTTATAATAGGACTTTGCAGGATTTAGCCATGAGTAGGAAGGCCTGCTGATCCTCTTTCCATAAGATAATCCAAATTGGTGATTATTCTCTGTTGTGTATTGGGCATACAAAGTAGGAAATACTCTCCAATAATTATTTGTATTCACTTCGTAAGGCTCCGAGACAATACCCTCAAGATCTGTTTTTTCAGCACGTAAACCGGCTTTAAAGTTCCACTTCCCGGGATTGTAAGCCAATGAACCATAAAGTGCAAAATTATGTTCCTTATAATCAAAAACATTACTTTTTTCAGGTCTGTATTCCACCTGCCCATTTTCGTTATCAGAAAAATCCAATTGACTATCTGTTTTTACAAAGCTATATTTTGCACCTGATTCCCACTCCCACTTCTCATTTTTCCATTGATAATCTGCCTGGGTAGAATACAACTGAACATTATTTCTATTATTCGTTAAAAAATTATTTTCTCCCGGAGGCTGATTAATAAAATCAAGATGAGTAAGAACATTTTGATATTTACGGGTATTATTTCCTGCAAAATAATTGATCCACGCCAAGCTGCTTTTTTTGTTTAATTTTCTTTCCACCTGAAAGCTTAAGGAATTATTGATGGAACGAGAATTATGATCATTGATTGTGATATAACTAGATTCAACCACATTTTGATTATTATAAATTAAAGTAGGTACATGATAAGTTCCGAAAGATCTTGGATTAAAATTCCCAGAGTAGTTGAGACTTAAATTAGTGAGACTATCCAATTCGTATTCAACATTAAAATTCAATGTATTCTGACTCTTATTTTTGTCTTTTCTGTTCATTATACTGATCCATCTGGTAGCACTTTCTACGTAGTTTACATAATCTGTTCCTTCACGATAATAAGTTCCTGAACCAAAATAATAACTCCCCATCATTGAAAGCTTATCTTTCTTATAATATTGAGAAATTCCTACCAAGCCTTTTGCGTATTGAGTTTGTACATACTTGGAAGAAAGTGTACCACGATAGCCCTCTATTTTATTCTTTTTCATAACAATATTGAGAACAGCACTTCCCGATGCTTCATATTTCGCAGGTGGGTTGGTAATTACTTCTACAGTTTTCAACTCATCTCCTTGTGTACTTTCTAAAAGATTCTTGAGCTCATCCCCTGTAAGCATAACTTTTTTATCATTGATGGTCACCAGAATACTTTGACTTCCCTTAATAGCCAAAACATCATTATTAGCTGTAACACCAGGGGTTTTCTTTAAAATTTCCCATGCATTAAGAGAGGAAATATTGCTATTTTCCACATTAAATTCAAGACGGTCAATCTTTCTTTTAACCAATGGTTTTTGTTTCGTCATCACCACCTCCTGAATATCTTGAATCTCTTTTTTTAAAACAATATTTATCGGTTGATTTTGAATTTCCAAATCCAGGTTTTTCTCAAACTGGACATACTCCAGATCCTTAACGATTAATTTTACAGATTTTTCAGAAATATCCTGTATTACAAATTCTCCATTTTCATTAGTAATTAGTTTTTTGAGCAATTCATTTTTTGAATTTACAATTTCAATGGACACCAATGGAAGCTTTTCTCCTTCAGCATTTAATACCGTTCCTTCAATTTTTTGTTTCTGAGAAAACAGAAATATTGGGAGACATAAAAAAAATAGAAACTTATACATGACTTTTATTTTAACAGAAGAAAGATCTTCCGTTACAAAAGTGTATATTATCAGAGGAAATTTCGGTTAATAGAAGGTTAATGATGAGTTAATGTCTATTAGGAAAAAAGGAAATTTTTATATTTGTTCAAATGATTTCCAAAAGTAAAAATCTTATCGCTCTTTTTACAGTACTATTCTTGTTTCTCTTAGGAATTCAAGCTTATTTTACCTATAAAACATATCAATTAAGAGAGCGTGAAATCTATAGAACTATACATAAAAGACTTACTCCATATACGGACAGACTAGAGGACAAGGGTGGGGTAAAAAAGATACCTAATCAATCACTGCAACAGATCTTTATAAAATACAACAATAAAGAAATCAGTAAAAAAGAATTCTTAGACTTTTTCACTACTAACAGAAAGAATGTTGAGAAACAATTCAGCCAGTATGTAGATAACGAATTCAAAAAAGAAGGATATATAATCGCCGTGAAAATCGAGTATAAATCCATCACTTTTGTCCCTACAAAAACCAATCTCATAGATCAACCTATCATTGTTTACGAAACTGAAAATAAGGTTACAGAACCTGGATCCACCAATACCGGGACATGGGAAACCTCTTCAAAGTCAGTTTCTGATGATCTTCCAAAAATTGAAAGAAATAACACCTTCTTTTTAAAAAGCCAAACCAGTTATCAAATTCTAAATATTAAAAATATCGTTTTTAAAGACCTGGCTTTACTTATTTTATGTTGTATTGCAATACTATCCAGTGTTCTAATACTGTATATTTTCACCGTTAAGAATCTCATCCGACAACAAAGACAGGTTGAAATTTTACATACAGTTGTTGACAACATCTCGCATGAGTTTAAAACCCCCATTGCTACACTTAAAATAGCTTCAAAAGCTTTAAAAAAGAATTTAAATCCAGAGACACTACCACTTATAGACAGACAGATCACCCGTCTTGAAAACCTGATGTCTCAGCTTCATGAAGATGAAACAGAAGAAGAAATATCTACAACAAAACCCGAAGACTGGGACTTCTTTATTGAAGATCTAATCTTTACGTATTCAGAAATCCAGTTTGATTTAAAAAATGAAATATCACAAGAACTTCCATTTGATAAAAACCTGATGGAAACTATGGTGAAAAATCTTTGCGAAAATTCCGTGAAATATGGTGCATCTATTGTAAAAGTTAAGATTACCCAACCATTGCATCATTTAGAAATTGAAGTTTCGGATAATGGACAGGGAATGGAAAAAAAAGAATTGAAAAGCATTTTTGAAAAATTCTATAGAATACAATCCAATAACATACACAATACAAAAGGTTTGGGTTTAGGCTTATATTTTATTCAAAAAATCATCAAAAAATATAATGGAAAGATAGAAGTTGCAAGTAAGCTAAAAGAAGGAACAACGTTTAAAATACAAATGCCTTATGAAAACTAAAATTCTTTTGGTAGAAGATGATCCTGACTTTGGAATGATTTTGAAACAATATCTGGAGCTGGATGAATTTGATGTAACCTGGTTTCAAAATCCTGAAGATATAATACCTTTATTAGATTCGGACTTCTCTTTCCAAATTGGAATTTTAGATATTATGATGCCAAATATCGATGGATTTTCTTTAGCTAAAATAATCCTAAAAGAGAAACCTCGTTTTCCATTACTTTTTCTAACCGCAAAAAATCAAAAAATAGACAGGCTTACCGGTTTAAAAATGGGTGCTGATGATTATATCGCTAAGCCTTGTGATCCTGAGGAACTGATCCTTAGAATAAGGAATATTTTAAAAAGAAGTACCCTTCCATCTGTAGAAACACAATTAAAAATCGGTGATTACATTCTCGATTCTGAAAAACTTCTGTTATCACATCCTAAGGGAAATGTTCGACTAACGATCCGTGAAAAAGATCTCATACTTTATCTTTTGAAATACAACCATCAAACCATAAAGCGTGATGACATTCTTGACAACCTTTGGGAAGCTAATGATTATTTTTCGGGAAGAAGTCTGGATGTTTTTATAAGCAGACTTAGAAAATATTTCAGTGATGACCCACAAATAAAAATCCAATCCCTGAGAGGAATTGGATTCGAAATTGATTTCCCGAAGAAATAATATTTTATAATGATAGATCTACAATAACAGGAAAATGATCTGAAGGGTATAATAAGTTCGTCCTTCTATCATTAATATGCCTATGGGATCTTACTTTCATTCCTTTTACAAAAATATAATCAATCCTGTCTTTAGGGATTTCATTGACATTGAATGCCGTGAAAGTTCCTACCGGACCATAATGTTTAGTTTCGGAATTATAAAAACTATCTTTAAGATTTTGAGAAATGATTTTAATTGGTTCACTGGTATCCGTTAAATTAAAGTCTCCACTTAACGTTAATGGTAAATTTTTAGGATTTAACCCTTTTATCTTTTTTAAAATTAATTCTGCGGATTTCGTTCTTGCTACATTTCCGATATGATCAAAATGAAGATTCATTGCTAAAAATTCTTTTTTAGATTTCTTATCCTTGAAAACAGCATAAGTACAAACCCTGTTGCAGGCAGCATCCCAACCTTTGGAAGGTTTTTCAGGAGTTTCCGAAAGCCAGAAAGTGCCTGACTGTAATACCTGCAATCTTTCTTTATCATAAAAAATAGCCGAAAACTCACCATCTTCTTTACCATCATCTCTTCCTACTCCTACATAATCATAGTTCTTCAATCCACTTTTAAGATCTTTCATCTGCTCCGGAAGTGCCTCCTGAACCCCAAAATAATCCGGGTGATAATACATTAGTAAGTCCAGTACCTCCGGTTTTCTTTCTGTCCATGCATTTTCTTTATCAGAATCTACCTGAAGCCTGATATTAAAACTCATTACTTTAAGATCCTGTGAAAATCCAGTGGCAAAAAACATTAAAAAAAGGATTGAAAACTTAAAATTCATAATCATAATTATTTTAAATAATAAGATAACAAAAATAAAGCTTCTCTATGATAGAGAAGCTTTAAAAACATGATTATATTGTTAAATATTTGTTCTTTTAGATGTTTTAAAGAAAACTATTCTCTTGTGAATTTGAATTCTTTTGAGCCCTGCGTAAAAGTAATCGACTTTTTATCTTTACTAAAAATGATAGCGAGTCCAGCCTGATCAAAAGTAAATTTACTGTTACCAGCATATTCAAGCGGAAACTCAGGTTGTCCTGTTCCTTGCCCAAAAAGCTGTCCGTTTTTTTCAGTAAATGTTATTTTTATTGGAACTTCTTTACTACTAAATATTCCCGTAAATTCTTTCAGGTTAATTTTTTCAGCAGGTTTTACTTCTTCTGTAGGCCAGCTATTATTTTTCGGATTAATATCTGGGATCTGAGAGTTCGGATCCAATTTCACTTCATTGATCTCTTTAGCAGTATCTACTTTAAAAGTCCATTCGTTATTACGTTTCCAAAGTTCAATAGGAAGTTTTACAATCTGTGTGGTTCCATCTTTAAACTTGATCTGTACTGTAGTTGGCATCGGTAATTGACCAAGATTCTCAACCGTAATCTGAGCTCCATTTTTAAAATCGCCATTGATGTATTTCACGTTCTTAACGGATTGATCAATTTTCCATTTATTAAAGAACCAACCCCTCCAGAACCAGTTCAGTTCTTCACCGGAAACATTTTCCATTGTATGAAAGAAATCCCATGGTGTTGGGTGTTTAAAAGCCCATCGTGCAATATATGTTCTAAAGGCCTTATCAAATTTTTCAGGACCAAGAACTGATTCTCTTAAAATCCCTAATCCCATACCTGGTTTAAAATAAGCAAGAACGCCAATGTTTCTTTCTTTCATATTATCGGCACCAACCATTATCGGCTCAAAATTATCACTCATCAGAAAACTTCCGGTTTGAGCGATATTCTGTTTTTTATAATATTCACCTTTATTGAAAGCTTCTGTAGATAATTCATTGATAAATGTATTAAAACCTTCATCCATCCATGCAAATAACCTCTCATTAGAACCTACAATCATTGGAAACCAGTTGTGTCCGAATTCATGATCGGTAACTCCCCAAAGGTCATCACCTTTAGAATCCATATGACAGAATACAATACCCGGATATTCCATTCCACCTTCATTTCCAGCAACGTTTGTGGCTGCCGGATAAGTATATTCATACCATTTCTGAGAATAATGTTCTATTGCTGCCTTGGTATATTCTGTAGATCTCCCCCAGGCCTTCTCACCACCACTTTCTGCGGGATAAGCAGAAATAGCTAAAGATTTTTTACCACTTGGCAGGTTAATTTTTGCTGCATCCAATACAAATGCCGATGAAGATGCCCAGGCAAAATCCCTTGCCTGATCTATTTTAAATTTCCAGGTTTTAGTTCCTGAGGATTGATTTTTACCAATTTCTGATTCTGGACGGATCATTATAGTTTTATCACTGTTTCTTGCCTGCTCCCATCGGTTATTTTCTTCCTTGCTATATACTTCTTTATAATTGAGAAGTTCTCCAGAAGCTACTACATACTGATTAGCTGGAACCGTAATGTTTGCTGTGATATTTCCATATTCTAAATAGAATTCTGATGCACCAAGATAAGGCATTGTATTCCAACCCAGCACATCATCGTAAACACACATTCTTGGATACCACTGTGCCATGGTGAAAACTTTACCATTTTTAGTTTCCTGTACTCCCATTCTATCAGACCCATATTCTGGAGATACAAAAGAATACTCTATTGTAATTTTTGCGACTCCACCTTTTGATTTAAGATCCTTAGGCAGATCAATCTGCATTCTCGTATCGGTAATCGTATATTTTACATCCTTACCGTCAAGTTTCACAGATTTAATTTTATAACCACCTTCCAGTTTTTCTCCATGAGCACCATTTCGGCTTCCTGTCATAGGTACTACACCATTACCACGTGAGTCTTTCTCAAATAAATTCTGATCCAGCTGTAACCAAAGAAAGCTCAGTTGATCCGGGCTGTTATTGGTATATTTAATTTCAGCGGTACCTGTAATTTCATTTTTAGTATCGTTCAGGCTAACATTTAGATTGTAGTCAGCTGAATTCTGCCAATAAGCATGACCTGGCTGCCCGCTTGCAGAACGGGTTTCCGTCCCCGTCTGAGGATAGAAGAAAGGTTTGAATGCTTCTACATAATCATATTTCGGAGTTTCCTGAGCAAAAGCAGATCCTGAAAACAGAAAGACTGCAATAGCGGAAACAAGGGTTGGGAGTTTACAATTCATTTAAAAAAAATTTAAGATCTTGTTAGATAAGTAAAAAAAATCCCGAACTTGTTACAGATTCGGGAATATTTAACTAATTTGATTTTTTGGATTTGATCATAGCTTCTAAAGCATCCCACATTTCTTGCGGAACATCTTCCAACATATTGAATTCTCCAGCACCTTGAAGCCATTCACCACCATCGATGGTTACTACTTCTCCATTCATATAAGCAGAATAATCTGAAACCAGATAAGCAGCTAAATTAGCCAACTCCTGATGTTCCCCAACTCTCCTTAACGGCACTTTCTTTTTCATATCAAATTTCTCCTGTAGATCTCCGGGAAGTAATCTATCCCAAGCTCCTTTTGTAGGAAATGGTCCTGGAGCAATAGCATTAAATCTGATTCCATATTTTGCCCATTCTACCGCTAAAGATCTGGTCATAGCCAAAACTCCTGCTTTGGCACAGGCTGAAGGAACAACATAAGCTGAACCTGTCCAGGAATACGTCGTTACAATATTTAAAACTGTTCCTGGAGTTTTAGAATCTATCCAATGCTTCCCTATAGAAAGTGTGCAATTTTTTGTTCCCTTCAAAACAATATCTAAAATAGAATCAAAAGCAGAATGCGTTAATCTCTCTGTTGGTGAAATAAAATTCCCTGCAGCATTGTTCAATAAAATATCAATTCTTCCAAATTCCTTCAGAGTCGCTTCTTTCATCGCTTCCACTTCATCCCAGTTTCTTACATCGCACGCAACACAAAGAACTTTACCTCCTGTTTCATCTTCCAGTTCTTTTGCTGTCCCCTGTAGCTTTTCAAGATTTCTTGAAGTAATAACAACTTTAGCTCCAAGCTCTAGAAAATATTTGGTCATAGCTTTTCCAAGACCACTTCCGCCTCCTGTTACAATAGCTACTTTATCTTTTAATGCGCCTTCACGCAACATTGGTTGTGTATATAAATTCATATAAATTTTATTTTTTCCTAAAAATACTAAATATTGAATTCATGCCATTTAAAATAATGGGATAAATAATAATGTTATAAATAGTTATTCTCTGCTATGTTTAAAAGTCATAGAAGAAAAATGACAATAGCTTACAAGACAAGGCAAAAAAACAACCTTGTCATAAATGGCAAGGTTGTTCTATGATTATCTTATCGTAAAATGTATTATGAAATCACTACTCCTTTAAATGAAAGTGTTTTAGGAGTTTTGCTTTCGCTTGTTGTAACATTCACCGTTTTCATGAAAGGGCCTGCAGCAGCTGCATTAAAACTGGCTTCTACAAATCCTTTTTTTCCTGGAAGAATTGGAGTTTTAGTATAATCTGCTGTTGTACAACCACATGACGGCGCTACATTTTCAATAACTATTGGCTTTGAAGATGTATTGGTAAATTCAAATCTGATAATCTTTGGTTTTCCTTGCGGAATATTTCCTACATCTATAGATTCTGATTTCCATTTAATTGCATCTGCAATCATTCTTACTATTGAAGTACTTTCAGCAGTAAATACATTTGCATAAAACGGTGAGAATGCCAAAACAGCCAAAAGTGCTGAGATTTTTAATTTTTTCATGAGTATAAATTTTATTTGTTATAAAGATTTAAGGAACCGGTTATTATCTTTTTGTATAGCAAATGTAAAGCGGATTAGCACTACAACTTGTTAACCGCTGTCAAACATTTGTTAACGAGTTGTTAATGATAAAAGATTAATAGATATTTTTGGATAATATTGTTTCAGAAATGAAAATAAAAAAACTTAATATCATTATAACGTTAGGATTCATTGCTATTATCGGAATTTTAATAGCTCAGCTGCTATGGACCCGACAGGCATATAATCTTGAAGATAAAAAATTTAACCAAAAAGTAAATATCGCTTTATTAGAGGTAGCGGAAAAATTGTCTGGTGGAAAGGCTTCTTTCACAGAAAACCCTGTACAGAATATTGCCAATGACTATTACGTGGTCAATACCAATAATGAGTTTCACCCTGTCGTTCTGGAACATTACCTTAGAACAGAATTCACCCGTTTTCAAATTAATACCGATTATGTATATGCCCTATACAATTGCCATAGCGATAAAATGATTTATGGGAAATATATGTCGAAAAATCAGGAGAGCCCCAGTGATAAGGTTATTAATTTTCCAAAGCATAAAAATCTGATCTATTATTTTTCCATACGCTTTCCTGATAAAACAACTTATTTAATAAGTTCATTAAGGTTTTGGTATGTACTTACATTTGCTCTTATTATCATTCTCCTGGTATATGTATATTCCATATATACTATTATTGAACAAAAAAAGTTCTCAGAACTGCAACGTGACTTTATCAATAATATGACCCACGAATTTAAAACGCCATTATCTTCTATACTTTTAGCTTCAGAATCTCTCAGTAAGCAAAATATAGTACAGGAAAACCCCAAACTGCAAACTTATACTTCCATCATTATTAATCAAAGCTATAAGCTTAATAGCCATATTGAAAAAATACTGAATATTGCTAAAAATGATTCTTCAGGACTGTCATTAAAGCCCATAAAAATAATACTGCTTCCATTTGTTCAGGAAATTACCAGTACCATACAGCAAAAGAATGAAAATGTTACCATTCATGTAGAAATCGAAAGCAGCTTCTCCATAATAGCAGATGAATTTCATTTTACAAATATCATTTACAACATTTTAGATAACTCCATAAAGTATTGTGAAGGAAAACCCCAAATTGTAATTTCAGCATCTAAAGACTCAAAAGGCTTATATTTAAAGTTTAAAGACAATGGAATGGGGATTCCTGCTAAAAATATTTCTGATATTTTTGAAAAGTTTTACAGGGTGAATACAAAAAAGACAGAGGAGATCAATGGTTTTGGATTAGGGTTATTTTATGTAAAAAAAGTAGTCCGGCAACATAACTGGAAAATTTCAGTTGAGAATAATACAGATAAAGGAATTACAGTAATGATCTTTTTCCCATTTTAAATTTAATAATGTGTAGATATGGAGAAATCTAAAATTTTATATGCAGAAGATGACAAAACTATAGCTTTCCTCATCGAGGATAGCCTGGAAAGTTATTATGAAATCTACTGTTATCCTGATGGAAGATCTGCACTTGATGCATTCAATAGCCAGAGTTTTGACATTTGTCTTTTGGATATTATGATGCCAGAACTGAATGGATTTGAAGTAGCCCAGGAAATCCGCAGTAAAAATTCTGAAATCCCCATAATTTTCATTTCTGCAAAAGCTTTAAAAGAAGACCGGATCAAAGGGCTGAAAATTGGTGCTGATGATTATTTGGTAAAACCATTCAGCATAGAGGAATTAATCCTAAAAATTGAAGTTTTCCTGAAACGCACAAAGAAAACAGATACCTCTCAGCTAAAATATAAAGTCGGAAAATATAATTTTGACCCCACGAACTATACCCTGCAGGATATGGAAAGCAGCATCACGCTTACACAAAGAGAATCTGAACTGCTATTATATTTTATCCGCCACAAGAATGTTGTTCTAAAAAGGCAGGATATCCTTAAAGCGATCTGGGGTGACGATGATTATTTTATGGGACGGAGTCTCGATGTATTTATTTCCAGACTGCGTAAAGTACTTATTGATGAGAAGAATATTTTGATTGAAAATCTACATGGAATAGGTTTCCGTTTTTCTGAAAAAAAATAAATACTTAACGAATTTCATATAAAGTAAGGCAGTAGATAATTACTCTTTGTTTTTTATTTAATTTTATCTTTTTAAAAATTTACCTACCCATGATAAAATCAGGAACTTATCTTTTTGTATTCCTGCTATTTTTTAGCATCAGTTTTAAAGCTCAAAAATTTGAAAAATTAATTCAATATGTCAATCCACTTATCGGAACTGAAAAAATGGGGCACACCTATCCTGGAGCGACAGTTCCATTTGGCTCTGTTCAGTTAAGCCCTGAAACAGATACCATCTCCTATGAACTCAACGGAAAATATAATGGGGAAGTTTACAAATATTGTGCAGGTTATCGCTATGAAGACAAAACAATTGTGGGTTTCAGCTCTACTCATTTTAGCGGAACAGGTCATTCAGATTTAGGAGACTTATTGATGATGCCTACAGTAGGAAAATTACAATTCAATCCTGGAACGGCCTCCAATCCTGAAAGCGGTTACAGAAGTAGATTCTCTCATCAGAACGAAAAAGCGGAAGCTGGTTATTACAAAGTAAAACTTGAAGATCACAATATTTTAACTGAGCTTACAGCAACAACAAGGGTAGGTCTTCAGCGCTATACATTTCCAAAATCAGATCAGGCACACATTATTTTAGACCTGATGGCCGGCATTTATAATTATGATGGTAAAAACGTCTGGACTTATGTCCGAGTAGAAAATGACCACACCATTACCGGATATAGACAGACCAGTGGTTGGGCGAGGACAAGAACCATTTATTTTGCCATCCAATTTTCCAAACCTTTTAAATCATATGGTCAAAAAAACTATGATGGCAAACAGGTTTATGGAGGTTTCTGGAGGAAATTTGACCAGACTAAAAATTTCCCTGAGATCGCCGGAAAAAATCTGAAAATGAATTTTGATTTCGACACGAATGAAAATGAATCTATTGAAGTAAAATTAGCATTATCCCCTGTCAGTCAAAACAATGCCATGGACAATCTGGAAAAAGAGGCCGGCAACTTATCTTTCGATCAGGTAAAAGTAAAAGCTCAGGAAAATTGGAACAATGAGTTAAACAAAATTATCGTTAAAGGTTCCGAGACCGAAAAAACAAATTTCTACACGGCAATGTATCATACATTCATTAATCCTACAACTTATATGGATGCCAATGGTGAATACAAAGGTTTGGATCAAAATGTTCATAAAGCGAATGGATTTACCAACTATACTACATTTTCACTTTGGGATACCTACCGAGCCTTACATCCTTTATTTAATATTATTCAGCCCAAACGAAATGATGATATCGTAAAATCTATGATGGCTCATTATGAGCAATTCTCTATGAAAACGCTGCCGATCTGGTCTCATTATGCTAATGAAAACTGGTGTATGAGTGGTTATCACAGTGTGAGTGTAGTGGCAGACGCTATTATCAAAGGAGTTTATACCGGCGATCCTAAAGCTGCATTAAAAGCCTGCGTTGAAACAGCCAACAAAAGAGATTATGAAGGTATAGGACAATATATAGATTTAGGCTATATTCCTGCTGAAAAAAGTGGAACTTCAGTTTCAAACACTTTAGAATATGCTTATGACGATTGGGCAATTGCTCAATTGGCAAAACATTTAGGTGAAACAGAAATTTACGATCAATTTATC
This sequence comes from Chryseobacterium sp. FW101-FHT12H09, assembly GCF_058790395.1. Taxonomy (NCBI): domain Bacteria; kingdom Pseudomonadati; phylum Bacteroidota; class Flavobacteriia; order Flavobacteriales; family Weeksellaceae; genus Chryseobacterium; species Chryseobacterium sp. FW101-FHT12H09. The sequence continues at coordinate 982,967 of NZ_JBYTCP010000002.1, read as the reverse complement.
AAGCGTTCCGGAAACTGGAAAAATAATTTAGATAAAAACATCGGGTTTATGCGACCTCGTTTAGCAGATGGAAGTTTCAAAAAAGATTTTGACTTACTGAGTACTCACGGGCAAGGATTTATTGAAGGTAACTCATGGAACTACAGCTTCTTCGTTCCCCAAAATCCTGATGAGCTTATTACTCTAATGGGTGGCAAGAAAAAGTTTTCAACAAAACTTGATGAATTATTTAGCATGCATTTACCTGATGAATTTTTTGCAGATACGGAGGATATTACACGTGAAGGAATTATTGGTGGCTATGTTCATGGAAATGAGCCGGCTCATCATGTCGCTTATCTTTATAACTGGGCAGGACAACCTTGGAAAACACAGGCACAGATCCGTCATATTTTAGAAATGCAATATAAAGCTACTCCAGATGGATTAGGAGGAAATGATGATGCCGGGCAGATGAGTGCATGGTATATATTAAGCTCTCTTGGATTCTACCCTGTTGCTCCAGGATCTGAAGATTATGCAATTGGAAGCCCGGCTATAGAACATGCAACACTAAATTTAGAAAACGGAAAAACCTTTGAAATTGAAGCGGTTAATCAAAGTCCAAAGAATGTATATGTAGAAAAGATTGTTTTAAATGGTAAAGAAATAAAGAATTTCATATTGAAACATTCTGATATTACGAGTGGAGGGAAATTGACTTTTTACATGAGCGCGAAAGCGAAGAAATAATTAATATTTATCATTCTCAAAAAACATAAAAGAGGCTGTCTAATAAGACAGCCTCTTCAATTTATTCCTGAACCTCAAAAAGCAAACGCTCCCCGAATTTTTCTTCTGCAATTTTTCCGTTATCATATACCAAATGACCATTTACAAAAGTATGAGTCACTTTAGAATGGAAATTCATGCCTTCCAATGGACTCCATCCACATTTGTACAAGATATTTTCTTTAGCTACCGTCCAGTTTTCATTTAAATCAACCAGCACTAAATCTGCTTTATATCCTTCTCTAACAAAACCTCTTTTATCAACTCTGAATAAGATAGCCGGATTATGACACATCTTCTCAACAATCTTTTCTAAAGAAATTTTACCATTCTTAAAATTCTCCAACATTACCGTCAATGAATGTTGAGCCAATGGGGCACCTGAAGGACACTTTGTATATACATTCTGTTTTTCTTCCCAGGTATGTGGAGCATGATCTGTCGCAATCACATCAATTCTGTCATCCAAAAGAGCTTCCCAAAGTCCATCTTTATCTTTCTGCGTTTTTACAGCAGGATTCCACTTTATTAATCCGCCTCTGGTTTCATAATCCTCATTGGTAAAAGTTAAGTGATGTACACAAACTTCGGCTGTTATTTTTTTATCTTTTAAAGGGATATCATTTCTGAAAAGTGCTGTTTCCTTGGCTGTTGAAAGATGAAAAACATGAAGCCTTGCTCCCGTTTTTTGTGCCAGTTCGATCGCTTTGGAAGAAGACTTATAGCAAGCTTCTTCGCTTCTTATTAAATGATGGAATTTTACCGGAATATCTTCACCATATTCATCAAGATACTTTTGAGTATTTGCTCTGATGGTTGCTTCATCTTCACAATGAACGGCTATCAGCATTTTGGTATTGCTGAATATATTCTCTAAAGTTTCAGGGTTATCTACTAACATATTTCCTGTAGAAGAACCTAAAAACAATTTAATCCCCGGAACATTTCTAGGATTGGTTTTTAGAACTTCCTCAAGATTATCATTAGTTCCCCCCATCATAAAGCCATAATTCGCATATGCTTTTTTAGAACCTATCTCATACTTATCAGCTAACAATTCCTGAGTTACAGCGTTTGGAACGGTATTAGGCTGATCGATAAAACTTGTAATACCTCCTGCAATAGCAGATCTGGATTCACTTTCAATATCTCCTTTATGTGTTAATCCTGGTTCACGAAAATGCACCTGATCATCAATCACTCCTGGTAAAAGAAACTTTCCGGAAGCATCAATAACCTGATCAGCATCTTCAGAAAGATTAGGCTGTATTTTAGAAATTAAATCATTTTCAATTAAAATATCGCTTTCAAAGATCTTTCCTTCATTAACGATTGTTACATTTTTGATAAGGGTTCTCATTTACTTTTCTTTAGACTTTAGATTCCTTACAAAATTAAGGTTTATGAATGAATTTTAATATCCTTGATAAAAAATCAATTTCTAAATATTTACATTTGCAAGAAATTTCGCATTTTGAAAAAACTTCTTAACGAAACTATTATATATGGAATTGGGGCAATTATGCCGAGAGTGATTGTAGTATTGCTTAATTATTTATTCATAAAACACATCGATGTCAGCGATTTTGCGATCTTCACCAATCTCTATGCATTAATTTCTTTTGTTAATATTGTTCTCTCTTTTGGTTTTGAAACAGCTTATTTTAGATTTTCATCCAATAAAAATGATGAACAAAAAGTTTTTAATACTTCATTTTGGTTTCTAACCGTTTTATCCAGTGTTTTTTTAATATTGGTATTACTTTTTAATCAACCGATTGCGAATGTCTTTGGATACTCTAAAACACCGGAATTTATCCGATGGTTTGCCTGGATCGCATTTTTTGACAACCTACTTGTTATACCTTTAGCTTGGCTGAGATTTAATAATAAACCTATTAAGTATGCAGCAGTAAGAGTAATACAAGCTATTTTCCAGAGCATTTTTGTAATTGCTTTGTTCCTTTATATTCCCGAAGAACTTAGTTTTAAATTTGGTTTAAAAGAAAAAGTAACCTATCCTTTTTACAGTAATCTAGCAGCCAGTTTTTTAGGGTTTATTCTTGTTTTTCCAATTATACTGAAACTTAAATTTCAGTTTTCTAAGGACCTTTTCATTCAAATGATTAAGTACTCGTGGCCAATTATGATCGCGGGATTGGCATTTATGGTGAATGAAAACTTTGACAAGTTTATTCAAAAATTTATTATAGATGATGGAGCGGCCGGAGCTTATGGTGGCTGTTATAAAATGGCAGTATTGATGACTCTCTTTGTAACTGCATATAGAATGGGTATTGAACCTTTTTTCTTTAAACAAATGCAAAATGAAAATGCTAAGCTCACCTACGCAAAGGTAACTGAATATTTTTCTTTCTTTGCTTCTGTTGTTGCTTTAGGAATCATTGCTAATGTATCATGGATAAAGCTTTTGCTGGTACCAAACAGTTCTTACTGGATTGCTATAAATATTATTCCGATTATTGTAATTGCCAATTTATTTTTTGGAATTTATTATAATCTTTCAACATGGTATAAAGTGACCGACAGAACAAGAGTAGGTACCTATATCTCCTGGACAGGTGCTATAATTACCATTGTTTTAAATCTTTTACTTTTACCTAAATATGGTTTTATGGTTTCTGCCTGGGTAACCTTAGCAGCTTACTTTACCATGATGGTTCTATCTTATTTTTTAGGTCAAAAATATTATCCAATTCCATATAGGATGAAGAAAATCTCTTTCTTTATTCTACTTTTGTCCGTATTCAGTTACATGATAGTCAATCTTTTCGATTATAACTTCTGGGTAGGTAACCTTTTATTTTTATCTTATACGGGAATCTTATTGTATACCGAAAAAGATATGTTATTATCAAGAATCAGAAAAGACTAAACTTTGGTCTCTATTTTGATGCTAGTGAATTTGAAAAATTAAACGAATATTTAAAAATAATACGATTACGCATCTAACTGGGTTTTATTATTACCTATAAACCATAAATCAAATAAAAAACAACTAAAATATCCAAATATAATTTATGAAAATTATCGTTCCAATGGCTGGACGTGGTTCCAGATTACGTCCACATACACTTACCGTTCCAAAACCATTAATTCCTATTGCAGGAAAACCTATCGTACAGAGATTGGTAGAAGATATTGCTAAAGTTGCCGGTGAAGACATCGAGGAGGTAGCTTTTATTATCGGAGATTTTGGTGCTGAAATTGAAAAATCCCTGATCCAGATTGCTGAAAAATTAGGCGCAAAAGGAAGTATATATTATCAAAACGACCCTCTTGGGACAGCCCATGCTATTAAGTGTGCAGAAGATTCAATGCAGGGAGATATCGTTATTGCATTTGCAGATACTCTTTTCCGTGCAGATTTTCAATTGGACAAAAATTCAGATGGTGTTATCTGGGTGAAAAGTGTAGAAGATCCTTCAGCATTTGGTGTTGTTAAATTAGATAACTATGGTTTTATCACAGATTTTGTTGAAAAACCTACAACTTTTGTTTCAGATTTAGCAATTATTGGTATTTATTATTTTAACAGTGCTGAAAAATTGATGAGTGAAATCAATTATATCATGGATAATGATATTAAAAATGGTGGAGAATATCAATTGACAACGGCTCTAGAAAATTTAAGAGCAAAAGGAGGTAAATTCAGTCTTGGTAAAGTAAATGACTGGATGGACTGTGGAAATAAAAATGCAACTGTAGAAACCAACAGTAAAATTCTTGAATACGAGAGAGAAGAAATGTCTCACTACCCTGCTTCCGCAGTAATTGAAAATTCTTTAATTATTCAACCTTGTTTTATCGGTGAAAATGTAAAAATTTCCAATTCTAAAGTAGGACCTGGAGTCTCACTTGGAAATAATACAGTCATTGTAAATTCAAATATTGAAAATTCATTGATCCAGGAAAATACAAAGATCAATCACGGAAATCTATCAAATTCTATGATTGGTAATTCGGCACAGTATTTCGGAGTAGCAAGGGAAATTTCGTTAGGTGATTATTCTGTTTTAGATTTTTTATCTAAATAGTTAAAAACTGACATTAATAAATAAAAATATATTCAAACCACACAAAATGTTTTGTGTGGTTTGGCGTTAATATTGCAAAGTAATATTTTAATCGAAAAGATAAATACATGAAAAATTGGGTTCCATTACTTTTATTACTTCTCGTTTTGTCATCTTGTAAAACTCGGAACGTTGCTAAAAATAATAATAGCAATGCAAAAGACAGTATTGTCATAGAAAACAACAACAATCCAAAAGATGTAAATGAACCTGTAAGAGATAAATTTACATTCTATGAACATGTAGTGATCCCACCAAAATTTGATCAGATTAAGATCAACAGTAAGGTAAATGTAGAGACAGGAAGTTTTGTACCGACACTTGACGCGACCATCTATATCGAAAATAATAAAAAAGTGTGGATGAATTTATCTGCATTGTTTATTAATGTTGCCAGAGGAACAGCAACACCTGAAGGCGTAAAAGGATTTGACAGAACCAGCAAATCATATATCGATTCTGATTTTGAATATCTCAATCATTTATTGAACGTTAATTTCATCGATTATAAATCTTTGGAGAAAATATTAATGGGTAGAACTTTTATAAAAATTAATGATTCTCAATTCAATCTTACAAAAAATGCTCAGGGCTATCAACTGGTATCGACTGTAAATCAGAAAATCGTAACAGAAGAAAAGACCAGAGAATATAAAATTTCATTGCAGTATGATGAAAATTACGATCTTTTGAGTGTTCATCTTAAGGATGTCTTATCACCGGATGAGCTAGAAATCTCTTATAGCAATTGGGGGGAATATAATGAAATTCGTCTACCAAAAAATGTTAAAATAATTATAAAAGGTTCAAAAACAAGTCAGATTTTACTAGAAAATACGAAATTTGATTTTTCGAAGATGGAGGCGGCCTATTCAGTCCCAGCCAATTATAAGAAAATTGAAATTAAATGATTAAAAAATTTAGCTTTTTAATAGGTATTTTATTGTTCGGATTGCACAATGGGCAACAAAACAAGGAACAATTGCAGAAGCAAAATGCTGAACTTAAAAAACAAATCACCCAAATAAATTCAGATCTAGCTAAAACAAGAAACGAATCCAAGCTTTCTATAGCATATCTTACCAATATTAATAAAAAACTGGCTTTAAGAGAAAAAGTTTATTCTAATACTCAAAAGGAAAAAAGATTTATAGAAGACGACATTTATCTGCGTCAGTTGGAAATCAACCGTCAGAACAAAGAACTAGCCGTTTTAAGAAAGAATTACGCTGAAGTTTTGGTAAACGCCTATAAAAATAAAGGGGTACAAAATAAAGTCACCTTTATTCTTTCTGCCAAAAATTTAGGCGAGGCAATTCGAAGAGTCCAATATCTTAAAGAATACTCCGATTATCAGGATAAAAAAGCAGCCGAAATTACAGATGCCGCCACTCAGATCAAAAAAACAATTGCTCAGAGACAAAAATCTGTGGTGGATAAAGAGCACCTCTTGGTTAACCAACAAAAAGATTTAACAACAATAAATGTTGAACGTGCACAGAAAGAACAGCTTGTTCAGGAATTTAAGAAAAATGAATCTAAATTAACCGGTGAGCTTAAGCAGAAACAAGTACAATCAAAAGCACTTGAAGGACAGATCAGAAGTATTATTCTTGAGGAGATCAGAATTGCCAAAGCTGAAGAAGAAGCAAGAAGAAAAGCTGAAGCAGAGAAAATACGTTTAGCCAAGATCGCTGCAGAAAGAGAGAAAGCAAGAATTGAAGCTGAAAACAGAGCTAGAGCTGAAGCGTTGGAAAGAGAAAGAAAATTGGCTGAAGCTGAAGCTAAAAAGGCTACAGAATTAGCTGCAAAAAGAGCGGAAGAAGAGAGAAAACGAACAGAAGAAGCTGCACGTGCAGAATCCAATGCAAAGGATGAAGCAAGAAAAATAGCGGCTGCGAAAGCTTCATCAGAAGCGAATGCAAGAGCAAGAGAAGCAACCAATAAATTAACAGCTGCAAAAGCTGCAGAGGCAGCATTGGAAAAGAGAAAAGATGATGAGAAAAAAGCTGCAGAATCTAAAGCTATGACAAGTTTTGGGGTTTCTACAGCCGCTGGAAATAATTTTGCTGAAAACAGAGGTAAGCTAGGCTTCCCGGTTGATAAAGGCCAAGTTACCCATCGCTTCGGTAGACATCCTCATCCTGTTTTTAAAAATATTGATGAAGAAAATAATGGAATTAAGATTTCCGTTCCGTCTGGCACTCGTGCTAAATCCGTATTCCCAGGCACCGTTTCTTCAGTTATCGCAAGTAGTGACGGTACAAAAACGGTCATGATAAAACATGGAAATTATTTTACAATATATTCTAATTTAGGAGGTGTAAATGTTTCTAAAGGACAGCAGGTCTCTGCAGGTACTATTGTAGGTACTGTAGGACAGGATTTTGATGGCTCTTATACTCTTGATTTCCAGGTATGGAACGGCAGTACACCAGTCGACCCATTAGGGTGGGTTTCTTATTAAAAAAAGACTAACTTTGTAAAAAATTTAGAAATGGAAACATTAACAATACTTGCCTTATCATGGCAACATATCCTTATCGTGGCAATCCTTCTTGTTTTACTTTTCGGAGGTAAAAAAATTCCGGAATTAATGAGAGGTGTGGGATCAGGTATCAAGGAATTTAAAGATGCAGTAAAAGAGGAGGATAAAAATCCGACTGAAAATAAAAACTCTTCGACAAATAACCCATCTAGCAACTAAAATTCTTCAGAATTAATGAATTTCACAGAGACTGCATGGAAAGTCTTCAATCAATCTATTGAAGACTACCACGTATTTGATGACGTTAACAATCTAATTAATAATCCTTTCGAAAAAGACAGTTTGGAACGAATTTTGTACGCAAAGAACTGGATTGATACCGTTCAATGGCATTTGGAAGATATTATTAGAGATGAAAATATTAATCCGGTTGAAGCTCTTCAATTAAAGAGAACAATAGACGCTTCTAATCAGCAAAGAACTGATTTAGTGGAATTTATTGACAGCTGGTTTCTTAATAAATTTAAAAATATAACTCCTAAACCGCATGCAAAGATAAATACAGAAACACCCGCTTGGGCTGTAGACAGATTATCAATACTTGCACTAAAGGTTTATCATATGTCACTAGAAGCGAATAGAGAATCTGCTTCTGAAGAGCATCGTTTAAATTGCCAGGCAAAATTAGATGTGCTTCTTATACAGAAAGAAGACCTATCAACTTCTATTAATCAGTTGCTTACTGATATTGAAAACGGTGATGTTAAGATGAAAGTATACAAACAAATGAAAATGTATAACGATGAAAGTCTTAACCCAATCCTTTATCAAAAGGGGCAACAAAAATGAAAAGATTATTTTTTTTTGGAATACTGTTTATACTAACTTCTTCTTGTGCATCGGAAAAATTAAATTTTTCTCCGTTGTCAAGTAATTTTTATAGTGAAGCAAAAGGTTCAGATTCTGATAGAGGACTCAAGAAAAGCATAGACATTAATATCAAAGAAAATGTAAATGCCTCTGAAATATCTAATTTAATTTCCACCTTTCCTAAATTTAAAAACATTAATGTAAACGAAGAAGTAGTTTCACTGAAGTACAGCTTGCAGAATTATTTATATGCAATAGATGCCAATAATGTCGCAGGAAAGAACAGAGCTGTTAAAAGCTTTGAAAAATCTTATAAAAAAATTCAGAAACTAAGACAGAACCTTCCAAAAGATGATGACGAAATACTCAACAGATATCTGGTAAGATTGAAAACCAATATTTCTGTGATCGAGGATGCTATAAAAGGAAATTAAAAAACGACTACCTTATTAATGATTAAAATTCAAGCGGAAGCAAACGTTCCTACGGAACATGGAACTTTCCGAATGATCGCTTTCTCTGAAAACGAAAATGACTGGATGCCTCATATGGCAATCATCGCTGAAAACACAGACTTTTCAAAACCAGTCAATGTACGTTTCCACTCAGAATGTATTACCGGTGAAGTGTTCCATTCAAAAAAATGTGAATGTGGGCAGCAATTGGATGCTGCTATGAAATATATCCATGAAAATGGGGGGATTATTATTTATCTTCGTCAGGAAGGAAGAAATATTGGGATTATTAATAAGTTAAAGGCTTATTCTCTACAGGAAAAAGGATTTGATACTGTAGAAGCCAATTTACAGCTTGGCCTTCCCGCAGATGACAGAAATTTCAATGTAGCCATTGAAATTTTAAATGTCCTGGAGGTAAAAGATATTAATCTCCTAACGAATAATCCTGAAAAGGTAAAATATGTTACAGAAAGTAATATCCACCTTAACTCAAGGATTCCTTTACAAATCCCTGCTAATGACATTAGCAGAGGCTACCTACAGACAAAAAAAGATTATTTTGGTCATCTACTGGATGACAATGATAATTAAGATACAAACAAAAGGCTTCGGAATTTATTCCGAAGCCTTTTTAATTATAAAAAACTGAAAAGATATTATTCTAATTCTTAGTCTTTATTTTAGACTCATCAATATTGTAATATTTAATTACGCTATAGTAATCATTGTAATCCACTGGAGCCGAAGCTTTACTACTTGTTTTAGCAGATCCTGTATTAGCAGGTAATATTACCACTCTAAATCTTTTATTCGTGTAATACGTTGAATTTCCACTTGCGCTTAAATTCAATGTAGAATTTACGTTAATACCAATATCAAACTTACTGAAGTCAAATGAATAATCTACCGCAACATTGTTATTAGTAAAGAAAGTATAAGGAAGCAATCTCCAGATTGGAGAGTTATTATTCGTAAGACCTGTTTGCAAATAAATAAGAACAACATCAGATTGTACTAATGGATTGGTAAATGCATCTGAATACTGATATAAATTATCATTTGTTCTCGTGAAAGTCGGCGTAATATCAAAAGCTGTACCTACCGTATCATGATCTTCAAAATTGTTATTATCATCATCTTTATCACAGCTAAAAATAAATAAGCTGACAAAAGCTAATAGGAGGATTGGAAGAAATTTTTTCATTTTTATAAAAGTTTTAATTATTATTTATAAAGCACATCCAAAACATATACCAAAAAACTTAAAAACATCCATTATGATGATTTTTTTAATTGTATTTTTGTTCTTATTCTAAAGTTATGAACAAAATAGTTTACACTTCTCTCTTCATATTCTTATTCATCAGTTCAAAAATCACTGCCCAGTATCAGCCAAAGGGCATTTCTCAGGCAGATATAAGTAAGGCGAACCAATGGGTTGATAAAACGTACAGCTCTCTTTCTCAAGATGAAAAATTAGGACAACTTTTCATTGTTGCCCTTTATACTAATAAAGATGAAAGCCATATTAACCAAGTTAGAAATATTGTAATCAACGATAAAATCGGCGGATTGATTTTAATGCAGGATGATGCAGCAAGAGAAATTACGCTCGTCAATGAATTTCAGCAGAAGTCTAAAGTTCCTTTAATGATAGGAATGGATGCTGAATGGGGTCTTTATCAAAGAATAGCCACAGCTCATAAATTTCCGTGGGCGATGACCCTGGGCGCTATTCAGGATAAGAATCTTATTTATCAAATGTCTGCTAAAATAGCTGCAGATTGTAAAAGAATGGGGATCAACTGGGATTTTGCTCCTGTAGTAGATGTTAACACGAATCCAAACAATCCTATTATCGGAAACAGAAGTTTCGGCTCTGAGGTTGACAATGTTATCAATTCGGCATTAGCGTATTCAAATGGACTACAGGACAACAATATACTTGCCGCAATAAAACATTTTCCTGGCCATGGTGATACAAGTACAGATTCTCATTTAGACCTGCCTGTTGTCTCACATCAATTGGACCGACTTAATGCAGTTGAACTTGCCCCTTTCAGGGCATTAATGAATAAAGGAATTGGAGGCGTAATGGTAGCCCACTTATATGTCCCAACATTAGAATCAGGAAAAGGAATTCCGGCTTCTGTATCTAAAAATATTATTACAGGATTATTAAAAGAAAAATTAGGATTTAAAGGCTTAATTATTACTGATGCTTTAAATATGGGAGCTGTAGCTAATAAGTACAAACCTGGAGAATTAGATGAATTGGCCTTCAAAGCAGGAAATGATATTATGCTTTTTTCTCAGGGTGTATCTGAAGGTAAAAAGTTAATTCAGAAAGCTATTGATAATGGAGAAATTTCACAATCCCGGGTAGAAGAAAGTGTAAAGAAAATATTACTTACAAAATATTATTTAGGTCTGGAAAAATACAGTCCAAAAAATCCTGAGAATATAAATAATGACCTTAACAATGATTCTCACAAAGTTTTAGTTCAGAATCTTTATTCTAATGCTTTAACTTTATTAAAAGATGAGCAAAAGCTGCTCCCACTTAGCGGAAAACAAATTTACTATGTCCCATTGGAAGAAGCTCCTTTTCAAACATTTGCCAACCAGTTAGGCTCTAATGTAATTATTAAAAAAGCCAATGAAATTAATACAATTCCTTCTAATTCTACGGTAATTGTGGGTCTCCATAAAGATAATTCTACTGCCTACAAACCTTATAAAATTTCAGCAGAATCAAAAAGAGTTCTGACTGATCTATCAAAAAATCAAAAAGTCATATTAAATGTATTTGGAAGTGCTTATGCACTAAAAGACATTGATATTTCTAAGATTTCAACTGTTCTTGTTTCTTATGAGAACAACGATGATTCAATGATTGCAACAGCAGATGCTTTACTCGGAAAAACAAAAATCTGGGGAAGGCTTCCAGTATTGATCAACGATCATCTAAAAGCAGGAATGGGTATCGACTTGAATTCAGGTTCAGCTCCTGATACGAAATCGAATTCAACTATATTTACAACATCAAAACAATAATAAATCAATGAAAATAGGCATACTTTGCTACCCAACATACGGCGGAAGCGGTATCGTAGCAACAGAACTTGGAATGTCCCTTGCCAACAAAGGCTATGAGGTTCATTTCATAAGCTCAGCTCTTCCGGCAAGATTAGACATTACCAATCCAAATATTTTTTTCCATAGAGTTAATGTTCAGACTTATCCCCTATTCCAATATCAACCTTATGATATTGCGTTAAGTTCTATGATATACCGTGTCGTAAATTTATATAAACTCGATTTACTTCATGCTCATTATGCAATTCCTTATGCTTATGCGGCATTTACAGCAAAGCAGATGCTACAGGAAGATAATAATGATATTCCTTTGGTAACCACTCTCCATGGGACAGATATTACTTTAGTTGGGCAGCACCCAAGTTATAAACATGCGGTAGAATTCTCAATTAACAAATCGGATGCGATCACTTCAGTATCTGAAAGTTTAAAAAAAGACACTCTCCAATTTTTTAATATTAAGAAGCCAATTCAGGTGATCACCAATTTTATTGATAATTCTGAATTTGATGAATGCAATGAGTGCCAAAGAACGCAGTTTGCTGATCCTGATGAGAAAATATTGATTCACGTTTCCAATCTACGTCCTGTAAAACGTGTGGAGGAAGTTCTACAGATTTTTAAGAATGTAAATAAAAAGGTAAAATCTAAACTCATTATTATCGGTGAGGGTCCTGATATGGAAAAGGTCAATCAGTTCTTAGAAGAAAACCCAGATTTAATTTCTAAAATCCGTCTTCTTGGAAAAGTAAATGATCTGTACAGAATATTACAGCTTTCGGATGTCTTCTTATTACCATCTGAGCAGGAAAGTTTTGGTCTGGCTGCATTAGAAGCAATGGCAGCGAATACACCTGTTATCAGCTCTAACGCGGGTGGAATTCCAGAAGTCAATATTCAGGGAGAAACAGGTTTCTTAGCAGAAATAGGAAATGTTGAAGCCATGAGTAATTATACCATTAAGCTATTAAGTAATGAGGAACTTTTAGCCAAAATGAAGATCAATGCGAAAGAACAGGCTATAAAATTCGATTTGAAAAACATTCTTCCTATATATGAAGAAATGTACATAACAACTATAGAAAACTTCAGGAAGGAATTAACGAAAGCATAGTGCTTTATAAAGACTTCTGTAATAATATAATTAAGGCTTGGATTTTTAATCCAGGCCTTTTCTAGTTTCATGAATTTTCAATCACATTTATTGCTTGATCTGGGTTTAGTTTTTACCCTGTTTCAAATCATTAACATCTAATAATTGAATATGACTTCTTCATTCATCTAAAAAGATCGATACTGATTATCTTTAATTAAAATGAAGGAAAAAAAATAAAAAAACAGCTATAATATCCCATTTGAATATATATATCCTATACATCCATAAATATGCAATACGGCGGTGAAAAATCTTAAGAACGAGTTGATAAAAGTGCAATATTTACGATATATTTATTATTACACTTATGACAGAAAAATTACTTCAATATCTTTGGAACTTTAAAATTTTCAAAAGTTTTGACTTCAAGGATATTGAAGGAAATCCTATTGAAATAATAAATTTCGGTAAATGGAATACCAATGCCGGCCCTGATTTTTTACTTGCTAAAATAAAAACTTCCGACTTAACTTTAAGTGGAAACATTGAGCTTCACGTAAAGTCATCTGACTGGATTTTTCATAACCATTCCCAAGATCCCAATTATCAGAATATTATCCTGCATGTTGTTTTTCAAAATGACGTAGAAATTGAAGAATTCAATGATAGAAAAATTCCCACTTTAGAGCTGAAAAATTTTATCGATGAAAATTTACTTTGGAAATATGAAAAACTGATTAATGAAAATCAGTTCATTCCTTGTGAGGGTATTTTTAATAAAAAAAGTATTCCCATTAATTTTCATGAAGAAAACATTCTAAAAAAGCTGGATCGGAAATCACTTGAACTAGAAGACAGTTTAGAACGATATAAAAATAACTTTGAAGCCATTCTCTTTCATAGTCTTGCTTATACCTTCGGATTAAAGGTAAATGCCTTTATATTTAAACAAATTGCCGAAAGCATAGATTTTCCTGTCATTAATAAAATCCGGCAGAATAAAACACAATTGGAAGCCTTGTTGTTCGGAATCTCTGGCTGGCTTGAACATCCACAAGATGAGCAAATGAAAATTTGGAAAAGAGAATTTGATTTTATAAAAGTTAAATACCAAATATCCGATATGCATTTCAGACCAAAGTTTTTGCGATTGAGGCCTCCAAATTTTCCAACCATTAGACTTTCGCAATTAGCAGACTTATATCATCAGCATCAAAATTTATTTTCAAAAACCATCCTTTCAAAAAATGCCGATGAATTAGTGAATGTTCTAAAGAACATAAGTGCATCTGATTATTGGAATAATCATTTTAATTTTGGAAAAATATCTCCCATTAATCAGCCTAAGACATTAAGTAAGGATTTTATTGAGCTTATTATTCTAAATACAATTCTTCCTTTAAAATATACTTATCACAAATATCATGATGAGGAAATAGCTGATGAGATCATTGAGTTTTATAGGAATTTACCTCCTGAAAAAAACGCTATTATAACCTCTTGGAAAAAACTGAATATAAAAATCAATAATTCATTAGAAACCCAAAGTTTCATTTATCACTTTAATAACAGCTGTGAAGAAAAAAATTGCTTAAATTGCAGTATTGGATTTAAACTTTTAAAAGATTCTTCAAATGCTTGATAATATCCGTCATAAAATGGAAAGAGAATGGTTTGGTGTTCTGACAAGAATGGGTGCTAAACTGGGAATCCCTGTTTCTAAATTGAGGGTATTCTTCATTTATTCAACATTTGCAACAGCTGGTTTTTTCTTTCTGATTTATCTGGGTTTAGCTTTTACGCTATGGATCAAAGATATTTTCATCACAAGAAGACCAAGCGTTTTTGATTTATAATTATGGAATTTCTACCTATTACTTCATCTGAAGATTACAGAATTAAAGATATTTACTATTCCTATTCAACTACTTTCCCTGAAGATGAGAGGAGAGATTGGGATCAGTTTGTAAAATTATTTACGAATCCTAATGTTAAGGTAATTTCTGTATTACATGAATCAAAGGCAATTGGATATCTTATCATTTGGGAATTGAGCACTTACACTTTTGTTGAGCATTTCGAGGTTTTTGCTGAATTTAGAAGCCAAAAGCTGGGATCTCACATTACAGGATATTTGTTTAAAAACTATCCGAGAATTGTTCTTGAAATAGAACCAGATCATTTAGGTGATGATGCCAAACGACGCTACTCCTTCTATCAAAAGAATGGTTTTTCGTTAATTGATGAAATGTATGTACAACCAAGCTATGGTGAGGGAAAGAATCCATTAGACCTGTGGTTATTAGCGAATTATTCTCCTGAGGATCTAAAAAAAATTAAAGAAGAAATTTACGATATTGTTTATCATTAATTATAAAAGCCGGATAATGTCCGGCTTATTTTTTATAAAATCTTTCAATATAATATAAGGAAGAAAGTAAATTTAATCTACTTCGTACTCCAGTTTTATAGTAATACTTGCTGCTTTCTCCTTAGAAGAGGTATTAAAAGCTCCACCATAAGAATAATCCTCGTTTGAGTTGGGTGCAGTAATCTGAATAACACCCATTGTTGCTTTTTTAAGATGACCAAGACTGCTTCCTGAATTTTCCGCTATTTTTTCTGCGCGTTCTTTAGCATCTTTAGTAGCAGTGGCAATCATTTCCTGTTTTACGGTAGTCAGTTTTGTATAAAAATAAGACGGTGAAGAAGAAGTAAATTCAATACCTCTATTGATAATTTCTGTTATGTTTCGGGATAAATTTTCAATTTTAGCCACTTCCTTGCTCTCTATTGATACAGTCTGAGTAAGATTGTATCCTGAAAATTCTCCTTGTACATTATTACCATTTGAATCCGTATAATTTCTAAACTGTTTCTGAATATCCACAGAAGAATATATAATCTCATTCTGCTTTATTCCTTTTGAAATAAGATAATCGTTGATCACTTTTTTATCAGCCAACAGTCCATCATAAGCCAATTTCAGATCAATATTATTTTTTGAAAAACTTCCAGACCATGTGATCAAATCCGATGTAAACTGTTTCGTTCCAAGTCCTGTTACTGAAATGGTATTTTCAGATTTATTTCTGTTTTTAATAGCATTTCCGAGAAGCCCAAGACCAATAATAAAGCCTAAAGCTGCAATTGCAATAACTATAATATTTTTATTCATAAAAATTTGTGAATTTAATTGATGTCTTATTTAAATTTTCTTTTTAAATGAAATTATTATATCAATTTCCGTTCCGAAATTTTAAGATTTCTTTAACAAATTCAAGATTTAATGGTTTTTAATCTTTCCAAAAAAGCTGGTATTGTATCTTCCAGTTTCAGTAACACACCCGATAAGTTTTTGGCTTTTACATAAGTTCTAGTCTGAGGCTTAACTGTAAATGAAAATTCTATAAATTCTGAAATTCTTTCTGCGGGAATTCCTGCACTCGTAAAATAGTCATCTTCCACTCGTTTTCTTACCCACAGAATATGATCTTGCAAGTCGTCAAATTTATATTGCCGTTTTTGCCTTCTTGCTTTTCCACTGATCAAATCATAGGCTCCCTGAACATCCAAATTCCCCAAAAGTATAGGAAGTAAAACTTTCTTAACTTCCGCCGGCCTTTCTCTCATTTTCGTGATAGGCTGAGGAAGCCCTACTGCCTGTTGTACAATTTCACCTTTATCTACTTTAGCGACCATTCTGGAATCTTTCGTCAGATCACCAGATAATTTTTTCACTTCAACTTCCTCTATTTCTTCAGGAATTCTAACCATAGTGATGAAGATTTGAGAATTAACGCCATCTGCAAAAACTCTTTTTGAAACCCTCTCATAGCCTGGTCTTACAAACCTTAACTCATCATTTCTTGAAGCTTCAATAGAAAATTCACCTAAAGAATTACTATATACTTTTTTATCTGTTGATACATTGACTACAGTAACGGAACCTAAATTAATATCATTATCATCTGTAATTTTGCCAGTAACGATCTGTTGGGAATAAACAACCCCAAACAAGAACAACATGATAAAAAATAATTTTCCTTTCATTCAATATTCCTGCATACACTATACATACGATACCAACATTCTATTACAGCTTGATTTTTATGACTTATCTTTGAGTCTGAGGGGCACGATAGGATGATATTCTGGCAAGTACAGCTCTCTGAAATCTCATAAGATCTGCATCACTACAGTATCCGTATTTCAATATTCTCCTCCTTTCAAAACCGACTCTCAAAACATAAGAAATAAAATGCTGTATCAATGATTTTTCTATCTTAAGATCCATAAAGTACTGATCACCTAAGCTTTCATGTAAATAGCTCATAAAATCCACATCATCCCATTTATCCTTTACCTTCCCCACTGAAAAACCTTGCCCCTTAGGCTGTACAAACTCCCCGGCCTTTGCTGCCAGAATTCTTGGATCAGACTTTTGAGCTATATACACATCAATGTCTTTGGCTAGCTTTTCAACTTTTTTTGGCCTGTTTAGATTTTTAGAATCTATTTTCAAGTCTCCTGTAATGCCCTTTTTGATCTCTACTTCAGCAATTAATGCCATCTGTCGGATAAGTACCACATTTAAAGGAGAACCTATATTCTCTTGTGTTATTTTTTTATTGATCCTTTCATATCCACTCTTCACAAAGCGAAGTTCATCTCCCTGTCTGCCGGAAATCATAAAGTGTCCATCTGTATTTGTAGAAACACGTTCATCGGTTCTTATATTGATAACAGTAACTTCAGGCATTTCAATATTCTCTTCGGTAGTTATTTTTCCAAAAAGGTAATCCTGAGCATAGGTTTGAATGAAGAAAAGAAATGGTAATAGAAAGAGTAATTTTAATTTCACGAATAGTTTTTTATAAAGCAAAGCTAAAATTATTTTTAATGTATACCATAAGTTTAACCACAGTTAACGCGTTTTAGGATTTTTTTTAGAACTTTCTATTTCTAATTTGTTAAATAGCGAATTGTAATTGTTAAAATTTCACTTAATTTTTAGCTAACTTGCAGTTTCAATTCATCCCAAAAAATGCAAAATTCTTATACAGTCATCAATGCTTCTGCAGGTTCCGGGAAAACCTATGCCCTTGTTCAGAGGCTTTTGATGATCTGTCTTCGTTATCCCAATCAACAGCATGCTATCAGAAATATTTTAGCATTAACCTTCACCAATAAGGCTGCTAATGAGATGAAGGAAAGAATCCTGTCATGGCTTGGAAATTTCTCAGCTAATAATTTTGCTGATAATAATGATTTAAAAAATATTCAGAAGGTTTTTGAAGAAGAGGGATTACGAATTACTATTGATGAATTACATATTCGTTCTAAAAAATTATTAGATTATATTCTTCATAACTATTCTACTCTAAATATTGGAACCATCGACCGTTTCAACTCACGTTTGGTAAGAAGCTTTTCCTATGAATTGGGACTGGCTAAAAACTTTAATCTTGAAATTGAAGCCGAACCATTCCTCATTGAAGCTGTAGATAAAATGCTGGATCAGATTGGAGAAAATGATGCGATCTCCAATTCTTTTATGGATTACGTAGATTATAGCCTCGAAAATAATGAACGGATCAACCTTAATAAAAATCTATACGATTCAGCAAAAGAGTTTGTAAAAGATATTCATTACGAACAGTTAAAAAGCAATAATAATTTTGATGATACGAATTATGAAAATATAAAAAATACGATTCGTAAAGAGATTGTATCCAATAAAAAACAGGCAATAGAAGTGGCCACAAAATCTATTGATCTGTTCAAATCAAGAAATATTGATATCGAAGATTTTGCTCAGGGAAAAAACGGGATTGGAGGCTTCTTTACCAAGGTCTTAGATTTTTATAATCAAAAAAGAGCAGGCTTTCCTTTTCCAACCACGCAGGAAGAATCGGTTGTTAATAATTACAGAAAAGGAGCTTCTTCCAAAGCGAAAGATAAAGAAACTGATATTTTTGAAATCCTTGATCAACTTTTGGACAACAGAATGCAGCTTATCCTTCTTTATATTGAAACTCAGAAAAAGGAGAAAATATTATCTGCATTACTTCCTTTAAAAGTAAATAAAGATATCCAGGATGAGTTAAAAAAGATTGAAGAAGAAAATGATCTTGTTCTTCTTTCAAAATTTAATATTCTCATCAATGAAAATTTAAGAAATGAACCTTCAGCCTTTATTTATGAAAAGGTAGGTTCTCAATTCCAGCATTATTTTTTTGATGAATTCCAGGATACTTCCGAATTACAGTGGCAGAATTTTGTTCCATTAAGAGATCACAGTGTTTCCATGGAAAATACCACCTTTACTTTGGTAGGGGATCCTAAACAGAGTATCTACAGATTCCGTGGTGGAGAAAGCAAGCTGATGCTGGATATTATCAATAAAAAAGAGGTTTCCCCAAAAGAAGCACAACTATTGGTATTAAAGGACAACTGGCGAAGTGCCAAAAATATTGTAAAGTTTAACAATGAGCTCTATCACTATCATTCCGTGGATCTTGAAGAGGAACATAAAAATATCTTTGGAACTGATGCTGAACAAAATCCGAAATCAGGAATTGATGGCAGAGTAAAGGTAAACCTCATCGAAAATCTCACGAATGAAGATTTTTACAATGATACATCCGAAAGAATGCAAAAAGATATTCAGGACTGTCTTGACAATGGATTCAAGTTTGCGGATATCACAATCCTCTGTCGTGGTAATTTCGATATTTTCAGCTATTCTCAAAAGCTTGGAAACCTGAAAGTAACGTACAAAGGTGAGGAAACAAATATTAAAACCATTTCAGATAAGGGTCTTACTCTGGAATTGTCGAATACCATACAAGCTGTCATAGAATTTTTAAGATGGGAAACGAATCCTAAGAACAAAACTAATTTAGTTATGATGATGTATTATCTTAATAAATTAGGAAGGGTACAGATGCCGGATTTCACTTTATGTATGAAAGAAATTCTCGACATTGAACCTCATGATGAAATACTACAATTCATACAAAAAACTTATTCTTTACAACTGACACAGGATCATTTTCCAAGATTTAATTTATACAACTTTGTAGAATATTATATCAATGAATTTTCATTTGAAAATAAAGAAACAGATTTTTTACTGAATTTCCTTGAAATGCTCTTTAATTTCACACAAAATGCAGGTGCCAGCACAAAGGAATTTTTAAAATATTGGGATGAAGAAGCATCCACGTACACTATTCAGGCATCAGAAAATATTGATGCTATCCAAATTATGACAATTCATAAAGCAAAAGGGCTTGAGTTCCCAATTGTTTTTATCCCAATGATGAATAAAAATCGTGACTCAGAATTTTCCAACTGGTTTGAAACAAATAGCAATGAAGCTTTGAAATCTGTAAATATTAACCAGTTCAGTAAAAACTTAGAAGCTTACGATGAAGAAATTGAAAAATTTAATAAAAAGAATTCTTACAAAAATTTAATCGACAGATTGTGTTTACAGTATGTTGCCACTACCCGACCTGTAGAACAGTTATTTTTCTATCTGCAAAAACAAAATAAAACCTCAAATAATCTGGAGATCTTAGAGTTTATCCAAAGTAAAAATACGGATCAATCTGATGAATTTGATCTTTATGATATACATCCTGAAATGTTGAGAAAAAATTCTAAAGACAAAACCTCATCATTTAAGACAAAGGATATCAGGAATCTAAAAAATATTAATGAAAAAAGCACATCCATTAAGATTGCTACACCTTCTAAAAACTATCAGGTTCGAAATGAAAAAGTAAGGATCGGTCTTTTTGTTCATGAATTATTATCAAAGATCAATACTGAAAAAGATATTCAAAAAGTCCTGGAAAGTTATGTTTTGGAAGGACAGATTACCTTGGGTGAAAAGAAGGAGATCCACGAAACATTATCAGGTATTGTTAGTTCTTATTCTGAATTCTTTGATGAGAAATGGATTGTAATCAATGAAAAAGATATTATGATCTCTGAAAGGGGAGAAAGCAGAATCTACAGACCTGACCGGATCCTAAAAAGTGATGACGGCTATATCATCGTAGATTTTAAAACTGGTGAGGTCTCTGAAAAGAATGACAAACAAATAGAAATGTATAAAAACGTATTGGAAGGTTTGGGTAGAAACGTAATAAAGACTCAACTTATTTATTTATAAAACCTGGAATTCCTTTATACATGGGTATTTTTGTCAATTTTAACATTAAAGATATCGTAGAATTACTACAAGATATCGTAGAACTACTACAAGAAATCGTAGAAACACTACAAAAAACAAAACTTATATTCAAAAGTTTTAAAGTATCATTAAAGAAGTATACATTTGCTACATAATCACTGAATCATATATTTATTAACGATTAAAATTTACAACTATGGCAGCAAATTCAAGAGGAATCTTAAAATTCAACGGAAGTGAAGGACAAAAATTATTAAAGCTTAATTATAGCGTATCAAGATCTACAGACGTTTCAGGACGCGTGGCATCAGATCCATCAAACGCTATTATTAAATTAACAATTGAAGCTACAGAGAAATCTGAGATCCTTGAAAGCTTACTAAACGGAAAATACAAGCCTACAACAGGTGAAATTACATTCAACAAATCTCACGAAGAAGGAACATTAATTACTTTAACTTGGGAGAATGGATATGTAATTCAACACGAAGTTGATTTTGATGCAGTTGACGAAAACAGCATGTTGATCAGCTTTATCGTAAGTGCAGAGAAAATCAACTATGGTAATTCTGCTTACGAAGGTATTTGGCCTGGTGCATAATTTATGCATATTGACATTAATAGAAAGATCATCCCTAAAGGGTGATCTTTTTATCTCTTATCTAAAGAATTAATTCTTTTTTCCATTATAAACAGCACAAAGCATGTAATTAATACTGCATAATTGGTTTTATTATGTATAAAAGTCGTAATTCTACTACAGTTTTTAAAATTTAACAATTTTCGTCATTTTGAAATGGAAAACATTTCTAATTTTAGTTAAATAACCACTAAAAACATAAGCATGAAAAATAAGACAACGAATGCAGATAAAATTGCTGAAAATCACATTGCAGGTGTTCAGCGTGTGGTTAAGCTGGACGTTGTAATTGAAGGCAAAATAATTAAGCACTTCAAACATTTCCGCTTACAGCAAAGTATAAGAAAACATCATAATTTCGAACTTACATTAGCTCACGACTCCTTAGGATCCTTACAAAATCATGAACTTGATCAGGCCCAACAATTTTTGGGAAAGCGTCTTACAGTTGTTTTTAAATATAAAGATGCTGAAAATGAGAGCCCGGAAAGGACTTTTGTTGGTCTTATTACCAAAGTAGCCTTTAGCCAGGAAAAAATGAGCTTGGGTAACGTGGTATTAAAAGGATACAGCCCAACTATTTTAATGGATTCAGCTCCGCATACCCAGAGTTTTGGGGGAGAAAAACCTGTGAATACCTCGATCATTGCAGATAGAGTTCTTAAGGAAACTTTAAACTCGGGTAAATTTGATTATAAAATTGACGCCCAAAATAAAAGCTATATTAACTACAGTGCTCAGTATAAAGAGACTCATTACAATTATCTGGCAAGAATAGCAGAAACTTACGGCGAACAATTTTACTACGATGGGGAAACTCTTTATTTTGGCAAACTTCCACCCAAAGAGCAGGCTATCCGTCTCACTTATGGAAGTAATGTAAGTGATATTTGTGTTGAGCTAAAAGCTGTTCATACCAAACCTGAGTTTTTCGGATATAACAGTAGCAATCATACAAAATTACTAAGTACTTCCGCAAGTATCAAACACCTGGGCCAGCTTGCTTCAAAAGCCTATGACCTAAACAACGATATCTTTAAAACCCGCTCTTTAAACCCATCTCCTATTAATGCAAATATGTCGTTAAACGTAGATGACTCACAAAAAAGTGCAGCGGGAAGTGCCGCTGTAGAAGTCTTTACTGTTTCAGGAACAACATCGGTTCCTTTTTTACACCCTGGTTGTATTGCGGATATAGAAATGAGAAAACCTGACACTAATCAGACTTCTTACTTCACAAAACTTATGGTTACTGAGGTTAATCATGAAGTTAATACCAGAGGTATTTATACCGGATCTTTTGAAGCTATTGCCGAGGGAACAGGATTTATCCCTAAACCCGAATTTATCACCCCAAGCGCTGAACCCCAAATTGCTACAGTGATTTCTAATACCGATCCATTGAATCAGGGCCGTATACAAGTACAATTTGACTGGCAATTAAACGACACTACCTATTTTATCAGGATGATGAGTCCTGATGCTGGAGGAACAGATGTTATAACCCAAAACAGAGGATTTGTAGCAATTCCTGAAGTTGGTGATCAGGTGATGGTAGGTTTTGAATACCATCATCCGGATTTCCCTTTTGCTATGGGTGGCATGTTTCATGGAGCCGTAGGTCTAGGTGGTGGTGTAAATAATCATATTAAATCAATACAAACCCGAAGTGGTAATAAAGTAATTCTTAATGATGCCGAAGGAAGTATTTATATAGAAGACCCGAGCGGAAACACCTATTTTATGGATGGAAAAGGCAGCATTATCGTTAATGCACCTAAGGATATGACTTTTACTGCTGGAAATAATATAAAGATGACTGCTGGGAATGATATTACTTCAATAGCGGGTAGCAATATTTTTTCAACTGCAAATGTAAACATCGTCTCCAATGCTGGAGTAAACATGGTAGACACCGCTGGTAGAGACCTTTTGCAGACTGCTACAGGAAACATCCACGAATCTTCTGATATGAGAACAGAAATCGCTGAAAACGAAAGAAATGTTCAGTCCAAAAAGAGCGATTCTTATGCTGACAAGGTTACTGTGGTAAGTACCAAAGAGAATATGATTTTGCAAAGCGAAAAGACGGTAAAGTCTCAAAGCGGAGAGCAAGGAAATTCACATTAAATATTTTGACATGGCTATTGTAAAAAAAGCTAATAATATCACTCTTCAGGTATTTAATAATTATACCTCACTCAGTAAAACCTCTAATGAGAGTTCTGAGGAAGTGATTATTGAAGCTCTCAAACAAAACTTAGAGCTGTCCAGCCAGAAAAGAACAATAATGCAGGGTTTTGGAAAAGATGCTGAAAAAAAAGATAAACCTGCAGAAAGTAAATTACTGGAAATAAAAATTAAGAAGGATACATTTGTTCCTCTTGGTATATCCAGCTTTAAAGGAGATCAAGAAAATGCCAAGATAAAATTTCAAGTCATCATTAAAGAAGGAACGTTTGAAAAACTAACATTCAAAGTAAAAAATGAGGGTACTGAAATATATTCAGAAGAAATAACCAAAAGCTTAAAGGCTGGTGATATTCATGATATAGAATGGGATGGTTTTTCTAAAGATAAAATATATGACAGTATACTTTTCACCGATAATAAACTGACTGCTGAAGTGACCGATGGAACCACTACTTCCGAAGTGAAAATTTCTGGTGATTGCAAAACAGAATGGATTGATGTGAAAATAGATGATACTAATAAAAAAGTAGATGTCACGGTCCGCGTTAACTTAAAAGACGGTGGGGTCATAGGAACAAATCCTCCAATCTATACATTCTCTAAACTGGAAAGCATGTCTTTAGATGGAATTCATTTATATTGGAGCAGAATGAAAAGCAGATCGAAGATCTCCACAGATACTGTAACAATTTCCGGAAAAGAGTATAAAGTAGAAGTGAAAGGAATCAATACCCAAGAGAAATCAATCGATGAGGTTGCCTTAGTATATAACGGTTCTGACAAATGGTTGCGCTCCAGTAATCCTGGGTCAGTAAGTGGCTTATTATCTTTTTTCGGACAGATAGCTCCTCAAAGAGTAGTATATAACGCCAAACAAAACAATGAAGAAAGAGATTTTATATTAACCTCGGCTCACGAAATCGGGCATGAAATTGTAAAAGAATTTGGTGGAGATAAATATTCGTACGGACATGAAGGAAGTTCTAACCCAATTTTACAGACTGCCCATACAAACCTGCTTCCTACTTCTGGAGAAGTAAATGTGATGGAATATTATAGTGATGCCTATTATGATTATGATCGTACGATCGCATCAGAAAAAGACGTATTGGGGTTACTCTGGTGTTCTAAACTTAAAATAAACAAGAAATGAGTAAAACAATTTTTTTTTCAGCAATTATATTAATACTAGCCTCGTGTACAGGCAGAATAAAAATTCCTGATATAACAGGTACTGTATATGAAGCAAAGACCCTTAAGCCAATTGCAAATGCAGACATTTATATTGACGAAGACAATAAGACAAAGACAGATATGCAAGGTCATTTTCATATAGAGAAAAAGACGTATTCTGAGAAAATTTCAGTTGGTGGAGAAGCACCTCCAGTCATTTATAAAATGACGGTATCAAAAAAAGAATATAAAGATACTATTATACATTATAAGAATTTATTTGGGGGCGGCAACAAAAACCTAACCGTAAAATACGATACTATCACACTGAAAAACAAGTAGATAATAGTTTATTTTATGTCAGTTTGAATTTTAAAAATTAAACTTATGTCAGCAAAAAACCCCGGCGTAGACTATAATACTAAAGATCCCATACAGAGAAGTCCTATCTCCAAGTACTTTGTGCGGGGCTGGTGGACAGATGAAAATGAAAAGCTAATTACCGAAGCTTTTTTAGGTGATATTGTGCATTTTCATATTGAGACACAGAATATTCCTGACAATAACAGTATTGCCACAATGCTATATGATGATGATGTAAAAAAAAGACCCGTAGAGGAATCAGACGGAAAACAAGGATCAGACGCAATAGAATTGGGATCCAATGGAGAAACAACAAAGCTCCTCAATCATAAAATCGTGATGGGCAACAAAGTTACTATCCGTTTGAAACTTGGAGGTATTCTAGCCAATATGATTGATGCAGAAGAAGATAAACAAATTGAGCTTTTCTTTGCGTGTAGCTACAAGGGCGAAAATATTGAGTTACCACATGCCTCCGGAGAATATCTAAAAGTAAAAAAAGCTGAGCCACTCATCATATATATATGCGGATACTGGAATAAAACTATGCCCTATGCAGGTACGGAATGGGGCGAAGATTATTGGGGTGACGGCTTAAAAAGTGCTGCAAAAAAATATTTCAAATCTAAAAAAGAATATTTTATCAATGGTGCCGGAACTAAATTCTCATCTGGAGGAAGCAGATATAGCGATGGTAAAAAATTAGTCAACGAAAGGCTTAACAATAAACAATCTAAATTTTATAAAGAAGTTTTTCTACATCAAAGAGATATCATGATAGTATCTCATAGTATGGGAGGCGCTTTTGCTGAGGGAATGATAAGTGTAATGAAACAAAAAAACATCAACATAGAAAAAGTTGTTCACTTATCACCTGCAGATGTTTCAGAGTTTAAAGTAACATTGCCTGAAAAAACATTTCAGATAGATATAGACTGGGATCCTGTTCTGATGTATAAAAATGCCAACGATGCTGTTATTATTAACGGGCTAAAAAGTTCCGGTTTAGCCAAAAACCCCAAAAATGATAAATTTGGCCATATGTATACTAAAGAAGAATCCTTTGTATGGAATTGGTTTGAGGATTTAGAATCAATTAATTTTCAATTTATTAATGAAGAAACTAAAACCTATTATCATGGCGGAGGTGGAATGGGATATGGAGGATCGTCATCAACCGTATTACAAAAAAATTACAATGCAATGAATTTAAAAAATAATACTAAATTCATAAGAGTCATTAAAAATTCGACCAACTATTTTTTTAATGAAAAAAACAACACCTATTATACAGAAGGAAAATGAAAAAAAAATGGATACTGATAATTTTGGGAGCTCTTGTGCTGATCTTTCTTATTATAAGATATGGATTTCTATTGGTCTTCTGGCTTACCACCCCAAATGGAGGTGAGTTAAGCCTAAAAGAACAGGTTCTGTTTGAAAGGATAAAAGCAGATATGCATGTTGATAAAATTTCCAGAGAACCCAAGTATGATATGGCTAAATCCGGAGACACAGTAACATATAAAATATTCGTAAATAATATTAAATGTGATCAATGGAACGACCAACAACTGCAGGGAGAATCAAATCGCATAAAAAAAGAAATTGACAATATGAATTTAAATAAGAAATTTTATAAGTATACGGTCATTTACAGATGTAAAGATGGGGAAGACATGAGGTTCAGCTATTTGAGGTAAGAAAATTTTCCCAATGCTTATAACAGCATTTTAGTCTTCACCAAAAATTATTGCTTAGAAATGGAATAAAAAAAATTACTTTATGCGCCGATCCGATTCACATATATGTCCAACGTCAACCTATTTTTTACAGGATAAGTCTACTGTAAAAGTTGGTGAAGAGGAATATGAAGCATTGCTCTCATACACGCTATATTTGGAAACCGGAGAAAATGATGATTATGATGTATCCATCAATAGAACCAATCTTAAAGTAAATAATAAGAAAATAGATACCAAGTTTCTTGAAATATCAAACAGTTACATGGATGCATTATTTCCTATCCATTGTAAAATAGATAAGTACAAACTCACCATAGAAAACACAAAAGAGATACAGAAACGAATAAAAAACGTGGATTCAACAATACATTCCATTTATAGTGGAGAAGGTATAGACCACATTCGCACAAATTTTTTTAATGTTACAGAAACTAAAGAGGACCTTATAAAATTTATTAAGGAGCTTCATTTTATAAAAATTATAGAAGCAAGCATGCAGAAGTTCAGTAATAAAAAACAGTATGAAACTTCATGGAAGGTACTGCCAGTTGGAAAATCAGAATGGAAGGGAGAAACAGAATATCAAAAAGAGAAAAACACCTTATTTTTTGAACCTAAAATAGAAAATGCTCAGGAAATGATGGATGATATTATCAGATACATCCACAAACATGAATATGCTGTAAACTTTGATGAAGAGAATCTCCCACTCTACGCAGACTTTAAACACAATATCAATTATACAGGTACTACAGGGCGGATAGAAAAATCTGAAACCGATGTATGTATAGAAGTAGAAGACAAGTTTTATTATCAACACATTATAACCATACAAACAAAATAATAATATGTCAGCACCCATCCCATACAAAGTCCAGAGCGGTGAGACGTTACAGGATATAGCCAAAAAATTGGGTATAAAAGACTGGACTGAACTCAAGAAATATCATAATCAAAATGCAGGTTCTGATCAGCAGACCTCTGATATTCCCTATGCCGGATTCAATCTTATGACTCCAACGCAAGAGGAAATTTATGAGATAAATGGCGAGACACCTCCTGCCGATCCTGTGAAAGAGCAAAAAGAAGCTGAGCAAAAACAGGGTGAAGAAAAGAAAAAAGAAGAAGAGGAAAAGAAAGAAGAAGAAGCTTCCAAAAGTGATCACGACGGAAAATATTTTGTCGTACATAATGCCAAATGTGTTTGTGACAAGGCCGAAAACCCAAAGCAGACAGCTGATCTTCAGGTTACCACACATAAAATCATTGTTCTGAATGATGACAGCAGTAAACTGGCGGCTACAGAAGAAGATAAAACATTCATTCCTCCTGTTGCAACTTTTGGAAAATGTACTCTTAAACCATCTTCTGCAGGAAACCTTCCTTGTGCTTTAGCAGCTGCTCCTAAATGGAGCAAAACTTACGAAAGCACTCAGGTAATGGGTAAAAATACCCTTACTGAAATTTCCGAATTACAATGTATGGTGGGCGGAAAAATAACGATAGATAAACATGGACAGACTGATTCGGTAAGTAATGCACATGCAGATAATACCAATCCTTTGGAGTTAGCTGCTGTAAATCCAGCCATAGAACAACCGAAGAAAAAAGAAGAGTATCCCGTTGTTACTTCTATTTCTCTTACTAAAATTGAAGACAGAAAAGATTTTAAAGAAGTCGATTCTAAGAAAAAAGATATTATCTATCTCCGTAAAAATGAAGAAGCAGATTTTAAAGCTAATTTAAAAAGCGGAAATAAACAACTCACTTCATGGATGGTTTACAGTGATCATCAAGGTAAAAAAGAAAACAGACTTCTCTTAAAAGAGCAGATCGGCACAGAATTCTCGCAAAGCTTTGCTGATTTAGGAAAATTTAGAATAGAAGGATACGGTAAACCTAAAAGCCCTGATTTTGAAAAAGGCAAATATGACAAATGTGACCCTTCGTGTTCGATTGATGTTGAGGTAGTGGAAAATACCCTCCTCGATATTGAGTGTACATCAGGAGATTTTTCAACGCGTATTGATCCTTCTAAAAATAGAAAATTCAGACGCGGTGTGCCTTCAGTCTTTAAAGCAAAGTTTTTTATTCCTAACCTTACTGAAGAAGAAAAATCCAGATTGACCTTATCATTACTCGATGGTAGTGGGAATGTGGTTACAGATGCTGTTCAGAATGGGGAGACATTGACATTTACCCCTCAAAATACTCAGGCAAAATACACCATTGTAGCCAAATATATTGATGACACTGGAAATGCAATAGAGAAACAAATGTCCGGAGAAACTGAAGGCAATTCCGTAATTGCAATCAGCCATGGAGCTGAAGTTGTAAGACCAGGAACTGCAATGTCTTTCAGTGTTTCTAAAATGAAATATAATTTTGGAAACAATCCGGTTTATGATCTGACGTCCGATGAATCTTCTGAAGTTAAATGGAATCTTAATGGAGTATTGCAGGGAACAGGAAAAAGTATTACTATACCGGGTAACCAACTTATAGCACCAGGAAAATATGTGGTGGAAGCATATAGCAAAGTTGCCAATGCTACAGGAAAAGGTGGTAAGGATGAGGAGGATGATTGGCGTTTTGAAGTAAAGAATAACGTTGTCACCGAAATAAAATATGATAAAAAGCCAAAAGTAGGTGTCAATATCCTATTTGAAATCAGTAAAATGCTTATTAAAGATTATGATGCAACTAAAGATGGCTCCATCATATGGAAGATAACAGGCCCTACCACAGCAACAGGAGCTGGCGAAAAATTTTCTTATAAATTTTCTGCTCCCGGAAAATATACCATCAACTGTAGTATGGGTGGTAGAAACTGTGAAAAACCATTATCAATTGATGTTGTGCAACCTAAAATAAATGCAGATACAGCCAAATGGATGGACAACGATGGAAGCAGCGGAAACATCATAAAAGAAGCTGGCTACGGACAAGATATAGCGGCATATGTAAGATATGAAGGACTACAGGGTGAAGAAGTAAAATTAGAAGTATACGATAATGATAGTACTGGCAGTAATATTATCTTCGAAAAATCCGGAATTTTAAGCGATACCGCTACCGCAGTTTATTGGCCGTTTACATTGGATGATTCTATAAAGCAAAAAATAGAAAGTAAAGGAGCTACTAAAAAAGGGGAATTATTTTTCAAAATGAAATCTACAAACCCTTCTTTAGTTATTCAGAATTCAGATAAGGCTCTTGCCTCTTCTCTTATTGTGTCTGATATCCCAAAAATTGTTGATGCTTATTTTTGTGATGCGTCAGATACTGAAAAACGATATAATTCGCCAATAAGTACTCCTCTTTATTTTAAAATTTATGCCATTAACATGGTAGATAAAAATGTTGAGGTCCATTTTATTACAAAATCAGATATATACTTTAGTATTGCCTGGAATCCAAAACAATGGAAAGACTGGAAAGATGTAAAAGATAAATTCTCAAAAGAAGTATTTTTTAATACACAACAAGGCAAAATCAATAAAAAAGGCGAGCTCATATTAAAAGTGGATCCCGCGAAATTAGGTAAGCCTAAAAATTACTTTAAAATTTCGGCTATCATTAAAGTCACTGAAGGAGAAGGAAAAGACGCTAAAGAAAAGGCGGTTTACCTTGATCATTCCGATATGGCCATTTTGTATGCAACAGCGACACTTCCTAATATGGTGGAGAATAAGGGCGCTGTGAAAGTAGGAAGAGAAACATTGAGTACAGGAAATAGTAAGGAAACTGATTGCTGTCTTATTGATGAGGAGTTCTTTCTTACAAACTATGAGAAAGAGTTCCCAAATGTCGATAAAAAAGGTAAACCTATACCATTGGGAGAATCAGTAAAAGGTAGTCTTAGGAGAATGTTTAAAAGTATCTCAGAATATTATTCTAATGAAAAAAGATGTTGTAACAAGTATCATATTGCATACATGCTTGCTACTGCAAAACTTGAAACAGGCCATACATTTGATCCTGTAGAAGAAGCTAACTGGTTGAGTTGGAGTGTAAGAAAAAATTACTTTGAAGAGATGTATGATCCTATTTTGGGGAAAAATGAAAATCGAAGAAAGATGGCAAGGGATAATGAAAATACTACACAGGGTGATGGAGAGAAATATTTTGGAAGAGGATATGTTCAATTGACGTGGAAGAAAAATTACCGGAAAATGCAAGAAAAATTCAAAGTAGATTTAATAAACAAGCGTGAAAATGCCTTAAATCATGAGCTGGCAATAAAGATTATGATATATGGCAGTGAACAGGGAATCTTTACAGGAGCCAAACTATCAACCTTTATTAATGATTCCAAAAAAGATTACTATAATGCAAGAAGAGTAATAAATGGAACCGACGAGGCTGCAAAAATAGAAGGTTATGCAGAAAAAATCGAGAAATGTTTAAAAATTAAAGAATGTAATTGCGGAGGCAAAGCAGACAATGGCACTCCTTGTCCAACATGTAAAAAAACACATTATAATGTTGCTAAGCCAGAACATTGGATTACTCAAGAACCTAGTGAATGTTGGGCTGCAAGTGTTAAAGTACTCAAAAACTATGGTATTACTGGTGGAGCAAGAGCCAATTGCATAATTGTTGCTAACCAAGATGAAGATACTTTAACTCCAGTAAATGCTCAAACCGGAATTGATTATATTGATTCTCAATTAAAAGCAGGAAATCCTGTTGTTGTAGGTCTGGATGATAATTTACGTCAAACAACTTATAATGCGCATAAGGCTACAGATCATTTCTTTGTAATCGTAGGATCAGGATGTGACAACGGAAAGAAATTTTACAACTTTTTCGATGTTGGCTCAAAGACAAAAGAGGCGGGAACAAGTTCGAGTAATAAGATGTATATAAAGGACAATCTTTTAATTGAAGGAAAAAGTAATGGTGGATCCCATAATTACACAGTAACAGAAATAAGAAGAAATCAATAAAATGAAAATATTTGCCCTATTGCATATTATAGCACTAATTTCTTGTCAAAAGAATGATTTTAATCGCCAAGATATTATTAACCATACCTTTTATCAATTAACACCAAGCAAATCAGGTATAGTTTTATATAAGCCTTGTGGGGCTAATTATGATTCTTATAAAATAAAAAAAAATTATATTCTTCACAATTTGGGACAGGAATATGATACAATCAAAAAAATTAAAATTACACAGAACTCTCCTAATGAAATTTTAATTCAAGGCTACAATACAAATACACAACAAATTGAAAAAATAATCATTAGACAAACCAAGGAAAAGGAGAAATATCTAGTTGAAATAAATAAAAATAAATATATAGACAGTATTTACTCCAATAAAGTTAAAAAAGTTAATCAGGCATGTAATTGATATTACATGCACTTAAGATGATAATCATTATTATAAGTTCCTATGAAATATATCTTATTATTAATTCCTATTTTCAGTTTTTTTTCGTGTTCTGGTAATGATACGAAGGCCAATAGAACATCAGAAATAAATAAAAAAAAAGAAGTTTTATCCTCTCAAAATAACAACACTGACTCAAGCGATTCCATTAGTTGTAAAGTACTAACTAAGGATCAAAATGTCATATTAGACTGCAAAGGCAAAAAAACAATCTATAATGGTCTAATTATAAACGAGATGTCTGTTTCAACAAATTTTATACAGGAAAAAGAAAACCACTTTTCCATTATTTATGAACTAAATGCTTCTGTCACTAAAGTTAAAGAAAAATACACTTTTAGTTTTTCCAGTAGCGGAATTCATTTAATATATAAAGAAGTTATAAAATATGGAAAAGACGGAATCATGGGCAATCGCATATACATGGACTCTTACAATATGAAAAATAAAACTTTTGAAGATCTTCAAAGTTTAGGAAATCAAGTTAAAGAGGTTTTTGTTAGGAGCAATCCTACTATTAACTATATAGATTTTAGAAATGTAAAGTTTGCAGAAGAAAATTTTAAATCTTCAGGCGAAGACATCTTTGTTGGCTATCCTTCTTTACCAAAATCAAACATTAAAATAATCAATGTAGAGATCGCTAACAATCAGGCATTTTCTTTAGCTCAAAAAGGAGAGCATAATGATTCTAAGGTTTTATTAGTCAATATTTTATCACAATATCCTGATAGGGTAGTTGCATATTTAAACTTAGCAGACACCGATTGGGCACTAGGAAACAAAGAACAAGCGAGGAAAAACTATAATCTCTATATATCATTAATGCAAAAGCAACAGAAAAATTTGGATAAAATCCCTCAAAGGGCTTACAAAAGAAGTAAATGAAAACATCTGTGATATTCCTTGTATCATTGTTTTTTCTCAATTGTAGCAAGAAATCTCCAGCTAAAGGAGTAAAGAAGAAAGCAAATATTTCATTAAGCTTCTAAGGTGGAGGAGGAAAAATTACAATCAACGAATTGGCAAGCTAGTAAAATCCATATAGAAAAGGTATAAAACACACAGAACAAGTCTATAAAATAAAATTGAAAGAAAAAAAACTTTGATTGCTGTGGTAAAAAACATTTTGAATTAAATCAGAAAATATTCTTATCCCACAACAATTTTAAGCCTTAATTTAATAATGAAAATAAGAATAGTAGTTTCTCTTTTTTTAATAGGTACTTCAAGTTTGTCTTGCAGCCAAACTACCAAAAATAAAAATCAGGGAACAAAGCAAAATACGTTAAATACTTCAAGCGCAAAGGTTACTGAAAATGCTCCTACTATTACCCAAAACTCTTTAAACATTAAAGGTGTATGGAAATCTCAATGTGATAATAAAAACTCAAGTATTGAGTTTTTTGACGAGAGTTCCGCAAGTATTGATTTTCATACAAAAAGTGGTTTACTGGCTCGAGTAAATTTAAATATTCAGAAAAATAATGATAATTTTCAGATCAAATTTGATGGGCTAACGGGTGTTACTAAAGGGAACGCAGATTTAGCTTGGGTGAATTTTTCAAGAAAAGAAATTATTGCAAAAGTAAAAGAGATAGATGAAAATAGTATTGAAATTGAATGGTTGGGATTCTATAATGAAAAAAATAAACAGAGAAGCTTTGTAGAAAATCCATTTGCTCAAACGAAAAAAACAGTTAAATTATTAAGGTGTAATTAACTATATTTTGCTATCTCCCTTTATTAAAAGTGAATTCTTCTTTAGGAATAAGATCTTGAAAAGTATATTAAATAAATACATTTATATGAAAAGAAACTTATTAATAATTACTATTTTATACCTTATTGTTTCATTTCAAGCATGTAGTCAGACAAAGTCAAGTACAACAACAGAAAAGAAAGTTTCAGTTAATAAAAATAATTATGAGATAATTGGAGAATTAAAAAATGATACTATAAAAAATACCACTTCTGAAAATATAAAATTACTTGATTCCAAATTTCAAGGAGAGTTTTCAGCAACAGTAGAAACTGAAGAAACAACTTCTGGTACTGCCAGCATTACCTATCATTTCAATATAAAAAAGGATGTTGCAGTTTTAACCACCACCACTTACCATGAACCTATTAGATGCAATGGTAATTATAAGACGATTGAGAGTAATGATATTTTAGAATTATATTATGCAGGCGGTGAAGAAAATTGCAAGTCAAAAACGGCTGCCTTCGAAATAAAAAAAGAAAATAATAAATATTTTATTAAAGGTCTAGGAGGAGAAGGAACAATTAACGAATGGATAGAGTTAGTGAAATCTGCATAAAAAAGGTATAAAATAAAATTGAAATAGAAGATTTAAAGAAAATTCTGCGAGTGTTTTAATAAAAAAATTGAATAAAAATGGAAAATATTATTATTCTACAACAATTTCAAATATTAAACATCATAAAAATTATAATTTCCTTTTGATGAGTATCTCTAAAAATACATTTTACAGCAAAAGAAATCCATTAATAATTATTTCATCAGCAATATTTCTTCTAAATTGTCGAAAAGCAACTTCCACAAATGAGTTGAAAAACGAAGATCTCAGCTT
This sequence comes from Chryseobacterium sp. FW101-FHT12H09, assembly GCF_058790395.1. NCBI lineage: Bacteria > Pseudomonadati > Bacteroidota > Flavobacteriia > Flavobacteriales > Weeksellaceae > Chryseobacterium > Chryseobacterium sp. FW101-FHT12H09. The sequence goes on along the minus strand of NZ_JBYTCP010000002.1, from coordinate 947,765 downwards.
TTCTATAAGTATAGTTAATAAAGACATTGATAATCGACCTTCAAAAATCAAAATAAAAGTAATTAAAAACAATATAGATTTTCAGGATATAATGTATTCCCCAGGAACTTGGTTAAGCGTTAAGGATTCACCGAATATAAACCAAATTAATTATTTTTCTTCAGGAAAGAAAATAACAGAGGGTGTTGAGAACTTTCATAATTTTATTATTACTGATCTTAATTTTGATGGGTTTGAAGATTTTGCTATCCTTTATGATTTTGGAGGTAGTGGTGGTCCGGTTTATTCTTATTATTTTCAGGATAAAAATGATGGAACTTTTAAAACAGAAAAACACTTTCCTTTGAATGAAGGTCCATTTCCAAAAAATATTGACAAAAATAATAATACCCTTACCATAAGCGATCCTAAGGGATGCTGTAAAGTGAGTACCACAATTTTTCAATTAAAAGCCAATAAGTGGGATGTTCTTTCTTCAAAAGAAGAGGATATGAAATAATATTTTTCAAAATAATAGTATGCATTTAAAACGATTGACTTAGAACTTAATGTTCGTTTATATCCCTACTTAGTATATTTTTCATAAATTTAGTTTCTAAAACAAATTAAGATGAAACAATTTATAACCCTTATGGCTCTTGGAGCTTTATTCTTAACAGGCTGCAACGCTCCAAAAAAAGAAGCAGTAGTCGCAGATAAGGCATCTAATGAAAAAAACGTTAAGATCGAGTTTACTGGAGCTGATAATGTCATTCCTAAAAATGCAAAGCTTAAAGTAAATCTATATGGTGTTCCTGCTAACCTGGCAGATGTACCTGCTAGTTTAATTACTGAAAAAGAATATACTCAAGAAAAGATTCCTTTTACCATTGAACTTCCGGTACCCAATAATCCTGAAGGTCTTATTAAACCTGAAGTAAAAAAGGGAGATGCTGTGAAATACTATATTACTATTAATTGGGACTCTAATGGAAATGGAGTTGAGGATAAGGGCGATATTGTTATTGATTATGATAAAAAATTTCCAACGATCGATATCAATGAAGAAACACAGCAGATCTTTCTGAAAGCATCAAAATAGGAATTTAATAAAAACAAAAGAGTGAACTTTAAAAGTTCACTCTTTTTTATTAGTCCTTATTTTAGTCTTATGCCTGAGCAGCTGGAACAAAAACCCGCTGAGCCAATTCCTGATCAAAAAGATATAATGCTGAAGGGTTATCACAAACCATTCTGATCTTAGTAACCAATTGAGATGCACTTGCCTCCTCTTCTACCTGTTCATTAATGAACCATTGTAAAAAAGAAGTTGTTGCAAAATCTCCCTCATCATTAGCATTCTTTACTATATTAAAAATACTTTTAGTTACTATTTTTTCATGTGCTAGTGCCTTTTCAAAGATATCTGTAGCATTATCAAATTCATGAGGTGGTTTCGGAATCTCTCCGATGATAATTTCTCCTCCTACATCATTTAAATAATCAAACATTTTATCAGCATGCATTAGTTCCTCTTTGCTTTGAACCCTGAAATAATTAGCAATACCATCAAGGTCTTTACTTGAAAACCAAGCAGACATTGAAAGATAATATTGAGCGGCATATTGTTCGTGGGCTATTTGTTCGTTGACTAATTTTGCAATTTTTTCGCTTACCATAATAAAAAGATTATATTCAAAATTACGGAATTAAAGCCCGATTTCAAAAAAATTAAGGAAAATTAATACAAAAAGGACGGAATTACTTCCGTCCCCAACACATTAAAAAATAAAAATTACAAGTTCTTAGTTTGCAGCTGGCGTCACTGTATTCATTGGCTTATCCATCATTTTTTTATCTTTCATCATTGATCTTCTCTGCTCCATTTTAGCTTGTCTGTCAGCCTGCCATTTAGTATACTGTTCTGGAGTTAAGATCTTTTTCATATCTGCATCCATTTGCTCTCTTTTAGCTTTCATCTCCTCCATCTTGGCCTGTCTATCTCCTTTGTTTTTGTCAAACTCAGATTTCATCTCTGCTTTTCTCTTAGCATGAAGATCTTTAATTTGAGCAACTTGGCCCTGACTTAAATTCAGGTCTTTCTGCATTTTATCCAAATGCTCCTGCTCTTTTTGTTGTCTTTTTTGCTGCATTTCTGCTTTCGACGGTTTATCCTGAGGAGTAGTTTGTTGAGCCATTGCAAAACTTCCCATTCCTATAAATGCTAGGGTTAAAATTAATTTTTTCATTTTTTATATCTTTAATTAATTGTTATACATCTTTTTGATTATTAATTAAAACTTAAGTTAAATCCAAATATTCATAAAAAATGTTAATTTTTAATATTAAAAATATAAATCAAGAAATAGAAAATAAAAAAAGGGCAGATCATAACAACCTACCCTTCACACCACTTAAATATAATATATGAAAATTAATTATTCGCTAACTTTTGTCTGAATCCGGAACCTCTATTATTGTTTCCATTATTCTGTTGTCTAGGCGCTGAGTTCTCAGTTCTTTGCTGTCTAAAACCATCACCACCACCATTTCGGAAACCATTATTTTCTCTACGTGGAGTATTTTCTCTTACTGCATCCTGGTTTCTGTTATTCCTAAATCCACTATTACTTGGTCTTTCAACATTTCCACTGTTCCCATTTCTAAATCCACTGTTATTTCTCACCCCATTATTATCTGAGTTCCTGAAGCCGCCATCATTTCTAAATCCATTATTTCCCTGGTTTCTGTTGTCATTATTTCTGAATCCCGAATAATTTCTGGTAGAAACAACTCTTAGAGTAGGATTATCCTGGCGACGGAATCTACTTCTGTCCACTCTGTAAATATTGATATTTATACTTCTATAGCGAGGCATTACTCTATATCTCGGAACATAGTACGTTCTTCTGTAATTTTGAAAATAAACGATAGGACTTGAACCATGATAATAATTGTTTTGGAAAGTAATAAATACCCTTGGTCCTAAAATTCTTTGCATCGCATAAAACCTGTCATAATACCATCTGTCAGGATTATATCTGTAGAAATTATTCCAGCTTGAAAAACTTGAATATAGATTATTCAGATACAGAATCTGATCGATCTGCCAACGGTTTAATCTGTTTTGAGCAAAGAATACATTCCAGTTGATACTGGTCACACTATTTCGATAGTCATTGTAATAGCTTTGATAATAATCACTTGGATAATAATCCTGAGGATAATCATAATAATAGTCATCGGGAAAATAGTTCTGATCGTCCTGGTCATTATAGTACTCACTATTATTTCCATATCCTTCATCACCCCAACCGTTATTTGGATACTGCTGAGCGTACGACAAAGTCGCCAAACCCAGAGCAAATCCTAAAAGTATATTTTTCATCGTTAATATCGTTAATTGGTTAGTATATAGTAGAATATCTCTATTCTATCTCTTTGATATAAATAAAAAAAAGAAGTTAAATCTTTAGACCAAACTTCTTTTAAATTATTGTTAATTAATTGATAATCAGATGTTAAATATTAGTTTCTGCCACTATCTTTTATCCAACTGCTGATTTTTTCATTAAAATGGGTGTTTTCAATTAAACCTTCCAGGTTCAGATGCATTCGATAACGCCAGTAATGAGGAAAAACAGAAGGATCATTAATTCGCTCATTATCCATTTTTGGATTTGTGAGCTCTTTATCTGTGGCTAAAAATTCCTGCAAAGGAAAGACAGCCAACATAGCATCATTATAAAGATGTTGCTTCATAATGATTTCAGCTAGATTCGCATCCAGTTCTTCCGGAGCCTTCCCATATTGTACTAATTGTTTATTGAAATAGGTCTGCGTTAATTCCCTGTTTTCAGTCCACCACTGCCTTAGCGTTGAGCTATCATGGGATGAAGCGGTCACCACATTCATATAGCTTGCATATTTAGGATTGTAAAACGGAATGGCATCCGATGGCATCCGCTGAACTTTTAATGCCACGATACCCAGCTCATCCATTACTACAGGAACACAAGTTGGAACCATTCCTAAATCCTCACCACAGATCAGCATTTTAGTGGAATTCAGAATAACAGGAAGCTTTTCCATAGCCTTTTCATACCATAGATAATCTTGTCTTCTAAAGAAATAATCATGGTATAAATCATATATTGAATTTTTCTCCCAATCAGATAAATAATTATATGAATCGGTATCGTACACCTTAAATCTAGGATGATAAACCGTCTTTCCGTCCCTTTCTTCCGTTAAAAATAAAACATTGGCATAAAGTAAAATCAATTTTTCTTCAAGAGATTTCTGAGGATATTTTTTAAAATACTCTGACAGCTTTCTTTGGGTATCAAATTCTTCTCTAAATGAATAGGTCCCATCAAAATTATTAATGAGAAATTCTAATGCTTTATTACTGTCTTCTCCTAAATAATTCCATAGGATCTGGTCATTGATAAAGGGCTTACAATATCTGCCAAAATTGAAAGGAATATTTAATGCTTTAAATTCTTCCAAGACAATAGGAACAGCAGGATAAAAATATCCCAAAATGCCTTGAGTTGCTGAAATAGGCATTCTCCATATTCTGAAAAATCCTAAAATATGATCAATTCGCATAGCATCAAAGTATTGTTCCAATGCTTTAAATCTATTTTTCCACCACTTGTAGTTATCATCTTTCATAGCTTCCCAATTGTAAGTTGGAAATTCCCAGTTCTGACCCAATTCTGTAAACTGATCAGGTGGAGCTCCAGCCTGAAAGTCCATTCCGAAAAGTTCCGGCTCCGCCCAGGCTTCTACAGAATATCTGTAAATACCAATCGGCAAGTCACCTTTCACAGAAACCCCTAGATTATGGATATGATCAACAGCATCTTTTAATTGTTTATGAAGCTGAAATTGCACCCAGGCATGAAGCATGGAATTATCATATTCTTTGTTCTTTGCAGAAAAGAATGGTGAAATCTTTCCAGCAATATATTTTTTATGTGTTTTCCAATTGTTGAAGTTTGGGGTTTTGTATTTATCCCTCAATACACAAAATGCCGAATAAGGTATCAACCAGTCTTCATTATCTTTTATAAATTTTTTAAAGTTTCGATCTTTATATATTTTCTCTTTCTCAATATTGAAAATGGTTTTTAAATATTTCCATTTACCTGCAATAACCTTTTCATAATCGATTAAATCTAATGTATTCAATTCTGTTTTTTCCTCCTGATATTCTTGTACTAAATCCTTCGGTATAGAAAAATCAAGATTTTCCAGTGAAATATATTGCGGATGTAGCGCGTAAACCGAAACAGCAGCATAAGGATAAGAATCTGTCCATGAATAGTTTGCTGTAGTATCATTAATAGGAAGAATCTGAATAATGCCAAGATCAGTTTCTTTAGCCCATTCTGCCAGTTTTTTCATATCAGTAAATTCCCCTACACCAAATCCATCTTCACTACGCAATGAGAACACAGGAATTGCTACCCCTGCGTCATGATACATCTGATAAGATTTAAATTTAAAATAGTGGTTAGAAAGAATTTGCAGAACATCTTTTTGCATATTTGGAATGGCAAATCTATTTTCACCTGTTTCAACGTCTACTACCTTACCTAAGTTTAGGTCATAAATACAATATTTATATTGGATAAATTCATTTTCAGGAATTTCTATTGATGCTTCCCAAACACCGAAATCTGTCTGAGATAAATGAATTGCTTTTTCGTAATCCCATCTCCCTAAAGACTCTGTACTTCCAAAAACAACAATTTTCCAGCTTGGGTTATAAATTGGAGCTTCAATCCGAAATAAGTGTGTATGTTTTTTCAGAACGGTCACTTTCTCAGGAACAAACTGATTAAGCTTATTATAAAGAATTTTATTAGTTAGATAATTCTCCGGGAAATTTCTGTTATTCCATTCATCAAAAATTAAGAATTCCTTGTAGTTATGAGGAAAGCTAAGGTGATGAGATACAAATTCTTCTCTCAAAACATTTCCTTTTTCATCAACAAGCTGATACTGATAAGAAATAGATTTTGAAAAATAATCAACTTCACATTTCCATAAACCGTTTTCAGTATAAAACATTTTATGGGTCTTAGCTGCAGCTCCTTCTTCAATGATCAACAAGTGTAAACCCTCTCCAATTTTCGCGCTGTAACCAATATTAAAGTATAATTTCATCTCTATTTTTTTATAAAAATACATTTTAATCTTGAAAAACAAAACTTATAGAATGTCAAATATTCATTAAAAAAACCTTTTCAAAATACTTGAAAAGGTTTTTTAGAAGATAAAAATATAGAAGATTATTTTGTCACTAGAATCTTCTTATTCAATAATATTTTACTAGAGTCTTCTGTAATGTTTACTATATATGCACCACTCACTAAATTGCCCAGATCTATTTTCTGATTTACGGTTCCTCCTTTTGCAGATAAATTGTGTTTCAATACACTCTTCCCGGACATATCATAAATATCAATCTTTAGATTTCCTTTTATATTTTTATCATTAGCATCAACGGTAATAAAACGTTCATCTACTTTAGTTGGATAGATATCCAAGTGATTAGAGGTAATGGCTATAGCAGACCTATCATTTGCAAAATATTTACTTGCCAGGTCATAGATATGTAAGTTTAAATTTCCGGAAAGCTGACGGGCTTCTAAAGTTTGCAAATCCACTTCATATAAAGGAGCTCCTTTTGCACTTGCGACAACCACTTTACCTTTTGAATTCACGGCAGAACCATTCACTGAATAATTTTCCGGAAGACCGATAATTTTACCTATAAATTTTGCCTTCAGCTCGTTTTTTAAAACTTTAAAAACATTTCCTGAAGTTGAAAAAACATAGAAGTTATTTTCTGCATCTGCAATCATATCGCCACCAAAACCAGTTTCGATTGTTGTAAATGAATTCTTTCCATTGGAAATATCATCTTTAACAATACCCAGATCGGTAACTGAATATTGATTGTTCTTTTTACTGATTTGTAAAAATTGGGTTCCCGCGTTATTCATTGCATAGATATTTCCATCATACCCTGTTGCCATTCTTGTTATATGAGAATTGATATCACAAGCTGTTACCTTAGTCATGTTATTCTCTATCAAAGTAATTTCTTTCGTTTTAGCATTTAAAACATAAACGTTTGATGAAAACATGGGCATATAAATCAAATTATTTCCAGATGAATCATATGCAAGTGCTGCCATAGTCATTGACTGAGCATTGTCATAGGAATTTCTATTTTCCGTAACAGAACTATTTCTCGATTGCGAAAAGACTTTTGCGGAAGAATCAGATGTAAAGACTGTTTCACCAGAAACACCGTTAGCAATATCAATCGCTCGGAAATCATTAAAAATGATACTCGGAGTATCTTTTCCGGTAAGCGCAAAAAAATCTTGCTGCGCAGAAGCCTGAGTTCCTAATAACAGCAAGATTAGAGGGAATAAATGTTTTTTCATAGTTGTAGAATTTAGATCGTAATAAGTTTGTTACTACTAAGTTACACAATTTTAGAATTGAATAACAAAAAATACTATTATTTAAACATTTAATAATAGTATAAGCATATTCTTTAATTTCCTCTAAAACACCTGCTTTACTTACATGATTAAGATTCCTCCTTCAGCGGAAGAAAAAAATCCCGCATATTTTGCGGATCTAACCTATGATTTTGTTTAAAAATCTGTGCTATCTGCAAAACCTGCGGGAGGATATTATAAAATATTTTAAGCCTTAATTCAGAACGTAAGTTGTACCGTCTCTTCCGTCTTTTAGTTCAATACCTTCTGCAAGCAACTTATCTCTGATCTGATCGGAAAGATCAAAATTCTTAGACTTTCTGGCTTGATTTCTTAGCTCGATGAGAACCTGTAAAGTCTGATCCAGCTTTTCATTATTATTTTCTTCAATAGCCTGTAAACCTAAGACATCAAAAATAAAAGCATTTAAAGTAGATTTTAAATCTTCAAGGTCATTTGTTGAAATCGTTTCTTTGTCATCATTTAAAGCAAAAATAAACTTCACAGCTTCAAATAAATGCGCTATCAGTATTGGTGAATTAAAATCATCCGTTAATGCATCGTAGGATTTCGTCTTCCATTCTTTAAGATTAAAGCCTGATTCTTTTTCATCGTTTGGAGTAATGGAATTCAATACTTTTACAGCCTCCATTAATCTAATGAATCCCTTTTCACTCGCAATCATTGCATCATTAGAAATATCCAGAACACTTCTGTAATGAGCCTGTAAGAAGCAAAAACGCACAATTGACGGATGGAAAGGTTTTTCAAAGAAATCATTTTCTCCAGTTACCAATTGCATTGGTAAAATATAATTTCCAGTAGATTTGCTCATACGTTGACCGTTCATTGTCAGCATATTAGCATGCATCCAGTAATTTACCGGAGCAATATCATTGCAAGCTTTCCCTTGAGCGATCTCACATTCGTGGTGCGGAAATTTCAGATCCATTCCACCACCATGAATATCAAACTTTTCACCTAAATATTTAGTACTCATTGCTGTACATTCCAGGTGCCATCCAGGGAAACCTTCACCCCAAGGCGAATTCCATCTCATGATGTGGGCTGGAGAGGCTTTTTTCCATAAGGCAAAATCCTGTGAGTTTTTCTTTTCCCCCTGTCCGTCAAGATCACGGGTATTAGCAAAAAGTTCCTCAATATTACGTTTTGAAAGTTCCCCGTAATTCAACCCTCTCCTATTGTACTCAAGAACATCAAAATATACAGAACCATTGCTTTCGTAAGCAAAACCTCTTTCAATTAATTTTTGAGTCAATTCAATTTGCTCAACAATATGTCCTGTTGCCGTAGGCTCAATATTAGGAGGCAGTAAATTGAACATGTCTAAAACTTTATGAAAATCAACTGTATATTTCTGTACGATTTCCATAGGTTCTAATTTTTCAAGTCGGGTCTGTTTTACGAATCTATCATTATCTACATTTCCATCATCTGTAAGGTGCCCTGCATCTGTAATATTTCTTACATATCGTACTTTATATCCAAGATGGGTTAAAGTACGATAAATAAAGTCGAAGGAAAGGAAAGTTCTTACATTCCCCAAATGTACATTACTGTAAACCGTAGGTCCACAAACATACATTCCAATATTTCCTTCTAAAATGGGTTTAAATATCTCTTTTTCTGCGGTTAGCGAATTGTATATTTTTAATTGCATTGTGTCTGTTTTAATTTAATGATTCAATCTAAGTTTTTTACGCGATATATTCAGCAACAACAAATAATTGTTACCAAAAATATTTTATGCGAAACCTTTTTAAATTTTACCATATTAAATTGTTTTTAAATGATGTCATAAATGATCCTGATAACTCTGAGTCAAATACTCCAACGTATATTTCTTTGCTCTATTTTAGAATCTAATACAATTAATCCAAAGTTGTATGACTTCCTACATAATGCAGGAATTCCTGTCTTGTAATAGGATTTGTTCTGAAGATTCCACTCAATTCTGCAGTAATAGTAGAACTCGCTGTATCTTTAATTCCGCGGCAGTTTACACAAAGATGTTTTGCATCTATGATACACGCTACATCTTTTGTTCCAAGAGCTTCCTTAAGAGCATTTACGATCTGCATGGTAAGCCTTTCCTGAACCTGAGGCCTCTTTGCATAATAATCCACAATTCTGTTAATTTTCGAAAGACCAATTACATCACCATTTGAAATGTAGGCAACATGCGCTTTCCCAATAATTGGCAAAAAGTGATGCTCACAAAATGAATATACTGTAATATCTTTTTCCACCAACATTTGTCGGTATTTATACTTATTGGAAAATTTAGAAATGCCTGGCTTATTTTCTGGAAGCAGTCCTCCAAAAATTTCATTTACATACATTTTCGCAACACGCCTTGGAGAGTCTTTTAAGGAGTCATCTGTCATATCCATTCCCAATGTCTCCATGATTTCCCCAAAAAGCTGAGTAATCTTTTCTATTTTTTCCTGTGGCGATTTATCAAAAGCATCTTCCCTTATAGGCGTATGTTCTTTTCCTGTGAAAATATCATCGTCGTTATCAGTAAAATCAACCATTTTTATTTAATTTGCAACAAAAATACGGATAATATCTTTTTGTTTATTTCAATTGAAACTAAAAACATTATCTTTCATCCCCTATTTTTTATAAATTTTATGATTATTGTTGAAGAAGTACAGAATGAAAAGCAAAAAAAGGAATTTTTAGAGTTTCCGGCTCGACTTTATCAACATGACGAAAATTACATCAGACCTTTAGATAAAGACATCAAAGAGATTTTTGACCCTATTAAAAATAAGACTTTTAAAACTGGTGAATGTAAAAGGTTTTTATTTAAGAGCAAAGACAACCATACCATTGGTAAAGTGGCTGTATTTGTCAATAGAACCTATAAACAAGACCAACCGACTGGTGGCATTGGTTTTTTTGATTGTATTAATGATCAGGAAACTGCTAATTTTATTTTTGACTATTGTAAGGAGTGGCTTCAGGAGAGAGGAATTGAAGCCATGGATGGGCCTATAAACTTCGGTGAACGGGATAAATTCTGGGGACTCCTTATCGAAGGTTTTTCATCGCCACTCTACGGAATGAACTATAATTTCCCCTACTACGAAGAACTTTTCGAGAATTACGGATTTCAATTGTATTTCGAACAGCTATGTTTTTCAAGACCAATTTTCGCCGAAGTTTCACGTGTTTTTACAGTGATGCACGCAAAACATAAACGGAATCCAGCGATCTCTTCTCAACCTATGAAAAAGAATAATCTGTCAAAATTTGCAAAGGATTTTACTGAAATTTATAATAGTGCCTGGGCTGCACATGGTGAAGGTAAAAGATTAGAAGAAGGTAAGGTTCTGAAAATGTTCAAGACAATGAAGCCCATTATCAATGAACATATTTCCTGGTTTGTGTATGAAAATGAAAAACCTATTGCAATGTGGATGAATATTCCGGATTTGAATCAATGGATAAAATACCTCAACGGAAAATTCGGTTATCTCGAAAAATTAAAATTTTTATGGTATAAAAAATTCAAAAAGAATGAGAAAATGGTGGGATTGGTTTTTGGAGTTATTCCAGAATGGCAGAGAAAGGGCATAGATGGCTATATGATCTGGGAAGGAACTCAGCATCTAAGAAAGTACACTGATTTTACAGTAACTGAGCTTCAATGGATCGGTGACTTCAATCCAAAAATGGTAAAAATTGCTGAAACCCTGGATACAACCATAACCCGAAAATTAATAACCTACCGTTATTTATTTGATCAAAATAAAATTTTTAAAAGACATCCTTTCCTATAAAATAAAAACCCCTGTTGAATGAACAACAGGGACTTCCTTTCATTTATACTCCTTCATTAAAATAATTCCCCCGCAATTTTCTTTATATTATCACTTTTACCCATAGAATAGAAGTGTAAAACCGGCACTCCAAAATCCAGAAGCTCTCTGCACTGGTTGATAGCCCACTCTATACCAATTTGCTTTACAGCTTCATTGTTCTTAGCACTTTCAACTTCGTTAATAAGTTCTTCGGGTAAATCGATTTTAAAAACCTGTGGCAGTAATTTTAAATGTCTTTTTGTGGCAATAGGTTTAATCCCTGGAATAATAGGAATGGTAATTCCCATCTCCCTGGCTTTTTGAACAAACTCGATGAATTTTTTATTATCAAAAAACATCTGAGTTACGATATAGTCAGCTCCTGCGTCTACTTTTTGCTTTAACCATTTCAAATCGTAATTCATTGAAGGGGCTTCAATATGTTTTTCGGGATAACCGGCCACTCCAATACAAAATTTATTAAGTTCATCACATATCTGGTCTTCATTATGAAGATACTTTCCCCGACCAAGATCATTGATCTGATGTACAAGATCCATAGCACTCTCATGTCCACCAGGTGTTGCTTCAAAATACTGATGCCCCTTCATTGCATCCCCACGAAGTGCCATAATATTATCAATCCCCAAATACATACAGTCTACCAAAAGATATTCTGTTTCTTCTTTGGTAAATCCTCCACAAAGTAAGTGCGGTACGGTATCTACATTATATTTATGCTGGATTGCAGAACATATACCCAAAGTTCCAGGACGCATTCTTGTTATTTTCCGTTCAACCAGTCCATTTCCCTTATCAAGGTAAATATATTCTTCCCGCGAAGTCGTTACGTCAATAAAAGGCGGTTTAAATTCCATCAATGGATCTATATTGGTATAGAGGTCTTCAATACCAATCCCTTTTTGCGGCGGAACAACTTCTAAAGAAAATAAAGCCTTTCCATTTGCATTTTTTATGTGTTCTGTAATCTTCATGTTTAATTAATCTGCTAAATTAGGTGACAGCCATTTTTTGGCTTCCTGAATGCTACAACCTCTTCTTGCAGCATAATCTTTTACTTGATCTTCTGTGATTTTTCCTAACCCAAAATATTTTGCATGTGGGCTTCCAAAATAATATCCTGAAACGGAGGCCGTTGGAAACATTGCCAAACTTTCGGTAAGGTATACGCCTATATTTTCCTCTACTTTTAGAAGATCCCAAATTGTTTTCTTTTCTAAATGATCCGGGCATGCAGGATATCCCGGAGCAGGACGAACTCCCTTATATTTTTCTGCAATTAAATCTTCATTACTTAATTCTTCCTGATTAGCATATCCCCAATATTCGGTTCTTACCTTTTTGTGTAAGAATTCGGCATAAGCCTCAGCAAATCTGTCTGCAAGAGCTTTTACCATAATTGCATTATAATCGTCATTAGCTTTTTCATATTCCGATGATAATTCATCTGTTCCAAAACCTGTAGTAACACAGAAAGCTCCCATATAATCAGTTTTTCCAGAACTTTTAGGAGCAATAAAATCGCTTAATGCCAGATATTCTTTTCCTTTTGATTTTTGAAGTTGTTGTCTTAAGGTTAAAAACTTAACCTGTTCCTGATCGTTTTCATCAAAAATTATAATATCATCCGTTTCGTTAGCATTAGCTTTAAAAACGCCGAATATGGCCTTTGCCGTCAGGAGTTTTTCATCAAGAATTTTTTTCAAAATAACCTGAGCATCTTTGAATAATTCTTTAGCTTGAGCCCCAACAACCTCATCCTCAAAAATATTAGGATACTTACCATGCAGATCCCAGCTTCTGAAGAAAGGCGACCAATCGATAAATGGGACCAATTCATTGAGATCCTGATCCTGGAAAATTTGTATTCCCACATTATTGGGTATAAAAATATCCTCGTTTTCCCAATCTATTTTAAAATGATTTTTTCGGGCATCCTGTATCGATACATAGTCTTTATCAACCTGTCTGTTTAGGAATTTTTCACGGAAGTCTGAGTATTCATCTTTTAGATCATGAACGTATTCTTTATTTCGATCTCCTAATAAAGAACTTACAACATTCACTGCTCTGGAAGCATCATTAACATGGACTACAGCATTTTTATATTTTAAATCAATTTTTACAGCCGTATGTGCCTTGGAAGTCGTTGCTCCTCCGATCAACAAAGGAAAGTTAAGATTCTGTCTTTCCAATTCTGAAGCGATATATACCATTTCATCCAAGCTCGGCGTAATCAATCCACTTAATCCAATTACATCCACTTTTTGTTCGATGGCAGTCTGAATAATCTTTTCGGCAGGAACCATCACTCCCAGATCTACAATTTCATAATTATTACAGCCTAAAACAACACTTACAATATTTTTTCCGATATCATGAACATCGCCTTTAACGGTAGCCATTAATATTTTACCATTCGCAGGTCTCGACCCGTCTTTTTCTGCTTCAATATAAGGCTGTAAATAAGCAACTGCTTTTTTCATTACCCGCGCAGATTTCACCACCTGAGGCAAGAACATTTTTCCACTTCCAAACAGATCTCCTACCACTCCCATTCCTGTCATCAGATTGATTTCAATAACATGTAATGGCTTTGCTGCCGCTTTCCTGGCTTCCTCTACATCTTCCTCAATAAAACGGTCAATTCCTTTTACTAAAGAATGGGTAATCCTATCTTGTAACGGCCTTGTTCTCCACTCTAACTCCTCAACTTTTTCTTTTTTGACCGATTTATTTCTTTCTGAATAATCAAGAAGCCTTTCTGTTGCATCTTCTCTTTTATCAAGAATAACATCTTCTACTAATCCCAACAGCTCTTTGTTGATCTCATCATAGACCTCAAGCATTGCAGGGTTTACAATTCCCATATTCATTCCTGCTTGAATAGCGTGGTATAAGAAAACAGAATGCATAGCTTCTCTCACCGTATCATTTCCACGGAAAGAGAATGAAACATTACTTACCCCACCGCTTACAGAAGCATAAGGAAGATTCTGTCTTACCCATCTTGTGGCATCAATAAAGTCCAGCGCATTTCTTCTGTGCTCATCCATTCCTGTTGCCACAGGGAAAATATTTAAATCAAAAATAATATCTTCAGCGGGAAAGCCGATCCGATTAACCAGAATATCATAAGACCGTTTTGAAATCTCTATCCTACGATCTAAAGTATCCGCCTGTCCATCTTCATCAAAGGCCATGACAATAACAGCAGCTCCATATCTTTTAATTGCTTTAGCCTGTTTAACAAACTCTTCTTCTCCCCCTTTTAAGCTAATAGAATTAACTACACATTTCCCCTGCACAACCTGTAGCCCTGCTTCTAAGATCTCCCATTTGGAAGAATCCACCATAATTGGGATTCTTGCAATATCAGGCTCTGAGCCTATAAGGTTAAGAAATTTGATCATGGAAGCTTTTCCATCAATTAATCCATCATCAAAATTAACATCAAGAATCTGTGCACCCCCTTCCACCTGGTGGCGGGCAATATCTAATGCTTCAGAGAATTTCTCTTCTTTAATTAATCTTAAGAATTTTTTAGAACCCGCAACATTAGTTCTTTCACCAACGTTGATGAAATTACTTTCCGGTGTTATGATAAGAGGCTCGAGGCCCGACAATCTTAAATATTTCATATTTTAATTTACCAATTTATAAATCTGACAATTCAGCAATGGATTAATTACTGATAAATTGTTAGATAGATACATTGTTATATTTATTAACCTTTCGTGGTTCATATTTATTAACCAAATCTGCAATAGCCTTGATATGTTCAGGTGTTGTCCCACAACATCCACCAATAATATTGATCAATCCTTTTTCTACATATTCTCTTATCTGTTCTGCCATAAATTCAGGAGTCTCATCATATTTACCGAAAGCATTAGGCAAACCTGCATTAGGGTAGGCTGAAACATAAAAATCTGAATTATGAGCCAGGGTTTCCAAATAAGGTGTCAATTGGTTAGCTCCCAGTGCACAGTTGAAACCGACACTTAGTAGATTTAAGTGCGACACAGAAATTAAAAAGGCTTCTGCGGTCTGTCCGCTCAACGTTCTTCCTGAGGCATCTGTAATAGTTCCAGACACCATAATTGGAATTTTTATCCCTCGTTCGTCCTGGATTTCATCAATCGCAAATAAAGCCGCCTTTGCATTGAGTGTATCGAAAATAGTTTCCACCAATAAAATATCAGATCCACCATCTAATAGAGCCTCAGATTGTTGCTTATAGGCAATTCTCAACTCATCAAATGTAATGGCGCGGTATCCGGGATCATTAACATCCGGGCTTAAGCTAGCCGTTCTGTTGGTTGGTCCAATTGATCCTGCAACAAATCTGGGTTTATCAGGATTAATTGCTGTGAATTCATCACACGCTCTTCTTGCAATCTTTGCGGACTCATAATTTAGTTCATATACCAAATCTTCCATATGATAATCTGCCATTGCAATCGTCGTTCCTGAAAATGTATTGGTTTCGATGATATCTGCTCCGGCCTCCAGGTATTTTTTATGAACCTCTTCTATAGCATATGGCTGTGTAAGAGAAAGTAGATCATTATTTCCTTTTACTAAATGCGGATAATCTTTGAATCGTTCGCCACGATAATCCTCTTCTTCAAACTTATATCGTTGAAGCATTGTCCCCATAGCTCCATCAAGAATTAAAATTCTTTGTGAAAGCGCTTTATATAATTGTTCTGAGTTTCTCATTTGTAAATTTTGGTTAAAACCTATTATTCTATTGAATTAATCTAAGGCCTGTTGTAGATCCGCAATCACATCTTCTACATTTTCCAACCCTACTGAACAACGAACGAGACCTGCTGTAATTCCGACTTCATTTCTCTCTTCATCCGTTAACTTCGAATGAGTCGTAGAGGCCGGATGCGTAACAATTGTTCTTGTATCTCCAAGGTTTGCGGAAAGTGAACACATTTTTATTTTATCTAAAAACTTTCTTCCACCCTCTATTCCTCCTTTTATTTCAAAAGCAACAATATTACCTCCTAACTTCATTTGTTTTTTTGCCACTTCATAACTCGGATGAGAAGGTAAAAATGGGTATTTCACCAATTCCACATTTGGATGGTTTTCTAAAAACTCAGCAACTTTCAGAGCATTTTCACAATGCTTTTCTACTCGGATCGCCAATGTTTCCAAACTTTTAGATAAAACCCACGCATTAAAAGGAGACATTGCAGGTCCTGTATTTCTTGCAAAAAGATAGATCTCTCTTATCAGGTCTTCTCTTCCTACTGCTACTCCTCCTAAAACACGTCCCTGTCCATCAATTAATTTTGTTGCCGAATGAACGACAACATCAGCACCATACTTGATAGGTTGCTGAAGGTAAGGTGTTGCAAAACAATTATCTACAATAAAGATAAGATTATGTTTTTTAGCAATCTTTCCAAAAAAATCTAAATCTAAAATTTCAATGGCTGGATTTGTTGGAGTCTCCAGATATAAAATCTTTGTATTAGGCTTAATTAATTTTTCAACATCTTCTGCATCTTCTGCTTTGAAATAGGTTGTTTCAATATTCCATTTCGGAAAATACTTGGTAAATAAAGTATGTGTAGATCCGAAAACAGATTGACAACTTACGATATGATCTCCCGCATCCAACAATGTTGCAAAAGTCGAATAAATGGCCGCCATACCTGTTGCAAAAGCATATCCCGCTTCTGCACCTTCCATTTTTACTATCTTATCTGTGAATTCCGTAACGTTCGGATTGGAGAATCTGCTGTATAAGTTTTTTGGTTTTTCTTCTGCAAAACTCGCTCTCATATCTTCAGCATCCTGAAAAATAAAACTTGATGTAAGATATAAAGGCGTCGAATGTTCATCAAACTGAGTTCTTTCTGTCTGAGTTCTTATTGCAAATGTTTCAAAATTTTCCATATAGTTTTAATTCTAATAATGTAACAATTTATCAATGTAACAGTTTACCAATAAAGCAATTCTTCTTTTCCGGGTAGTTATTGATACATTGTTATACTGCTACATTCGTACATTAATTTATTTAGTTTCGCTTACTCTTAAAATATCTCCGAAAACCCCTCTTGCAGTTACTTGCGCTCCTGCTCCTGCACCCATAATCACAATCGGATTCTCACCATAACTTTCCGTGTAGATCTCAAAAATGGAATCTGAACCTTTTAGCTGGCCTAAAGCCGAGGTAGCAGGAACAGAAATCAATTTCACATCAAGCTGCCCCTTTTCCTTTTGTAAATCACCATGTAAATCACCTACGTAACGTAATACATGATCCGAAGCCTGACCATCTTTGATATTCTGATATTCAGTATCCAATTCTTCCAGTCTGGAGATGAATTCGTTTTTCCCGATCGAAAGAAGGTCTTCAGGGATTAGGTTCTGAATATTTATATCACTGAATTCATTAATAAGATCAAGTTCTCTGGCTAAAATCAAAAGTTTTCTTGCTACATCATTTCCAGAAAGATCTTCACGAGGATCTGGTTCAGTAAAACCTTTTTCCATTGCCTCCCCTATAACTGTTGAAAACTTATCATTTCTAATAGAGAAATTATTGAAAATATAACTTAAAGAACCGGAGAATACCCCTTTTATTCTTGTAATATTTTCTCCTGAAAGGTGTAATAATTTTATCGTATCAATCAAAGGTAAACCAGCTCCTACATTAGTTTCATAAAGATAACGTCTGTTGTTTTTATTCAACGTATATCTTAGTTTACGATATTCTTCAATAGGTAGTGTATTGAATATTTTATTCGAAGAAACTAGATCAAATCCATTTTCTGCCAAGGCATGATAGTTTTTAACAAAGTCCTTACTTGCCGTATTATCAACTACTATTAAATTTTCCAATTGATTTTCTCTTGAAAAATTAATTAGCTCATCAACATTTGAAGGGCTTTCCGCTATTAAAACCTCATCATTCCAGTTACTGTCGAAACCTTTTTTATTGAATGCTATTTTCCTTGAGTTCGCAACTGCTACTACTTTAAGGTCAATTTTTTTTCGTCTTTTGATTTCTTCTGAAGATTGTAAAACCTGATCAATTAGAGTTTTTCCAACATTTCCATGTCCTATTATTGCCAGATGAACTGTTTTAGGTTTTTTTGATATTTCAGATTCGATGATATTTTTAGTTTTTTCGTCTTGTGAAGAGGTTACTACGATATTTACTCTTTTTTCGCTTGCTATTTGATTGAGAAGTAATGGGAATACATTATTTCTAGCCAACTCTGCAAGTACTTTATTAAGGTCCTCAGCTACAAAACCTAAGACAGAAACATTGTTAATACTGTAGATCTGAGAAACTTTCCCGGATTTTCTTTCTGATTCAAATTCATCAATCAGACAATTTACAGCCTTTTCAGAATCATCTTCGTGAACCAGAATTGATAATCCGTTTTCAATAGCCTGTTGTGAAATTACTCCAACACTAATCCGTGCTAAAGTAAGTGCTTTAAAAATTCTTCCATCAATACCGATTTCTCCCAGGAAATCTTCACCCTCAAATTTGATAATTGATCTATTTTTTAAAAATTTTATTTCGTTAGCATTTTTCATCTGTTCATTCTTTATTGTTTAGTGTTGCTACAGGAAATTTTGTGTTCGCTTAATTTCAGTCTGTAACAAGATGTTTTTAATGATATTATTTAATTGTTTATATTCCATTAGGAAGGCATCGTGCCCATGTATTGAGGTGATCTCGTGATAAGAAACATTCTCTTTTTTGCCTGTCAGTTTTTCAAAACACATCCGGATTTCTGAAGCAGGAAAGAATAGATCTGTATCAACGGAGATCAAGTGCATTCGTGCCTGAATTTTCTCCAACCTATTTTCTTCAGCGTTGATGTTCATAAGTAAATGATTCATTAGCTTGTAAGATTTCAAACTAAATCTTTCATTAAGAGCCTTTCCATGATAAACAAGCCAATCTTCTGATTCAAGCTTTTGTTTTTCTGTATTGTATTTATTTTGAAATCTGTCGTTTAAAGATTGTGGAGTCCTGTAACACAACATCGCATGAATTCTGGCTTTTTGTAATGGTTCATCATTTCCGTTCAATAAAAACTTCTGAACCAAACACTGAGCATGAAGCCAATCGTGTGTTTTAAAATCACAGGCAATAGGAATGAATATTTCAGCCAGTTGTGGATTTTTCACCAACATTTCCCAGCCTATTCCCCCTCCAAGAGAGCCTCCAATGATGGCGTACAAATTTTTAATATTTAAAAACTCAAGACCCTTTAAAAATATATTTGCAATATCTGAAGGTGTAAAGTCCTCATACTCATCAATTAAAAAATGATCATAACCGTTTCCTGGAATATTAAAACACAGAACGGTATAAGAATTAATATCAATAACTTCTCCTTCTCCCACTAACTGCTTCCACCAACCATTTTTCCCTGAAACATTTGAGTTTCCTGTTAAAGCGTGGTTAATTAAAATAATGGGTGCAGTAAACAATTCTTTCCCGAAGAGCTGATAACTCAACGGGATATGGTATTCCTTTCCGGAATAGGTTTGATACGAAAGATTAATATGTTTTAGTTCTGTTTTCAATTCTATTATATATTACTTATAACACAATTGAAAATGCCACGAGAAATGGCTGAAGAACTTCAGTAAGTTATCTGTCCAAAATAAATATTTGGTAGAACGTAGCACCTTCTTCGCTTGCACAAAGGGTTGCTAAGGTTTCATAGGGTCTAATCCCTCAACCTTTCTTGATAACATTTTCAATATTTGAATGATCGAGCTGCAAAGATAGTTCATTTTATTTTAAATTTTTACAAAAAAAATTTTTTTTCTCAAAAACCCTCTAATTATAAGAGTTACAAGGATATGTTAAGAATTATTCAGATAGAAAAAATTGGAATTATTTTTCAAAAAAATTAACTTCGTAGTGAAAATGATGATTTATGACCGCAGAAAAACAAAGATTACAAGATATCAACTGGAAAAGTTGGGGCCCTTATGTAAGCAATAGACAATGGGGTAATGTTCGTGAAGATTATAGCCCTAATGGCAATGCCTGGAACTTTACAAACCACGACAAAGCTGAAAGTTATTCTTATCGATGGGGGGAAGAAGGAATTGCAGGAATATCCGACACCAAACAGCTTTTTTGCTTTGCTCTTTCGTTCTGGAACAAGAAAGATAAAATGGTAAAAGAACGTTTTTTTGGATTGAGCAACCCTCAGGGAAATCATGGGGAAGATATCAAAGAAATCTTTTACTACCTGGACAACACTCCTACACATAGCTATATGAAGATGGTATACAAGTATCCCATCAATGAATTTCCTTATGACCATCTGGTTTCTGAAAATGGAAGACGCAGCAAAAAAGAGGCTGAATATGAAATTATTGATACAGGAATTTTTGATAATAATGAATATTTTGACATTTTTATTGAATATTGCAAGGCAGAAACCAATGACATTCTGGTACGGGTTTCTATCCATAACAGAAGCCAACAGGATGCACCTATAGTCGTAGCTCCAACCGCATGGTTCAGAAATAACTGGAAATGGGGTTACAATACTTATAAAGGCATGTTGAATGCTTCAAATGAAGGCTGTATTGATATCAATCACGACAGTGTTTCTATTAAAAAGTTTTATTCAAGAAATACAAATGCAAGAAGTGCCTTTTGTGATAATGAAACAAATACACGGAAATTATATGGAGTCCCATTTATTGAAAACACCTATTTCAAAGATGGAATAAATGATTATATCATTCATAAAAGTAATAGTATCAATCCTGAAAAAAGAGGATCAAAAGCTTCTTTTATCATCGATGAAATAATTGGCGGTGGCCAGTCAAAAACTTTTGATTTCAGATTATCACCCGAAGATACGGATGAGCCTTTTTACCAGTTTGAAGAAATCTTCAATACCCGAATTGCCGAAGCAAATGAATTCTATAATGAAGTTCAGCACGATGTAACCAATGAGGATGAAAGAAATGTTCAAAGGCAGGCTTTCGCAGGATTACTTTGGAACAAACAGTTTTACCACTACAACGTTGGAAAATGGCTAAAAGGAGACCCCAATTTTGATGCACCACGGGATTTCTATAACTACGTAAGAAATACAGAGTGGAATCATATGCATAATAAGGATATAATTTCCATGCCTGATAAATGGGAATACCCTTGGTATGCAACCTGGGATCTGGCCTTCCATTGCGTTCCTTATGCATTGATCGACGCACAATTTGCAAAAAACCAACTTCTTCTATTAACAAAGGAATGGTATATGCACCCCAACGGGCAGCTTCCTGCTTATGAATGGAACCTCAGTGATGTAAATCCACCTGTTCACGCATGGTCTTGTTTCAGGGTTTTTAAAATTGATGAAAAAACAAATGGCAAACCAGACTTGTTGTTCCTTGAAAAAGTTTTCCAGAAATTACTTCTGAATTTTACATGGTGGGTGAACCGTAAGGATAAAAATGGTAAGAATATTTTTGGTGGCGGTTTCTTGGGACTCGATAATATTGGTGCATTCGACCGAAATATGGAACTCAAAGATGGCGAACATCTGGAACAGGCAGACGGTACGAGCTGGATGGCAATGTATGCCTTGAATATGATGAGAATAGCTATGGAGCTGGCTCAATATTACCAGGTATATGAGGATATGGCCATTAAATTCTTTGAACATTATCTTTATATTGCAGAAGCTATGGAAAATATGGGTGATGGCAAGGAAGGATTATGGAATGAAGAGGATGGATTTTTCTATGATGTACTCCAATTAGGTGATGGTGAAAGTGTAACCCTTCGCTTGAGAAGTATTGTTGGGCTTATTCCACTATTCGCTGTAGAGATCATCGATCACGGGTTACTGGAAAAAATGCCTAACTTTAAAATAAGAATGGAATGGGTTCTTAAAAACAAACCAGAACTTACAAAATTAGTTTCTCATTGGGATGAAGAAGGCCACGGAAGAAAGCACTTAATGAGCATTTTACGCAAAAACAGATTATCAAAAGTTCTTACCAGAATGCTCGATGAAAAAGAGTTTTTAAGTTCCTATGGAATCAGGGCGATGTCAAAAGTATATGAAGAAAATCCTTTTATATTCTCCGTTCATGGTACTGAAAACGTTGTTTATTATACACCGGCAGAAAGTGACAGCAGGATGTTCGGAGGAAATAGTAACTGGAGAGGACCCATTTGGTTTCCGATTAATTTTCTAATCGTAGAAAGTCTTCAGCGATTTCATTTCTATTATGGCAATAGCTTAAAAGTGGAACTACCAACGGGAAGTGGAGACAAAAGAAACCTTGAAGAAGTGGCCCAGAATATCAGCAATAGACTTTGCTCGATATTTTTAAAAGATGAACAGGGGCAAAGGGCTTTTAATGGTGGAAATAATAAGTTTAATTATGATGAGCATTTTAAGGACTATATCACTTTTTATGAATATTTCCATGGTGACAATGGTCGTGGAGTTGGTGCATCACATCAAACAGGCTGGACCGCTACTGTAGCCAAACTTATGAAACCAAGATAAGATAAAACACCTAAAATACTTCTTTTCAAAAAGGAGTATTTTTTTTAGTTAGACACCAATCCCTGCCGTTCCTCTTTATTAAAAAGTTCTCTTATTCATGAGAACACATATGCTTACATTACATAAAAATACTTAGTCTTATATTTTAATGAAAATTTAATAATCAATTTGAAATTATGATGAATTATTAATAAAACAATCTTTATCTTAGCATAACAAACTTAAAAGTATTTTTTATGAAAGGAAAACTACTACCTGCTGCATGCCTGGTATTATCAAGCATGTTCATTCATCAGATTAATGCTCAGGAATATCAACCTATTCCCATCCAAAGTGGATATAATGCTGATGTTATCGCGAATGGAATTGGAAGTTCAACGACTTCTACTAACAATGATGTAGATGGTGTCAATTATGCCTTTGTTTCGAGAGACTTTCAATTAACTTCTACCAGCACACCATTGACGTATGGTTTACCTATTAGTGGAATGTTCAATTCTGCCGTCAGCTCTACCCCTGGATTAGGTTATCAATTAGCTTCTTACAGTGGCAATAATGTTTTAAGACTTGAAAATACAGCTGATTCAGGAACTCTTACCTTTTCGACACCTATCCCGGCAATAAACTTATATATGCTGGCAACAGGAGGCAGCGGAGCCTGTACCGTGGATGTAAGCGTTAACTTCGCCGACTCCTCAACACAGTCATTTACCGGAATCAATATTTCCGATTGGTATTACGCAGCAAATTTTGCCATTCAGGGGATAGGAAGAATTAACCTCAATAATGACAATTTGGAATCTGGTGGTGGAACAGAACCCCGATTGTATCAAATCCCTCTTGCTATTGATGCTGCTAATCAGTCTAAAAACATCCAAAGTGTAACTATCACAAAAACCGGTACTGGCGGAATTCCAAATATTTTTGCATTCTCCGCCGATGTATATAGTTCCTGCCCTTCACCTTCAAATATTACGTATACTTCTACAATGAATAGTGCAACTTTAAGCTGGACAGCGCCAGCAACAGCGCCATCTTCAGGTTACGATTACTATTACAGCAGCACACCAACGGCACCAACTGCAACTACAACTCCTACAGGAAGTGTTGCCGCTGGTACCACTACCGCAACCCTGAACTCATTAACCACAGGGGAGACTTACTATTTTTGGGTGAGATCAAATTGTGGTGGAACTAAAGGATTCTGGAAAATGAAAGAATTTACGGTAGGACAGATATCTTCTACTTATACAATCGGAGATATTAATACGATGTACGATATAAACCCAACAATAACAGCAACCACCAATTGCGCTGGAGCTGTAACCGTTAGTGTACCTACTGGTTATAAAATAAAATCTACCGCTGTTTCTTATACAATGTCTACTGTCGCAAACGGGTGGATGTCTGAGCAAAGAAGTTTACTAGTTTGTTTAAATAATAACACCTCCGAAACAGCAATAACAAGTGGTTCAGGTGGTAATTCAGGAACCTATTCTTATAACAGAACGGCACTGTCTTTAGCAAATGACCTTACCGGAGATGTCAATTTTGAACTTAGAGCCTGGAGAACTTATGGCAGTTCGGATTGTAATGCAGATTATAACAAGGTTGACAATAACACATTTACAGTTACAGTAACACTGGAACCTCTTATCCTGGCTGTAAATGAAGTAAATGCTAAAGCTAAAGAAAGATTAGCTTACCCTAACCCTTTCACTGATGTTCTCTTTCTTGAAAATTTTGCAGATATAAAACGTATTACCCTTACTGATCTTTCAGGAATTACCGTAACAACAATTGACAACCCTTCCTCAACGATACATTTAGGCGGAGTTAAATCAGGAGTTTATATCTTAACTGCAACCATGAAAGACGGTTCTTTTAAAAGTTCTAAAATGATTAAAAAATAAAACTAACAACCATCAATAATAAAAAAACCGGATTGACTATCCGGTTTTTTTATTTTGTTTTGTATCTAGAATTAAATCTTTTCACCATTTACAAAAACTTCATAACCAATTTCTACATTAGGTTCTAAAGTTTTAGAAACTGAGCAGTATTTTTCAAATGATAATTGTGCTGCTTTTAATGCTTTACCAGGATCAACAGTACCCTCTAAAAAAAATTTAACTTTAATTGCCTTAAAAGGTTTTGCTTCTTCTATCTGAACTCTTTCACCTTCAACTTCAGCTTTAAAGCCAGTAATTTCCTGTCTTTGTTTTTTTAATATAGAAACGACATCTATTCCGCTACATCCCGCAACTGCCATTAAAACACTTTCCATTGGAGAAACTCCTTTTGCTCCTGGCTGAGAAGTATTGTCCAAAAGAATAGAATTCCCCTGAGAGTTGGTGCATTCAAATAAAAAATCGTCGTTTATTCTGTTTAATGTTATTTTCATTGTCGTATTTATATTTAAGATCATTAGAATTCGTCTGCAATTTAAAAAGCAGACAAATCGTAGAATATTTAGATGTACAAAATTATAAAATTCCCCTCGCTTTTATCTCCAAATATTTATTGATAACGTCGATATTTAAATTTTCAGGAAGGGTATATACCGTGTAGATCCCATATTTGCGAAGTTCCTGGATAATCAGTTTCTTTTCAAATTCAAATTTCTCTGCAATAATCTCGTCATAGATGTCCTGCATACTTTCAGGATTCCTATGAATTAAAGTCTGAAGTTCTGAATTTTTAAAGAATACAACAACCAGCAAATGGTTCTTCGCAATACCACGAAGATATTTCAACTGCCTGTTTAATCCATCTAATGTTTCAAAATTAGTAAATAGCAAGATCAGACTTCTTTGATTGATCGAATATTTTACATCCTGATAAAGTCTGTTAAAATCACTTTCAAAAAAATTGGTTTTGATGTTATAAAGAGATTCAGAAATTTTCTTTAACTGACCTGATTTATTTTCAGCAGCTATTTTATTTTCAGTTTTTTTTGAGAAAGTCATCATTCCCGCCCGATCTCCTTTTTTCAAAATGATATGAGACAAAGCCATTGTTGCATTAATTGAATAATCTAAAAGACTCAATTCTTTAAAAGGCATTTTCATGGTTCTCCCAGTATCGATCAACATAAAAATACGCTGTGACTTTTCATCCTGAAATTGATTAACCATAAGACGATTGGTCTTTGAGGTTGCTTTCCAGTTAATCGTTCGAATATCATCACCCGGAACATAATCTTTAATCTGCTCAAATTCCATGGTATGCCCCAGCTTTCTGATCCTTTTAATACCACCCAACAAAAACTCACTCTGAAGCGCCATCAGCTCATATTTTCGGAGATGAATAAATGATGGGTAAGCAGCAAGGTTTGCATCCTTTTGAAATCTATATCTTTTTGAAACGAAGCCTATTGGTGAAGCCGCATAAACATTTAAGCTTCCAAAATTATACTCCCCTCTTTCTTTAGGTTCTAAAGTATACTGAAAATAGGTATTTCTTCCTGAAGCAATTTCTTTACGGATCAAAAAATCCCTTTTTTGAAACTGAAACGGAATTTCATCAATGATCTTGGTACTGATCTTAAAACTGTAGTTATTTTTAATATCTACCTTTATTGGATTCTCATCTCCATTAGATAATTTCTCCGGCAATATTCTTTGTGCTAAAATTCCGTCCTTCTGATTAAAAAGAAGAAGAAAATCAACCATTGATGCTAGAAAACAAAGTAATAACAGGATATGAGCAATGTAGATGATGAATGGAAAGAAAAATGCAAAAACATAGAGTATCCCCACTCCTATGAGTGCGAAGAAAAAACGGTTATTAATGTATAAGTTTTTCATTTTCTCTGGGTTGCAGCTGTTATGATTAAGGAATTAGATCTAAAGCTTTTATCAGCTAATCCCTAATTCTTAGCCTACCTTGGTATCTCTATTCCTTCTAAAATTTGTCTAATAATTTCATCAGCACTTAGACCTTCCATTTCTCTTTCCGGCGAAACAATTACCCGGTGTCTTAGCACTGCATAGCTTGCCTCTTTAATATCTTCAGGAGTTACAAAATCTCTTCCTCTTAATGCCGCAAAAGCTTTTGAAGCTGTTAGCAATGCTAAGCTAGCTCTTGGAGATGCTCCCAAGTATAAAAACTGATTTTCTCTGGTATTCACTATAATTTTAGCAATGTATTCCATTAACTGAGCCTCAACAATAATTTCCTTTACCAACTGCTGATAATTTTTTAATTGCTGGGCTGTTATTACTTTTCCTACAACTTCCGTTTTATCTTCCGTTCTACTTTCGTGTTGATTTTTAATAATTAAAATCTCTTGTTGAAGATTTGGATACCCAACATTTATTTTAAATAAAAACCTATCTAATTGCGCTTCCGGAAGCCTATATGTTCCTTCATGCTCAATAGGATTCTGTGTAGCTACCACTAAGAAAGGCTCTTCCATTGTGTATCGGATTCCATCCATTGTAATCTGCCTCTCTTCCATTACTTCAAACAAAGCAGCCTGAGTCTTTGCCGGAGACCTGTTAATCTCATCAATTAAAATAAAGTGTGAGAAGATAGGTCCTTTTTTAAATTCAAATTCGGAATTTTTAACATTAAAAATAGAGGTTCCTAGTATATCTGAAGGCATTAAATCAGGGGTAAACTGAATTCTGCTGAAATCAACATCAATTGTTTTAGCCAATAATTTTGCCGTAATCGTCTTAGCAACTCCAGGAACTCCTTCAATCAGAACATGACCGTTTGATAGAAGAGCAGCAAGAAGGTGTTCTACCATACTTTCCTGTCCTACAATTACTTTAGCAATTTCAGACTTTACTTTTTCTAAACTTACCCGAAGTTCAATCATATCGATTCTCGACTGAAAATCGTTTTCTTTTTTATCAAGATTTATAGAACTTTGATTTTCTAAATTTTGATTTTCAAGGTCTTCCATAAAATTTTAATTTATCATTTGACAATATATCAATTTACCAATGATTGATAAACCATTACATTGTTATATTATTATCGTAATATTTCATCCAAGACTTTATTGAGTCTTGTAAGATCCTCCTTCATCACACTGGCGTACGGATCCTGAGCTTTTCGGATCAGATCCAGTGCTTCATTGATCATTTCCATTGTTCTTCCTGTTTTCAACTGCAGCTTTTTGGCAAATTCATTATCTAGGTTTTGTGTGTCAATAAGAAGATCCATTCTTACTTTATTCAGGAAATACTGAGCTTTCTTGGCCATCATATCATGAAAGTCTCCTTCCTGAAGATAAAGATTTCCAATACTTTTCACAAAATCTACAGAGGTATTTTTTAAAGGTTCCATAATTGGAACAATCCGTTGTTTTCTTTTTGCATTGAAGAAAATAAATAGGATCAATCCCCCAAGGAATACCCACCATGCATATTTAAGAGCTGGTTTTGAGAGTATAAATCTCATAAAAAAACGGGAAGAAGCTTTGGCGCTTGCCGCCTCTACAAACCAAAGTGTTTCTTTGTCATTAAGATACGAAAAAACATCTTGTGCGTATCTAATATTTCCGGGCTTAAGAAGATAATAGTTAGTGAGGAAAAGTGGCTCGCTGTGGACATAAATATTTCCTTTCCCAAATTTCACCTTGATAAAATTAGCCTGATCTGAATTATTTTTTTCAACCGTTTTTCCTAAAACTTCCACACCAGGTTTAATGTAAGAGAAACCACGTCCCGATGGGAATTTATCCAGGATCATAAAATCATTCAGATATTTTTTATCTGTAAGCTTTAAAACATTTTGCTCATCAAAAGAGATCTGAGAAATATAATAACCAATACTATCCGAAATCTCTTTTGGAATTTTATTTACGATCAGCATCGCATCAGAACCCTTGGAAACTTCACCTAATATACTACGCCACGATTGTTTATCTATTTCTTTTTCAACAACTAAAATATTGTGAAGATCTTTTTTGTTCTCATTGTAATAATCATAAGGCGTCTCATCAATCTTTTTAAGATGTGTTTTAAAAAGATCTTTTACTTCTTTATTAAATACGAACAATCCAAAAGGAGATTTTTCATTAGGATCAAAGTTTTTACGCCAATCTGTAACCTCCTTTTTATTAACTTCAAGCAATGCCAAGATCACCATGATAATGATGAAAATTATAGCATATATTTTGAAAGTTTTATTCATTCTTAAAAATTTAACTATGGTTTAAACCTCTGATATTGGTTTTTAAATTTTAAATAATCCTCCTCATTGATAATGAACTCTCCATACCATACATAATCAAATATATACGAAAGGTTTGAAAATTCATTTTTTAGATGTGGAACTTTAAGTTCTGCAACATAATCTTTATTCGTTTTTTCAGGATTCCAGATGATCGACTTCCTATCGCTCAATTTTTTAAGAACAAATAAAAACTGATAGCGAACCGCTGAACGATAATCTCCCGTTCTTTCAAACTTTGCGATGCTTTCAGGGAAATTAATCTCATGAATATTTTCGTGCAGTTCTTCTTCTTTAATATTTACTTTTTTATTCTTTCGTCCAAAGAAAAAATTCCCGTCTTTACCTAATAAGTATTTAATAATAAAATACAATAAGAATCCAACTAGAAGTATAGCAAACAAACGAATCACAACTGTAGTGATCTTAGCTGAAGTTCCAAAGCTGTTCTCACCAAAAATACTTTCGATAATTTTGGCAAGTTTTCTTTGCAGTTTTTGCCAGAATGATTCTCGGGGTTTTATAGTTGTATAATCGAACTCTTTCCCTTTATATCTGGCTTTAAGATTCTCTTTGAATTTTTTTGGATAAACTGTATTCTCAGAAATCGGATGTTCAATCAATACAGAATCTGCACGGTACATATTATTATAATGTCCGGTACTCAAAGAATCTTCTATATATTCCTCAGCAATGGGAGAATCGTCATTCTGAGCATATGTAAATCCAATTGAGAAAAAGATCAGTAAGAAAAAAACAATCTTATTCATTAATACCAATGGTTTCTATTTCTGCAAGTTCTACCTTCTGATGAAGGTCTGACCTGCTGTCGTAATACATCAATCCTGAATTGACATACAATAAATTTGAAAGAACAAATGACAATAACATTGAAATTCCATAGATCACAAAAAATAATATTCCCATTGTTCCCTGAAAAGGATTTTGTTCAAAATTACCATCAGGAGCTGAAGTGAGAATTGAACTATAGAAAAATATCATTGGAATAAATGTGAAAATCGTAGTAATCGTATACATGATAAGAAAGACAATTGTCGTAGCCCCCCAATACTTCCAATACGGAGACTTTTCTCTTCCGTTCTTATAAGAAAACTGTGACCGTATTGCATAGCTCAAGCTTTCAAAAAATCCTCTCTCACTATTAAAATAGTCATACATCAAGAATGTAACAACATTAAATAATGTTGGATAAACCAACAGCATGATGAATAATCCGATAATGATCAATATCAAAGCATAAGATATTCCCGCAATAATAAAAGCTAAAGGAGTAACAATGAATACCATTCCCAAACATAGTATACCTATTCTTCCCGCATTGTTTTTGAAATCACTCAAAATATCATCCGTCCTGATCTTTTCCTCTCCACGGGCGAGCCTTTTCATATAAAAAACAGGATAGAGATAATTAACAATCATCAAAATTAGGAAAAGTAAAAATGTTAATAATCCCACTACAATCAGCATACCCACATTATCTTCAAAATATTGCTGAAAATAGTAACTATTACCACTCATATTGGATCCAAAAAGCTGTGAAAAAAGTTCTTTATATCCAAATATAAAAATGGTAACCATTAAAATCAACAGTAATCCATTGAGTAGAATATAGTTTTTAAAATAGTTCTTCCCGTATAATTTGAAAAAATTGAAACTATCACTTATAAAAGTTCCAAAGTCTCTTTTTTTATAAAACTGCATCATGTATGTGTTTATTAGTTTTTTTATTGACTACAGCAGGATAGATAAAATAATAATATCCTATGATTGAAAATGATCCTAAAATAATAATCAAATTCAAAAAAAGCGGCATCTTTAAAGCATGCCTTGTGATGTAGCCTTCAATAATCCCGGCACAAATAGTAAAAGGGATTGTACTTAAAAATATTTTGAATGAATCTTTAAATCCATTTTTAAAAGAATTGAATCTGGACAGTGTTTTTGGAAATAAGATTGATGCTCCCAGAATTAATCCACACATCGCTTCAACAACCATAGCGAAAATCTCAAATACACCATGCAGCCAAATACCTCTTGCGCTTTCTTTTAGTGCTCCATAGTCATAAAAAAAATATTGAAAAGCTCCCAACATTATACTATTTGACAACAAAGCATATAACGTCCCTACACCTCCGAAAATACCATAAATAAAAAGCTTAGCTCCTACTCCAATATTATTGAAGATTATACCTATTGTACTTCCCCATGTCGATCCACTCTGATAAACTCCTACTGCATTTCCTTTTTTAATATTTTCTATGGTCTCGTTCACATAACTTTCACCTAAAATAATGTTCACAAAATCTTTATCGTAGATTGCTGAAAGAACTCCTATCGAAGTAAACAGAACAAAAAATAAAAAAGCATATATGAGATATCTTCTGTATTGAAACATGAGTAGTGGAACCTCTGTTTTAAAAAAGTACAAAATCCTGTTTTCTTCTACTCTTTTTGTTTTATAAATTTTTTGAAATATCTGTGAAGACAGATGATTTAAATAGACTGTCGTATTACTTTTAGGATAATAAGTCTGTGCAAAAGAAAGATCATTGACAAGATTAACATATAGCGAAGACAGGTCATCCGGATTTTTTTTTATTTTCCCTTGAATAACCTGTTCAATTCCCAACCATTTTTCTTTATTTTGTTTTATGAAATAAACTTCTCTCATAATCTAAGGCTAAAATAATAAAATTATGTCTCAAATTGCGATTAATACCTCACAAAATGTAAATATTAACTTCAACATTGCCAGTGTCGGAGAAAGAATGCTTGCATTTATCATTGATCTCCTAATAAAAGTCGCTTATATCGTCATTACTTTCTATATATTTTTCAACTTTTTTGATTTGGGATATTTATTAAACGGTTTGGATCAATGGTCTCAGATGGCTATTTATATTGCTATTACTTTTCCTGTTTATATTTATCCTGTTGTTCTGGAAAGCCTTATGGAAGGGCAGACGCCAGGAAAAAAAGTAATGAAGATACGGGTGGTGAAAATTGATGGATATCAGGCAAGTTTTGGAGATTATTTGATTCGCTGGGTATTCAGAATAATAGACACTTCTTTTGTTGGTGTTATTGGTTTGATTTCTATGATTGTTTCTAAGAACAACCAACGTTTGGGAGATATCGCATCAGGTACAGCTGTGATTTCACTAAAGAACAGCATCAATATTTCTCATACTATCCTGGAAAATATTCAGGAAGATTATGTTCCTTCATTTCCTCAGGTTATTGCCCTAAGTGACAATGATATGAGAATTATTAAAGACAATTATACAAAAGCCTTAAGAATAGATGACAGGCAGATCATAAGTAAGCTTTCCGATAAGATCAAGAATATTCTAAAATTAGAAATTGACCCTGTAAAAATGACGGAAAGACAATTTATCAATATCGTTATTAAGGATTATAATTATTACACGGGGAAAGATAATTAATTATTTTTTCTTTTAAATTAACTCAAGTGGTTTTTGTTGATTCCATTTTGAGCCAATTTACAAGTCGGTGCAGTTTTTGTACTTTTATTTATATTAAGCTTTTAATTATGAAATTTGAAAATAACAAATCCGGAAATGGCGGAGTTCTTACACTAAATAATGAAATTAAGGAAATTGGCAGGCTTACCTATACTATTTTTCCTGAAGAAAATAAACTTATTATTTCGTTCGTATTGGTTCATCCTGAATTCGAAGGACGAGGAATGGGAAAATATTTAGTAGAAGAAGCTATAAAATTTTCCAGAGAAAATAACTGGAAGGTTTACCCACACTGTTCTTATGCACGATCTGTCATGATGAGAATGAACGATGTAGATGATGTATTTTTAAAGAATTAAAACTTCGTTCACTAATATTTTTTCAATATCATCAGGGTAATCTACTTTGAAATGTTCATCGGAAGCTACCCAAGCCATTATCTCTTCAAGCTTTAAAATTTTAGAGTTTAGTATTCCCATTTTATCTAAGGCACAGGCATTACATTCCTGCTCATATTGATTATGAATAGGAATTACAAACAATTTTTTTTCCAAAAAAAGAGCTTCTGCAGGAGCTTCAAAGCCGGCATTACACAAAATACCATCACAATTTTCAAAGCACTTCAAATACTCGACTTCATCAATTGGGAAAACTTCTACATTTTCTACTTTAGCTTTATTTTTGCTGTATTTAGAAAACACCTTCCATTGCACAGGAATCTGTTTTAAGATCTTGATAATATTTTCATCCGAAAAGCTCGGTAAATAGACAAGATAATATCCTTTTTTATCAGGATTAAGGTTACGGATCTTATGTCTTATAACAGGTTTTTTTATTTGAGGATGATAATTTTCAAAATGAAAACCTATTTTCCTTGCACTTGGAACATAGTATTTAAGAATAAGTTCCCCAAGAAAATCTTTTTTCTCAGGTTTTGGAGTCTCAGAAAAACTCATGGAAGCCTGATGACTAAGTTCAATCATTGGGAGTTTTTTCAACTTGCAGGCCCAACCCGTTAAAGGTTCATAGTCATTAATGATCAGATCATATTGTCTTAACTCTAATTCATTGATGGTTTTTACGGCCTGAAAAAATTTATTTTCAGTAAATGTTTTCCTATAGGATAAACCGCCGGTTTTATTATAGAGCAAAGAAATACCCTTATACTGAAAGTTAATATCGAAATCGGCCTTTAATTGCGATTGATGACCGCTGATTAATGTATCAACCGAAGCGTATTTTTTAAGAATAGGAATAATCTCCTGAGCTCTCGCCACATGCCCATTTCCTGTCCCCTGAAATGCATATAAGATTTTCATTCGGAAAAATTAGTTACTATTTTCAAAAGATCACTGGTATCAAGATCCTGAATTTCTTCTGTTTCATCATCTTGAAGCAAATGTTTATGATCATCATAATAGAAAATCTTCCATTCCTTGTCATGATATTCCAAGGCTGATAAATTTTCTATCCAGTCTCCCGAATTAAGATAAGTACAAGAGCCTTTTTTATTGACAACTTTACGGATTTGAGGTTGGTGTATGTGACCACAGATGACATAATCATAATGATTGTCTATTGCCAGTTCAGAAGCAGTTAATTCAAAGTCTCCAATATATTTTACCGCCTTTTTCACATTGTTTTTGATTTTTTTCGAAAATGAGTATTTTTCTCGTCCCATTTTCTCTAAGACCCAATTTACAACATTATTAATAACAATCAGCATATCATATCCCTTCCCACCAAGTTTTGCAATCCACTTGGAGTGTTGAACTGACGCATCAAATACATCACCATGAAAAATCCATGTTTTCTTTTGATCGATATTAAGACAAATTTTGTTACAGACCTTGAGCTTACCTAGTTCAAAATCGGTAAACTTCCTGAACATCTCATCATGATTTCCAGTGATATAGTATACCTCTGTATTTTTAGTGGCAAACGAGAGGATTTTTTTTATAACCTTTAAATGAGGTTTAGGGAAGTAAGACTTTTTAAATTGCCAGATGTCAATGATATCACCATTCAAAACCAGAATTTTGGGTTGAATTGAATTCAGATACCTTAGTAACTCTTTAGCCTTACATCCATAAGTTCCCAAATGCACATCCGAAATAACAACTAACTCAACATTTCTTTTCATAGTTTTATGCAAAGAAACTAATTGAAAGTTAACTGTATATGAATGTTATATTATTTTTTATAAAGAATTCATTAACTCCTCAGTAATTTCCATATTGTGATACACGTTCTGTACATCGTCATCTTCTTCAAAACGGTCAAGCATCTTCATGTTGGCTTTAAACTGCTCTTCAGTAACTTCTTTCGTATTGTTTGGAATTCTTTGAAGTTCCGCACTTTTAACTTCAATTTTAAGCTCATCCAGCTTATGAGATAAAGAACCAAAGTCTTCAAAAGCAGTGGTAATCATTATTTCTTCTTCATCTTTATCAATATCTTCTGCCCCTCCATCAATCATCTCCATTTCAAACTCATCCCAGTCCATTTTAACATGAGCAGGATCAATATAAAAAATACCCTTTCTGTCGAAGATAAATGCCAATTCACCATTCTTTCCAAGGTTACCATCAAACTTATTAAAAATAGCTCTTACATTCGCTACTGTTCTTGTTGTATTATTCGTTGTACACTCTACAAAAAATGCGACTCCTCCTTGTCCGTAACCCTCGTAAGTTACCTCCTCATAGTTTTCAGCATCCGCTCCACTTGCTTTTTTAATTGCTCTCTCTACATTATCTTTAGGCATGTTTGCCCCTTTTGCATTTTGGATACATCTTCTTAAAGCTGGATTTGCTTCAGGATCTGTTCCACCAGCTTTTACAGCTAATGCAATGTCTTTACCAATTTTAGAAAAAGTCTTGGCCATCTTATCCCAACGGGCCATTTTAGAAGCTTTTCTATATTCAAACGCTCTTCCCATTTTTATTTTTAAATTTTCAACAAAATTAGTTAAAAGTATACGAAAAAAAAATACCTCCAAAAAAATTGGAGGTATTCATTATTTAGAAAAATTAATTATTTTTTCTTTTTAGCTGTCGCTTTTTTAGCTGGAGCTTTTTTCTTAGCTGTAGCTTTTTTCTTAGCAGTAGCTTTCTTAACTGGAGCATCAGCGTAATCTTTCTTAGCGATTGTACTCCACTGGCTGTCATCTTCGATAGCAGTTACAACTACTTTTCTATCAGCTTGTCTTTCAGCATCAGAAGCCGTTGCAGGAACTGTAGCTTTAGCTTTACCAACACCTACTGATTTAACAGAGTTAGGATCAACACCTCTTGCATCTAAAGCAGCAACTACAGAAGCAGCTCTTTCTCTAGATAACTTCAAGTTGTAAACTTCAGAACCTTTAGCATCTGTTCTACCTTCTAATAGATAGTGACCTCCATCTTTTTTGATGATATCAGCAGCTCTATCCAATGCTGGTTTAGATTCAGCTTTGATTGTAGCTTTGTTGAAATCGAAATAAAGATTTCTGAATTCTTTTTCTACTTCAGTAGCAGTTTCTTTCTTAGGCTTAGGACATCCGTTGTATTCTGGTAATCCAGGAACTGTAGGACAAGCGTCATCTTTATCTAAGATACCGTCTCCGTCTGTATCTGGCCAAGGACAACCGTTGTTTTCAGCTGGACCTGCAACTGTAGGACAAGCATCATCTTTATCGATAACACCATCACCGTCAGTATCTGGCCAAGGGCAACCGTTGTTTTCAACTGGACCTGCTACATCTGGACATTGATCGTCTTTATCTGGAACTCCATCACCGTCAGTATCAGGACATCCTTGGAATTCTGGTAAACCTGGAGTATCAGGACAAAGATCATCTTTATCTAAGATACCATCCTTATCTCTATCTCTGTTACCAAATCTAAATAATAAAGATGCAGAAGCCTGCCAGAAGTTAGCAACGTTAGATTTATCACCAGGAGTTGATACGTAATCTCCTTGAACACCTAAACCGAAGTTTTTAGTTACCCAGAAGTTAGCACCTGCACCAGTAGAAACTGTAAAGAAGTTAGCTTTACCATTTTCGTTACCAGCATCTCCGTTGTATACTGTCTCTCCATCAACAGATTGTCTTGGGAAAGTAAGAGCAGTATAGTCATGTCTTAAATAGTTGGCACCAACTCTTAAGTAAGGGTCAAACCAAGATTCCTCGTCCCATAAAAGACCTGCAGCTTTAGCTTGGAAACCAAGACCTGTCATCAACATAAATTCTTTCCCCATGTTGAATCTTTTATTATCAACATTTCCTACGGAAGTCTGCCAGTCAATTACTAAACCTTTACCGATGTTTCTAGCAACAGTAAGTTTAGATAATGGAGGAGTAATAGAGAAGTTGTTCATATTGAACATTGTCTTCGTTAAATTTTTTGCAGCAAAAGTATTACTAAAGTCGCTTCGTACTGCCTTATGGTTCTCCGCATGAGCACCAACTCCGATCAACCACGGATTGTTGGTAGTCTGAGCGAATACAGTAGAAGCAACAGTAAGTGCCAATGCTGAAATTCCTAATTTTAGATTTTTCATAGAATTAAATGATTAAATAATTGATATTGCAAAATAAATATAATTTTTCTTTATATACAAAGTTTTTTGAATGATTTTTAACTTTTCTTTAATATTCTATCCAGGGTTCGTTTATTTTCTCTATCTTTTATCGCTTCCCTTTTATCAAAAAGCTTTTTCCCTCTTGCCAAGGCTATTAACACCTTTGCTTTTCCACTATCATTAATATATAACTTTAGAGGTATAATAGTGTTCCCTGCATCTTTTAACTTTTTCTCGAATTTTTGTAATTCTTTTTTGTGCAAGAGCAATTTCCGTTCCCTTTTTGTCTTATGATTGTAAAAAGTTCCTAATTTGTACTCATCGATCATCATATTAATGATGTATAATTCCCCATCAATAAACTGACAGAACGATTCTGTAATAGATGCTTTGGAAGAGCGTAAAGATTTTATTTCTGTCCCTGTTAAAACCATTCCTGCTTCAGTTTCTTCCATGATTTCATATTCGAAACGCGCTCTTCTATTTAATATGTTGACTGTTTTTTCGATCTTCATTAGATTAAAATTTCATTTGAAATATACAAAAATACCTTTCATTTAAAAACTTGACTATTACATTATTATAAAATACCCAAATTCTTTTCGTAATTTTGCGCCAAATTTACAAAACTATATGTTAACAGTATCTAACTTATCTTTACAATTCGGGAAAAGAGTTCTTTTTGACGAAGTAAACATCATGTTTGCTAAAGGAAATTGTTATGGGATTATCGGAGCTAATGGAGCGGGAAAATCAACATTTCTTAAAATATTAACTGGAAAACAAGACCCAACCACAGGAAGTGTATCATTAGAGCCTGGAAAAAGAATGTCTGTTTTAGAGCAGGATCACTTTGCATACGATCAATATAATGTTCTTGAAACAGTACTTAGAGGTAACAAAAAATTATTCGAGATAAAGGCAGAAATGGATGCCTTATACGCAAAAGAAGATTTCTCTGATGAAGATGGTATTAAAGCCGGAGAGCTAGGTGTTATTTATGATGAGATGGGAGGATGGAACTCAGAATCTGATGCACAGACTATGCTTTCCAATGTTGGGGTAAAAGACGATATGCATTGGCAGATGATGAGTGAACTTGAAAACAAGGACAAAGTAAAAGTTCTTTTGGCTCAAGCTCTTTTTGGAAACCCTGATGTATTGATTCTGGATGAACCTACGAATGACCTTGACATTGACACGATCTCTTGGTTGGAAAACTTCCTTGCAGATTATGAAAATACAGTTATTGTTGTATCTCACGACCGTCACTTCCTGGACACAGTTTGTACACATATCGGAGATTTAGATTATGCAAAACTTAATCTTTATACAGGTAACTATTCTTTCTGGTATCAAGCTTCTCAATTGGCAACAAGACAAAGAGCTCAGGCTAATAAGAAGGCCGAAGAAAAGAAAAAGGAACTTCAGGATTTCATCGCAAGATTTAGTTCAAACGTTGCTAAAGCAAAACAGGCAACAGCTAGAAAGAAAATGATCGACAAACTGAACATTGATGATATTAAACCATCTTCAAGAAGATATCCTGCAATTATTTTCGAGATGGAAAGAGAAGCTGGAGATCAAATTCTAGATGTAAAAGGTCTTGAAAAAACAAAAGACGGAGAATTACTTTTCTCAAATATTGATCTAAACCTTAAGAAAGGAGATAAGGTTGCTGTACTTTCTAAAAACTCTTTGGCCATTACAGAATTCTTCGAAATTTTAGCTGGAAACGTTG
This sequence comes from Chryseobacterium sp. FW101-FHT12H09, assembly GCF_058790395.1. Lineage (NCBI taxonomy): Bacteria > Pseudomonadati > Bacteroidota > Flavobacteriia > Flavobacteriales > Weeksellaceae > Chryseobacterium > Chryseobacterium sp. FW101-FHT12H09. The sequence continues at coordinate 908,852 of NZ_JBYTCP010000002.1, read as the reverse complement.
AAGCTGATAAAGGAGCAGTTGCTTGGGGAGTTACTACTAATCAGTCGCACATGCCTTTAGATAATACCAATTTCTTTCAAGAGGATATTAATTTAGTTGACTGGTTAAGACAGTTCACTAAAAATGATGAAGAACGTCATGAAGAATTTATGAGAGGATTCTTAGGAAGAATGTTATTCTCAGGAGATGAAGCTTTAAAATCTTGCAAAGTACTTTCAGGAGGTGAAAAAATGAGATGTATGTTCAGTAGAATGATGCTTCAGAAAGCCAACATTTTGTTACTTGATGAACCGACCAACCACTTAGACTTAGAGAGTATTACAACATTGAATAACTCTTTATCTAATTTCAAAGGAAATCTTTTACTGGCATCGCATGACCACGAAATGCTTCAAACGGTCTGTAACAGAATCATCGAATTAACTCCTAACGGAATTATTGACAGAGAAATGAGTTACGACGAATATCTTGCTGATAAAAAAGTAAAAGAATTAAGAGAAAAAATGTATTCTTAAATAATAAGACAACATAAAAAAACAAAAAAATCCTCAAATTAATTTGAGGATTTTTTTGTTTGGTACAAATTCTATTTTGTAAGTTTTGTCGTTGGCAAAGTAACGGTTCCCGGATCTTTCCATAAACCATCTTTTTCCGCTCTTTTCTTAATATTCTGAGCTCTTTTTTCACTATCCGGGTGAGAGTTGAACATCTTTTGAAAACCAGACTGAGTACTTCCTGAAGAAAGTAACGCTAATTTTTTAAATGCTGTATATTCTGCTACTACATTGTATTTATTCGCTTTCATAAAATCATAAGAGTAAGCATCCGCTTCTGATTCCTGTTTTTTACTATGGGAAGCATCTAAGAATGCATTTGCCATCTTACCTACCTGACTGTCATTAAGAGTAGCGACAGTAGATGAAGCTGAAGATGCAGCATCTAATGCTGCTGCTTTTAAATAAGCAGATTTAATAGCGTCTTTTGTGTCTTGATTCTTTACGTGACCAATTTCGTGACCTATTACAGCTAGTAATTCGTCATCCGTCATAACATCCATCAGAGATGAGAACACTCTTACACTTCCATCTGCACAGGCAAAAGCGTTTATATCTGTTACTTTATATACTTTGTAATTAAGATTAAGTCCGTCCTGTGATTTATGTTTACCAAAAAGCTTGTTCAGCCTAACTGTATATGGATCTTTCGCTCCTGCTACAGCATTGTTCTTATCCATCCAATCAACTGATTCTTTAGATAATTTCACAGCATCTTCGTTCGTAAATGTTAATGCTTTTGCTCCTTTAGTAGCTACATCTGTAATTTTTCCTAGGCTAATCTTTTGCCCTTGAAATGTATGTACTGCTCCAATTAAGCATACACATAGAATAATTTTTTTCATATTTAATTAAATTTTGGTTTAGGCAGCGAATATATCATTTTTTTAACGAAAAAAATCCTTTTCCGAAAAATTCCAGAAAAGGACTTACACCTAATATTAAGAAACCACTTTACACAATAAATAATGATGCAATTGATGTTGCATCACTGCCACTCAAAACTTCGTCATAAGCGGCAGATCCTGCTGCGGCTCCAAATGCAGTCGCGGTATTATATCCACCTTGGTTTGTGTTATCTTCACCTGCGTAAACAGCGTTAGTAGCGGAAGGCATATTTCCACCATTTGCTAATTCTATCCAACCTTTATTAGCTCTCATTCTTCTCACTTGCGAAGCATGCCTTGCTTCTACGGAATGAATTTGTAGAGCAGCCTGTAAGACCACTTTATTCGACATTACATTTCCAGCCTGTCCTTTGTATGCTCTTACTCCTGTATCCTCAAAAGCTTGCGCCAGGACAAGAAATTGATTGTAATCTGTAAATGGAGAGAAATTACCTCCAGCCGTAAAATCAAAATTAGGCTTTACTCCAGGCGTTACGCCTAAAGAGGTAAGAGTACTTTTCAAGAAACCTACATGCGCAGACTCATGCTTAGAGATCTGCATAAAAACTGTACGGTCAACATTAGGAATCAAACTTGCAGTAGACAGTCCGATCGCATAATATTCGTTTTCCAAATACTCTAAGGTCAAAGCTAATTGTAATGCTTCCGTTAAAGCACTTTTTAAAAAACTTCCAGGAACCGTTACATTTTGAGTTTCAGCTTTTGCAGGAGTCGATATAGCAAGTCCTAATCCTAAAGGGACTGATGCAATAGCTGCTTTTTTACCAAATGATGAAATATTGGTAAGCGTTTCTAATCTTGAAGCTTCTGTTGTAAAAAATTTATCATCAGAAAATTTATCTAGTAATTTTAGAATGTTCATAATAGTACGTTTTAAAAGTGAATAATTTAGTTAATGCCTCTTTCCTTCCATGTAAATGGAGTTTTTATAAATCCTCCAGCTGCCATTACCACATCTTTTGGTTCTTTAGCTACATCTAATCCGTTGGCATCAATCACATCATCTCCGGAAAAATCTGCTGATCCAGGATTAATAAGATTTCTTATTGCCGATGCATGTCTTGCTTCTACTGAAACAATTTTCCCTGCAATCACTAAATATTCTGGATTTGTAATATATTTTCCTGCTGCATTATAGGCCGCAACACCCGTGTCTTCAAGAGCTTTTGCTGTAGCCAGTACAGAACTTCTATTATTAAAATTTACACTTGGATATTGAAATTCAAGTGTTGGCAGTACATTAGCTGTTACTCCACTTATTGCCGCTTTAAAGAAATCACGGTGTATCACTTCATGATGGTACAGATCTGTAAACAATTCTTTTTCAGCGGTTGAAATTCCTGAGTAAAAATTATTGACCACTTTCGTATAAAAATCTGCTTCCAACTGTTCAAGGGCATAAGCATAATTTAATACACCTACATCTCCTTTTCCAAGATCGAATACCTGGTTATCCACCATCTGGAAATCATCATCATCACACCCCACTAATGCAAGGCCTGCCATAGCCAGACCAATGCCACCTAGTTTCAAGAAGTTTCTTCTGCCTGTATCCAGGGTGGTTCCCTGGTTAGAAATATTAATTGTCTTTTTCATAATATTAATTTTAAAGTGTTTAGTTATTTAATATCATTTACGACAATTAATTAAGTTTGGATTTACTAAATCTAAAATTTTATTAATTTTTATTAAAGTTTTCTTATTTCACTTATTAAATACATAAAAATCATGAGTCCGAATATTTAAAATAAATTGAAACTAAAATCAAATTTTCGTGTTATAAATTCTTTATTTTATATTCTCATATTAACAGTTTATCATTACTTTTTAAAATATATTTTCCCTATTTTTGTGAAATGAGTCAAAAATGGATTTTCAGACCTGAACCCGATGAAGAAGTTGTGGACAGATTAAGTTCGTCACTTGGTTTTGGAACTTTTGAATCTAAGCTTCTCGTTCTCAGAGGAATTGACAATTATCAAAAGGCCAGAGAATTCTTTAAACCAAATCTTACCGATATACACAGTCCGTTTTTAATGGCTGACATGCAAAAAGCCGTGGAGCGGATTGCAACCGCAATTGAAAATGGCGAAAAAATATTAGTTTACGGCGATTATGATGTAGATGGAACTACAGCCGTTGCTTTGATGTATTTATACCTCAGCAAAATAGTTCAAAAAAAATACCTTGATTATTATATTCCGGATAGAAATTCAGAAGGGTATGGTATCTCAACAGAGGGAATCGATTTTGCAAAAGAAAATGGATTTTCATTAATCATTGCTTTGGACTGTGGTATAAAAGCGATTGATATGATCAGCTACGCTCAGAATCTGGGTGTGGATTTTATTATCTGTGATCACCATTTACCTGGTGATGAAATCCCCAATGCCGTTGCTGTTTTGGATCCCAAGAGAAATGACTGCAGGTATCCTTTTAAGGAACTTTCAGGATGTGGTGTGGGTTTCAAATTATGTCAGGGATTAAATACAATTTATAAAATTCCGGATGCAGAATTATTTGAACTAACGGATCTTTTAGCTATTTCTATTGCTGCTGATATTGTTTCAATGACAGGAGAAAATAGAGTTTTAGCTAAAATGGGATTAAAAACCCTTAGAAAAACAAGAAATCTAGGATTAAGACTTTTAATTCCTGAAGATAAACTTTCCCATTTTGAAATCTCAAACATTGTTTTTGAGATCGCTCCTAAAATTAATGCTGCAGGAAGAATTTCACATGGCAAAGCTGCTGTAGAGCTGATGGTTTCGGATAATCTGAAACATGCTCATCAGATCGTAAGTGATATTATGGGACTTAACGATGAAAGGCGTGAGCTGGATATGAACTCTACGCTTTCTGCACTGAATCAAATTATTGAATCACAACAGGAGACGAAACTTACCACGATCGTTTACCACCCGGAGTGGAACAAGGGCGTCATTGGTATTGTAGCTTCCAGACTTATTGAAACTTACTATAAACCAACACTTGTTTTTACAGATGGTAATAATGGGGAGATGGTAGCTTCAGCAAGATCTGTATCGGATTTCGACGTACATGAAGCATTAGACCTTTGTTCAGAATATTTTCTGAAGTTTGGCGGACACCATGCTGCTGCAGGACTTTCAATGGAGAAATCCAAATTTGAAGCTTTCAAAGAAAAGTTTGAAAAAGTAGTCGCTGAGAAAATACAGGAACATCAGAAAGAGTCTTCTATTATAATAGATTCTGAAATTGAAATCGATGATATTAATAGAGAGTTTATTAATTTTCATAGAAAATTAGCTCCTTTTGGTCCACATAATATGAAACCCAATCTGGCTTTAAAAAATCAGAAGCTTTCAGGATATATAAAAACAATGGGGAAAGATAACAACCATGTTAAGTTTTATATAAAACAAGAATCTACCGGCAGGAATATTGAATGTGTTGGTTTCAAGTTAGGACAGTTCTCAGAAGATTTCAGAAACAAATATTTTGATTTAGCATTTACTTTAGAAGAAAATCACTGGAAAGGCAATGTAACGCATTACCTCAATATAAAGGATGTAAAATTTAGAGATTAGTCTTTAATTTAATAATGAAAAAAATAGGCCTCTTTTTCGGTTCGTTTAATCCAATTCATATTGGACATCTTATTTTAGCCAATTATATTTTAGAAAATTCGGATATGGATGAATTGTGGTTTGTTGTAAGTCCACAAAATCCATTTAAAGATAAAAAATCATTATTAAAAGATCATAACAGGTTAGACATGGTTCAGGCTGCCATAAAAAATTATCCCAACATGAGGGCTTCAAATGTAGAGTTTTCTCTACCGAGGCCAAGCTATACTATCGACACCCTTACCTATCTTACAGAAAAGCACCCGGACTATTCTTTTAGTTTAATTATGGGTGAAGATAATCTGGATAATCTTCATAAATGGAAGAATTATGACCTGCTGATCAAGAATCATCATATCATTGTTTATCCAAGAGTTTTTGAAGGTGAGAAAAAAGATTCAGAATATTTACAGCATGAAAATATTTCATTGATCAAGGCTCCTGTTATTGAGATCTCAGCCACCGAAATTCGCAATATGGTCAAGCAAGGTAAAAATGTCAGACCTATGCTTCCGCCAGAAGTTTTTGAATATTTGGATGGTAGCAGTTTTTATAAGTAATTTTGCAATTCAGGAAATGGGTTTGAGGATTTATGGCTTAGACTTATAATTTATAATTTAAGAAATGAACTTCATCGAAAAATTTTTCTCAAAATATTCTCAGGAAAAAATCATTAAATGGTTTAAACAAATCTGTATTGCAGAGGCAATTTCTTGTTTCCTGCTCTATGGTGTTGCCATGATCTGGAAAAGATATGATGATGAGGGCTTACTTCCCACAATTTTTATTATCGTAGTTGGAAATATCCATGGTCTTTTCTTTACCATTTATCTTTTGCTTTGTTTACCTGTGAGAAAAATTTTCAAATGGGATGATGAAGATTTCGTATTTGCACTACTTTCAGCATTCTTTCCTTTTGCCACGATATGGGTAGATAAAAAACTTGCCCGCTTCGACAGAGAATAAAAAAAGAGGCTTTAGATAGGCCCCTTTTTGTTTTTAATAATCTCTTTTCACATGTCCCGTTCCATTTACGGTGTGTGACGCTCCTGCACTATCCGTGTACGTTCCATTAAATGTAAAATCTGTGTAAGTTCCTACAGCTCCAGCGCTGGTTACTGTAAATGTGATCTGATTAGTAGTTCCATCAACAGTTATATTTTGGTATGCATTCGAATTATTTGTAACGGTTAAATAGTAATTATTTACCAGAACGCTGCCTGCAAGTAAATCCGCACCCTCATATCTAAAATAAGTTCCTACAGGAACAGGGCTTTGCGCTGAACTAATTAAGTTAGGTGAAACACTAATATTACTTAATATAAGCCTGGTAGCTTGATTATCTACTTTATAACTAATGAACTCTGAAACTGTATTACAGACTACAATATCTCCAAGATTTGTAATAGGCGCAGTTCCGGTAAAGTTAATCTCGCCACTTGTTTGAATATTAGTAATATCAATACCTTCCAATACAAACTGTTGATTACTTGAACATCCGAGAGAATTGATTGAAAAAGTTCCATTGGTCACTGGAACCACAATAGTCTGAAAATAATTTATTGCTCCGCCAAATCTAAGACTAGCAAAACCATCTGTGACATCAGCTCCAGAACAGGTTTTCAATGTTCCTTTGATCGTATACTGATTGGTTGAACTTGTTAAAGAAATATCGGGCAGTACAGTAGTAGCTCCTACGGGAAATGGCCCTACTGTTGAGCTATAAACTACCGTATTGCAATTGTCATAAATTTTTAGTTCAAGAGGCTCACCAGCAGGAACAACTCCCGAAACCATACCATCCCCATCTGTAATTCCATAACTTTCATAAGTCTGCGAATTTCTTTTTAATCCTATCATTGCATTACTCAATGGTTGGCCAGCAGCATTTTTCACTGTAACCTTTAATACCGCTTGCGGAAATTGTGCATCACAGTTCCACCAGGAGAAGTGACTTACATTGCCCACATACGTATTTCCAACTTTAGTTGCGGAACCTTCTTCCTGCCACATTCCTGTAATTTCACTAAATGACCACAAAGGGATTGTATTCGGTGAAGTTGCTAATTGAGCAGCATCTAGTGGGACAGTAATTTCTGCTGTATGACCGGTAGCAATCTGTAGATTTTGTCCAGAACTTCCCGTTAACTGTACATGAAGCATTCCATAGGTTTCCATAACTCTTGAATTTCCGTTCAAATTTGTTGCTAAAAAAGATCCAGGCATTAATTCGTTCAGATACTGATTGGAAGGACTTAAGTGGAATAATGCAACATCCACATTTCCACTATAGGCGTTTCCGGAAACATCATTAAAACTTCCGTCAAATTTCACTTTTGTTCCGTTCGAAAGAGAAACTGTCGCTGTAGCCCCAGAAGTAATGGATGCTGTAGTAATCGCAGGGATCATCATAATGTTTACCCTACTGTTTCCATTTGTAGGAACTAAAGTACGTGAAGCATTGATATAACCCGCCTTAGTTACTTTGATAAAAGCAAAGTTTTCTTTCACCTCGGCATTTTTAATTATAAAAAGACCTTTAGAATTTGTCTGCACTGTACTTGTTCCAATACTAACTGTTGCTCCGGAAATAGGACTTCCGTTCGTACTTAATACTAATCCCTGAAAATTTCTCTGAGCAGTATTTCCGAAATTAAAATTGGACTGCGGATTTGGCGTGATGTCAGATTCCATGTTAAAATCACTTATACACGAAAATAAGATCAGTAGTATTAATAAAAATAAAGGATAAATTTTTCTCATAAATTATTAATTTTTTATTGATACTAAAGTAGTCATAAAATAGAATACGAAATTACATTCTCCTTTTTATGTTAATTTTTTCAAATTTTCAGTTTTGATGTAACAACTTTAGCCGTCAAGTTGTCTAATAATAGAGTCAATATAAGGAAGGAAAAATTTTCAATTGAAATTTTAGTAACTGAAAATCAATACTTTATAGATGAAATAAAAACATTTTAAGTACTTTGTATTGCATAATACTAGATTTATTATATATCTTTGTAATGTTAAATAATAACAAATACAAGCTATTAACAAATAAAAAATAGAATCATGAAAACGTCCATTCTCTTTGCAGCCATATTTTTCACTGGATTTGTTTTTGCCCAACAGAAATCAGATACACTAAAAACTAAAAATATAGAGGGTATAAACTTAAAGAAACAGGTCTTCAAAAAACAAAGCGACCGCTTTATTTATGATGTTGCCTCTTCCCCTATTGCTAAAGGGACAAATACCTTCAACTTATTAAAGCAGACTCCAATGATCTCCAGTATTGATGGGAAAACATTAAAAATAATGGGGAAATCAGAAGTTGTTATTTACATCAACAATAAAAAATCCAATATGGATGCGGAGGCATTAATTGAAATGCTTAAAAACACACCATCTGAAGATATCCAGAAAATTGAAGTAATCACTGTTCCAGGTAGTGAGTTTCAAGTTGAATCTAATGACGGGGTAATTAACATTGTGATGAAAAAAAGCAGAAACAACGGTTATAATGGAACTTTAAAAATGCAAAATGAGCAGGCTTATTATAACAATCCTTCTGCAAGTGCTTCTTTCAATTTCCGAAAAGACAAATTAGCAGTTAACACAAATATCAGTACTGGAAGCTGGACAGACAGAGAAAAGTATAGACTTTCTAATGGAAACTCCACTTTTAAAAATGAGTCTTTTGGATTTAATGATGATCCAAATAAAAACTTTGGTGGTAGCGTGAATATTGATTATGAAATTACCAAAAAGCAAAGTCTGGGTTTCACATATAATATGAGATACAATAAAAGTTTCAATTCTATTCTGGATATTACAAACATTCAAAATGGGGTCTTAAAAAACAGAACTGTAAATAATGAAGATGCCCAGACAAGAAATCATTCTTTTAATTTAAACTATGAAATAAAAACGGATTCGTTAGGAAGTAAACTAACTTCTAATATCTCCTATTTATGGTTCAACAGAGACAAATCGAGCATTAATGAAACATTTCCCTTTTATAATGATGACGATAATAAATACGGGGCATTTAAACAATGGGTTCCGCAGATCATTAACAATTACGCAGCCAATGTAGATTACATCAAAAAAACAGCAAAAGGGAATTCATGGTTAATGGGAATTAGCTATAATAATACAAAAACAGACAACGATACCAGACAGGATGTTTATACAAAAGCAAGCGACAGTTTTGTAAATGATTTCGATCAAACCAATCATTTCATTTATAAAGAAAATATTCTAGGTCTTTATCTTACTTACGAAAGAAAATTAAGTGAGAAATTATCCGGAAAAATAGGAACCCGTTATGAGATGACCAGAAGTACTGGTGAGATATTAGGAAAAACAGGTTTTGATAGAAACTATAATAACCTGCTTCCGTATCTTAATTTCAACTATGCAATTAATGCAGACAATAATATAAGCTATACTTTTTCCAGCAGAATAAGAAGACCTCGATTTTGGGAATTAAATCCATCCAGAACTTATTTTACACCAGACAACTACACTCAGAACAATCCGTTCGTTTTAGCTTCTAAATATTATAATCAGGAAATCAATTATATGTTTAAGAATGCTTTCTATGCAAACCTAAGTTTTAACTATGTAGAAGATGCCTCAAACCAGGTGCCTCTGCAGGGGACTGTGACAAAACCTGAAAAAGATGAGAATGGAAAGATAGAACTTGATTCTAATGGGGATCCTATTATGGTTACTACAAAGTTTTTAAGATACATCAGAACTAATTATGGTAATAATAAGCAGCTTGGGTTGACATTGGGAATGAATAAATCCTGGTTCAAAGATATCTGGACAACGAATTACTCAGTTAATCTAGCTTATGCTATGTATTCCGGCACCGTATCTGAAGATCCAACTTCAAGACCCGTACCTGGCCAGACAGAAGTACTTACTCCTTATGTTATCGATGTGAAAAACTTTAATTTTTCTGCTCAGTTCAACAACACCATTCGTCTTTCGTCTAAAAAAGACTGGTTCCTGGGAATTAACTACTTCTATGCTGGAAAAAGCAAAATAGAAATTGGAGAATTAGGAACAAGACAAAGCCTGGATCTTAATATCAAAAAAATCGTAGGCGATTGGACCGTTTTGGTGGAAGTATATGATGTATTTAATCAAAACTTCAATAAAATAAAAGGTATTCAACCTGATGGAAGCTTCAACAATGTAACCAATTTTGAGTATCCAAGAATTTTCAGTGTAGGGGTCACCTATAATTTTGGAAATCAAAAACTGAAAAAAACCAGAGAAATGAAATCAGCCAATGATGCTGTAAAATCTAGAACTTAATATAATAAACTTCTTTAAGATTCTGTCTTAAACCATGTTCAGAATCGAAACCTCAACTTAAAAAAATAAATTCATGAAGACGCCACTACTCATCGCAGCTATATTTTTTACCGGACTAGCTTTTGCTCAGGAAAAAAAAACAGATTCAGTAAAAACTAAAAGTATAGAGGGAGTTACTTTAACGAAACAAGTATTTAAAAAGCAAAGTGATCGCTTTGTGTACGATGTTGCCGCTTCGCCTGTTGCTAAAGGAAATACAACATTTGATCTATTAAAACAAACTCCATTACTTTCATCTACCGATGATAAGACATTAAAAATTGCAGGAAAGAATAATGCTATAATCTATATCAATGGTAGAAAAACCAATATGGACGCTGATTCATTAGTTCAATTTCTTAAAAACACACCAGCAGAGAATATCCAAAAAATTGAGGTTATTACAGTTCCGGGAAGTGAGTACCAGGTAGAATCATCTGATGGGATCATCAATATCGTTTTAAAGAAAAAAATGAGTGATGGATTAAGTGGTAACATGAGAATGTCTAACTCTCAAAATAAGTTCAACGGAAGCGATGCCAGTTTTTCAGCCAATTACAGAAAGAATAAATTAGGAATCAGCGCTAATCTTAGTGGTGGCGAAAATATCGGTGCACAATCTTATATTTTAAGAAATGGAAATAGTTTATCATCCAATGAATCTGTAGGTGATATTAATGATCCAAATAAAAACCTTGGCGGTTATTTAAACATTGATTATCAATTAACAGAGAAGAGCAATCTAGCTTTATCTTGGAATACTTGGGCTAATAAAAGTTATAATTCTACAGTAAATTTATTTAATACTATCCGCTCTTATGATGATAAGAAAAAAGATTACATTACTAATTATACTAATTCCAGAAACAAGGAAGATGCAAGATCTTATAACAATTCAGTCAACTTAAATTATGAATTAAAAACCGATTCTTTAGGAAGTAAATTGAATGTAAATGCTGCTTATCTTAATTACAAAAGATTTCAGTTTACTGATAATAAAACTTATCTCGCCAATTCACTTGGCCAAGACACAGGTCTTAGTCAAACCATTTATCAGAACCTTCCACAGATAATCAATAATTTTTCTGGGACAGTAGATTATATCCAGAAATTAAAAAATGATTTTACGGTTTCAATAGGAGGAAATTACAATAAAACGAAAACGGATAATGACACTAAGAATGACACTTATAGGGTAAATCCCCCTGCTCCAATAAAAAAAGAAGAACACATGCCTAATCATTTTATATATGATGAAAATATTTATGGAGCCTATTTAACAATAGAAAAAAAATTCTCCGATAAGCTTTCTGGGAAAGTCGGAGCAAGGTATGAAATTACAAAAAGTTTAGGGACGGCTAACGCTCCTCTAAATCCAGATAAGACGATGCAATACCAAGAAATAAAAAGAAATTATAATAACTTTTTACCCTATCTAAGTTTCAATTATGCTATTAATGACAGCAATAATATATCATATTCATTTTCAAGTAGAATGAGAAGGCCTAGTTTCTGGGAAATAAATCCAGTTCGAAATATTTTAACCGATGATAATTACACTCAGAATAATCCGTTTGTAAAGGCTTCTTCTTCCTATAACCAGGAATTAACCTATATGTATAAAAGCTCCTATTTCTTGATTTTGAATCATTCATATTATAAAGATCAGATTACTCAGGTTCCATTACAGGGTTATCCCGTAGCACCGGATGGAACAGTTGGACCAAGAAATGTATTGCGTTACATTAGAACAAATTTCGGGGATAAACAAGAAATGTCTGCAATGTTAGGAATTCAAAAATCATTCTTTAAACAATACTTGACCACTAACTTCAACATTGGTTTTCAACATAACATCAATAATGGCAGTCTTGATACTGATCCAACAACCGGAGAGAGATTTAAAAATAAAGAAGGTGAGTTTATTACGTATACAAACAATATCAGATCTACAAGCATGGTCATTCAAACTAATAACACAGTACGTCTTGATAAAAAGAAAACATGGTTCTTAGGCGTAAATTATTTCTTTGTTGATAAACAGCAAATAGAACTTGGAATGCTGAAGAACTTAATGAGCTTGGATCTTAGTTTGAAAAAAATCTGGAACGAATGGACTTTTGCACTCAATGTAAATGATGTTTTAAAAACAAATATTGTAGAAATTGAAGATTATCAAGCCAATGGAAACTACAATTATGTAAGAAACGATCAATACAGAAGAGGTATGACTTTAAGCATCACTTACAATTTTGGTAATCAAAAAGTTAAAAAAGTAAGAGACATCGAGGGTGCTTCCGACGCCATCAAAAGCAGAACAAGATAAAAAAACATTCATTTCTTCATATCAATTATTTTATGGTAAGCTCGCTGATTTCTCAGCGAGTTTTCTATCTTTAGCCTGTATGAAAAATTTAATTATCATTTTTAGCTGGTCGTTAATACTGCTGTTCAGTATTGGTTGCAAGAAAAAAACGATTGATCTCGGTAATAAAATCTCTTTCGAAAGTCAGGAAAATATTTCTTACGGCAATGATTCTGAGCAGAAAGTGGATCTGTATATTCCTTCTAATTTAAATTACAAGCCCGATGTCTTTCTTTTTATACATGGCGGTGGCTGGCGTAGTGGAAACAAATCTCAACTCACATTTTTCGCTTTATCTATGATGCAAAAATTTCCAAAAGCCATTTTTGCGAATATCAATTACAGATTAGCATCAACGACCCATTTTGCCATTCCAAATCAGACCGATGACATCAGCAGTGCTATTGAGCATTTAGAAAAAACATTAAACTATAAACCAAGATTTGTGCTTTTAGGTAACAGTGCTGGTGGTCATTTATCAATGCTCTATGCCTATAAATTTGATAAAGATAAAAAAGTAAAAGCTGTTATTAATATTGTAGGACCTTCCGATCTGGCAGATTCTGGTTTTAAAAAATATTTCGATTATGCATTTGTTGAAAAGCATTTAATCAACCCAAAAGTTCTTTCTTCAGGAATATCTATGACCAATTTTATCAGTCCTGTGAAATGGATCAATACTACCTCAGCTCCTACGCTTTCTTATTACGGAAAAAATGACCAGGTCATCCCAATGTCACAAAAGGTAATTTTAGATTCTATTTTAGACAAAAACGGGATATTTCACGAGTCTTTTGGCTTTAAAGGAGGACATTTGGATTGGGACAAAGAAAATAACAGCTCTTTTCTAATTACCAAAATTGATCAGTTTCTGAAACAGGTGGACAAAAAGTAAACGCTCTGAACAGGTCAAAGCGTTTTTTTATTTAAATATTTAATTCTGATTCTTTAATATTTAAGAGCTTTTTTAGCTTCAAGGGCTGTAGTATTCAAAGTAGAAAGACATTTGGTAAAATTGTCCATATTTCTCAAGTCCCAAAAAGGTAGAAGAACTACAACGGAAAAATCTGTTTCCGGATCGTAAAGCATAGTTGAAAGATAACCCTCCGTAGCTCCATTATGCCCATATCCCACTCCCGGAACATATGAACATCCTAATGCATAATCAGAAGTTGTTGCCGGTCCTTTACTTTTTTTCATTTGTTCTACACTTGATGCATTAAGAACATTCTGACTTTTCATCATACTTCTTATGTAATCAGAAAGTGTAAGCATGGTCCCTACACCATTTCCCTCTGCAACATGAGCACTTGCATTTTTCTGATCGGTTATTTCATTATGATCTGTATATTTAATAAAGCCCTTTACATAAGGAATCGGCAACTGCTGATCAGGTGCCAATTCGGGGAATTTAATATCTAACGGAATCTTCGAAGAAGGTCCTACAATATGATCGTACATATAATTTCCATACGTTTTAGAAGTGTTTGATTTCTGAGAATAAACTCTTGAAATTATCTCTCCTAAAATTGAAAATCCTGTATTTGAATAATGATATACTGTATTGGGTAAGCCATACGTAAGATTATGATCTGTTAGAAGTTTCACATATTCCGTAGAAGTAAATTGATGATCGGGAAAATTCTCAAGCATATAATCTGCATAGGTTTCCCCATTTACATTGTATTGAGAGGTATCGTTTGTTACATCATATATTCCTGCGTTATGTTGTAGAATCTGACGAATGGTAATCTGATTTTTATTCGGAAAATTCCATTCTGCAGTATTGGGTACATAAGGAACATTTGTTCCGGGAATATTAGCTGTAATTTTATCATCAAGATGAAGCCATCCGTCCTGCATCATTTTTAAAATAGCTGTAGAGGTAAAATTTTTGGTATTACTCGCAAAACGAAAGTTCGTTTTCTTAGTTACAAGAGTTCCATTATTTCCCGTCACTGTACTAAAATAAGTTCCTTTTGGAGAAACAATATAAACACTTAGTGACGGAACATCTGTATTCAACTCTTTCTGAAGATCTGTATGAATCTTCCTTATCGCCGTATCGAGATCAGTTTGATAGTCTTCAACTTCACTACTCTTACACCCCAGGAAAGCGAGTAAGAATAGTGAGATTGATGCAATTTTTAGTTTTTCCATGGTTATATCGTTAATTTTTAGTTTTATTCTGATTTCATAATCTCCGTTCTTTCAGAAATCCCATTGGCATTAAACGCTTCAATTTGGAAATAGTAAGCATCTGTTCTATCCGCCCCTGTGAAAAAATATTCATTTTTGCCGTAAACCATAATGCTTCCATACAATTTATCCGGAGATTTCCCCCAATAGATAACATAGCCATCAGCTTCAGAATTCTGTTGCCATTTCATCCAGATACTTCTTCTTTCACCATATTTTTTGGCATCAGCCCGTAAAGGAACAAAGTTCTCGACTTTTGCAGGTTTTGTGCCTTCTCCTTTTCCGAATACTCTAAAGCCACTTAATGCAAATTTTCCTGTAGGCATTTTCAAATTTTCTATTTTTAGGAATCTTGCTTTAGCCGGTTTTTCAAGTTCTACATAATCGTGTGGAACATCCTTGGTATTTTTACTTTTATCTACAATAACATTCCATTTTTTACCATCGTTCGAACCATAGATTTTATACTGATGCATCTTTCCTAATGTCTTTCCTAAAAACTCTACATCCTGATCAGCATAATTAATCTGAATAGCATTGATAGTAGATACATCACCCAGATCAGTCTGAAACCATTCACCTTTATTTCCTGTTTTAGCACTCCAATATGTTTTTATATCTTCATCCACGGCATAGTTTGAGTGATAACCACCTAAAGTCGAAGAAACCTGAACCGGCTTATTATAGTTCAACAACATCCATCCCGTAAAAAGACCTTTGGAAAAATCTTTACCCTGAGCATATTGCGGAAGGTAAGTTGGATAATCTCCGTATGATGTATTGCAATACATTACATCATCTTTATCAAAACCTGCAGGCCAGATCCCCAACCTTCTTTCAAAATTATTTTTAGTGGAAATAAAAATCGTTGAAATATGCCACCAGTTTTTATAATTATCCTCAAAAGTTGCTCCATGTCCGGCTCCTCTTGCAAAACCACCAGGTTTATAGGAGAATGGATTATGCTGCTGGTATTCGAAACCCTCAAGAGGATTTTTACTGACATATACTCCATCAGAATAACCACTAAATTCGGTAGCCGGAGCTCCATACTGCATATAATATTTGTTATTATGTTTTGTCATCCAGGCACCTTCAACAAAAGGCTGTAGAAACACATTATCGTTGTATTCTCCAAAACGCTCCCAACCATGATCTTCAGGTTTTAATCTTAATATTGGTTTTACAAAACCTTCAGACTGTAAAGTTTTAACTTTTACCTCGGTTCCTAATAAAGGCCATTCATTACTTGAACCCCAGTATAAGTATAATTTATTTTTATCTTCATCATAATGAAAAGCCGGATCCCAAGCTCCAACTTTTAAAGTATCTACTGCAATTTTCCAGTCATCTTTGGTCGGATTGGTACTTTTCCAAATTGGAAAATCCTGTTCCCAGGTAGAGCCAAAAACGTATAGGGTATCTTTCATTGCCCAAACTGCAGGTGCATTAAGATCGTGAGTATATTTATTATCTCTAAGAAATTTCCTTTTTACAAACTTCCAGTCAAGCATATCATCACTATACCAATAGCCTTCCTGATTGGTGGAAAAAAGAAATAATTTATTTTTAAAATTAACAATAACAGGATCGGCCGTAGCTCGATGCTTCCCTTGCTTTGAAAAAGACTCAAAAGGAGTATATCCATAGTCTATATTAATTGGGTTGCAAAATGTTTTTTGCTGAGCATTCAAACTGATTCCCAATAAAACAGCTATCATAAATAAGTACGTCTGCATCTTCATAATTTTTACTTAAAATACAAATTTAACTAACTTTTTTCGGTTTTACCCACATAAAGCCGTCTAAAAGGTAATGGGGCAGTTTATACCGAATCATGAAACTCCAATTTTTCATAAAAAAACTTCTAACCCATTTTCAGAATTAGAAGTATTACAACTTGGATAGGAAATCCAAGCAATTATTTTTTATACAATAAATTATTTCCTAGGAAGGAAAACTTCTGCCAACATACAACGGGCACTTCCACCCCCATTTACTTCGATTGTATTTAAATCTGAATAAATGATTTCACAATATTTTTCAATTGCTGAGATCTGGTCTATGGTTAATGATTCATAAGCAGTCTGACTCATTATCAAGAATTTCTGTCCCTCTTTATTTTGGACCTGAAGCATATTTCCTGCGAACTGCTGCATCTGTTCTTCAGAAATTTCAATAATTTCCTTTCCTGAATTTTTAATCGTTTCAATTACCTTGCTTCTTTCCAGTTCACTATCGATGCAATCTAAGCAGATTACTACAAATTTGTCTGCAACACACATCATAACATTAGTATGATAGATAGGAAGTCTTTCTGAACCTACCGTTTGAAAAGAATGGAAAACAATAGGCTCGAATCCATATTTTGCGCAAAAATCTCTGAATAATTTTTCATCAAGTCTTAGAGAAACAGATCCATATGCAATCTTATTATCATGATCGAAGATCATACTTCCAGTTCCCTCTAAAAAATGTCCCTGAATTTCAGGAAGTGACCAATCATCAATTTCGGTTATTTCAAAACCTTTATTTTTTATTGTTTCTAAAATATCCTCTCTTCTTTCTACTCTTCTGTTTGAAGCGAACATAGGGTATAAAACTACTTTTCCATCATTATGGAAGCTTACCCAGTTATTGGGGAAGATAGAATCCGGAGTGTGGGGATCCAATGTATCTTTTATAGTGATCACATTGATTCCTTTGTTTCTTAACTTCTCAGCAAAAATATTGAATTCCCCAAGGGCTTTAGCCTGAACATCTGAATCTTTCTGTTCAACCTGAAAATAATTGTTTTCTGCAGTTTCTGCATTATAGCCGAAAGCGATCGGCTCTATCATTAATACGGTATCTGTTGTTTGCATTGTTTTTTAGATTTAAAAATTAAAAGATTGAGAGATTTAAAGATCAGAAAAATTATTTACCCTCACTCTCTTATTAATTACTATTCCCTAATCAAAGGCATTGTAGAGCAACGTAGAAGACCACCCATTTTTGAAATTTCACGATATGGGATTTCTTCTACAGTCATTCCCCATTCGTTTCTCAAATGGTTATTCATTCTTGTGAATGTCTGATCAGAAACTACTATTTCAGGAGAAATAGAGAAGATATTAGGAAACATTTCAAACATTTCTTCATCCGTAAGGTGGAAGCAATTCTCTTCTCCAAAAATATCTATGATCAAACGATAATCACTCTCATCTACGAAACCATTTTTATAAATAAGACATTTATCTTTTCCAATGGGATTAAATGTACAATCCAAATGCAGGATTCCCTCGAAAGGAATTTTATCATTTTTCTTTAGCTCTAGATCAATGATCCTTTTTTTTGGAAAATATTCTTTTAGAATTTCTATAGCGTATTCGTTGGTTCTAGCTGTCTTATAGTTTCTGTAATCTTCACTGAAACACGTGCCTATAAATAGAAAGTCATCCCAAACAATAACATCTCCGCCTTCAATATGAGCTGTTTCCGGAAGATTAATGATTTTTCTCCAAGCCACTTTTTCAAAAACTTTTTTATAAGCTTCCTGTTCATCAGCTCTGTCTGCAATTACGTTTGAAATAATCATTTTATCGTCAATCACAAAAGCTACATCTCTTGCAAAAACCTGATTGTAGTCATTGATAATGCTTGGACGCAATACCTCTACATCATATTTTTTCAATACTGCTTCAAAAGCATTCATTTCATCAATAATATCCGATTCTTTAGGATATATGTTGTGTTCGATTGAGTAATATGATTTGGCATCATAACTTTCCTCAAGGGTGGGAACGGGTCCCAAAGAATTAGGTTGGCCCAGAACAACTGATTTTAACCTCCCCGTTTCGTTTTTAATATTTAGTTTCATAAAGATTTATGCAATATACAAATATAGGTAAAGGTCTCTACCTGGAAAACTTTTGATTTAGTTTCTACCGAGAATTTGTTTTATATTAAAATATGGTATCATCAGCAATATCTCCTAATGACTAAGTTGCGTAGAATAAAGTCTATAAACGACTGTTTATCATCTATATTCGACTCAAAAAAGAGTATGCTATTTAAAAATAACTTCCTATATTAGTGATATAATTTTCATGAAAAATTAAAACTTTATTATTAACATCAAACATCAAAATCATGAACAAGACAAATCCAGTGCTAAGAAATGCACAAAAACTTGGAAGAGATCAACAAAAATCAATTATTGGAGGTGCTGGCCCAACTAAGCCAAGATACTGCTGTGAATGGAATGACGACGGAAGCTGCAGAATCTGGACGTGCGGAAACTGCGTATGCCCATAATATTTAAAAACAAAAACCTGCTAATTTTATAGCAGGTTTGTTTTTATCTTGTCCTATTTTCTTCATCAGATCTCTGAATTTCTTTACCTTGATATTTGGAACTCCCGAAATTATAACTTATCGCAATCAGTAATCTCTGACTATCCCACCAATGGATAAATCTGTTATCCATAATTTGTTTATGCCTAAATTCTACACGCTGGTCATAAGAATCAAAAATATTATTATAGCTGATCTTTGTGTTTAGTTTATTTTCAAACCATGATTTTTGAACAGAAAGATCTACCGTATATCTCGGTTTTATAATGTAAAGGCTATTCCCTGTTTTTGATTCATAATTAGCAAAAAGATTTACTGTATATCCTTTTGGTAAAGAAAATACTTGATTAAGCCTTAACTCATAATTATAAATTTTCAATGCGAATACTTCATCCAGATAAGGTCGAAACTCATAATTGTAAAAACCTGTGATTTGTGTATTTATATTCCACCATCTGGCAATTTTCAAAGGGAAACTAACTTCCAAATTAGCAAAATTACGATAAGGCAAATTTGTTCCTAAATATTCTAAAACATTGGTTTTAGGATCATATCGTGGATACCGAACCATCACATCGGTTTCTTTTCCTATACTTAAGCTTGTTATCCAGTTTTTATAACGGTAAGTTGCTTTAACCTGGCTGGTAAATGATGGTTGTAAATAAGGA
This sequence comes from Chryseobacterium sp. FW101-FHT12H09, assembly GCF_058790395.1. Lineage (NCBI taxonomy): Bacteria > Pseudomonadati > Bacteroidota > Flavobacteriia > Flavobacteriales > Weeksellaceae > Chryseobacterium > Chryseobacterium sp. FW101-FHT12H09. The sequence goes on along the minus strand of NZ_JBYTCP010000002.1, from coordinate 888,839 downwards.
TTCCCAATCCAGTAATTCAGTGGACTGAAATAAAACCTGAAAGGATTGAGTTGTGAAAAAGCCGGCCGAGTAATTTTACGGCTATAGGAAATAGATAGCTCGTTCGATTTATTAAAATTGTAATTTACACTTAAAGAAGGCAGCCACTTTAAATAACTTCTTGCAACAATAGAGTCTGAACTAACTGCATTAGAAATGCTTTTTGTATTTTCAAACCTTATTCCCGCATTGATCTGAAGCTTGTCAAATTTCTGACTGTAAGCTAAATATCCTGCCAGTACCTGTTCTTTATATGAGAACTTATTGCTGCGTGTCGGGTCAAAAGTAAATTGGTTATTAACTGATAAAGTATCATATCTGATATTGTTGTTGGTATTGGTATCACTATATTTTATTCCGGTTTCAAAATTGGCATTTTTTACTTTTTGAGTAACATCAATCTGAGCAGTATAGATATTTATGGTATTGAGTAGATCCGATTTCCAATAGGACAAAAGTTCTGAGGTTGGTAAATCTTTACTGATAAAATCATCCTTTTGTTTATTACTTACTGAAAGGTAATTTCCAAGGAAATTAAGTTTGAAATTTTTGCCAGTGAAAGTATAATCAGCCGTCATCCCATAATTATCCTGAATATAATCAATAGGGTTTTCACTTCCTGTATCAAAGACCAATTGCGTCTCATTTTTATTAGTGGTATATAATGAGCCTGTTCGCATACGATCGCTATTTCTGAAATTACCTCTTAAAGTAAATCCTAATCTGTTTTTATCATTTAACCGATAATCAATTCCTGTTTGAACCGTAAGAATTCTTGCCTCATCTTTTTGATAGGTACCAGTTCTCATTACATTAGTATTAGCGAGCCGTTGTAATGCATTATATCGATATGTTGAAATCCCTTCGTTATATCCAAATTGTATTTGGTAGGCAACTTTTTCAGTGTTGTATGAAGTATTGAAAGTGTTTTCTCTATAATTAAACTTATTAATGGAAATGCTTCCGTTATAGGTTCCTTTCCAACCAAGGTTTCCATTTCTTTTTAGTCTGATATCAATAATACCTTTGAATTCTGCATCGTATTTAGAAGAAGGATTGGTATTGACCTCTATAGATTCAACTATTTCAGGGGACAAGGACCTTAGGTAAGCCTGAATTTCCTGAGCACTCATAACAAGAGGTTTTCCATCAATAAAAATGGCCGGGCTTATTCTTCCGCCAATGAAAATACCATCCTCCTGATTAACGGTGACGCCTGGTGTTTTCCTTAATACTTCCAGGACATGGGTCGAAGTCTTAAAGTCTTTATTATTGGCAACATTCATTACCATATTTCCATCATTCAATTTTATATTACGGGATGGAGACTGTATGACTACTTCAGCAATGGTATTACTGACGGGAATCATTTCAATGATAAAAACCTCGCTGGCCTTATCTACTATTTTGGTTTCATAACCCGCTTTTTGTGCAATAAAATAATAGTCATCTTCAACCTTTTCAAACTGAAAACGTCCTAAAGAATCGGTTATTTTTTTATCGACAGGTTGATTACTTAACTTATTTAGGAGGGAGACCTCTACCCTATAAAGATTTTCCTTCGTTTCCGAATCCAATATTTTTCCGTTGACAACTTTCTGGGCATTGGCAAAGAATGACAAAAACAACAGCATAATTAAAGTCCACAATCTGAGGCTCATAAATTTTATATTTTATGGGCCAAAAGTAGAATTCCCGAATAAAAATAGAGTTTTGAAGTTTAAATTCCGAAGTGCGGAATTATAAATTTGAACCTTGGAGCTCTTTTACAGAAGGTGTTTGAGATTGTCGATACAAAAGTGGTGTTGTATTTTTTATCTTTTTAAATGTTGAGAAAAATGTTGATTTAGAATTAAATCCTACTTCATATCCTATCTCTTCAATTTTTAGATAAGAGCCATTTTCGATTATTTCACAAGCTTCATTAATTCTGTATTCATTGATGTATGTTGAGAAACTTTTCTCCAGATTATCATTCAATAATTGTGAGAGCTGATGCGCTGAAATATTCATTTTCATTGCTAAGTCATTCAATTTCAAATTGGGGTTTTTATACAATTCTTCAGAATTCATCAGTCTCTCTAGTTTTGAAACAAAGTTATCTGCTCGTTCATCGGATATCTTTTTATTGGAATATCTGTTCGATTCTTTTAATTCAATCGACTGATATTTTTTATTAAATAGAATCAGAAAGTTTGCATACAAAACAAATGAAAATACAATACTTCCTCCTGCACAATATATTTGAACCCATCCTGTAGAAATTAACTGATAGGTTAAAAATATAATCACATTACTCAATAAAACAGGAAGGATAAATTTATGCGGTTCTTTTGAACTCTTCCCTGACAAAATATAATATTCATATACAGATAAAAGAACAAAAATTGTCCAGACAGAATAAATAAAAGTTCCAAAATAACTGTCCCAGGTAATAGGGAAAAATAAATACAAAAGACCAACGATTCCTAGAATCATTGTCAAAATACCAAAAGGTTTTCGACAGTCTTTAAGAACAAATTGTTTTTGTAAAAAAGAGGACCGAATGTAATAATACAAGGCGGGTCCGGTAAAAAAAAGTGCTGATAATCCCAGGTGAGGAATAATTCTGGGTAGATCAGGATAAAAATAAATACATACAGATATTCCGACCCTAATGCTTAATGTCAATAAAATTAATCCTAAAAAGAAATCTGGGATGTATTTAAGTTTTTTAACAAACAGCAGGTAAATTCCCAGTAAAAGCCCATTAAAAGCTCCCACTGCACTAAAGAAGAATAATAGCTGTTGTCCGAAAGTCATTGTAAATTAGTTTTTTATATCCGTAAATTTAATGAAATTATCATATTCCGTGTTATATTAATAACATTAAAATTCAATTCGATAGATGAAGACCATATAATTAATTTAAGTAAGAACTATTCATTTATCTTTTGATTTAATCTACTTAAAATAGAAGCTCGTAAACGTTCTTCATTCTTATCACCCCACTGTCCTAAAGCAGAAATTACGGGTATTAAAGTCTCACCAAAATCTGTAAGACTATATTCAACTTTAGGAGGTACTACGGGATAAATCTTTTTGGTAATTAATTCATGTTCTTCGAGCTCTTTCAAATGAACATTCAAAACTCTTCTGGAAGCATCTGGTATCTTCCGTTGCAATTCACTTGGCCTTTTACAGCCTTCTTTGATGAACCATAGCAAACGGATTTTCCATTTGCCATACAGGACTTCAGCTATAAGATCCAGTCCACAATTTAAATTAGGAGGAATTTTTCTTTCATACATTCAACAAAATTACTCAATGTTATAAAAATTACAATAGGGGATTAATTAATCCCTATATGAATCGTATTTCCCTACTTGTATGAATGTATCATACGTCTGAAATTTGTATAAAAATAAAATATGATACAACAATTCAATTTCAACAACGAATTATCTGGTAAGATCGCTTTAGTCACCGGAGGTACAAAAGGAGCGGGTAAAGCAATTACAGAAAGACTATTGAATGCTGGTGCTACAGTTATTGTCACGGCAAGAAATAAACCTGAATTTGCAGATGAAAATCTACATTTCATTTCTGCAGATTTAAGCACCTCTGAAGGAACACAAAAAGTGGTAAGTGAAGTGTTGGAAACCTTTAATAAGCTCGACATTTTAGTGAATACACTTGGTGGATCGGAAACCCCGGGTGGTGGTTTTTCGGTGCTTACAGATCAGGATTGGGAAACTACTTTACAAACTAATTTATTAGCTCCAGTTCGTTTAGACAGGGGACTTTTGCCTCAAATGATAAAACAAAAATCCGGCGTCATTATTCATATTGCCTCTATACAGGGGAGATTACCTTTGTATGATTCTACATTACCTTATGCTGCTGCTAAAGCTGGCTTAATAAATTACAGTAAGGGTCTTTCAAAAGAAGTTTCATCAAAAGGTGTACGTGTTCTTACAGTTTCTCCGGGATGGATTATGACCACTTCCGCAACGCGAATGATGGAACGAATAGCAGAAAGTTCAAACACTACAATCGAACAAGCAACCCAGAGTGTAATGGACGCTTTAGGTGGCATTTCTATTGGAAGACCTGCGCAACCAGAAGATATTGCAGAATTTGTCGGTTTCCTGGCATCTCCAAGAGCAAGTTACTTAACAGGAACAGAATATGTAATTGATGGTGGTACAATTCCAACGATCTAGTCAGAAAATAAAAAATCCCAAAGCAAGCTTTGGGATTTAATTTATTATTTAAACAGATATTATCTGTTTACCATATCGATATAGTCTCTTTGTTGAGCTCCTTGATATACCTGTCTTGGTCTTCCGATCGGATCTCCTTTCAATCTCATTTCTTTCCATTGAGAAATCCATCCTGGAAGTCTTCCTAATGCAAACATTACTGTAAACATTTCTGTAGGAATTCCTAAAGCTCTGTAGATAATACCTGAATAGAAATCTACGTTTGGATATAGCTTTCTTTCGATGAAGTATTCATCTTCAAGAGCTACTCTTTCTAACTGCATTGCAATATCTAAAGCTTTATCCTGAATTCCTAACGCATTAAGAATATCATCAGCTGCTTTCTTAATGATTTTTGCTCTTGGGTCGAAGTTTTTGTAAACTCTGTGTCCGAATCCCATTAGACGGAAGTTATCATTTTTATCTTTAGCTTTAGCAACATACTTAGATACATCACCACCATCTTTTTCAATTAATTCAAGCATTTCAATTACTGCCTGGTTAGCTCCACCGTGAAGTGGTCCCCAAAGCGCAGAAACACCTGCAGAAATAGAAGCAAAAAGACCTGTATGTGCAGAACCTACCATTCTTACTGTAGATGTAGAACAGTTTTGTTCGTGATCTGCGTGAAGAATTAATAATTTATCTAAAGCACCCACAACTACCGGATCTACTTCAAAGTCTTCGTTTGGTAATCTGAAAGCCATTTTGTAGAAGTTTTCTACATAGTTTAAGCTATTGTCACCATGATTAATAGATAACCCTTGAGTCTTTCTATAAGTCCAGGCACAAAGGTGAGAGAATTTGGCGATCATCAATTCAGCAGCATGATCCATTTCTTCTTTAGAATTTACGTTAACAGCTTTAGGGTTAAAGGCAGTTAATGCAGAAGTTAAAGAAGATAAAACTCCCATAGGATGAGCAGAACGAGGAAAAACATCAATGATCTTTTTCATTTCATCTGCGATGAAGTTATATTTTTTAATATTATTTTCGAAAGAACCGTATTGATCTTTATTAGGTAATTCACCATGTAATAAAAGGTACATTACTTCAGTAAAATTGGATTTTTCAGCAATCTGTTCAATTGGATATCCTCTGTAAAGCAATTCTCCTTGATCTCCGTCTAAGTAAGTGATGTCGCTAATTGTAGCTCCAGTATTTTTATAACCTAAATCCAGGGTTATTAGACCAGTTTGGTCTCTTAATTTTGAAATATCTATCCCTCTGTCTCCGATAGTACTATCCACGATGGGATATTCATATGAATTACCGTCGTAATTCAATATAACTTTGTTGTCTGACATTATTTATTTTTTTTTAAATTTACTAAAATTCCATAAAAAAACAGCAAACAAATTATCGTTCGCCGTTATTTATATTTTCAATTATCTTTTGATTTTAAATGCTTCTAATCCTGGGAAAATAGCAGTTTCACCTAATGCTTCTTCAATTCTTAATAACTGATTGTATTTAGCCATTCTATCCGATCTTGAAGCTGAACCAGTTTTGATCTGTCCGCAATTCATTGCCACAGCTAAGTCAGCAATTGTAGAATCTTCTGTCTCTCCTGATCTGTGAGACATTACAGAAGTGAATTTATTGTGCTGAGCCATTTGTACAGCATCCATTGTTTCAGAAAGAGAACCGATCTGGTTTACTTTTACAAGGATTGAATTTGCTATTCCTTCTTTAACACCTCTTGCTAATCTTTCAACATTGGTTACGAATAAATCATCTCCAACCAACTGAACTCTGTCTCCTATTTTATCTGTTAGCATTTTCCAACCATCCCAGTCATTTTCCTGCATACCATCTTCAATAGAGATAATCGGATATTTAGCAGCCAATTCTGCTAAGTAAGAAACCTGCTCACTGCTTGTAAACTGAGCTGCATCAGGAGTCTGGAATTTTCTATAATCATAAATTCCATCTTTATAGAATTCTGAAGCGGCACAGTCTAAAGCTAACATAATGTCATCACCAGGCTTATATCCAGCTTTTTCAATAGCCTGAAGCAATGTGTCCAGAGCATCTTCAGTTCCTTTGAAAGTAGGCGCAAAACCTCCTTCATCACCTACTGCAGTAGATAAACCTCTTGAATGAAGAATAGATTTTAAACTATGGAAGATTTCAGTTCCTTTTCTCAATGCATGAGAGAAAGAATCTGCTTTTACCGGCATGATCATAAATTCCTGGAATGCGATAGGTGCATCTGAGTGAGATCCCCCGTTGATCACATTCATCATAGGAACAGGAAGTGTATTTGCATTCACTCCACCTACATATTTATATAAAGGCATTCTTAATTCCGTTGCCGCTGCTTTAGCTGCTGCTAACGAAACCCCAAGAATAGCATTTGCTCCAAGATTTCCTTTATTATTGGTTCCATCAAGATCGATCATGATCTGATCCAGAAGATTTTGATCAAAAACAGGCAGACCCACCAATTCAGGAGCAATTACTTCTCTTACATTCTCAACAGCTTTAAGGACACCCTTTCCATTATATTCTGAACCACCATCACGTAATTCTACCGCTTCATGTTCTCCTGTAGAAGCTCCGGAAGGTACCGCAGCACGTCCCATTGCACCACTCTCCGTGAATACATCTACTTCAACTGTAGGATTCCCTCTCGAATCTAAAATTTGTCTCGCTTCAATGTAAGAAATGTAACTCATAATTTTTCTGTTTAAACTATCCGCAAAAATGCTTCCAGTTGTTTATTATTAATTAATATACTTGAGTTACAAATTTAATGAAAAAAATAGTGTCACGAAAAAAGTAGACTTTAATATTTGGTAATAAAACATAAAATTCCCCAAAGTTTTCATTACAAATTGGGGAATTTAAAAATGCATCACATAGTAACTGATTTTCGTCACTTATTTTATTGGATTAATTCATATTTTTCTCGTTCATCCGGAATAAGTCATTTAGAATCTAATATGTTATTTGTGCCCAAATATAAGTTTCATTGTTAGCTCCTGGAATTCTTGCTATTTTCTGTATTATAAATGTCCTGTTTTCTTTGAGAACATCTATAATTGCTCCTTTATTCCAGTCCTCGTCTTTTCTTTCCGGATGATTATCTCTGATATTTGCATCTGTATTTACTGAATATTTTGAATCTATTTTCAAGTCGTAAATACTATTTATTTTTAGTTCATTAATTATTGACTCTAATACTATCGAACTATTATTAATCGTCCCGATATATATCCATTTTTCATTTTTAATATTTTTATTTTCAACTCCATCGGTATATTTATCTTCCAACTCTTTACTTATTTTCTGTAAATCATTTTGTTTAGGTGTTACAGTGATCTTATTTAATTTTTGTTTTATTTTGTCACAATCTCCGCTAATACAGTCCGAAACTATTTCTTTTGCTTTTGAAAGTTTGTTAAGACTTAGCTGATGTATTGTAGCTTCTATAATACTTTTCTCATTTGGCCTTGTATCATTTGCAGGGGTCTTAAAAATGTTTGTAGCCACACTATCTAGTTTGATGAGACTATTAACGGAAGAGTTATCCTGTATAAATTTTGAATAATTAACAAGCCTTTCCTTATTTTGCCGTATACGAGTAACTTCCAAATTATATAAATCCTTAGATGCTTCTTTCAAGTTTTTAATGACATCTTTTTTCCACTCATCTTCATCCCCAAGTTTTGCATTTTCAATATTTTGTTTCAATAAATCAATTTTTTCAATGTTTGCATAAACCGAAGATTCTAAATTACTTCTATACTTATCTAATACAGGGATTATTTGTGGAGCAAATGTAATTTCTCCATCAGCATCACCATCTTTCATAGTTTTAATAAATGTTAGAACTGCTTTAAAATCAGCAAATGTTGAAATATCGAAATTATTATTTTCTGGTAAAGGAACCCGTGATTGTAGCCCCGTAATACCAATCGTTTTAATTGAAATATCTACCTTTTTTTTATTACTTTCAACATCCATTGCCAATTGAGCTAAAGAACCAACTCCATTTCCCTTAAATATAATATTTGAATCGTGAATGGTGAACTCAGCTCGAATTCCTACAGCATAACGGATGGTAGGTAGCTTATAGCACATAATATCTTTATATTGAAGGAAATCAATAACAAGATAACTTAACTTTTCACTTGCAGAAACATTTGCAATACCAAAAGCATTCAGAGCTGCCTTATTGTTACTTGTGAAGAAATATTGTTTAAACTGAAAACCGGCATCTAAATCTTTCAATTTTCTAGGTAAAGAAAATTTACAATTTACAAAACCCTTTTTCAATAGCTCATTTTCAGCAACCTTTCCTCTTTCAACTATTTTTCCCATCAATGAGATTGAATCATCAATACTTTTAGTACTTAATCCAAAAAGAATATTCTTTACGGCATCATATTCATTTACTGCTTGTGAGTAATAATAATCATCCGCATAAATTACATCATTTTCCATCACAGCTTTATTTTTTGTAAAACTGTTATTGTAAATACCGCAGGAATTTAGTACCACGATTAAAATCAAGAAAAAAAATTTAGTTTTCATGGCTTTTAGTTTTTAAAATTATATTTCAAATTTCCCACTAAATTAGACGCTGGTCAATTACACAAAAGGGTGATTATAATATGAGACAGCACCATTTTATTGGTGCTGTCTCATATTATATTTTTATAGAATTATATCTTAACTGTAAAAATTAAAGCAGTTCCTTTTTCTGAAGATGAGATTTGGTATTCTCCATCTAATTCTTTCATTCTCCGCTTCATATTTCTTAGACCATTCCCTTCAGGTTTATTGTTATCAATGCCAATTCCATTATCTGAAATTTTCATATTAAATTCATTGCCACTTTGTAGGAATGAAATTTCTAATTCACTTGCCTGACTGTGTTTATAAATATTATTTAACGATTCTTTTAGGCAGAGAAACATATTCCTCCTTAATTCAGCTGAAACAGCCGTATCGGAAATAACATCACCATCTTTTATTACAAATTTCATAGATGATTTCTTTAGGAAATTTTCAGCATATATCTTTGCATAAGTAACAAAATCACCAACAGTATCATTTCCTGAATTTAGATTCCAAAGCATTTCGCGCATCGAAACATTCATTTCCTCAGAAGTCTTTAGCATCTCATCAATGTCATTTCTTAAATCCCCATCCTCTGCCTTTTGTTTTAAAAATTCAGCCTGAAGCTTCAATGCCGAAATCCCTGCTCCAAGGTCATCGTGCATATCATGTGAAATCCGTTCCCGTTCCTGTTCTATTGATCTTTGTTTCTCAAGTTCTTTCTGGAGAAGCTGGTTTTGGTGTTCAGCTTCTTTGAGCTGTTTTTCCTTTATGTATAGTAGTTGTTTTCTGTTGTATAATAAAACTATAAAAATGATAAACCCAACGAATAGCATCATAACAATAATTGCTATAATATAAGTTTGCTTTATTTCCTCTGGTAACACTTTCATAATTTACACAATAGTCCTTTAAAAAAGATTATATAAGATGTAATCGTAACCAGTTGAAATATCCTATTTAATACAGCAAGAAACTCGTCATCTGATTTTTCAAATAAATACATAGGAGTTACTCTAAATAGAAAAAAAACAGCCCAGAGTAATAAAGATACACTTACCCAAAAGAATTGTTTAGATATTATGGGGATCTGACTATTATTTTTAAACTGGTTAAATAACCAAATTAGACCACAAAGTATAAATATAAAAGACATCATTATACCCAAATTGATAGAATATCCTTTACTACTAGGGTATAATACAACTCCAACAATTAATAGTACTGCATTTGATATGTACCTAATAAAGCGTTTTTCATTATATAGTTCTTTTAGATAAACATTTATGAAAAATAATGAATATACTATAGGCGATGTTGCATAAATTTCAACACCAATCACTCTAAAATAAAATAATATTTCATAAAATAAAACCAGTAGAAAGTATAGCCAAAAGCAATTATGCCTTGCCTTTTCATTATAAAATGAAGCAACAAGACACATCACTAGTAAAAAGTAATATATAAAATCTTGTATCATAGTTAACAAGTGCCTGGAGGACAAAGATGATAGGTATCAAAATAATAATTTGGATCTGGAATAAGTGTACCATCTATCTCACTTACAAAATTCATTACTAATGTTACCCTATTAAAGAAATCACTGTTGGATCTATCTTGGTTAATTCCAGTCACTAATTCCACTTGTGGATTATTTTTCCCTACTTTAAATTGATTAAATTTTTCCAGATCTATCTTATCAATCATAATTTTGGTAGGGCATGTATGGCCATTAGGGTTTTTCTTTATGTCCAGTAAATTTTTTAGATTCCCTTCAAACAACTTCCTTTGATTAACAAAATCACTCATTATGTTGCCACCGTTTACTCCATTGATATAATAGAACTGTTTATCAGTCGAGTTCCCATAAGCAACATCAAGATTCTTTTCTCTTTCTAATAAAAAAATGTCAATTTTATTACTTCCTTCATCCAACAAAAAATTTACAATATTGGGCTGAATAACAAACACTTTTTGTAAATATGAAAAGCTTTGACGGTTAAACATTCTAATTGAACCTTCTCCTATAGGTGCAGGTACAGGATTTGGATTCCTATAAAAATTCACCAAATTTAAGATATCCAAATCTCTTTTCTTACCAATTGAATCAATGTTTGAGATAGATGAACATAGATCTGAAATTGATATTAAGTCTTCTTTAGTGAGATTATTCAGATTATCAAATATTAATTTAATAATCTCTCTTTTTGTTTCTAACGTTCTCATGGTTTCTTAGTTTTTAAAATGGTTAAATTTATTGATCGCTTCTACTTTATTGCTTACATGCAATTTTCTATAGATATTTCCGACATGCTTTTTTACGGTATCCATGCTAATGCATTTCTGATCTGCAATTTCTTTGTATAACAGTCCTCGCGAAAGGAGTTCAAGAATTTCCTTCTCACGATTGGTCAGTTCATCATATCCTTTTACATCTGTGATCTTCTTTTCAAAATGATTCAAGACCCTTCTTGCTATAGAAAAGCTCATGGGAGCACCACCGTTATATACATCACGGATAGAAGTAAGAATCTTATCCATGCTTTCTCCTTTTATAAGATAGCCCATTGCACCAGCTTTTAGGGAATTGAAGATCTTTTCGTCATCTTCAAAACTCGTACACATAATAAACTGAGTATCCGGCATATCCTTACGTAATTTTTCTATGATTTCAATTCCAAGCATATCCTGAAGCTGAATATCCATCATGACAACGTTGGGAGAAATTTTAGAGAGATTGTTTAGTGCATCATTTCCATCATAAAACTGAGCGATCACTTTCATGTCAGTCTGGTAATTGATGACTTTCTTCAACGCATTGTTGTAGTTTTTTTCATCTTCTACTATAGCTATGGAAATGCTCATGTCCGTTATTTTTGTTTAATACAAATTTCAACAGAAAACAAAGTAGAATCAATTACACTTTTGTGTAATTTTAAATTTGAGTTCGTGGTTATTGGTTTGTTTTTTGTTTTTACTAAATTTAATCAAATTTCTCTTATCATTAAGAATTAATTAAATTGAACATATTAAAAATAATATACATGAAAAAAGAACTTCTAATAACAGCTTTACTTGCTGCATTATCATTTGTAAGTTGTAAAAAAGCTGAGAGTGGAAATAAAAACGTTCTCAAAATTGATAGCTCTGCTTCCATAATTACAGATGCCAATGGGAAAATTGACTCAGCCTCCGAAAACACATCAATTGTTGATGTGAATGGCAAAAGAATTGAAAAAACAGATTATGTTTATAAAGCAACCGACGGATCTTTGGTAAAAGTTGTTTTTAAGAATGATCCGAAAGAAACTACTGTTGCTATAACAAGTAATAAGAAAACCTTTACTCTTCCTAAAACAGAAAGCAAAGACGGGGAAACCATTTATAAAAAAGATGATATGACCGCAAGAGTGAAGGGTGATAGTTTACACCTTGAACAGGGTAATAATGTGATTGAATTGAAAAGAACGAAGATCTAATATGACTTCGTAATGATACTGTATCTTAAAATCCAGATTATAAAAACAAAAAAAACCGTTCAGTAATTGAACGGTTTTTTATATATATCTGAATGAATATTATTCTTCAGTTTTCTCTTCAGTAGAGTCTGCAGCTTCAGCTGTAGGAGCTTCCACTTTTTCTTCTACTACAGGAGCATCAGCAACTACAGCTTCTACTTTTTTAGCAGTTGTAGCTCTTCTACTTCTTCTTGTAGCTTTTTTCTCTTCAGCATTAGGATTGTAAAGCTCATTGAAATCTACTAACTCGATAAGAGCCATATCAGCAGCATCACCTTGTCTGAAACCAGTTTTGATGATTCTTGTATAACCGCCATTTCTCTCAGCGATTTTTGGAGCTACTGTTCTGAATAATTCAGTTACTGCTTCTTTACTTTGAAGATATGAAAAAACAATTCTTCTGTTATGTGTAGTATCTTCTTTTGCTTTTGTTAATAGGGGCTCAACATATACTCTTAAAGCTTTCGCTTTAGCTACAGTAGTGTTGATTCTTTTATGCTCAATTAGAGAACAAGCCATATTAGAAAGTAAAGCACTTCTATGAGAAGCTGTTCTTCCTAAGTGATTGAATTTTTTACCGTGTCTCATTATTAATTATTTATCAGCGTCTAACTTATATTTTGCAACGTCGAAACCGAAGTTAAGACCTTTTGAATGCACTAATTCTTCTAGTTCTGTCAAAGATTTTTTACCAAAATTTCTGAATTTCATCAAATCAGACTTACTGTAAGAAACTAATTCTCCTAACGTTTCTACTTCTGCCGCCTTCAAACAGTTTAGAGCTCTCACTGAAAGATCCATATCTGCTAATTTAGATTTAAGAAGTTGTCTTGTATGAAGAGTTTCTTCGTCATATTGGATAGATGCTTTTACAGCTTCAGTTTCAAGAGTGATTCTCTCATCAGAGAACAACATGAAGTGATAAATTAATATCTTCGAAGCTTCTGTTAAAGCATTTTGAGGACTGATGGAACCATCAGTTTCTATATCTAATACAAGTTTTTCGTAGTCTGTCTTTTGCTCTACACGATAATTTTCAATGCTGTATTGTACTTTCTTAATTGGCGTAAAAATAGAATCGATTGCAATAGTACCTACTGGTGCATTGTTCGACTTATTTTGTTCAGAAGGAACATACCCTCTACCCTTTTCTACATTGAAAGTAATTTCGAAAGTTACATCACTGTTTAGGTTACAAATAACCAACTCTGGATTCAAGATCTCAAATCCGTTGATTGATTTACCTAAATCTCCAGCAGTAATAATCGTTTGACCTGAAACCTTAGCGATAACCTGCTCATTAGACTGGTTTTCTGCTGTAGATTTTAATCTAACCTGCTTAAGGTTAAGAATAATTTCAGTAACGTCTTCGATTACTCCTGGAATAGTTGAAAATTCGTGCTCTACACCTTCTATTTTGATAGATGAAATAGCATATCCTTCCAGAGAAGAAAGCAACACTCTTCTCAAAGCATTACCTATTGTAAGCCCGAAACCTGGTTCTAAAGGTCTGAATTCAAATTGACCTTTAAATTCATCAGAGTTAAGTAAAATTACTTTATCGGGTTTTATGAATTGTAAAATTGCCATATTATTGGGTTGAGCAAAAATTTGATTAAAAAATTATTTAGAGTAAAGTTCGACGATAAGCTGTTCCTTGATGTCTTCCGGAATTTGGATTCTCTCAGGAGCAGATACGAAAGTACCTTCTTTTTTCTCATCGTTGAATTGTAACCACTCATAGTTTGCTTTTGATGCCAAAGCATCAGCAACAACCTCTAGAGATTTAGATTTTTCTCTTACAGCGATTACATCACCAGCTTTCACTAAATAAGACGGAATGTTAAGAATCTCACCATTCACAGTGATGTGTCTGTGAGAAGTTAACTGTCTTGCACCAGATCTTGTTTTAGCAAAACCTAATCTATATACAACGTTATCCAATCTTGATTCGCAAAGCTGTAATAAAACTTCACCTGTTACACCTTTACTTCTGTGTGCTTTATCGAATAAGTTTGCAAATTGCTTTTCTAAAATACCATAAGTATATTTAGCTTTTTGCTTTTCAGCTAACTGAACTGCATATTCTGATTTTTTAGCACCTCTTCTTTTGTTAGGACCATGTTGTCCTGGCGGTTGGTTTTTTCTCTTTTCGAAGTTTTTATCATCTCCGTAGATTGCAGCACCAAACTTTCTAGCAATCTTAGTTTTAGGTCCAATATATCTTGCCATAATGGGTAAATTCTAAAAATTAAACTCTTCTTCTTTTTGGTGGTCTACATCCATTGTGTGGCATAGGAGTCACATCAATGATTTCGCTAACTTCAATTCCTGAATTGTGAATAGTTCTGATAGCAGATTCTCTACCTGCACCTGGACCTTTCACAAACACCTTAACTCTTCTTAACCCAGCTTCGTGAGCAACATTAGAGCAATTTTCAGCTGCCATTTGAGCAGCAAATGGAGTATTCTTTTTAGAACCTCTGAAACCCATTTTACCGGCAGACGCCCAAGAGATAACTTCTCCGCTTTTATTTGTTAAAGAAATGATGATGTTATTGAAAGAAGCTTGAATATGCGCTTCACCAATAGCTTCAACTTTTACTTTTCTTTTTTTAACTACTTTAGTTTGTTTTGCCATAATTCCTAACGATTATTTACTTGCCTTTTTCTTGTTAGCAACAGTTTTTCTCTTTCCTTTACGGGTTCTAGAGTTGTTTTTCGTTCTCTGGCCTCTTAAAGGTAGTCCTAGTCTGTGACGTATTCCTCGTTGGCATCCTATGTCCATCAATCTCTTGATGTTCAATTGCACTTCAGAACGCAATTCTCCTTCTACTTTAACGTTTTCAGAGATGTAAGTTCTAATTGCAGCCAATTCATCGTCATTCCATTCGTTGACTTTCTTGTCTTCGCTGATACCGGCATTTTTAAGGATTTCAGAAGATGTACTTCTACCAACCCCATAAATATAAGTTAAACCGATAACGCCTCTTTTGTTTTTTGGTAAATCAATACCTGCAATTCTCGCCATAATTTAATATTAGCCTTGTCTTTGTTTAAATTTTGGGTTCTTCTTGTTGATTACGAAAAGCACACCTTTTCTGCGTACAATCTTGCAATCAGCGCTTCTTTTTTTTATTGATGCTCTAACTTTCATTTGATAGTATTTATTTTTTAACAATAGCCAAATGGAAACCCGAAGACTCCATTTGGCGTTTGTTTAATATCTAAAAGTAATTCTCCCTTTTGTCAAATCATAGGGAGACATTTCTAGTTTTACCTTATCACCAGGTAAAAGTTTAATATAATGCATTCTCATTTTACCAGAAATATGAGCGATAAGTATATGCCCATTTTCTAGCTCTACACGGAACTGGGCGTTCGAAAGTGCTTCCGTTATCACGCCGTCTTGTTCAATATGTTTTTGTTTTGCCATAAATTAATATCCAGTCGTTCTTGATAATTTAGACTGCATTAAGCCATCATAATGATGGTTCAGCAGATATGTATTAATCTGTTGAACAGTATCTAAAATAACTCCAACCATAATCAATAGTGATGTTCCCCCGAAAAATAGGGCGAACGCATCTGTCTGAACTAAGCTTCCGTGTACAATTGCCGGAAGGATTGCAAAGATAGATAAAAATATTGCACCTGGCAAGGTAATTTTTGATAAAATATCATCTAAATAATCAGCCGTCTCTTTTCCTGGTCTTACTTTCGGTACTAAACCTCCGTTTCTCTTTAAATCATCAGCCATTTGGTTAACCGGAATTGTAATCGCAGTATAGAAAAATGAAAAGATTATAATTAGCAATGCAAACAATACATTGTATTGCCAGCTAAAAACATTCTTGAAACCTGCAAGAAAAGTATTGGATTCGTCAAATTTGGTTAATAAACCTGGTACGAACATCAATGCCTGAGCAAAGATGATTGGCATAACTCCAGCCGCATTAACTTTCAATGGGATCCACTGTCTTGCTCCTTGCATAAGATTTTTATTTACACCTCCTCTTGCTTGCGCTCTGCTTACATATTGAATTGGAATTTTTCTCACAGCAACAGATAGTACTACTGCTAAGAGAACAACCAACATCCAGAATATTACCTCAATAAGGATCATAATAGACCCCATCCCTCCTTTTCCGTTCTGCACGGCCATTTCCTGTACAAATGCTTCAGGTAATCTAGATAAGATACCAACCATAATAAGGATAGAAATACCATTTCCGATTCCCTTGTCAGTAATTTTCTCACCTAGCCACATTGCAAATACTGAACCGGCAACCAAAATAACAATACTTGGTAACCAGAACATGATAGAATTTGGCTCTACATAATATGCAGACTGGAACTGAGCATACGGCAAAAATAATTGAGTAATAGAAGTTAAATAAGAAGGTGCCTGTACTAAACAAACTCCGATAGTTAACCATCTAGTTATTTGATTCAATGTATTTCTACCTGACTCTCCATCTTTCTGAAGTTTCTGAAGATAAGGAATTGCCATCCCCATCAACTGAACAATAATAGAAGCTGAAATATAAGGCATTATACCAAGTGCCATAACAGAAGCGTGGCTGAAAGCCCCCCCTGTAAACGACGAAAGCAAGCCAAGGAGACCTGCTCCTTGCTTGTTACCGCCTTGACTTTTATAATGCTCTAAGAGATCTCCTACTTGTGCAAGATTAATTGCAGGTAGAGAGATATAAGATGCGAATCTATACACAAGGATAATACCTAAAGTGAAGATAATTTTATCTCTTAATTCTTTAAGGCTCCAAATATTTTTGAGGGTTTGTATAAATTCTTTCATTAGTTACTATTATAATGTAATTGCTTTTCCACCTGCTTTAGCAATAAGCTCTTCAGCAGATTTAGTGAATTTGTCAGCAGAGATTGAAACCGCAGATTTCAATTCACCTCTACCCATAATCTTCACAATTTCGTTTTTAGTAGCTAAACCGTTTTCGATTAGAACTTCTTTAGTAATATCTCCTGTTATAGATTTATTTTCTATTAAAGTCTGGATAGAATCCAGGTTAATTGCTCTAAATTCTTTTCTGTTTACATTTTTGAAACCGAACTTAGGTAATCTTCTTTGTAAAGGCATCTGACCACCTTCGAAACCGATCTTCTGAGAATAACCAGCTCTAGCTTTTTGACCTTTGTGACCTTTTGTAGAAGTACCTCCTTTTCCACTACCTTGTCCTCTACCAATTCTTTTTGAATTAAAAGTAGAACCTGCAGCAGGTTTTATGTTGTTTAAATTCATTTTAATTTCTTTTTAAAATTATTTTTGAACTTCAAGTAAATGACTAACTGCAGCTATCATCCCTAAGATAGAAGGCGTAGCTTCGTGTTCTACAACTTGGTGAAGTTTCTTAAATCCTAATGCTTCAAGCGTTCTCTTTTGGGTTTTTGTTCTTCCAATAGCGCTTCTTACTTGCTTTACTTTGATTGTTGCCATTGTTTTTATATTAACCGTTAAACACTTTAGTTAAAGAAACTCCTCTCATTCTTGCAATTTCTTCAGGTCTTCTGATATCTAACAACGCTTTGAAAGTAGCTTTCACCACATTGTGAGGGTTAGAAGATCCTTTAGATTTTGAAAGGATATCGTGAATACCAGCAGATTCCAATACTGCTCTTACCGCACCACCGGCGATAAGTCCTGTACCGTGAGAAGCAGGTCTTAAGAAGATATCTGCACCACCGTATCTAGCAGTAGTTTGGTGAGGAATTGTATGGTTCATTACAGGAACTTTCACAAGATTTTTCTTAGCATCTTCAACTGCCTTAGCAATTGCAGAAGCAACTTCTTTAGATTTTCCTAAACCGTAACCAATAATTCCTTCTTCATTTCCAACAACAACAATAGCAGAAAACCCGAAAGCTCTACCACCTTTAGTTACTTTTGTTACTCTGTTTACAGCTACGAGACGATCTTTTAATTCTAATCCTCCCGGTTTTACTCTTTCTATATTATCTAGTCCTAACATATTTTCCGAAATTTAATGATTAGAATTTAAGTCCTCCTTCTCTCGCACCATCAGCTAGAGCTTTCACTCTTCCATGGTATACGAAACCGTTTCTATCAAACACAATACTTTCAATTCCTGCAGCAACTGCTTTAGCAGCAATAGCTTTACCAACAGCAGCAGAAACTTCAATTTTAGTTCCATTAGCGTCAACTCCTTTCTCTCTAGAAGAAGCAGATACTAAAGTTTTACCATTTTTATCGTCGATTAACTGAGCGTAAATTTCCTTATTACTCTTATATACCGATAATCTTGGCAATTCAGAAGATCCAGAGATTTTTCCTCTTACTCTTCTTTTTATTCTTATTCTTTTTTCTAATTTACTTAATGCCATTTTCTTATAATTTATTAAGCAGATTTACCAGCTTTACGTCTAACATTTTCACCAACGAATCTTACACCTTTTCCTTTGTACGGCTCAGGCTTTCTGAATGAGCGGATTTTTGCAGCCACCATTCCAAGAAGTTGCTTATCATAAGACGTTAAAGTAATAATTGGGTTTTTACCTTTTTCAGTCAATGTATCGATTACCACTTCTTTTGGAAGTTCTAAAACAATACCGTGAGAGAATCCTAAAGCTAATTCAAGTTTTTGACCTGAATGAGAAGCTCTGTATCCTACCCCTACTAGTTCTAACTGTTTTGTGAAACCTTCAGCAGTTCCTACAATCATGTTGTTGATCAACGCTCTGTATAAACCGTGAAGCGCTCTGTGTTGCTTAGAATCAGATGGTCTGTTAAAAGTCAGTTCTCCATCTTTTTGTTCTAAAGTAATTCCTTCTGTAAGTTCCTGGGTAAGTTCTCCCTTTGGACCTTTAACTGTTACAACACCGTTATTTTCAGTAACTGTAACACCTGAAGGAACTGTTATAATTGCTTTACCAATTCTTGACATTTTCCTTTGATTAAAAATTAATAAACATAGCAGATTACTTCACCGCCTACTTTCTCTTCTCTAGCTTTCTTATCTGTCATTACTCCTCTAGAAGTTGAGATAATAGCTACACCCAAACCGTTTAGTACTCTTGGAAGTTCAGTTGAACCTTTGTACTGTCTCAAACCTGGTCTTGAAGCTCTCTGAATAGATTTAATAGCTGGTTTGTTAGTTTGCTTGTCATACTTTAAAGCGATTTTGATTGTCCCTTGAACAGCGCTATCTTCAAACTTGAAGTTTAAGATATACCCTTGATCAAATAAGATTTTCGTAATCTCCTTTTTGATTTTCGATGCAGGAATTTCCACCACTTTGTGGCCTGCGCTTTGTGCGTTCCTTACTCTTGTTAGGAAATCTGAAATTGGATCTGTTACCATTTTTCTATTTTAAATTATTGGTTGAAGACAATCAGTATTGAAAAGACTTGAAGATTAAAATATCAGACTTCAGAAAATCTTAGGTCTGATATTTTTTTTCTTTAGTTTCCAGACAACTTAATTGTCCCGATTAATTATTAATTGTTACCAACTAGCTTTTTTCACTCCAGGGATAAGGCCATTGTTAGCCATTTCTCTGAAAGTTACTCTTGAAAGACCGAAAGTTCTCATGTAACCTCTTGGTCTACCTGTTAGTTTACATCTGTTGTGTAATCTTACAGGAGAAGCATTTTTAGGTAATTTTTGAAGTGCATCATAATCACCAGCTTCTTTTAAAGCTTTTCTTTTGTCAGCGTATTTAGCAACTAGTGCTTCTCTTTTGCGCTCACGCGCTTTCATTGATTCTTTAGCCATTTCTTAGTTCTTTTTAAATGGTAAACCGAAGTGAGTTAATAATGCTTTCGCTTCTTTATCTGTTTTCGCAGTAGTAACGAAAGTGATATCCATCCCTTGGATTTTTTTCACTTTGTCAATTACGATCTCAGGGAAGATAATCTGCTCAGTAATACCTAAGTTATAATTACCTCTACCATCAAAACCATCAGCTTTGATACCAGAAAAATCTCTAATACGTGGTAAAGCTGAAGCAGTAAGTCTGTCTAAGAATTCATACATTTTATGAGCTCTTAAAGTAACTTTAGCACCTACAGGCATTCCTTTTCTCAATTTGAAGGCAGCCTCATCTTTCTTAGAGATTGTACCTACAGCTTTTTGTCCAGTAATATTTGTAAGTTCTTCTACAGCATAATCAATGATCTTTTTGTCTGCAGTGGCATCACCTAATCCTTGAGATAGGATGATTTTTTCCAATTTAGGTACCTGCATTACAGATTTGTACCCAAATTCTTCCATCATTGCAGGAACAATTGTTTCGTTATATGCTTTCTTGGGTCTTGCTATATATTCCATGTGTTATTTAAAATTATAAAGTTTCACCCGTTTTTTTGTCGATTCTTACTTTCTTATCTCCTTCAGTTTTGTAACCTACTTTTACAGCTTTACCGTCTTTACCAACTAAAGCGATGTTTGAGATATGAATAGAAGCTTCTCTTTCTACGATTCCTCCTTGAGGATTTGAAGCTGAAGGCTTAACGTGTTTCTTAATGATGTTAAGTCCTGCAACGATTACTCTAGGGTCTTTTCCTTCTTTTTTGATCACTTCAATAACTTCACCAGTTTTACCTTTGATATCTTTCTTACCAGTAGTAATGATTACGTTATCTCCTCTTTTTATTTTTAACTTTGACATTTTCTTATAAAAATTTTAAAAATTAAAGTACTTCAGGAGCTAATGAAATGATTTTCATATATTCTTTGTCTCTCAACTCACGAGCAACTGGTCCGAAAACACGCGTTCCTCTCATTTCTCCTCCAGCGTTTAGTAAAACACAAGCATTGTCTTCGAATTTGATGTATGAACCATCTTTTCTTCTAACTGCTTTTTTAGTTCTTACTACAACTGCTTTAGATACCTGACCTTTCTTTGCGTTTCCTGATGGTGTAGAATCTTTAATAGTAACTACGATTTTATCACCAACTGAAGCATATCTTCTTCTGGTTCCTCCCAGAACTCTGATAACCAATACTTCTTTAGCACCTGTGTTATCAGCAACTTTTAATCTTGATTCTGTTTGTAACATTACTTAGCTTTTTCAATGATTCTTACTAATCTCCATCTTTTACTCTTGCTCATAGGTCTTGTTTCTTGGATAAGAACTGTATCTCCTTCTGTGCATTCGTTGTTCTCGTCGTGTGCAGTATATTTCTTCGTCTTTAATACGAATTTACCGTACATCGGGTGTTTCACTCTAGTAGTCTCACTTACAACAATGGTCTTTTCCATTTTATTGCTGGAAACTATTCCGATTCTTTCTTTTCTTAAGTTTCTTTCCATAATGTATGAAAATCTTATTGTTGTTTAGTGGTTAACTCTGTATTTAGTCTTGCGATTGTCTTTCTCAAATCTTTGATTTGAATTGGATTTTCAAGCGGACTGATTTTATGAGCTAATTTCATTTTTGTGAATTCAGCTTTTGCTTCAGTCAATTTAGCTTGAATATCTTCTGCGCTTAGATTTTTAATTTCAGCTTTTTTCATTGTATTCAAAGATTATAGAGGTTTAACAAAATCATTAGCAACTACAAAATTGGTAACTACCGGTAATTTTTGTGCAGCAAGTCTTAAAGCTTCCTTAGCGATGTCGTAAGATACTCCACCCACTTCGAACAAAATTTTACCCGGCTTTACTACAGCTACCCAATATTCCACAGCACCCTTACCTTTACCCATCCTTACTTCGGCAGGTTTTTTAGTAATAGGCTTATCTGGAAATATTTTGATCCATAGTTGACCTTCTCTCTTCATATATCTTGTAGCAGCAATACGTGCAGCTTCAATTTGTCTTGCAGTGATCCAAGCTCCTTCTGTAGCTTTGATTCCGAAAGTACCATAAGCAAGTTGATTACCTCTCTGAGCAATCCCCTTCATCTTCATCTTATGAACTTTACGAAATTTGGTTCTTTTTGGTTGTAACATAATTTCTTAAATTTTAGATTTTAGAATTTAGATTTTAAAAAAGTAACGGTCATTTAAAAACTATCCTCTAAAATTTTATTAATTATTTTTTTTATCTCTTGAAGGTCTTCTGTTATCTCTATCTCCACCTCTGTTTCCACCTCCTGAAGGTCCTTTTTTCTGTTGTCCTACTAGTGGAGAAAGTTCTCTTTTACCATAAACTTCACCTTTCATAATCCAAACTTTAACCCCAAGTCTACCGTAAGTAGTGTGAGCTTCTGCAATATGATAATCGATATCAGCTCTGAAAGTAGATAAAGGAATTCTTCCGTCTTTGAAAGATTCGCTTCTTGCCATTTCAGCACCGTTCAATCTACCAGAGATTTGAACTTTGATACCTTCAGCACCCATTCTCATTGTGCTTGCTATAGCCATTTTAACAGCTCTTCTATAAGAAATTCTGTTTTCAATTTGCTTAGAAATGCTATCAGCAACTAATACTGCATCAAGTTCAGGTCTTTTGATTTCGAAAATGTTGATTTGAATATCCTTACCTGTAAGTTTCTTCAATTCTTCTTTTAATTTATCAACTTCCTGACCTCCTTTACCGATGATAAGTCCCGGTCTAGCAGTAGTAATAGTAACTGTTACTAATTTTAATGTTCTTTCAATATAAATTTTTGAAATCCCACCTTTAGATAATCTAGCTTCAAGGTATCTTCTGATTTTGTAGTCTTCAGCGATTCTGTCTCCATAATCGTTTCCACCAAACCAGTTAGAATCCCATCCTCTGATGATACCTAATCTGTTACCAATTGGATTTGTCTTCTGTCCCATACCTTGATTAATTTTCTTTATTACCTAAGATTAATGTAACGTGGTTAGATCTTTTTCTGATTCTATGACCTCTACCTTGTGGAGCTGGTCTTAGTCTCTTCAATTGTCTTGCACTATCCACGAATATTTCTTTAATGATAAGGTTTGCTTCTTCTATATCAGCACCTTCATTTTTAGCCTGCCAGTTTGCCATAGCAGAAAGAAGTAATTTCTCTAACTTGTTAGAGGCTTCTTTTTTAGAATATTTTAGAATATAAAGAGCTTTATCTACCTGTTCTCCTCTAATGATATCAACTACTAATCTCATTTTTCTTGGAGAAGATGGGCAATTATTTAATGAAGCTTTTACAACATCTTTGTTAGCTTCTTTTCTTGCGATTGAACTATCTTGTTTTCTTGATCCCATGATTATCTGCTTCCTTTATTTTTATTACCACCATGACCTCTGAAAGATCTTGTTGGAGAAAATTCGCCTAACTTGTGACCAACCATGTTTTCAGTAACATAAACTGGGATAAAAGATTTCCCGTTGTGTACTGCAATAGTTTGTCCTACGAAGTCCGGAGAGATCATCGATGCTCTAGACCAAGTTTTAATAACTGTCTTCTTACCAGACTCTATGTTTGCCTGAACCTTCTTATCTAAAGTATATGCGATGAACGGTCCTTTTTTAAGTGATCTTGCCATAATTATTTTCTTTTAGATACGATGTAACGGTTAGACACTTTGTTTTTCTTTCTAGTTTTGTAACCTTTAGCCGGCATACCATTTCTAGATCTTGGGTGACCTCCAGAAGAACGTCCTTCCCCACCACCCATTGGGTGATCTACTGGGTTCATTACTACCGCTCTTGTTCTTGGTCTTCTACCTAACCATCTGCTTCTACCAGCCTTACCTGATACAGTTAACTGATGATCCGAGTTAGAAACCGAACCAATCATTGCATAACATTCAGTAAGGATCATTCTAGATTCTCCTGAAGGCAATTTGATGATTGCATATTTTCCGTCTCTTGAAGTTAATTGAGCTGAAGAACCAGCACTTCTTGCTAAAATAGCACCTTGTCCAGGTTTCATTTCAACACAAGAAATAACAGTACCCAATGGAATATTTTTCAATTTCATTGCGTTACCTACATTTGGTTCTACGCTTTCTCCTGAAACTACTTTCTGATCTACTTTAATACCGTTTGGAGCGATGATATATCTCTTCTCTCCGTCTGCGTACTCTAATAAAGCGATAAATGCAGTTCTGTTTGGATCGTATTCTACAGTTTTTACCGTTGCTTCAACATCATGCTTGTTTCTTTTGAAGTCGATAATTCTGTATTTCTTTTTGTGTCCACCTCCGGTGTAACGCATGGTCATTTTACCAGTTTGGTTACGTCCACCTGACTTACTAATACCAACTGTTAGAGATTTCTCTGGTTTGTTGGTAGTAATTTCCTCAAAATTGTTTACAATTCTGAATCTCTGTCCTGGGGTGATAGGTTTTAATTTTCTAACAGACATTACTATTATTTATAATTAATAATTAATTTACAGCGAAAATATCGATTACTTCTCCTTCAGCAAGAGTGATAACCGCTTTTTTCAATTTATTTGTCTTTCCTACTTGAAGACCTTTTTTAGTGTGTTTCGAAGAAACTTTAGGCGCATAAATCATGGTTCTAACGTCTGCTACTTTCACACCATAAGTTGCCTCTACAGCTTTCTTAATTTGGATTTTATTCGCCTTAGTATCTACCAAGAAAGAATAAGCACCTCTTAAATCTGTAAGATAGTTTGCTTTTTCTGAAATAACTGGTTTAATAATAACTGACATGATTTATTTCTTTAGATTTTCCTGGAATTTTTCAACTGCACCTTCTAAGAATACGATCTCACCTGCATTGATTAAGTCATATGAACTGATTTCATTGAACTTCATCACTTTAGTCTTAGGTAAGTTTCTTGAAGATAAATACACATTCTTGTTAGTATCAGGAAGAATGAATAAAGACTTCTTATCGCTTAATGCTAATGCATTCAAGATAGTAATGAAATCTTTAGTTTTAGGAGCAGCAATGCTCAAACCTTCCACAATTCTAATGCTGTTGTCTCTCATTTTCTGAGAAAGAACAGATTTTTTAGCTAATCTCTTAAGAGCTTTGTTCAATTTGAATCTGTAGTCTCTTGGCTTAGGTCCGAATACTCTACCTCCACCTCTGAAAGTTGGAGATTTAATATCACCATATCTAGCAGATCCAGATCCTTTTTGCTTCTTAAGTTTTTTAGTAGAAGCAGTAATTTCGCTTCTTTCTTTTGATTTATGAGTTCCTTGTCTTTGTGCAGCAAGGTACTGTTTCACTTCTAAGTAAACCGCGTGCTTATTTGGCTCAATACCGAATACAGATTCGTCTAGAGTTACTTTTTTTCCGGTCTCCTTTCCTGATGTATTTAATACTACTAGTTCCATTTTCTGATAATTACATAAGAATTTTTAGCTCCCGGAACAGCACCTTTTACTACTAAAAGATTTTGTTCTTGATCCACTTTTAATACTTGAAGGTTTTGAACAGTTACCTGCTTACCTCCCATTCTACCCGCCATTCTCATTCCTTTGAATACTCTCGAAGGATCCGATCCAGCACCGATAGAACCTGGAGCTCTAAGTCTGTTGTGCTGACCATGAGTAGCTTGCATTACACCTCCAAAGCCATGTCTTTTAACAACACCCTGGAAACCTTTACCTTTTGAAGTTCCTGTTACGTCAACAAATTCACCTTCAGCGAATAGATCAACTTTTACTTCTTCTCCTACTTTTACTTCATCAACGAATTCTCTGTAGAACTCTACTAATTTAGCTTTAGGAGCAGAACCAGCCTTTTTAAAATGGCCAGCTAACGCTTTACCAACGTTCTTTTCACTCTTGTCATCGAAACCCAATTGAACTGACTTGTAGCCGTCCTTTTCTATGGTTCTGACCTGTAAAACCGAGCACGGACCAGCTTGAATAACTGTACAAGGAATGTTTTTTCCTTCTTCGTTAAACAAAGACGTCATACCGATTTTTTTACCAATAATACCTGACATTGTTTATGTTATAATAAAATTTATCCTCTATTTACACCCATTTTTAGATGGTTAAAGTAATTTCCACGTTTGAGATGGGCATACTTTTCCCCTAAAATGAGTGTGCAAATTTATGGATAATTTTTAGATTGGCAAATTTTATAGCAAAATATTTTGATTTTTAGTAGCTTACAAAATAAAACATGCTTTAGAATGCATTTTGAACTTACCCCGGAACAAGGTGAAAGCTATCTCGTAATAACACTTAAACCCATTTCTTCAAGGTTCTTTTTATCTTCTTCCAGAATCGCTTCATCTGTGATTAAATAATCAACTTTATCCAAAGAAGCAATCTTTCCAAAGCCTTTCTTATTCAGCTTTGATGAATCAGCCAATATCATCACCTTATCGGAGCACTCTATCATGAGTTGATTAAGATGTGCTTCAGCTGCATTGGATGTACTGATTCCAAAATCCATATCAATCCCATCAACACCCAGAAATAGTTTATTACAAGAAAACTGAGCAAGAATGGTCTCAGAGATAGAACCTACGATTGAAGTGGAACTTTTTCTCACTTCCCCGCCTAACTGTATAATATTAATGTTGGGATTGTTACATAGCTCTAATGCAACCCTTAGTGACGAAGTAAGAACTGTAAGCCTTCCGAAGTTCACCAGCATCCTTGCAAGATAATGCATCGTAGTTCCAGAAGCCAGAATGATACAGTCGTTTTCTTCAATCAGCTTTAGAGCAGCTTTAGCAATACTTTGTTTTGCTTCTACATTAATTGTTTCTTTTTCATCTACATTCTTTTCATAAGCATATCTTACATGCTTACTCGCACCACCATGATTTCGAAAAAGAAGACCTAAGCTTTCTAAATAATTCAAATCCTTTCGAATCGTAACTGAAGAAACATTATACTTTTCACATAACTCCTGTACGAGAACATAGTCTTTTTTGTCCAGTTCATGCAGTATCTCGTTATGCCTTGGTATTAATTTTTCCATTCTTTTTCTTTCACCAAAGTTATTATTTTTTTTCAAGACATTAAAATTTCACTTATTTTCTTTTTAGTTTCATTTTTAATTATTAGCTTTGAATTCGAAACTTAACGAAACATTATGAAACGAAATGAAGAACTCAGCAAATTAACCACCGTAAAAGAATGGGACTTTCTGGTCATTGGTGGAGG
The DNA here is from genome assembly GCF_058790395.1 of Chryseobacterium sp. FW101-FHT12H09. Lineage (NCBI taxonomy): Bacteria > Pseudomonadati > Bacteroidota > Flavobacteriia > Flavobacteriales > Weeksellaceae > Chryseobacterium > Chryseobacterium sp. FW101-FHT12H09. The sequence goes on along the minus strand of NZ_JBYTCP010000002.1, from coordinate 861,453 downwards.
AGCAAGCGGTTTAGGTTCGGCATTGGACGCAGTAAGCAGAGGATTTAAAACGTTACTGTTGGAATCTCACGATTTTGCGAAAGCGACTTCCAGCAGAAGTACAAAACTGGTACACGGTGGCGTACGGTATTTAGCACAGGGAGATATTGGTTTGGTAAAGGAAGCATTAAAGGAAAGAGGATTACTGGCAAAAAATGCCGCTCATGTAGTAAAGAATCAATCTTTCATCATTCCTAATTATACTTGGTGGGGAGGAATTTATTATAAAATTGGACTTTCGATTTACGATTTTCTTGCAGGAAAATTAAGCTTAGGCAAAACTCGATACATTAGTAAATTAAAAACAATTGAAAAGCTGCCAACTATTGAACAAAAAAACCTGGCAAGCGGGGTCGTTTATCAGGACGGACAGTTCGATGACGCACGATTGGCAGTTAACTTAACACAAACGATCATTGAAAAAGGTGGAACGGCTGTTAATTATGTTAAGGTAATTAATTTAATTAAAAACGATTCTGATAAAGTAATTGGTGTAGTTGCTGAAGACCAGTTTACAAAACAGCAATTCGAAATTCATGCAAAGGTGGTTATCAACGCAACCGGAGTTTTCACCAATGACATATTAAACATGAATAATCCAAAACACGGAAAATTTGTGGTTCCTAGTCAGGGAATCCATTTGGTTTTGGATAAATCTTTCTTAAAAAGCGATGATGCTATCATGATTCCGAAAACTTCGGATGGAAGAGTTCTATTTGTCGTTCCTTGGCACGACAGAGCTTTAGTAGGAACAACTGATACCTTACTGGAAAGCGAAAGTTTTGAGCCTCGTGCGCTGGAAGAAGAAATTAAATTTGTTCTAAATACAGCAAGACAATATCTATCAAAAAAACCAACACGGGAAGATGTAAAATCAGTGTATGCAGGGCTTCGCCCACTTGCTGCTCCAAAAGACGGAAGCAAAAGTACGAAAGAAGTTTCGCGAAGTCATAAAGTGGTAACATCTGATACAGGTTTGGTTTCTATCATTGGAGGAAAATGGACAACCTACCGTAAAATGGCACAAGACACGATAGATAAAGCCATGCAGGTTCATCAATTAGGAACAACAGCTTCTAAAACCGAACATCTTTCCATTCATGGGAATATGAATCCTGAAGCAGTTGATCGAACCAACCATTTATATGTCTACGGATCAGACATACCCGAAATCAAAAAACTACAACAGAGCAATCCTGAATTTTCAGAAAAAATACATCCTGATCATCCATTTACAGTTGCTGAAGCAATTTGGGCAATCCGAAGCGAAATGGCACAGACCATTGAGGATATCCTTGCCCGAAGAGTCCGTTTATTATTTTTAGATGCTAGAGCTGCGATCGACAGTGCACACAAAATCGCTTTCATCATCGCAAAAGAAAACGGATATTCAGAGCAGTGGGCCAATGAGCAGGAAAGAGAGTTTATCGAATTGGCGAAAGGATATTTACTGATTCCTTATTCACCAAGACCCATCTAACCTTAATTAATGTCACAGTATGAGTGAAAAGTTGATTCTCGCTCTGGACCAAGGTACAACCTCGTCAAGAGCCATTTTATTCAATCACAGCGGAGAAATAGAATTTGTTTCTCAGAAAAGTTTTGAACAGATATTTCCTACCCCCGGATGGGTAGAACATGACCCTAACGAAATTTGGTCTTCTCAGGTTTCGGTAGCAGCTGAAGTTATAGCTAAAGCAGGTATTTCAGGATTGGAAGTTGCCGCAATAGGTATTACCAATCAACGTGAAACTACGATCGTTTGGGATAAAGAATCTGGTGATCCTGTTTATAATGCTATCGTATGGCAAGACAGGAGAACGTCTAAATATTGTGACTCTTTAAAAGAGCAAGGATATACGGACATGATCAAAGAGAAAACGGGACTGGTACTGGATGCTTACTTTTCAGCGACTAAGCTAAAGTGGATCCTTGACAATGTAGAAGGAGCAAGAGAAAAAGCAGAAGCAGGTAAATTATGTTTTGGCACCGTTGATACCTGGTTGGTATGGAAACTTACACGTGGCAAAATGTTCATTACAGATGTTTCTAATGCGAGCCGAACTATGCTTCTTAATATCCAGACGTTAGAGTGGGATAATGAACTTTTAGAGTTATTTAATATTCCAAAAGCCATCCTGCCTGAAGTTAAGCAAAGCAGTGAGATCTATGGAGAAACAGCAACTACTCTATTTTCCACTAAAATTCCAATTGCAGGAATAGCAGGAGATCAACAGGCAGCTTTATTCGGACAAATGTGTACTACTCCAGGAATGGTTAAAAACACATATGGTACAGGATGCTTCCTATTAATGAATACAGGAAAAGAGGCCGTTCATTCTAAAAACAATTTACTTACCACTGTTGCATGGAAAATCAATGGTGAAGTAAATTATGCTTTAGAAGGCAGTGTTTTTGTTGGCGGTGCCGCAATACAGTGGGTGAGAGATGGCCTTAAATTGATCAACTCAGCTGATGAGATCAATGATCTTGCTAAAAGCGTTGAAGATAACGGCGGAGTTTATTTCGTTCCTGCGCTTACAGGTTTAGGAGCCCCTTACTGGGATCAATATGCCAGAGGAGCAATTGTCGGCATAACCCGTGGAACAACAAATGCACATATTGCAAGAGCAACTTTAGAAGGAATTGCATTCCAGGTTTACGATATTGTAAAAGCAATGGAGGCCGATGCAGGAACTGGTAGTCTTGAATTAAGAGTTGACGGTGGAGCTTCCAAAAGTGATTTACTGATGCAAATCCAATCAGATCTCCTAGGAGTCAAAATAACAAGACCAAAAACCTTAGAAACAACGGCATTGGGAGCTGCTTATCTTGCAGGCCTTGCTGTAGGGTATTGGAAGAACATTGATGAAATCCAATCTCAGTGGATCGTAGATAAACATTTCCAACCTGAACTGGAAAAAGAGAAAGCGGATAAAATGATCCATTTATGGAACAAAGCTGTAAAGCGCTCTCAAAACTGGATAGAAGATTAACTTCCATTAAACAAAACATAAACTATGACTCCATTTATAGCAGAAATTATCGGGACAATGCTTATGATACTACTCGGAAACGGCGTAGTGGCAAACGTTGTTTTAAAAGGAACGAAAGGTAACGGTTCCGGCTGGATTGTGATTACCACGGCTTGGGCTCTGGCAGTTTTCGTTGGTGTAACCATTGCAGGGCCAATCAGTGGTGCCCATCTGAATCCTGCAGTAACATTAGGTTTAGCCATCGCAGGAAAATTTTCATGGGACTTAGTTCCTACATATATCGCCGGAGAAATGATTGGTGCAATGTTAGGTGCTTTTTTGGTTTGGGTATTTAATAAAGACCATTTTGCCATTACAGAAGATGAAGGTGCAAAACTAGCTTGCTTCAGTACTGGCCCAGCGATTAGAAAACCTATTTCAAATCTCATTAGTGAAATCATTGGGACATTCGTTCTTGTTTTTGTGATCTTCCATTTTGCTGATCCAAATCTCACTTTAAACAATGATCCAAATGCTAAGATCGGTTTGGGAACAATTGGAGCTCTACCTGTTACATTGTTGGTTTGGGCAATCGGTCTATCTTTAGGAGGAACGACAGGTTATGCTATTAATCCTGCTCGTGATTTAGGACCAAGAATTATGCATGCAATTCTTCCTGTAAAAGGAGGAAGTGACTGGGGCTACGCCTGGATTCCTATTGCGGGACCTATTTTAGGGGCAACTCTTGCGGCTTTATTGCACCTCGCTTTAAGTTAACTAAAGAAAGTTTACACAATGAAAAAACTATTTTTTATATGCCTAATTATTTTAGGTACAGGGTCTCTTTTTGCCCAGGAGAATACAGAAACCAAAGACGAAGGTCGTCTAGATTTCACCGCTAATATTCAGAACAACCATTTATGGCGAGGATTAATTATTACAGATAAACCTGTGGTAATGGGAAATCTTTCTTACGCTCTGGATAAAGAAAAAAAATGGAAAGTCGGAATATGGGGCGCATCTTCTTTAACCGATGATAAAGATGGTACGCATTACAAGGAAATCAATTATTATGTTCAGTACTCAGATGGGCGGCTTTATATTGGATTATGGGATTTATTTAATTCCAGAAACATCAATACAACCGTTGCCTCAGATGACATCTTTAATTACTCTAATAGAAGAACGGCACATATTATTGATCTAAGGACCAATTATACTTTTGGACCCTCATTTCCTTTAAATGTTGAAGCTGATATTATGTTATATGGTGGAGCCAATGCTGGAGAAGTAGTTTTGGAGCCGGATGGAAGTTATAAAAAGAATAAATATTCTACTTATGTACAAGTGAGTTATCCTGTAATTGCCCATCAAAAGGTAAATCTCGATGCTTTCGTAGGTGGTGGATTTGCTTTTAATGACGGTACTTTTTTATATGGAAATGGAAAAAACAGTTTCGATATAGTGAATGTTGGTATAAAAGCAACTAAAGCTTTAAAAATAACAGAGCATTATACACTTCCAGTTTCTATGATGGCAATGTGGAATCCTTCTAATAAATATGCGAGAATTCAACTTGCAGCAACAGTATTCTAATACTCTTTTTTCTATATTAAATAAACCATTCCTTTATTGGGATGGTTTTATTTTTTACGCCTTTCTTTAAAACTTAAAAACTAACCTAAATACCGGGTTTTTACGGTCTAATTCTTGCCTAAATATTTTTAAATTTGATAAAAAAAATGAAAAAGGTATTCAGCTTATTTATTCTGTGTATAAGCATTTTTTCTTTCGCCCAGTCAAAAGCGCCCTTCACTGGCAAAAGATCCTTCAACATTGTGGAAGGTTATAGTGGAACCGGGACACCAGCCTATTATCTTGATGTAAAAAAGAATGGTGATGTATATTTTGGTTATGTTCAGGTAAATCAGGCTAGTGGAGAAGAGACCACTGAGGAAATGAATGCTGGAAAGTATAACCCTACAGTAATGAAAGCACAATTCAAGAAGTTTAATGAAATATTTTATGTAAAGTTTGATAAAGAAAAAATCTATCTTACTGACGAAAAAGGAAATATTCAGAAATCTGAAGATTGCTGTTCTGCCTTAGAAAGTGATAAAGGAAGTTGTACCTGTGAAAGCGTTTTTTATCAATAATGAAAATAGCCAAGTTTTTAATAGTCCTCATTTTGCTTACTTCATGTAGCAAAAAGACAGAGCATCCGTATACTTTTTATTACTGGAAAACGAAACTTTCGTTAGAGCTGGAAGAGAAAAAAGCCTTAAATGAAGTTACAACACCTTATTTATATACAAGATTTTTTGATATTGACAAGGTAAATGGGAGATTTGAGCCTGTAGCAGTTATTACCAAAGACCTTAGTTTTCAAACAGATAAACAAATAGTCCCAACAGTCTTTATAACAAATCCGACTTTCCTGAACATTTCAATGGACGAGATACAATTTCTCGCTAAACATGTTAACGATTTAATCCAAAAGAAAATTACTCAATATCATTTAAAAGTTAATCAGGAAATACAAATAGATTGTGACTGGACAGCAGGAACCCGTGATGATTATTTCAATTTTTTAAAAGAGCTAAAAAAAATCTCTGGTAAAGAAATAAATTGCACCCTTCGCCTTCACCAGGTAAAGGATAAAATGCAAATGGGCATACCTCCTGTGACAAAAGTTTATCTGATGTGTTATTCCACTTCTTCACCTTTGGAAACATCTGATAAAAATTCCATACTGGACGTCAATATTTTAAAAAGCTATCTTTCAAAACTAGAAAACTACCCTATCAAGAAAATTGATGTGGCGCTGCCTATTTATTCTTGGGGAATTGTTACAAACCACTTAGGAAAACATAAACTGATCAACGCATTATCTGACAAAGATCTGAAAAACCCAAACTTCAAAAAAATATCAGATCACGAAAGCGAAATTTTAAAAGACGGATTTTACTTTGGAAGTTATTTAAATAAAGGTTTTAAGATAAAAGTTGAACAAGTTACAAGTGAACAGCGTAATGATGTAATCTCGTTTTTGGATAAAAAAATATCGCAGTTTAATATTATTTATTATCAATTAGATAGTAAATTTGTTAGTAATCAAAATTTTAATCTAACATCTCAATTTCAGGGTGATTTTTAAAATTGCGAAACATTATAAAATCACAACAAAAAAACATCAAAAACCAATATGAAAAAGTATATTCTTTCTCTTGCCGTCGTGTCACTTTTCTATACGAAGTATGAAGCGTGTGCATGGTCAGACCCTGACTATGAATATTTTAATCTCTTTACTCAGAGCATCATAAAAGATAAATCTTATCTACCATTCCTTCATAGTTACTCGACAAGGTTTTACACAGATTTTAAATCATCTCAAATTCCGGATGAAAATATTGGAGCATGGAAAAAGTTCTTCGGTAATCAATTAAGTTACGCTGAAACAGATTATCTGGTGAATAAAATGGGTATGAATGACCTTAATGAATTAAAGAAAGGAAATCCAAATAATCAATTACTAAAAAAACTGGGTTCAGGATTCTATCAAAAATATCATGAAGGAATTGATTATTTAATTGAAGCTAAATACCTCGAACCCTATATGAGGATTAACTTCGTTGAAAACCCTAATTCTTATTTTTATGGAGGGACTCAAAATGATAAGAATGCTACAAACCTTGATTACAGCAAAACAATTTCTGCTTTAACTTCTCTATATAACGCTGCTAAGAATTCTGAAATCAAACAACGATATGGCTATCAGCTCGTACGTTTGAATCATTATACCAGAAATTACGATGCAGCAGTTCAGGCTTTCAAAACCTATGTTGAACCCATCAGATTGAAAGGAGCACCTTACTTTATGGCTCTCGACCAACTGGCAGGAGCACAAAGAGGTCTGGAAATGAACAGCGATGCCAACTGGAACTTCTTCCAGGTCTTTATGAATAGTGACAGCCGTAAAGAGTCAGCCTTTGTTTCTATGAAACTTTCGGATACGGCTTCTTTTAATAACATTTTAAAAAGAGCTGGAACTGATAATGAAAAAAACATGGCATATTTTCTTTTGGGATACGAAGATTTCACAAATCCAATTCCAATCATGGAAAAGATGTACGACATCAATCCTGATTCGGAAATTTTGAAAGTAATGGCCGTGAGAAGTATCAATGAACTGGAACGAACTTATCTTCCTACTTATTATTACACTTCCGATGACACAGATAATGCAACTGTTCAAAAAGAAGGATCCAAGACTTCTACGGAAGCAACGAAGACAGAAACAACAAAGGTGAAAGAAAAGGAGCTTTCATTCTGGCAGAAAATCGTTAGATTTTTTAAGAACCTGTTTGGTGGATCCAAATCAGACAAGACCGCCGATGGGAAATCTGATCAAAGCGATGATGAGCTATTAGATAATCCTAACAGAATTCCGTTCTACACAAAAAATGCAGGTTACTGGTATGGCGACAAAGATCAGAAAGATTTTCTGGATGATCTTGAAAAGTTTACCGAAAAGACGAAAGAGAAATCAAAAGATGAGTATTGGCAAATTGCAGATGCCTATCTGAAATTTCTGAAAAAAGATTACAAAGCAAGTACAGAAATCCTGGAAGACATCAAAACAACCAATCCAGAGTACCTTGAAGAAATAAAAAGAATGAAAGTTCTGAATGACATTGTATCTCAGCCTAAAATAACTTCAGAATATGAGGATCATTTAATGAAAGATTATCCTGAATATTTTATCGAAAAAGAGGTAAAAAAAGACAGCACAAGAACTGATTATGATGACTATTATGGTCCTGTTCCTTCTACCGCTTCTTTCCTTAAAGATGTTTTAGCAAACCGTTACTTCCTTCAGGGAGAAGATGGAAAGTCATTCTTGATGAGTAATAAACTTTCTGATCTTCAATATAACCCTAACTCCAGTTTAGTGAAGAGTGTTGAGGATTTTTATAAAAAACCAAATAAGAATCAGTTTGAACAACAGATCATTGCCAAAAACATGGATGATGTAGGAAATATTGATGCTTTTTTTGGAGTGATCTATGGCGACCGCGCAATGAGAATGGCTGACTTTGAAAAAGCTAAATCTTATTATCAGAAGGCTCAGGATTTTGTTGGGATTCCAAGAATCAATTATGACTGGGTTTCAAGTGAGCAACCAAAGGTTCCACACAAGTATGCAGACGGTGAATACAATGGTTTCAGAAATATTCCGAGCTATGTATTTGGTCATAATGTTTGGGAAAGCTTTGAAAGTATTGCTGGTATAAGTATGGAAAATGAAAATTACACTCAGTTTCCTTTCATTAAAACAACAATGAATAAACTTGAGTTAGCTGATGCAGCGATCCAGCTTAAAAAGATGAGCAGTGGAAAAGATGAAAAAGCGGCTAAAGCCAGTCAGCTTATTGGAAATTTATTATATAACACTTCTATTCTCGGTTATTACAGACAATTGTTCGTAATGGATGTCGACAACAGTAATGGAGGTAAATATGATTTTTGGAATACAGATAAGAAGACACCTTATCAGTATTATTACAAAAATTTCCTTGATAAATCTTATATGGAACCTGATAATTTTGATCTGGCTATTAACTATTATAAAAAGGCATTGGATCTATCGGCAAACAAAGAAGAGAAAGCAAGAATACTATTTCAGATGGCTAGTGCTGAACAGGGGAAATACTATCAGTATGAAGCAAACAACCCATCTAAGATCAGCTACTCTGATCCGAAGTACTCTGAAAAAAGTGATGCATATCAAAAACAGTTGGATGATACGAAGAATCAAAAGTTCCGTACCTATTTTGCATTATTGAAAACCCAGTACTCGGATACTGAGGCAGCTAAAAGCCTTATGGGAAGTTGTTCTTATTTTAGTTATTTCATGAAATAGCAGCTTTCACTTTATAAATAAAAAAAGGAATCATAATGATTCCTTTTTTTGTTTTTCCAGCCATTCATCATGTTTCTTTTTAAAGAGATCATGCTTATAATTCTGATTTCTCTTGGCAGCATCAATAGAATGAGACGTATGGATATCAACATCATCTTCAGCAAAATCAGCTAATTTTTCATAGTAAGTATGCAACTGATCTAATTCCTTTTCAGAGAGATCTTCAATATCTACAATCCGGTTGCTTGCTTTTTCATGAGCAGCAATGAGTTCGTTGAGTTTAATCTGTATGGCTTTTGAATCTTTATTCTGCGCTTTCTGAATTAGAAACACCATCAAAAAAGTAATTATTGTCGTTCCTGTGTTAATCACTAACTGCCAAGTTTCAGAATAGTGAAAAACAGGTCCGGAAAAAGCCCAAATCACAACAATAGCGGTTGCTCCGATAAACGCATATGAGCTTCCTGTAAATTTTGTTGCCCAATCTGAAAATTTTTCAAAAAAATTATTGCTCTTATGACTCATCGTGGATATTATTTTAAAGAATAAATGTATTAAATAATATTATTCTTTAAGCAATAAAATGCAAACAATAAAGCCTATTGATTTTCCAAAATCCTTCTCTAATTATTTAAAATCTGTAATTAACCTGAACTGCAAAATTTCTAGGCTGGATCTGATCTATATATCCGCCTCTGAAATAAGAATTATAACCAACGGTATCGAAAATATTATTGAAGAACACTCTCAAACCAAGTCCTTTTTTGAAAACATACCCTATTTGTGCATCTACCGTAGTATATTCAGGCATATTGAATGGTTTTTCACCAAGCTGAGTTCCGTTAATGTGACCACTGGCTGCATTAGAATATTTTTGTTTATAATCATCAACAGGTCTCGTTCCTACATAATAAATTCCAGCTCCCACATCAAACCCTTCGAAAGTTCCTCTACTAAATTTATAATTCAACCAGGCATTTGCTGAATTCTTTGGTGTATTAATTGGTGCAGAGCCATTAACAAATGAAGGACTATCTTTGTATTGAGCATCCACATAAGCCCATCCCGTCATTACCTGCAAATTTGGAAGGATCTTCCCAATCAATTCTACTTCTATCCCTTTTCTTTTCAGTTCTCCTGCCAGTGCATAAGTTCCTGTACTATTTCCACCTGTTAGTACTTCATATGATAAATTGTCAGTATTAATATTGAACATTGTAACATTGAATCTTAATCTTTCATTCAGCCAATCAGATTTAATCCCCACTTCCCATTGCTTAGTGGTTGAAGCTCCTACAGTTCCTCCTTCTAGTAATACATTATTTGCACCTCTTAAAGAAGTTGTACTTGTATAAGAGCCAAAAACGTTCATGTTTTCGATCGGTGAGATCATAAGCCCTAATGATGGATTCCATGCATAGCTAGGTTTTTTATCAGATCCGTTCAATCTGCTGTAACGAATTCCCAAATGTGCTTTAACATATTTATTAAAAGTAATAACATCTTGGGCCATTAAACCTAATGTTGGTGTTACCGTATTAACTATAGGATCTTTCGTTATCAAATCGAAGTTATTTGCATCGATACCGGAAGGTAGGATATTATTAATTTCATTAAGAACATTAATACGATCAATCTCCTTTGGTATGTAAGATTTTGTAGTAACATTAGATTCTTTCCAATCAAAACCAACCTGGAAGGTATGTTTCATAAATCCTGTCATCACGTCTGCTCCAATAAAATCAAATTGAAAAACTTTATTCAAATCTTCACGCTCAGATTTTGTCAAACTTCTATCTCTTATTTCATTTGGATTTTTTGGATCAATTGGAGCTAGCGCTGCTCCTGTCATATCAGCTTGATATGAAGAGCTCATAAATGCTGCTCTTATTTTCAGTTTATCATTTAATTTTCTTGTCGCAGTAGTAGAAAAATTAAAAGTCTCCATCTTTGCATTATCTGATGAAAATCCAAGAAATTTCCTGCCAGGCATCTTATATATTGCTTCTGTATCGCCTTTCGCCAAATTGACAGTTCCTCGATCGGGTGTAGTATTGTTGTGCATATAGTCCATCTCTACAACAATCTCAGTTTTATCATCCGGACGAATTGCAATTGAAGGATTAACGTAAATACGATCTGTATTAATAAATCTCCTAAAACTATTATTATCCTGATAAGCAGCGTTCAATCGTACAGCAACTTTCCCCTGAGAATCCAATACTCGCTGAAAATCTATAGTTGGTCTGTAAAAGTCCCAACTACCATATCTAAAGCCAACATTCGTTTGGTTGATAAATTTCGGAACTTTAGTTACCACATTAATAACGCCACCTGCAGAACCTAATCCATCTCCAATTCCCTGTGTAACTGCCGCTGACCCTTTTATTACCTGAATGCTTTCAACTCCTTGCATGTCTGTAAGCATGGCACCGGTTCTAAAATCAGAGTCCATCTGAACACCGTTTTTCAAAACAGGTACACCACGATAACCTCTTATCGACATACTTTCTCTTGTCCCACCATAGCTTCCAAACTGTGTAACACCTGGAATATTCTTAGCAACATCCGTTACGGTTAAGCCTCCTAAATCTTCTATTACTTTATAAGAAATTACTGAAATACTTTGAATCTGATCTCGGGTTTTAAGAGGCAGCCTTGTAATGGCTTCAAGACCGTCAGGCTGTTTTTTTCTTTCTCCAAATAACTCAACTTCTTCGATCGTTTTTTCTCTTCTAATAGTATCATTAAGCTTTTGTGCATTGGCAAAACCAATCCCTAATACTACTAAAGAAATAGATACTGTTTTTCTCATAATTCTTTTTTGCAAAATTATTATTTTTAATAATTCTAAATAAAAAATGAGAATTGACATATCTCAGCAAAAAGAATTATGATATACGAAATCTTAATTGTCTTTCAATATTTGCAAACATATTCTTAGTCATAATCGCGGGTCCTTATAGAATAAAACAGGAAACAACTCATTAGCTGCTTCCTATTAAAATTCGTTACACTTATTTTCATTCTATAATAGATACTGCCCAGTATAATATTCACCAATCTTTATATTGCTTAGCATTTATTAAACTTATCTCTTTAAAGTTTATTACAATTAAAAATCCGTCTCTTTAAAAGGGACGGATTTTTATATAATCACGGCTTAGTGCACGTTATCACACTTTAATTTCAACATCTACACCGCTTGGTAACTCTAATTTCATTAGAGCGTCCACAGTTTTAGAAGAAGAAGAATAGATATCCATCAATCTCTTGTGAGCTGAAAGTTGGAACTGTTCTCTAGCTTTCTTATTTACGTGTGGAGATCTCAACACAGTGAAGATTCTCTTATTAGTTGGCAATGGAATTGGTCCGTTTACAACAGCACCAGTAGCCTTTACCGTTTTTACGATTTTCTCAGCAGACTTGTCTACCAAGTTGTAATCGTAAGATTTTAGTTTTATTCTGATTCTTTGTGACATTTTTCTAATTTAAAAAATTAACCTTTAGATTTAGCGATAATTTCTTCCGCAACGTTCTGAGGAGTTTGAGCATATTTCTCTAATTCCATAGAAGAAGTAGCTCTTCCTGATGAAAGTGTTCTTAGAGTTGTTACATATCCAAACATTTCAGAAAGTGGAACAGATCCTTTGATAACTACAGCACCATTTTTCTCTTCCTGACCACTGATAGTTCCTCTTCTTTTGTTAAGGTCACCAATAATGTTACCCATATATTCTTCTGGAGTTACAACTTCCAGTTTCATGATAGGCTCCATAATTACTGGCTTAGCAGCACGTCCCGCTTCTTTAAATCCTATTTTAGCAGCTAATTCGAAAGAAAGAGCATCAGAATCCACCGCGTGGAAAGATCCGTCTTTAAGAACAACTTTAATACCTTCAACTTCGAAACCAGCCAAAGGACCGTTCTTCATTGCAGCTTTAAAGCCTTTTTCAATTGCAGGAACAAATTCTCTAGGAACGTTACCACCTTTGATTTCGTTAATAAATTCCAGACCGATTTTACCTTCGTCAGCAGGTCCTAATTCAAATACGATATCAGCAAATTTACCTTTACCACCAGATTGTTTTTTGTAAACTTCACGGTGACTAGCAACTTTTGTAAGATTTTCTTTGTATTCTACCTGAGGTTGACCCTGGTTTACTTCTACCTTGAATTCTCTTCTCATACGGTCTACAATGATATCCAAGTGAAGCTCACCCATTCCAGATATAATTGTTTGACCTGAAGCCTCGTCAGTTCTAACCGTAAACGTTGGATCTTCTTCAGCTAATTTAGCTAATGCGTTACCCATTTTATCTTGGTCAGCCTTCGTCTTAGGCTCAACAGCGATACCAATTACCGGATCAGGGAAAACCATCGATTCAAGAACGATTGGGTTTTTCTCGTCACACATTGTATCACCAGTTTTGATAGATTTGAATCCTACCGCAGCACCAATATCACCAGCTTCAATATATTCTACTGGATTTTGCTTGTTAGCGTGCATCTGATAGATTCTTGAGATTCTTTCTTTATCTCCAGAACGAGTGTTCAAGATATAAGAACCTGCATCTAATCTTCCAGAGTATGCTCTGAAGAATGCTAATCTTCCCACGAATGGGTCAGTAGCAATCTTAAATGCTAAAGCCGAGAAAGGCTCGTTTACGTCTGGTTTTCTTGTAATTTCAGCATCAGTTCTTGGATCAGTACCTTTGATATCGTCTTTATCCAATGGTGAAGGCAAGTATTTACATACTGCATCCAACATAAACTGTACTCCTTTATTTTTGAATGAAGAACCACAAGTCATTGGGATAATAGATAAATCGATAGTAGCTTTTCTAAGAGCTTCGTTGATTTCATCTTCAGAGATTGAATCTGGATCTTCGAAGAATTTCTCCATCAAAGTCTCATCGTAGTCAGCAACAGCTTCTACTAATTTCTCTCTATATTCTAGAACTTCAGCCTTCATATCCTCAGGAATTGGCACTACCTCGAAAGTAGCTCCTTGTCCTGCCTCATCCCAGATGATAGCTCTGTTTTTAATTAAGTCAACAACACCTTTAAAGTCTTCTTCAGCACCGATTGGTAAAACGATTGGAACTGCATTAGATCCTAACATAGTCTTAACCTGGTTTACCACGTTAAGGAAGTCAGCCCCTTGTCTGTCCATTTTGTTTACGAATCCCATTCTCGCTACTTTGTAGTTGTCAGCAAGTCTCCAGTTTGTTTCAGACTGAGGCTCTACTCCATCTACTGCAGAGAATAAGAATACCAATCCATCCAATACTCTTAAAGATCTGTTTACTTCTACTGTGAAGTCAACGTGTCCCGGTGTATCAATGATGTTGAAGTGGTAAGGTTTAGTTTCAGGTAAAGTTTTACCTTGATCAGTTGGGAAATTCCAGTTACAAGTTGTCGCTGCAGAAGTAATGGTAATACCTCTTTCTGCTTCTTGCTCCATCCAGTCCATTGTAGAAGCACCATCGTGAACTTCACCAATTTTATGGTTAACACCTGTATAGAATAAAATCCTTTCTGTAGTGGTAGTTTTCCCCGCATCAATGTGGGCAGCAATACCAATGTTTCTTGTAAATTTTAGATCTCTACTCATTTCTAATTAGAATTTAAAGTGTGAGAAAGCTTTGTTAGCTTCCGCCATTTTGTGAGTATCAGATTTCTTTTTGTATGCAGCACCTTCTTCTCTAGAAGCAGCAACAACTTCATTAGCTAATTTTAAAGCCATTGACTTATCATTTCTAGCTTTTGAATATTTGATTAACCATTTCATTGCCATAGAAATTTTTCTATCAGCTCTGATTGGCATAGGGATCTGAAAGTTAGCTCCACCTACTCTTCTTGAACGTACTTCTACATGAGGCATTACGTTAGTAAGGGCATCTTTCCAGATTTCAAGAGCTGTTTTTTCAGTCTCTCCTTTTTTATTTTCTACGATTTCTAATGCATCATAGAAAATTTTGAATGCGATAGACTTCTTACCGTCTAGCATTAAGTTATTTACGAATCTAGTTACCAATTGATCATTAAACTTTGGATCTGGTAACAACGGTCTTTTTTTCGCTTTTGTCTTTCTCATTGTTTTTGTACCTTATTTAATGATTATTTTTTCTTTCCTTTTGCTGGTGCAGCAGCTGCCTGACCTGGTTTAGGTCTCTTAGCTCCGTACTTAGATCTTCTCTGTGTTCTTCCATTAACACCAGCGGTGTC
The DNA here is from genome assembly GCF_058790395.1 of Chryseobacterium sp. FW101-FHT12H09. Taxonomy (NCBI): domain Bacteria; kingdom Pseudomonadati; phylum Bacteroidota; class Flavobacteriia; order Flavobacteriales; family Weeksellaceae; genus Chryseobacterium; species Chryseobacterium sp. FW101-FHT12H09. The sequence goes on along the minus strand of NZ_JBYTCP010000002.1, from coordinate 846,285 downwards.
TAATGCACCTCTTACGATGTGGTAACGTACTCCCGGTAGGTCTTTCACCCTTCCGCCTCTCACCAATACTATCGAGTGCTCTTGAAGATTATGTCCTTCGCCCGGGATGTAGGCGTTGACTTCTTTACCGTTTGAAAGTCTTACCCTTGCAACTTTTCTAAGTGCAGAGTTAGGTTTCTTAGGAGTGGTAGTATACACTCTCGTACATACACCTCGTCTTTGTGGACAAGAATCAAGGGCAGCCGATTTGCTCTTCTTGGCAAGCGTGGCTCTTCCTTTTCTTACTAATTGTTGAATAGTAGGCATTTAATTGCTTTTTATTTTAAGGTGCAAAAATAGTAATTATTTTTTAATTGACAAGCAGTTAAGTCTTTTTATTCACATTTAAAAAGAAAACAAAATACTTATTTGAAAACATTTTTTATTATTTTGCCATTAGCATATTGTAATGGAACCCCCAGAAGTTCAGCCATGGTACTGGTTATATCAATCTGTTCATAATTGCCTGTACTAATTATTGTATTTTTCTTAAAATCCGGACCCATCGCAAAAAATTCGATATGTCGGCATCCATTGCAGTCATCTCCATGTTGTGCAAATCCCCCTTTCGAGTCTAAATGTCTTCCATGATCATTAGAAACGATAAGTGTCGTCTTATTTTTATAAGCAGACAGGGACTGGATATGATCCCAGATTTCTTTAATGGAGGTATCGGTTTTCTTTATGGCGTCAATATATCCATTCCAATTGCTGGCATGCCCATTGGAATCTACATCTTTCAAATTGATCACAATAATATTGGGAGAATACTTCTCCATCACCAATTTTACTTTATCCACAGTCACAGCATCAGGTCGATAACCTGAGCCATTACCATTGATTCCACAATCAATACTTGGCTGAAACTTTCCTTTCCAATCTTCAAGCTTACAGTCATTCAGTACTTCCAATTTATCTTTAGAAGTTATAATCCAGGCTTTAGTTTTATCTTCTCCTGTATATTTGAGCCACTGCTGCATAATAGATGGATATCCCGGCAACTCGGTCCCATTATTCTTAATATTCTCATATACACCACTACACATAGCACTGTGTCCTGGATTAGTATTGGTACTTCCATTATTTTTAAAATCACTGATAAATACACCCTGACTTAAAAGACTTACTCTATTGGGAATATTTTCTCTGTTGACATCTTCCCAAGTCTCAGACATACGAGGACCATCAACCACCAGTAAAACTATATTTTTCGTCTGGTATGTATACTGATTATCGATCACCGTTTGTACTTCTTGGTTGTCATTTGTACAAGAAATCACTAAAAGACCTAGGATAAAATACAATACAATTTTTTTCATAATTTTTTCTTATTTGTGTGTTTAATGTGTAAAGCTAGGGAAATAGACTTAATCGGTATATTAATAAATTATTAAATCTAAGAAACATGATTCAATCTATTACAATGTCTTTGTAAACATAAAATATGAAAACATAAGTATATGATCTCCTAGTCCATAATTTGGACATTTACCTTTTTATTCCAATTAAAACTTCTTATATTCTTTTTTAGCCTCTCTTCATTAGTTGGATCTATAGAATATATGGACACCTCATCTCTTGCTACAGTCACTTTATTTTTAATTTTCAAGGTGGCAGTTTTCTTCCAGGTTTTTGGAACATACCCCTGAAGCCAGGCTTCATAAACAACAGCAATTTCGTATTTGTTTTCTGAGCCATATTGGGTAAGAAAATCTTTAAGCTTATTATTAAAAAAACTTTTGTTCTCGTTAAACGGAATCATCTCTGTAGATCCCAAACCTGCAATATCTAATAAATGAATATCTGTATAGTATGTAATTGCTCCAATATCGTTAGCTACTATTTTGGAATCATTATAATAGGTGTGTAAAAATCTAGCGGATTGTATCTGCTGTTCATAAATATTTTTTCCACCATTCTCAAGAATACAATGTGCTACCCAGCCTTTATAGAAAAGAAGTATAATATTTATAACAACCAGTAAGGTAATGATCTTTTCTTTTCTAATATAATTATTAACATCAAAAAATAAATCTTTGACCCGTGGGATAAGCACCATAGAAAATCCTATAAGTAAATATGCTTCATAACGGAACATTCCCTTTAGATCCGCAAACATGCTATGGCATATCATCAGAAGAAAGAATACCACAAGTAAAAAATTACTGTTAATAGCATCCCTGAAACTCTTAGTCTTCAAATCTCTGTAAATGAAGACAGCTGACAATAAAACAGGGAAAAAACCAACTTTATAAAAGCTTATATTTAATATAAAATTATCAAGAAAGATGGTTTTAAGCTGTGACAGCAAATTTGAGTCTAAACTTAGTTTTGTTCCCTTTACTACTACAGAATTGGGGAAAAGATAACCATCTTGCCGATAGTTAAAATAGCAGAAAATCAAAATTGGAACAAATCCAACAACCAGTATACTCATTGCTTCTTTCCACTTTTTCATTAATATTAAAACAAAAGCAAAAATCACAAAGTAAAACATGCTTTCAAAACGGACAAGTCCCATTAGAAAAATGGTAAGATAAAATACTAAAACAGCATATCTTTTTTTATCTCGATAATAAAAGCAAAAAATATTAACGACAAAAAGAAATACCTGAAAGATGTGCTCCATACCCGATAACATCTGAATGTGCAAAACCACAAAAAATAAGGTGAATATGACCGCTAAAACAGTTTTTTTTACATCCTTAAAAAATTCAGCATAATATATTGATAGGAAATAAACTATTCCAATGCTAAAAAAAATATTAAAGTACAGTGGGATCTGATCGTTATTCCCAAAGACTTTTATTAAACAACTAAGAACAAAAGTAAACAATGGTGAAGAAGAAGTGGAAGAAAATTGATATCTCGTAATCCCCCACACCTCATGTAATGCAAAATTCTTTGCCATAGCAAGATGAATGTAAGCATCATCAATTGGATATATATAATGTCCATCCGTTTTTGAAACTGACTGAATATAATAGAACAGGCATACACCAAAAAATACGATGAGGGAAGAAAAGAAACTTTGTAAACCAATATTTCGGGATGACGACATTTTATGATAAATTATAAGAATACCAAAGATAAGTATCATCAATCAGGAACCTGCAACTTCGGCATAATATTTACTGCTTATATAGCATAAAAAAATAAACGTATGAAAAATGCAAGTATTATCGGTCTAAAGGAAACCGATTGTAAAAACATTTCAGAAAAGCTAAATACACTTTTAGCCAATTATTCCGTATTCTATCAAAACACCAGAGGTTCTCATTGGAATATTAAAGGCGATCAATTCTTTACTTTACATCCAAAATTTGAAGAGCTTTACAATAGCCTTGTATTAAAGATTGATGAGATTGCAGAAAGAATTTTGACATTAGGAGCAACACCAGCCCATAATTATTCAGATTATTTAAAAGTTGCCACTATAAAAGAGAGTAAAGAAGTAACTGATGGAACAAAAAGTGTGGAGAACATTTTAAGTTCTTTTAAAGTAGTATTGGATCTACAGAGAGAACTTTTGGATATTACCGATGCAGCCGGAGATGAAGGGACAAATTCCCAAATGAGCGATTATATCACTGAACAGGAAAAAGAAGTATGGATGTACAACTCTTATCTTGGTAAATAAGCGAACGAAAATCATCGATATATTTAAAAAAATCGTCTTACATTTAGACGATTTTTATTTTTAATTATTAAATTTGCGTTAAAATTACACAATATGCACGACGTACGATTGAATTCTATTCTAGACAACGATTTCTATAAAATAACCATGCAAAACGCAGTGGTGAAATTATTTCCAAGCACGATTGTAAAATATGAATTTATAAACAGAGGACAGCATCTTTTCCCGGAAGGTTTTGATGCAGCATTGAGAGAAGCAGTAACTAAAATGGCAGAACTCAAGCTTACCAAGGATGAGAAGAAATTTCTGGCAAGAACATGTCCTTATCTGGCTTTACCCTATCTTGATTTTCTTGAAGGTTATCATTATGATCCATCTGAAGTAAAAATTGTTCAAAAAGGAAATGACCTTACCGTTTCTGTGGAAGGTTTATGGTACAGAACCATTCTTTGGGAAGTTCCATTACTAGCCCTTATCAGTGAACTGCATTATGAAATGAACCATATGGAAAGAGATTCCAATGAGGTTGTGATGAATAAGACACTTGAGAAAGCTGACTCTTTGAACAGACTTGGTGTTACCTTTGCCGAGTTTGGAACGAGAAGAAGACACTCTTATAAGGTTCAGAACCTTGTTATGGAAGCTTTAACGCAAAGAAAAGATTCAACTTTTACCGGTAGTTCGAATGTGCATTTCGCTATGAAATTTGGTGTAAAACCTATTGGAACTCATGCCCACGAATGGTTTATGTTTCATGGTGCTGAATACGGTTTTAAGATGGCCAATGAATTAGCCCTGGAACACTGGGTAGATGTTTATAGAGGAGACCTGGGAGTTGCCCTTTCAGACACTTATACTACAGATGTTTTCTTTCAACAGTTTGACAAAAAATTCGCAAAACTTTTCGATGGGGTACGTCATGACAGTGGAGATGCCCTTGAATTTGCTGATAAAACAATTGCACACTATAAGAACAACGGAATTAATCCATTATTCAAATATATTATTTTCTCTGACGCCTTAAACCTTGAGAAAGTAGAAGAGATCACAAAATACTGTAAAGGAAAAATTGGTGTTTCATTTGGTATAGGAACCAATCTCACCAATGATGTTGGACTAAAACCTATGAATATTGTTATGAAATTAATTGGAGTACAAGCTCCGAATAAAGAATGGATTCCAACTGTAAAACTTTCTGATGAACATGGAAAATATACGGGTGATCCGAAAATGATTGAATTGGCAAAAGAGTTCTTAAGAATAAAAGATTAAGTTTTAGACACCAGATGTGAGACATCAGATATTAAACTTACAACTAAATAAATCATAACTATTATGAGATCAAAAATTTATTTTTCCCTTAGTCTTTTGATAGCAGCTTTATCTTTCGCTCAGGAGAAAAAAGCAGCAAAACCAAAATTCAATCAAGAACTGGCTACCTCATTGGGAGCTGACAAATATGGAATGAAAGCTTATACCATTGTCATGCTTACTACAGGATCCGCAAAGATTGAAGATAAAGTGAAAATGGGTGAATTAATGAAAGGACATATGGCTAATATTGGTAAGTTAGCGGATGAAGGTAAGATCATAGTTGCCGGGCCTTTTTTAGAAAAGAATAAAGAAACCTATCGTGGGATGTTTATTTTCAATACCAAATCCAAAGAGGAAGCCGAGCAATGGGTAAAAACAGATCCTGCAGTACAAGCCGGAGTTTTTAGTTACGAAATATTTCCATGGTATGGATCTGCTGCATTGCCTTTATATTTAAAACACCACGAAGAAATCAAAAAAGAAAATCCTTAAAAAAGGACTTTTTCACTAAATTTTCGGAGCCCAAACAAAATATAATCAGATAGAAAAGAATGTTAAAAACTTAAAAAGCATATTTAAAAACTTTGATTAATAGTTTCATTAGAAATATTGTTTCTTCAATTATCAGCTCAACTATTGTTCTCCCTGCTTTTTATAAATTTATTGTTTTATCGATTTTCGCTCTAAGTTTCTTATTCCACCTTATTTAATTATTGGATCATAAATAGTAATTACCGGAAAAACAAGCGATAATCCAGCTGTATTTATTGCTCCATTTTTAGCAACTGTGTTTAAAAACAATGTACTTAAGATATTTTAAATGCAAATATCATAATATATAAATATAACATTGATATAATACGTAGATTTGAATGTAAGTGATCATAACATGATACACTAAAGAAATGAGATAGGTTTGAATTTAAAAGAGGACCAATGAGAAAACTAGTTTTAAAAATGTCCGTGTCCGCTGACGGATTTGTCTGTGGACCAAATGGAGAAATTGATTGGCTACTGCGGACAAGAGATCAATCAGCATTTGATTGGATTGAAAAAACACTTTGGGATGCGGGAGTTCACATTATGGGTAGCAGGACATTTCATGATATGGTTGCCTATTGGCCCACATCACCAGACCCTCTGGCAGTTCCAATGAACGAAATACCAAAAGTTGTTTTTTCAAAGAAGGGTTTTGTAGAGCAAACTAGAGATGATTTAACAACCCAGGCTTTCAAAGACAGTTCACGTCAAGATGCCGAAAAAGGAATTGTTAAAACTACCATTTCTAAAAGTGCAGGAACCTGGTCAGAAGCCTCAATTGCGAGTGATATAGTTTCTGACATTACAAAACTTAAACAGCAAGACGGTAAGTTTATTCTGGCTCACGGGGGTGCCAGCTTTGCTCAAGACCTTGTTAAACATGAACTTATTGATGAATATCGACTGGTAATTCACCCTGTCATTCTTGGCAAAGGTATTCCATTGTTTGCATTGGCCCCAAATCCAATTGACTTAAAACTTGAAAGCTCATCCCACTTTGATTCAGGAATCATAGCCAATATCTACTCAACAATCGTAAAATGAAAACAACTTGCCACTTTTATTGTTGTTAGTGTACAAAGTTTTTTTCGCAGACAAAAATTTGTGATTTTGAAAAATTAAATTTTAAAGAAAAAACAAACAACCTTTTCATGAGTTTAAAAAATCCATTAGTATAAAAGATAAACTTAGTCTTTTATCCTAGTCTGGTTTCCTTATAACCTGCAATCACTGCCAAGATAAATCAAAATACATTAGAAAATGCTTTTCTATTATCACAGGAGGAGAAATTAAAATGAAAGCTGAGATTGTTGAGCAAAGTATGGGTTATCATATCAATCTTTATGACCTTCAAAAAAGAGTTCAAAATCACGTTCTAAAACCACATAAAATTTTCTTTTATTAGCAAAATAAATGTAAATTCATAATCTACAAAATAATTAGTCCAACAAACATATTGGATCTAGTCATAGTCTTTAAACTAACAATCAATCATAATTTTATGAAAAAAACAATTTTAGTCTTTATAATTATTCTAACAACAAACTTTAGTTTTGGGCAAAGTGTTCCCAAAGAATATCATGATAAAGTTAAAACTGCAGAATCACTTTATAATGCAAAAGAATTCAGAAATTCAGCAGACAGATATTCCGAAGCGTTTAAATCTAATGGCTGGCAGGGCTCTATAAATGACAGATATAATGCTGCTTGTTCGTGGGCATTGGCATCAGTCCCAGACAGTGCGTTCTTTCAACTTAACAGAGTCGCTGCAAAGTACACCAATTATAATCATATAACAACTGACACAGATTTAAACTCTTTACATGCCGATATCCGATGGAAACCATTATTGGAAAAAATCAAGCAGAACAAAGACAAAGCAGAAGCTAATCTTAATAAACCATTGGTAGAAATGCTAAGCAATATCTATATTGAAGATCAGAAATACAGAAAAGAAATTGATGGAATTGAGAAAAAGTATGGACAGAATTCAAAGGAAATAAAAGATCATTGGAAAATGATAGACGAAAAAGATTCTTTGAATTTAATAGAAGTAAAAAAAATTCTTGATAAATATGGCTGGGTAGGCCCTGATGTTGTGGGCGGCCAGGGAAGCACCACATTATTCCTTGTGATCCAGCATGCTGACCTCGCGACACAAGAAAAATATTTACCGATGATGAGAGATGCTGTAAAAAATGGTAAAGCACAGGGCAGCAGTTTAGCTTTGCTCGAAGACAGAGTAGCATTAAGACAAGGCAAAAAACAAATTTACGGCAGCCAAATCGGACGTGATCAACAAACACAGGTTTACTTTGTATCTCCTTTAGAAGACCCCGATAATGTAGATAAAAGACGTGCAGAAGTTGGACTTCCTCCTTTAGCAGAATATGTGAGTAATTGGCAAATTAAATGGGATGTTGAACAGTACAAAAAAGAATTACCTAAACTGGAAGAAAAAACAAAAAAGAAATAAAAATCCTTCATCCTATAAGAACGAGGTTCCCGATCTGCTCCCAATATGATCCTTCGCCAAACTTCATTCTACCGAGAATGACAATCATAAGCAAGGACAATATTTGTTATTTTAATGAAAGAAAAATCTTTATTTAAAATATTTCTTTTATAACGCAATAGTGATTTAATTTTTACTATTTTAGCCTGTAATTCAATTTCTTATAAATTATATTATAAGAAAGTCAAGAACAAAACAATTACTAAACAAAAAAAATTAAACCATGAAAAAGAACTTAACAAAACTTTCAAGAACAAATTTGAAAGATGTCTTTGGAGGAACTTTGTATCCTGCACAATGCCCTGGAGGATGTCCTGGCGAAGCCTTGATTAGATGTCCTGACGGCTCCACTACTATGACAAATTTTATATGTATGGGTGGAAGATGCGAACCAGCCGCAATGTGCAAACCCTTGGTTCTTGAACCTTTCCCGGATCCGATTATCATCACTCCGTAATCTGACCTATAATAGATAAAGTGAGCTTTCCGGCTCACTTTTTTTTGTTGACCGTAAAAACTGACAAACCTTAACCCGAAAAAAATCTTAACAAGTTTTACACCCAGCTTTTTTTCCTAATTTTGGGGAATGGAGATGACATATTTAATCGTTGGTTTTATTGTTGGCGGAATATTAGGCGCTATTGTTTTATACTATATCCTGAAATCATCAATGGTTTCAAGAACCTCTTATGATGAAATTAAAAATTTATCTATTAAGAATAGTTCAGATTTAGAAAATTCTAGCCTAAAAATCCAGGAACTTAATCAAAATATTAATATCGAAAAAGATCTTAACCAGCAGCAACTCGATCTATTAAATGATCTAAAAAATGAGTACGCTAAAATTTCTGCAGAACACTCCTCTTTACATACTCAGTTCCAGGAACAGAAACAGATCACTGCAAAACAAACTTCTCAACTTGAAAGTTTAATAACAGAAAAACAACATATTTTTGCCCGTAATTCAGAATTATCTGCAATTAATGATAGTTTAAAGAAATCCCTTGAAACTCAAAAGGAAGAAATGATAAAAATCCAGGAAGATTCAAAAATCCAATTTGAAAATTTAGCCAATAAAATCCTGGAGGAAAAATCAGAAAAATTTACCATACTGAATCAAAGTAATCTCAAAACAATTCTGGAACCATTTCAGGAAAAAATTGCAGATCTAAAAAACAGGGTCAATGAAGCTTATGAAAAAGAAAATAAAGAACGTTTTTCTTTAGCTGAAAAAGTAAGAGAGCTTGCCGTACTTAACCAGCAGATCTCTGAAGATGCAAAGAAGCTGACAAGAGCATTAAAAGGCGAAAGCAAAACACAGGGTAACTGGGGTGAAATGATCCTTGAAAGTATCCTTGAAAAGTCGGGGTTGGTAAAAGGAAGGGAATATTTTCTTGAACATGAACTTCGGGATGAAGATAACAAGGCATTATTTTCAGAATTTTCAGGAAAGAAAATGCGTCCTGATGCTGTGGTAAAATACCCTGATGAAAGAAATGTGATCATAGATTCAAAAGTTTCTTTAACAGCATTTACGGAGCTGGTAGATGAAACTGATCCTGATATCCATGCTATAAAACTTAACCAGCATTTAGGTTCTGTAAAAAACCATATTAATCAATTGAGCCAGAAAGCATATGATGATTATGGAAAATCTTTAGATTTTGTGATGATGTTTATCCCAAGTGAACCAGCCTATATTGCAGCAATGCAAGCTGATCAGAATCTTTGGAATTTTGCTTATGACAAAAGGATTCTTCTTTTAAATCCAAGCAATTTGATCACTTCCCTAAAACTGATCGCCGACTTGTGGAAACGTGAGTATCAAAATAAAAATTCCATGGAGATTGCAGATAGAGGAGCTAAATTGTATGATAAATTTGTAGGGTTCGTTGAGAACCTTGAAAAAGTAGGTAAGAATTTGGATCAGGCAAAGAATGTTTTCAATGATGCCTATAAGCAACTTTCAACAGGGAATGATAATCTGATCAACCAAACTCAAAAACTGAAATCACTAGGAATAAAGAATAAAAAGGAACTTCCTCAAAGTCTTATTGAAAACGGTGAAGCTACGCCGAATCTAGAATAATAATCCAATGAAAAGATCACAAATCGTTGTTATCGTAAGTCTTGCTATATTTATAATTTCCCTGACACAAACAGCTGTATATACAAAAGGGAATGAGATGCACGCATTTGCATGCTTCCTTTTAGGCTGGATGGATCTGTTTGGAGAAGGAGTTGCATGGCTTGCCAATCCTCTGTTTTTTATCGCATTATTCTTTTTGTTGTTGAAACAGGTGAAAATCTCAACCGTTTTTAGTTTTCTGGCGATCTGTATGTCTTTATACTATCTGTCTGCAGAATCAATAACCGTTGATGAAGCAGGACATAAATCTCCTATAGTCTCTTATGGTTTGGGATACTACCTTTGGATAGTAAGTGGTCTTTCTTTGTTTATTGGAAACCTCATTCTTTTAAGGTCTCCTTTGAAAGTGCAAGCTTAAAATAGAATTTCAATTTTGTAAGATGATTCAAATATTTTCTTTTACATCGTACCCTTATCCAAAATCTGAATCTCAAAAAGAAGTGCTAGTTTCTTCACTATCTGCAGGAATTCTGATTTACCTCTTCTTAATTATTTTTCAACCATTTGATACGGATCAATTCCATCATAAATATAAATATCTTTTACTCTTCCCTTATTCTATTATTTTTGGAATCTTTTTCTACATCATTAATCTTTTGGTTCTAAAGATCAATAATTGGAATGTGGGTAATGAATTAATAAAAATATCCAGCATTTTATTATTAGCATCTATTCCATCATATTTTTATAATTCACTAATAATTAGCCATGTACAACTCGACTTCGTCAATTACCTCTACATGCTTATGTATACTTTTGCGATCGGAATACCCATTTCTATTATTTATGTTTTATCAAGATATATTTATCTAAAAAAAGACCACGAAAATACTGCAATGAGGATTTCTGCTCAATTACAAGAAACACCTATTATAGATGACGACTTAAGTAAAAAAACTTTAGAAATCAGTACAGGCACCTCTAAACTAGAGATCTTGGAAGACGATTTCATCTATGCCCAATCTTTGGAAAATTATTGTGCTGTTTATTATAATGAAAATCATACTGTAAAAAAAGTTTTGCTGAGGATAAGCTCATCAAAGCTGTTGAATCAGGTAGAAACACACACCATTAAGAGATGTCATAGATCATACATTATCAATCTAAATAAAGTAAAAAACATTAAAGGAAATGCTCAGGGATACAAATTAAGTATAGAAAAAATAGACCTTGCAATTCCTGTTTCCAGAAGCTATGCCCCGTATGTAATTTCTTTACTGCAAAGTCTGAACGTATAATCTTTGTTATTCGTCACATTATTCTGCTTTTGGTCACATAGATTTGACAATCTCTTTATTAAGAAACATTTTTGCTCAAATTTTTTAACATGAGTAAAACTGTTTATTTTTATATTGTATTTGTTCTTGGGTTTCTTTCTTACTATTTTTTTGATCTTTTCTGCTTCAAACCCATTCAAAATTACAGCAAAGAGATCTTTGCCAGTAAAGCCTTTGCCCACATTATTGCCTATTCAATATCTTTGATTCCATTAATTATAACATTAAAAATCTTATTTCCACAAAAGAAGTTAGTGAATTTACTTTCTTTGAATAGATCCCCATTCATAGGATTTGCTTTAGCATTTACAGGCACCTTACCAATGTTGATCGGTTATTTTTTATTCTTCCAGTTAATTGAAAAAACCGATATTGAATCCTTATTTATCAATACAGTATCGTCATCTTTTTTTGAAGAGTTAATCTTCAGAGCTTTTTTAATCGGAATTTTATACAAATACAGCAGGTTGGGGTTCATTGGTTCTATACTGTTAGGTTCATTTCTTTTTGCACAGGTTCATTTATACCAAAGCAAAGATACTATTGAGATTATTGAAATATTTACAATTACCTTCTTAGGATCTGTCCTTTTTTCATGGATCTATATGGAGTGGAACCTTAACTTATGGACAGCAATTTTTGTTCATCTATTCATGAATTTATATTGGGAGATATTCAATGTTTCAGAAAATGTATCCGGCAACTTATATGGTAATCTCTTTAAATTCACATCAATACTTCTAATCATATTCATTACCATCTACTATAAGAAGAAAAAGAAAATTCCATTTGAAATCACAATGAAAAGTCTTTTCTTAAAAAGTAAGGAAACTGAACAATAAATTTTGCATAATTTTGCAGAATGCTAATAGAGAGTTTTCAGAACGATAAAATCAAGAATATTACCAAGCTTCTTACCGATAACAGATTCAGAAAGAAATCTAAAGTTTTTGTAGTGGAAGGACAGCAGGAAAATGAAAGGGCACAAAAGTTTGATTTTGAACCTATAGAATTTTTTATTTGTGAGAGTATCTTCAAAGGAGAAACACCTACTGGTAAAGTATATTATGTAAGTGAGAAAGTTTATGAAAAGATTGCATATCGCGGAAGTTCTGAAGGTATTATTGGAATTTATAAGATCAAAGAATCTGAACTTTCTTCTTTTAATCCTAAAGAAAATGCGACTATAATTATTGTTGAAGGTATTGAAAAGCCGGGAAATCTGGGAGCTATTTTAAGAAGCTGTGAAGCTTTTGGAATTGATGCATTAATTATAACTGACGCTAAAGCTGATTTTTACAACCCAAATGTAATTCGTTCCAGTGTTGGATGTCTTTTCGGAATGGAAGTCTTTCAAGCTGAAAATGAAGAGACCCTGGATTTTCTGAAAAGGAATCAGTTCAGTATCTATACAACGATTATGGATGAGAGTGCTGAAGACCTATATAAAAGGGATCTGACCCAAAAATCTGCCATTCTATTTGGAACAGAGCATTCAGGTTTAAGCGATTTTTGGATCGGTAAAGGTAAGAATACACTTATTCCAATGGTAGGAAGTATCGACTCTTTAAATCTGAGTAATGCCGTAGCGATTACCTGTTATGAATCTCTAAAACAGAAAAGACATTAAGAAAGCTAATAAAATATAAAGCATAAAAAAACCGCTTCGCCAGGCGAAACGGTTCTTTTATTTTAGTTAAGTTACTAAAATTATTTTTTAGTAGCGTCTTTAACTTCTTTAGCAGCTTCTTTAGTTGCATCTTTAGCAGCATCAGCAGCACCTTTAGCAGCATCAGCAGCACCAGCAGCAGCTCCTTTAGCAGCGTCAGCAGCAGCAGTAGTAGTTGCAGCAGCAGCACCTTTAGCAGCATCTACAGTAGCAGTAGCAGCAGAATCAACAACTTGAGCAGCAGAATCAGCTACAACAGCAGCAGAATCAGTAGCAGCAACAGCAGCAGAATCAGCAGCACCTTCAGTAGAAGTAGCTTCAGTTTTTTTACAAGCAACTAGAGAGATTGCAGCGATAGCAGCTACGAATAATGACTTTTTCATAATAAATTAAATTTAATTTTGTTAATATTGTTTTATAAAATTTTTCTTTCGTTCTATTAATTGAACAAGACAAAGGTATAGCAGATAGAAAATTTGTCTATGAAAAATAATTGTAATAACTTTGTAAAACAGTTTTACAAATAAATATTACTGAAAACCAATAACTTAATCACTTTATATACACTTGACAGATTTAGATCTATTACACTTTGAGCAGCTGAAAAAGGATGTACAGGCTCAATATCTAGAAGAATACACTCCTTCCTTTGATGATATTTCTAAGTGGAAGGGTATTGATATTATCTATTTCCAGGAAGATCTTCGCAAAAAGGCTAAGGGAAACATCAGCGAAAAATCATTTTACACCTATTTTAAAAATGCTCCTGTTACCAAATTACCGAGGATTGACATGCTCAATTTACTGAGTATTTATGCAGGTTACGACTCTTGGTATGAATTTAAGAAACAGCATCTTTTTGCAGGAGAATTATTGCAGGATGAGAAAGATCTTAGTGAAGAAGAAATGCTGGAGTTAGAGGAAACCGTCAATCAACTTCCACAAGTCATAAAATCTGAAGGACAATCACAAAAAAATGTGATAAAAGGGCCAGAAAACTCTGATTTACAAAAATCAAATACTGAAAATCAACCAATTAACCAAAATCAAAACTTTAACACTTCGGGAGAAATTAAAGATTCTGAGCCAAGTAAAAAATTCGTAAAAAAGAATGCATGGGCAATGATTACCTCAGTTTTAATTATCATTACGGGTGTCTTAGGTTTTAAGGATGAAATTTTTTCTAAAGAATATAAATATTGTTTTACGGATGCAGACAGAGGAGTTGCAGTAATTAATACTTTAGAAATAAAAGTTTTTAAAGAAAATGAATCTCCTATTCTATTCAAGATAAATCCTGGAGAATGCTTTAGATATTCAACTAAGGATAAAGTTCTTAAAATGCAGATTAGTGCACCTTTTTATGAGCCTCTTACTGTAAACCGAAGTTTAGAAAATGCCCCTAAAGAAGAAATGATCGAGATGAAGCCTGACGACTATAAAATGGCCGCATATTATTTCTCAATAAAAGATGTAAAAGGAGGTAATCCAGAGGAGCAATTCGCTCTTATTAAACAAAAGAGAAAACAATTAGAGAACCTGATCAGCAATAGCGCCGTAATTTATCAGGTCTATGACAATGACACTTATGGTATAGAAACTTTAGATAAGCAGAAATACATTACCCTCGTAACAACGCCTACCACATCACTTAAGAATCTAAGAGTGATTGAAATGAAAAAAGATGACAAAGGCAAAATAATATCTATTAAATTTAAAATTGCAAATACAGATGAAAAGAATAAATAATTTTTTAATTGCCCTATTGTTATTAGCTGCTTTTGTTTCCTGTAACAACAAGAAAAAGGAAGTGAGTGATTTGGATAAACTCAGAAACAGCACCAATACAAAAAGTTATCCTGCAGTTCAAATGGACAGTATGCAGGCCATTAACTCTATCACTAAGCAAAAAGTACAGGAGCTTTTAGACCTATCTACGCTATATTTATCCGGAAAAAGGAATACAGAAATTGACACTGTGATCTTTTCGCAAATGGAAAGTTACTTTCACAAGCCTGACAGTCTGACATTTAGAAAACTGTTTAAAGAATTAGACAGTCTAAAAGTAAAAACAGTGAAAGTAAATAACCTCCAGGTTCATAAAGACTATTATAAAAAAGACACTCTGGACTACGCAAAATTCAATGTTGAATATTTTGACGATAAGAATAGATCATTGGGAACATTTGAGAAAAATGCGCAGTATACACTTATTTCCAAACCTATTAAGTTTAAGAAAGAGTTTAAATTTTACTTTTTAAATTTTTACTCACCTCCAGCAAGGAAAGACAGTACCTCAGTGGGACTCACTAAATAATCTAAGGCGATATCATATTCCCAGATATCATCAATAATCTCATCGGGGTTGAAGTAATTCACTCCGATTTTTTTTGAATCTGAAGAAAGGTTTTCAAAAAAACCATCATAAAATCCTTTACCATATCCTACTCTATTCCCTTTGTGGTCACAATATAACAAGGGAGTTATTACATAATTAAAACTTTGCTCTCCAGAATCCTGATTGGAAATAGGTTCTGATATTCCCCATGCACTCATTACAAATTCAGTGTCTGAAAAAATTTCTACTGAAATAAGCTCTTGTTCCACAACTTTCGGAACAAAAACACGAATACCATGGTTTAAAAAGTATTGAACAAAAATCCGGGTATTAATCTCCAAAAACCTTTCGATAGGAAGAAAAATATGAACCTTTTGTCCTGCTGAAGGTTTAAAATAAGTAACGAAATTTTTGAAAATCCTTTCAGATAAGAAGAAAACCTCATCATGAGACAAGGTTTTTCTTTTTTGCATATATTTTTTTCTAAGCTCTGCTTTCAGCATGATCAGATTATTTTTATTAAAATACTTTTTACAAGACAAGCTTGTTGCTTCGTAAGAAGAGTTCGATGCTTCTACCTATTTTATGCGTTGTCAGAAGTTTGCAAAATTCTATACAACTTATCAGACAAACGGACTCTAAAAGGAAGTTCAAAAGTGATTTGATCTCCTTTTTTTGCCGTTTCACAAGGGCCTCCATTTACAAAAATCTCAGTAATTGTAAGCTCTTGATCGCCAGTTGTTGGACCAGAAATCAATACTTTATCACCTACTGAAAGTTCTTTGTTTTCAATTAAAAACTGTGCAATTTTTGATTTCGTATAATAATGTTCTGCCTTTCCAAGCAATACCTTTTTGACAGTTATTTTTTTTCGGATATCTTTTGTTACAGCTTTTGCTAAAGGCTTAGTTGCTAAATCGCCTGAATTTTTAAATTTCAAAGCTTCAGATTTACCTTTTCTGAAAACTTTATTTCCAACCTGCAATCCCTTTCTTAACTTCACCTGTTCTTCTAAAGGTAAATGTATGGTTTCCAAACATTCCGTAGAACAGCAATTTTCCATCGTTGCTTTGCATTCATCACATTGAATAAACAATAAATGGCAGGCATCATTAGAACAATTCGTATGGTTATCACATGGCTTACCACACTGATGGCATTGTGAAATAATATCATCTGTAATTCGCTCTCCCAATCGATGATCAAACACAAAGTTTTTACCAATAAATTTACTTTCTATACCTTCTTCTTTTATCTGACGTGTATATTCAATAATTCCGCCTTCCAATTGGAAAACATTCTTAAAACCCTGGTGTTTAAAGTAAGCACTGGCTTTTTCGCAACGAATTCCCCCTGTACAATACATTAAAAGGTTTTTATCTTCTTTAAAATCTTGTAATTGTTCGTTGATAATTGGTAAACTTTCTCTGAAATTTTCTACATCAGGAGTAATAGCACCTTCAAAATGCCCTACTTCACTTTCGTAGTGATTTCTAAAATCAACTACAATTGTATTTGGATCTTCAAGTAAATTATTAAATTCCTTTGCTTTTAAATGAACCCCTTTATTGGTAACATCAAAAGAATCATCACTCAAACCGTCAGCGACAATTTTATGTCTAACTTTAATGGTCAATTTTAAAAAAGAATGATCGTCCTGCTCAACGGCTACATTTAAACGAATTCCTTTCATAAATTCGTAAACTTCCAACGTATCGCGAAAAGCCTCAAATTGATCAGCAGGGATACTCATCTGAGCATTTATTCCTTCATGTGCAACATAAATACGGCCAAGAGCATCTAGTGCATTCCAGGCTATAAATAATTCGTCACGAAATTTTTTGGGATCTTCAATTTTGGCATACGCATAGAAAGACAATGTAAGACGTTCCTTACCAGCTTCATCAATAAGTTGAGCTCTTTCTTCTGCGCTTAAAGTGTTATACAGTTGCATGCTATAAACGGTTTAAGTAAGAAAAATATTTTTGCAAATATAATAATTTTTCAATTGAGTATATTGATCAGTCAAAATCACAATCTCGATGACATCGGAAAAATGATCTGTTGGATTCTTATTATTAATTACAGATATTTATTGATTTGAGACATTTTTATATTAATAATTAAACTTAACTTCATGACAATACTGCCATCTATATGTCATAATGTCTTTAATAATTTTTTAAGGTTCGTTAATTGGGATTTTAAGAATTATAGTATAATACATAAATTATTGCAATTGCTGTTAAATTTTAGTTAAAACTGAAACACATCATGATAATTGCATACCTATTTAGCATTAAATTTGTTTACCTTAAAACCTAAATTAATTAATAAAATAAAAGAAGATATACAATGAAGAGCACTTTAAAAAAACTATTACCATTTGCCGTAGTAGGAGTTATCTCAGGAGCTACTACCGTTGGCACAATACAATATTTTGGCCACGGAGCCAATAACGGCGACCAGTCTTATTTTACTTCTGCAGCCAATACTTCGTTCGTAGGAATGAATACCGGTACTACAGGGGATGATTTCGTAAAAGCAGCAAAGACAACAGTCCCGGCAGTAGTTACTATTAAAAATTACCAGAGCAGAACATCAAGCAGAGCTTCTGAACAGGATTTGTTTGACTTTTTCTTCGGAGATCCTTTTGGAGGAAGAGGTGGCGGACAGCAAAGACAGAAGCAACAGCAGCAAGCTCCTGATAATATGCCTTCAGGAATGGGTTCGGGGGTTATCATCTCACCAGACGGTTATATTATTTCTAATAACCACGTAGTAGCGGGTGCTAACAAACTGGAAGTTGTACTTAGCAATAAAAAGGCTTACATCGCTACACTAGTAGGTACTGACCCTAATACAGATATTTCCCTGTTAAAAATTGAAGAGAAAGGATTGCCATATCTGAATTTTGCCAATTCTGATAATATCGAAGTAGGACAATGGGTTCTTGCTGTTGGAAATCCACTTGGGTTGAACTCAACGGTTACAGCAGGTATTGTTTCAGCAAAAGGCAGAGGAATTGGTATTCTGGGATCTCAGGGGAAAGCAAGTAATCCTATTGAAAGCTTTATTCAAACCGATGCTGCTATTAATCCAGGAAACTCAGGAGGGGCATTGGTAAATGCAAATGGAGATCTTATCGGTATCAACTCTGCTATTCAGTCTACAACAGGATACTATCAAGGCTATGGATTTGCAATACCAGCTAACTTAGCAAGAAAAATTGTTGAAGACATTAAGAAGTTTGGAATTGTACAGAGAGGATTCTTAGGAGTTGCTTCTTTAGATCTTTCAGATGACCAACAGGTTGCCATGTATAATAAGCAGAAGAAAGCCAACATTAAAGTAGGCTCTGGTGTATATGTTACAGAGGTTACTGACAAGAGTGGTGCTGAAAATGCAGGAATTAAGAATGGTGATATTATCACAAAAATTGATGAAACAGCAATTACTGATTTTGCGGATCTTTCAATGGCTGTAGGAAGCAAGCGTCCTGGTGATAAGGTTCAGGTAACCTATACAAGAAACGGTAAAGAAAACGTGACAACTGTTACTTTAAAAGATCAGAATGGAGGAACTTCTGCCAGAACAAAGGCTGACTTAAGTGTTACAGAAAAAATCGGTGCTGAGTTCACTCCATTGAGTGATTCATTTAAAACCAGCTACGGATTAAATAGTGGTGTAATCGCTAAAAATGTGTCTGAAGGAAGTGAAATGGCTAAAATAGGTATTGTAGACAATTACATCATTATAGAAATAAATGGTAAGCCTGTCAATTCACAAGAAGATGTTGAAAAGGCTCTGAATAAATACCAAGGAAATGTCCAGGTGAAATTTGTAGACGAATATGGAAGAATGTATACCAAAGGTTTCAAAATGCCTTAACGGATATTACCTAAAAAATTCAATAAAAAAACGCTGCATCTGCAGCGTTTTTTTTTATTTCGTTTTATTCATTTTATCAGCGATTCTTTTTTTCCTATTCCTTTCATAAATTATTTCTACAATTTTACCTCCGATCCATGAAAAAGGAAAAAAGGTTAGAAATATTGATATTTTATAGAATGTAGGATGATAAGGAAATACAATTACATCCAGCATGGCAATAAACAACATTATAAAGCCTATTAGAATAGCGTAAGCAACTTTCGCATACTTCACAATAATTGCTGTAGCCACTCCGCCTATTGTTGTTCCCAAGCCTGAAATAAATAATAAGAATCCAAAAAAAGCATCATCGTTTCTCATGCTGTAAAGGAATCTTTGCCAATGTTCAAATGGAGCAAAAGCATCAAAAGTAATCCACTGCGGAAAAACTCTTATACCTAGAGTAATAATAAGGCCGGCTATAGTAAGCCCCACCAACACCGCAAATGTATTTCTTATAAAGCTCATTAATCCTGATGTGCAATCATCGAAATTTCAATATCAACATTCTTAGGCAGACAAGAAACCTGTACAGTTTCACGAGCCGGATAGCTTTCAGCATCCAGATATGATGCATAAATATCATTCATCACTGCAAAATCATCCATACTCTTAAGGAATATTGATGCCTTTACAACGTTTTTAAAAGTCATTCCAGCTTCCGTAAGGATAGCCTCAAGGTTTTTCATCACCTGATGTGTTTCTTTTTCAATTCCTTCTACCAATTTACCAGATGCCGGATCTACAGGAATCTGACCTGATATATATAAAACTCCGTTTGCAAAGTTTGCTTGCGAGTAAGGTCCGATTGCTGCAGGAGCATTAACTGTGTTTATTATTTTTTTCATTAGAATTTATTTTGGGTGCAAATATAAAATTTATTCTCAAAAGTCAATCTCATATTAGAAAGGTGCATTCGGTTGTGTAAAACTTCTGTCCTTATATTTAAGGGCGTCACTTAAAATATTAGCTTTTATCCCAATGAAAAAGTCATATACTTTGTACTGTCCAAAAGGTACCCAATTAAAATTGATTGTAAAACTTCGCTGATCTCTGGAGAAACCTATTCTCGTATATGCCAATTGTTTAGTGATCATATCATAGTGGGTACTCCCATTTATATTCCAGAATGGAGTAAGCTTAAGACTTCCATCCAATCCTACAGAAGCAATTTTATTACCAAAGCGGGATAAACTTCTGGAATACGCATAATTTGCATTAACATTTAAAGTCCATGCCTGATCAAAATGAGCGTAATGATCATCATCAAAATAATAATTTTCATTTCTTATTTCTCCCTTAGACTGATATTTCTTCGCGTAATCTGTTTTTTCTCCAAAGATCTCACTGCTTAAAGGATAGGATACCTGAATATTAAAGCCCTGTACACTAAAGCTTCCAAACTGTTCAGTTCTGATCCCTGTATCTGATCCCGGAGCAAAAAGAATTTTATATGGATCCAGTGACAAACTCGTATTCACGCTCAATTTATTTTCAAAAAACGAAGATTGTCCGTTAATTGTAAAGATAGACCATGGATGATCTTTAGCTGCAAAATTATAGCTTCCAGAAAGGTTTAGGGATTCAAATATCTTTATTTTTTTTACCCCTGTAGAGTCTTTCTTAGACTTCACCTTCATTTCGATATTATTCCCAATATTGAAACCTAAAGATCCCTGCATTCCGCTGGTAGGTGAACCTACAATTCCTTTATCAAAAATCGAATAAGGAGTTAAAGCTCCGTTTGCATCATAATAATTCTTATAATATCCAAAGCCCGCTGATCCAAAATCCGGTGAATAAGTAAATCCAATACTTGGAGTCATCATATGTCGTATTGCTTCAATTGCAGCGCCTTTTTTGAAATTAAGCATTCCATACAATGTGGTCTGTAAACTGGCAGTGGTTGAAAATGTGGAATATCCTGCAATTTTTTTATTGATTTGATCAACTACTTTATTGCTGTTATTACTCAAAGGATCATAATATCTTGTGAGTGTTTTTGTAGTTAATGCATTGTCTATTGTAGCTCCTAAACTGAATGTAAAATATTTGGCTACCGTTGTATTGGTTCCTAATGTTATATTATTTTTAAGACCTGTCTGAAGTTTATCCCACATCGCCTTTGTAAATAGCTCCCCTTCGTTGGTTGTCACAAAGTTTGTTAAATTCAAACCTGTATTTACGGTAATATTTTCTAAGAGACCTTGTCTTACACCTGTTTTTGATTTGAATAAATAAAACTGATTAATCGCTACGTTCATCTGAGGTAAGCGTAAATCCGCTAAACCTGTAGCAAAATTCTGGGAATATGATGCTGTTCCGGTAATAGTTGCAGGTAGCTTTAGAAACCTTTTAGTAAGCGATACCGTTGAATTTTGTTGAGTATTCAATACATTCTGATTGAATATATAATTATTGTTAATGGTGTTATTATAAAATTTGTTGCTTACAATATCCACTGAGGCTGAAAATGTAAGAAATGGATTTGCCTTTGTGTCCTGCGTATGTCTCCATGCAATTCTATAGGTACTGCTTCTGGAATAATCATCCAATCCTTTAATTCCCCTTATGGTAGTTCCAATATCTGCCGCGAAATTTCCAGAATACCGGTATTTCTTGGTATAATTCATTTCAGGTCTTACATTCCAGCTTCCTTTTGTGTAGATATCTGCAAGTACCTTCATGTCAAAATGCTCACCTATCGGCTGATAGTATCCGATCCCGTTCAGGAAAAACCCTACATCCTGTCGTTCTCCAAAACTCGGTATTAAAATCCCTGCTGATCTTTTACTGGAAAAAGGTAAGATGGCAAAAGGCATAATAAGTGGAGTTGGCACTTGTTCTATATACATTTGTATAGGTCCCGTAATGATCTGTGATTTCTCTTTGGTTTTAATTAATTTAATATTAGAGGCCAATAAATGATAATCCGCTGCAGTATCTTTTTTCTTCAGGAAATATTCATCCGTAGTATATAGGGCATGCCTCATAGCAAAGACGGAATCATTATATTTTTTAGTTTTATTAGCAATAATTACCCCCTCACTTTCCTCAGTTCTTGCGTTATATGCAATAGCTTGCTTTGTTTTGTAGTTGTAATTGAACTGATCGGTCTCATATTTTTTCCCTGCCTGTGTTGTGATCACAGGTTCTATAAATTTCTTCCCCAAAGAATCCTGTTTACCTCGGGCATAAATTAGGTTCTTTTGTTCATCAATAGAGATATAATCTGCATCTATCTGCATATCCTGATATTTCACCTGGGCCTTTTGGTTCAGGTATATCATTTTTTTTGGGAAATCTCTACGGATATTATCCGCCTTTGTCATAAGAACATCATCTAATGACTCTTTCTTTGCAACAATGGTATCCTTTTTGGAAATAGTATCATTAATTACCGTATTTTTAGGCAATTTCTCAGGCGTTTTCTGTGCTAAAAAATTGTTAAAAATTAGGATAATTAAAATTTGTAATATATTTTTGAGGACGGTTTTGGCCAATTTTTCTTATATATAATTAAGGCTCAAAATTAGTATAATTTTTAAAACTGTAAGATGTACAAACAAAAATTTAAAATAATTTTATCATTTCTCCTCATACTATCGAGTAATTTCTTTTTTTCACAAAAAAAATTCACACTCGTTTTAGACGCTGGACATGGGGGAAGTGATTCTGGTGCGAAGAGAACTTATAGCGATATTGGACTTTTAGCAGAAAAAGATGTAACCCTTTCCGTTGTGTTAAAAGTAGGAAGGATGCTTGAAAAAAATAAAGACTTTAAAGTAATCTATACCCGTAAATTCGACGAATACCCTTCTCTTTCCGATAGAACCAATCTTGCTAACAGAAGCAAAGCTGATCTTTTTATTTCCGTCCATTGTAATTCTGCACAGCGATCTTCGGCGTATGGAACAGAAACCTATGTTCAGGGACCCGATCAAAATGACACCAATCTGGAAGTGGCAAAAAGAGAAAATGATGTGATTTTTCTGGATGAAAAAGATAGACAGACCTTTGGTTCTTATGATGCCGGCTCACCGGAATCTTTAATTGCACTAAAGCTTCAGCAGAGCAAATATCTTGAATCCAGTCTTCTATTTGGAGGTTTGGTAGAAGATAATTTTGTAAATAAAGATAAAAGGTTCTCAAGAGGTGTTTTCCAAAAAAACTTACACGTTCTTCGTATGAATGCAATGCCTTCCGTTCTTATTGAAACCGGATTTATCAATCATGCAGAAGAAAGTCATTATTTAGCATCTGACAAAGGACAGGATGAGATTGCAGAAAGTATCTATCAGGCTATTATCGATTATAAGAAAGCAATTGACAGAAAATCCGGTGGCTCTTCTGTTATGGCCACTAAAAAGCCTGAGCCTGAAAAACTTGTAGAGGTGGCTTTAAAAAATGACTTCAGAATCCTGCTGATGAGTTCACCAACCAAATATAACGATGGTGACCCTGCTTTAAAAGGGCTAAACTATATTCTTCCGATAAAAGACAACGGCCAATATAAATACTATTATGGGGTAACCAATATGGCATCTATAAAAGATATCAATCTTAAAACAGCCAGAGATGCTGGATTTAAAAATGCATTTGCCGTAGGATTTATGCCTAACCAAAAAATAAGCACCGGATATTACACCATCGAGTTGTATGTTGGTGACAAATTGAATGGCAATTCGTTTATTCTCCAAACCCTAAAAGATGTAGAAAGGAATAAAGAAAACGGAACTTTCTACTATACTTATGGAAAAGTATACACTTTGGAGGATGCTGTAAAACTTCAGAAAGACCTTGAATCAAAGGGAATTAAGAATACTATCATACAAAAGGTTTACAGATAGAACAAAAAATAATTTTGAAGTTAAGAAGTAAATTATTACTTTTGCAACCTCAAAATTTGGCCTATTCGTCTAGTGGTTAGGACTCAAGATTTTCATTCTTGCAACAGGGGTTCGATTCCCCTATAGGCTACCAAATTTGATATCATGCCGGATTTAAAAATTCAAGAAGCGACATTGCTTTTTAAGAAAATCCACTCTAACCCAAAAAGTTACGACTTGAAAGTTAATGAAGATGGGATAATAGGCAGAGATGAGAAAATAAGTTTCAGGCTTTACAGGTATGGAGAAAGGGTAGCCTTTGAAGTAACCATAGATGGACTAACCTTCACCAATACTACTGGAGAATGGAACAATGCAATGATAATGTTGGGAAATATTATCAAGAAAATAGATAAAGAACAAGAAAATTTTAAAATAGAACAAGCAATAGACAAACTGAGAAAATATCTATCTGAAGAAAATTGATTTTTTTTAAAAATAAATTTGGCAGATAAGAAAAAAGTTTTTACTTTTGCACTCACATTTGAACGATATGGCAAATCATAAATCAGCATTAAAGAGAATTAGACAAAACGAAGTTAGAAAAGTTCGTAACAGATACTACCACAAGACTGCAAGATCAGCGATGAAGGTATTGAGAAATGAAGAAGACAAAGCTTCTGCTACAGAGCAATTGCCTAAAGTGATCTCTTTGTTGGATAAATTAGCTAAGAAAAATATTATCCACAAAAACAAAGCTGCTAACTTGAAAAGTAAATTAACTAAGCACGTTAATAAATTAGCGTAAACGGATAGTTGGCCCGTTCGTCTATCGGTTAGGACCTCAGATTTTCATTCTGGTAAGAGGGGTTCGACTCCCCTACGGGCTACAATAAGAGTTGTAAACTTATAAAAACAAAAACCTAACACACTAAGTCAAATTAGTGTAATCGTAGATGGCCCGTTCGTCTATCGGTTAGGACCTCAGATTTTCATTCTGGTAAGAGGGGTTCGACTCCCCTACGGGCTACGGAAGCTTAATAATCAGAGCTTATAAAAGCTGCAAACAGTGTTTGCAGCTTTTTGTTTTTTATCAACCAACCTGGTAAATGTTAATCCATTATAGTGAGTCCGCTCAAAATGGAACCAAAATTTTATAAATATACTTTTCTGGGAATGGCGAGCACTAAAATGGGAAACAGTGGTATCATCAATTCAATATTTCTCTTTAATTTTTATAATCATTTCTTTTCCATTTTCATTTTTGGGATTGAGCAAAACAGACCTCTTATAATGATCAAGAGCCCTTTTATTATCCCCTTTTAAAAAGTAAGCTTCTCCTAAACTATCATGAGCATTTGAAGAATTCGGATGGTATTTGACATTTTGAGCAAATATTTCAATTGCCTGATCAATATGTCCGCCTTTTAATCTTTGATAGCCACTCTCATTCATAAAATCCTCACCAGGCTGTACGCTATATCCAAATTCTTTGGTCAATTTTTGAAAATGCATCTGTATATCCCGATAAGATTTGACCGAGGTGGTATCTTGTGGATTGATAAACCAATCTTTATAGATAAATCGTAATCCATCATACATACTTTTATATCCTACAGAAAAGTGATCCTCTTCCTTATAGGAATTGTATTGCCATTTAAATGATTTTGGTGCCAACCTTTTCAACTGGCCCACGAGCGAGTCAGCGGCCAGCCTACCTCCAGGTTCCTCACCTAATGAAACCGGCATATATCCGGAAAGCTTTGGGTGCTCCTTAAGGAAACCGGAAAATCTTCCAAGAATTTCCATGTTACCGCTATAAATAGCAGGACTAATTACAATCTCCGACTGAAAAAGATCAGGTTCTTCTTCTTTGCAGTATACTGCGAATAACCCGCCCAGAGAATGCCCCGATAAAATGCGATAAGGTTCAGTTCTATAATTTTTATTAACATAGGGAATAAGTTCATCTTTTACAAATCTTAAAAAATCTTTTCCACCACCACTACTTGCCAGGCTATTGTCTATCTTACCGTTAAAGATCAGAGAATGTATGGGCGTGAAGTCCTTTATGCGGTCGTTATTTACAACTCCTACTACAATTAACTGAGGAATTCGATATCTGTCAGATAAAAATCTTTCAAGTTCCGTCACATAAGCAAAGTTCTGATCAGGGTCTAATAAATATAAGACAGGATATTTTTCATTAGATCCTTCGTAGTTGGATGGTGTGTAGATCCACAACGTCCTTTGCTCATTTAAGATTTTTGAAGTTATCACTACCTTCTTTTGATTTCTTTTAGGAAGCTCATCATTCTGAGCCCCTGCATATGATGACAAATTAATGAAAAGCCCTATGAGGATAAATTTGACTAATAAAGTCCTGTATAATAACCATTGTCTGTAGATAGTGAAATCGATCATGCGATTAGTATTTCTGATAAATTTACTAAATTAGCTATAAACAACACAAATTCAATCAATTATCAATCAGAAAATTTAAAATCAGACCTTCTCAAAACTTTCTGTTAATTTCATTTAATAAATTTTATATTTATCTATTAAATTATTTTTCAAATAAAATCAAATAACCTGATAAATTATGGGACATGTTGATACAGAAGATAAAAATTCTGAACAAAAGGATCTATTATTTCTTCATTTTGAAAACTATATTAAGGTCAGCGATGAGCTGAGATCTGCTTTGTCTAAAAGCATACATTTTATTACTTTTAAAAAAGGAGATCTCGTACATGATGCCGATAAAGTATGTATTCAATCTTATTTTATTCAAAAAGGGCTCTTAAGAACTTATTTTCTAAAAGACGGAAAAGAAATCAGTGAGTATTTTCCTTCCGAAGGCGAATGGTGTAATTCTCCAAAGAGCTTATATAAAAGAGAAAAGGATATTTATTATATCGATGCTATTGAAGATACCCAAACTTTCTGCCTACACGTAAATGATCTTGTTTACCTGTTTGATCATTTCCCTGAAATGGAACGTTATGCAAGGCTTTCTATGGGAACAGTTGTCGGTCACCTGATGGAGCGTATAGCCTCACTCCGGTTTGCATCGGCAAAAGAAAAATACGATCATTTCATTCAGACTTACAAAGGCATCTATCACAGGATTCCCTTAGGAATGACCGCTTCTTATTTAGGAATAACCCAGGAAACATTAAGCAGAATAAGGGCTCAAAAATAACTTTTTGATATAGGTCAAAAGTTTATCCGTTATTAAATACCAATTTTGAAAAAAATATTACATGGAATTTAATAAAACAACCTGGGCATTTTTAATTTTATTGTTAAACTTCAGCCCGATTTCTATATTCTCACAGGATACTTTAAAAACAGCTAATGTAGAGGCAATTTTATATGTAGGAAATGATAAAAGCCAACCACTTATAGTTGGTCTTGGCGGATCAGAAGGAGGCAATGCGTGGACAAAAGATTATTGGAAAAAAACACGACAAGAATTTATCGACAAAGGGTATGCTTTCTTGGCTATTGGATATTTTGGATGTAAAAATACACCATCCATATTAAACCAGATAGCCATTAACGATGTACATAATGCCATCATGGAGGCTTCTAAAAACAAAAAAATCAATAAAAACAAAATCGCAGTCATTGGAGGATCCAGAGGTGCGGATCTCGCATTACTATTAGGCAGCTATTATCAGGACATTTCTTGTGTCATTGGAATGTCATCCAGCAATGTTGTTTTTCCCGGCCATACCCAAGAGTTTACAACTTCCTGCTGGACGCTTAACGGGAAAGAGCTACCATTTGTTCCTGTAAATGAAGAAGCTGTTCCTTTTTTAATGAAGCATGATCTCAGGGGCACATTTGAAGCCATGCTAAAGGATACCATTGCAGAAGAAAAAGCCATTATAAAAGTAGAGAACATAAAAGGTTCGATTCTAATCTTATCCGGCACAAAAGATGAAATGATCCCTGCAGTACAAATGGGTAATAAAATGATTTCCAGACTTAAAAATAACAAATTCAGATATGCATATGAACATCAGATTTACGAAGGTTCTCATGCTGAACCCACGAAACATTTTGATAAAATATTCGCTTTTTTAGAAAAGAATTTTAAATAAAATCAAACCAGGCATTGACCCCACAACATTTATTATTCTTTTTACATTTATTTTTAGTTAAATAATTGCAGAAATATCTCAGATAATTTATACCTTTGCAGTCATCAGATGATAAGATGTATATGGCACAAATTCAAAGACGAACATTAGCTCAGGAAGTTGCAGAAAGGCTGACTGAAGGGATAATCAATAATGAATATGCTGTTGGTGAAAAACTTCCTATTGAGCCTGAGCTCATGAAAATTTATGGTGTTGGACGGTCAAGTATTCGGGAAGCCATAAAAATATTATCTATTAAGGGAGTATTAAATGTACAGCAGGGCGTTGGCACATTTGTAGTTTCCAAAAACATTCAGGAGTCTTTGGAAACCCAGATGGACAAAGCACAAATTGAAGATGTGTTTGAAGTAAGGTCTCTTCTGGAATCAAAAATTGCCGCAAGAGCAGCGATGTATCATACTGAAAAAGATTTAAAGACGATAAAATCCTATTTAGATCTCAGAGCCAAACTGGCTAAAGAAAATCAGGCTCTTGAATGTTATCAGGCGGATATTAATTTCCATGTAGCCATTGCAGAAGCTTGTGGCAATAGCCTTTTAAAAGAAATTTATAAAATAGCCAGTAAGCATGTGTTGAAAACGTATGAAAGCAGCCACAATAACAACACGGACTCTTTCATTGCTTCACAAAAAATACATACAGATCTTTATCTTTATATAGAAAAGAGAGACTCTGATCATGCTGCATTGACTGCACAGAAAATTGTTGAGAGACAATATTAAAATAATTATACCCATAACAAAATTCATCAGATGACATGATGAATTAAAGATTTTATTTCATGGAAAATATAAAGACCCAAACAATTGACACTTCTAAAATTGTTTACCCCATTTTATTTATGATCAGTTTTTCTCATTTTTTGAATGACCTGATCCAATCTACTATTCCTTCATTATACCCCATTCTAAAAGGTGAATTTAAATTATCATTTGCTCAGATTGGTATTATTACTCTGGTATTTCAACTTACCGCATCTATTTTGCAACCATTTGTAGGGATCTACACGGATAAGAAACCCAATCCAAGATCTCTTGCCATAGGAATGGCATTATCCATGGCTGGTTTATTACTTCTTGCAGCTGCACATCACTATTATGTCATCCTTATTGCTGTTGCATTTATCGGAATGGGATCTTCAGTATTTCATCCGGAAGCTTCACGGGTTGCCCAAATGGCTTCAGGAGGACAGAAGGGACTGGCACAGTCTATTTTTCAGGTGGGTGGTAATTCCGGAAGTGCCATAGGCCCATTATTAGTAGCCCTCATTGTACTTCCATTAGGACAGGGGTATGTCGGTTTATTTGCTATTGCTGCCTTTATTGGTATCATCCTTTTATGGAGAATTGGAAACTGGTATGCGGAAAGATTATCCATTAAAAAAACAGCTAAACATAAAGATTTAGTTGTTAACATAAATCTTTCCCGCAAAAAAGTAATGTTCTCGATCACGATCCTACTGGCTTTAGTATTTTCCAAATATATTTACTTAGCGTCCATGACGAATTATTTCACTTTCTTTCTGATTGATAAATTTCACATCTCCGTTAAAGACTCTCAGTTATATTTATTTATGTTTCTTGCTGCTGTTGCTGTAGGAACTATATTGGGTGGAAAATTGGGCGATAAATATGGCAGAAAGAAAATTATCTGGATTTCAATTTTGGGGGCTGCTCCATTTACTTTATGCCTTCCGTATCTTTCATTAGTATGGACCATAGTATTTGCTGTTCTAATAGGTTTGATCATTGCTTCAGCATTTTCTGCCATCTTAGTATATGCAACAGATCTTATGCCCGATAAAATTGGTCTGGTAGCCGGTTTATTTTTTGGTTTCATGTTTGGAATGGGCGGAATCGGATCCGCTGTTTTAGGTGCAGTGGCAGATGATACCAGTATTGCATATGTATTTAAAATTTGTGCCTTCTTACCACTTATGGGAATAATAACAGCTTTTTTACCTAACATTAAAGGATCAAAAAAAAGTAATTAATATCATATTATTTATAAAGCATATTAAAACTCTTTACGACGTCGTAAAGAGTTTTGTTTTTCTACGAAACTAAAGACCTTTTCGCTTATTTTGATATTAGGATTAATTTATCAATCCATCCTATTAATTATAAAATTCATAACCTAATTTTTACACCATTTAAATAATAATTTCACGGTTATATCTAGTTTCCTGCTATTTAAAAAAATAAATTGAATACTAAATCACATAAAAATGAAATAAATGCAACAACATAATCTTTTTATATGTAACTTTATAGAAACTAAAAATTTAAATTTTTAACCATGAAAACAAATCTATTAGCAGGCCAAAGTATGACGAAAAAAGTAGTCTTGGCGTCTTTACTGTTCCTTATGGGCACTATGTCTTTTGCACAAATCGTTAAAACGTATCCAAGCAGCCAAACAAATCGGGCTTACGGTATTTGTGTCGCTTGTTTTGTACAAAATCCAGAAAATGCAGTAGGAAGTAATGAAAATGATTATTCTACTCTACTCGTTCCTGTGGGATTATTAGGAAGAACAGAACAGACCCTGATCTTCTCTGCCACGAATATAGCTGCAGATACCAATAAGCTTGTCATTGGTATTGGTACAGATCAATCCATTCTAACTGCCCAGTTAATAGGTGGAGTATCAGTAGAAACATTCCTTGGAGATGTTTCTAATAACGATTATATGAACATCCATGATGATGTTCTTAAGCTTGGCGGTACAGACGCAAGCAGAGGAGCTCTTGAGCTTACCATGAACAAGCCTTATGATCGTGTTAAGATAAGCCTTAACTCTGGTTTGCTTAACCTTAATGGTGGTTTCCGTATTTATTATGCATACCAATACAAGGATCCACATATCAGCTTAATGGCTAACATCCAGGATGGACAGATTACCCTTGATGGAAAAATTCCTTTCGAAGGATCTGAAGTTACATTAGTTAATTCATCAGGAAAAGAAGTTCACCGTTCTACACTGCAATCTAAAACATTTGAATCCAGACAACCGGAAGGGTTCTATATCTTAACACTTAAGACGAAAGAAGGAAAATTATATTCCCGTAAAATTATGATTAAGTAAAAGACATACACTTTAAAAAATCAACACCGGCAAGCTAAAGCTTGCCGGTGTTATTTATTTTACACCCAATCGAATTCCATTAAAATCAGTACGTTAAATAAATTGCAAATAAGCCTGACAACGTATTAAAAGGAATCTTCCTGAAAATAAAAACCTCTACCAATAGCGGTAGAGGTTAATATCAAATTAAAAAATCATTACAGAAATTAATTCTTAATAAATTTCTGTTGATATACAGCTTTATCAGTAACTACTTTTAGAATATACATTCCTTTAGTAAGTGTGCTTACATTGATCTGTCCATTATTGAACGGAGCATTGACCACTTTTCCTGAAATATCAAAAATAGTAGTGTTCATCACTTTATCCTGTGTTTTAATATTAAGGATGTCTGTAGCCGGATTAGGATAAATTCCTAATTCAAGTTTTTTAACCTCAGCGGTTCCTAATGTTGAAGTACTAGCATTTACTGTAAGCGATTTCTCAACTACTTTTCCATTAGAGTTAAAGCTTAATACAACGGTAGCCGTTCCCGTGCTCTGAGGTGTTAAAACCAGCTCATCATTTGTATTGATTACAGCAGTAACAATACCCGGATTGCTATTAGATTTTATGGATTTTACAATAGCCATCGATAAATTATCCGTATCTGAAACTACTGTTTTTAAATCGATTGTTGTAGTACTGTTCACTGTGGTCTGAGATGGGAATGTACTTTTCACAACCGGAGCATTATTATCCGGGAATACAGCCACTGAAGGGAACCAATAATAATCATTTAATGTTTTAGTATTTGTAAGAGCTCCTGTATTACTGAATGTATGTATCCAGTTTTTCTGATAATGCGCTCCAAAACCACTTTCTGTCGTATTTAGAATGAGCTCATCGGTTACTGGGTTAACACGCAATGCAGCACCATAAGGAATTTGCTTATACGTACCGGTCTGCCCTGGAATTGCAGCAAAGTTTTCATTAAATGCTTTAGAGGTAACATCAAACTTCACAATCTTCGCTCCTGAAGAAAAAGCATTGATAGAATTGATCCAGTATAAAGCATTTTGCTGGGTACTGTATGTAAGTCTTCCTGCATACCACGCTCCCCAGTCACCGAAATACTTAGTCGTAGGAATTGCATATTCTAATGTCGCAAAAGTAGTAGGATTAATGCTCACTAATTTCTGTTCCTGAATACCCCATACACTTCCATCTTTCGCCTGCACAATTGAATAGAATGCACCAGCTATAGTCTGAACAACGGCATTGGTATTAGGATTAATAACCAGGATACCCCCATTTTGTGTTACAGCAAATACATATTGTGAAGTACGGATCATATTTCCGATCTGCCCTTTTCCACCAGTTCCGGGAACCAGGCTTCCAACCTGTAAATTATCAATATTAAATAAGAAAATCCCTGTAGTCGTTCCTATGTATCCTTTATGCTCATTAACTCCAAGGAATGATCTTCCATCACCGCCACCAATTGTGTTAAATCCAGCTATTTTCTGCATTGTGGTCGCATTCGCAATGACAAGTCTACCGCCCGGTGTATATTGAGTATCTCCTCCATCAGCAGCCTGTTTAGAAATAAAATAAAATTTATCCCCGTAAATGGTACCATATTGAGTAGTCGCTCCAAAAGACTGATTGTTATTTGCATTGCTGTACACTCGGTAGTTAATCTGTCCGTTATTATTAATAAAATTTACAGAACCATTGGTATGCCCAAACCAATCTTCATTCACCATAAAATAACCATCTGTAAATGTTGTTGGTGAAGAATAAGCTGACACCGGAGTCAGAGTTGTTGAAATAGGCTGATCAACCATTCCCGGATAAAAATTCCAGAGATCCCAAGAACCATCTTCTAAAACACGGCTGCTGGCACCCAAACTTGAATATCCAAAGGCTGCATCTGCAGGATTTTTCACCCAGTAAGACCAATATCCGGTAGTCCATCCGGACTTCCAATGATCATTCGCTCCATCTATTGATGTATAGTCATCAAAATCATATGCCGTTGTATTAACAATCCCATTTAACGGATATAATGGATACGTAAGGTTTCCGCTCTTGTAAAGTCCAATAGTCCCTTGTCCATTCAGATCAAATCCAAGTCCTCCTATTGCACTTCCAAAAGTTGTCCCCTGGTATAGTAAAGAATAAAAACGATGATCTGTCTGAGCAATTGCTTTCAACATATCTTCTCCTGTAGCATTTCCATCCCATTTAAATCCCCAAACTAAAGCATCAGGATTCTTACCGTCGTTCCATTGTACTACAAAAGCAGCCTTTTTAGAACCTGTCCCTACCCAATACTGAATATCAGAAAAATCAGTGACGGTAGTGGTCGTTTTAAGCTCATTCTTTTGCTTTGAATTCTGCTTAATATCATTTCGGGGTACCCCTTGAACCGTTACCTGTGCATTGGTAAAAAATGCAAAAAATAACAGTAATGTTAAAAGATAGATCTTTTTCATTTTTAAATAAATTTATTGTTGAATTTTTATTTTATATACAAATCATAAGCACCGGCTACTTCAGTAGAAACCTCTCCCAGCCAACCAGCTTCCTGGTTAACAGCAGTATGTACTTTTACAAAATCAATCCCCGGAAGTTTTACATATTTTCCATTTTTATCGACCGCCCAAGAAATATCTATATTGGAGGCTTCATCATTATTCGGAGCATTATCGGCATATCCGAAATCGTAAGACTTCCCTACCCAATAGGATCCGTTTCCGCTCTGATCGTAATAGTTATTCTGTATTTTTGTTCCTGAGAAACCATAAGAAGCATCGGAAATCCATAATGGATAAAAACTGTGATCATGAAATCCATTTTTTGTCTTAAAACCAGTATTTCCAAGATTATCCTGCCATTTAATGTATTCTATATCAGCCTGCCAGGGTTCATTTCCAGGAACAGGAGGCTTATTTTCATTAGGTTTGAAATAAGTAATACTGTAGTTTTTAACGGTTGTATTTTTAAAATACTCGCTTCCAGCAATTTCATACCATTCATTATCATCCGGTTTCCCATTTTTATTTCTGTCATAAGCGACCATAATAATTCCAGGCTCACAAGATCCTGAGCGAGGTTCATTTGCATTATTCCCCCAGAAAGCATTTCCAAGGATTTTGAAATCCCGCCCATTCATATTTGGTATGGTATGATCAAAGCCTAAAACTACATATCCTCCAAAACCACCTAAACTAATCATCGAGGTATTAGAACCCACCAAAGATCCTCTGGCTTTTTGAAGCATACTGCTGGAAGTATCTCCAACCATATATTCAGGAATTTCGTTGGTAAACTGTCCTACAGCAGGACGGAAATCCAATACATTGGAAACATATTTACTGTAAGAACCGGGTTCTTTATTGACGATAATTGTTGATTGATACGTTTTTACTTTTCCGTTCTGATCTATTTTTAAAGTAAGAGGGTATGTTTTAATATAGGGACTGATAAAGTCCAGCTCTGAGCCCTCAGAAATAATGGAGTCTTTAATGCTCCATGTCATTTTTCCTGAAACATTCGCGGCAATATTCAGAACGTTGAAACGGTTGATCGTATAAGATTCTTCCAAACCATTAAATGGTGAATCTTCATCTCTGTCACTTTTACATGCGGTCATTCCTACCAATAGAAATACCGCCAGTACAGTTTTTAAAATTTTAAAAATATTTCTGTCCATATCTTAGATTCAGTTTATTTGTATAAAAAGGTGAAGTGTGCCGGGATATTTCCACCCTCGGTTTTCCATTTAAAATGTCCACTTTTATTAAAGCAGTAGACAAATCCTGTAGACACATAATTCCGGGCGTCTGTAATGTAAATATCTTCTGTGATCGGATTTACAGCTATTCCGTAAGGTGCTTTAATACCATCTACGTATTCCTGGTCAATAATTTTATTGGAAATGATCTGCTCGGTTTTTACATCAATAATGCCAAATGATTTAGAATAAGAATGGGTATTGTAATTAAACTCATTCCCGTAATAATACAATTTGTCATTAACGATGGTCATTTCGCTTACTGCCACATGAAAATCTTTTTTCAGCACTCCTGTTGCAGCATCCACTAAATATAAACTTGAAGGGATGTTATAATAATCCCCTCTGGAGCTCACATATAAATCGCCGTAATTGTCTTTTTTAAGACGGTGAAGATTAATTGCCACATCCAATTTCCTGGTTTCTGTAAATGAATTGAGATCAATTACCGAAACCGTTTTATCATAATTAGGAACCATATACCCTCCCGAGTTAGCGACAAAAAGCTGATTGCCTACAATCTCCATTTCTTCAGGCTGATATCCCACTGTTACCTGTCTCTGAATGGAAAGTGAAACCGTATCAATTTCTACAACCTTTCCTTTAGGAGCATTAGGATTGATATCAACAGGTCCGGCATAACTGCTTGCAAACGCTTTTCCATCTTTAAATTTGATATATCTGCAATTCTGTAACTGAATTGTTTTAATACGCTTTGCTGTTTTAGCATCTAATACCTCAATTTTATTGGAAACATTTACAATCACATAGAGTTTACTTCCATAGATCTGGATATCATTTCCAACATCACCCAACTCCTTTACGACATTGGGATTGATTTCACCATAAATATTACGTCGGTACACTCCTGTTGTATAATCAAAAAAGTCCAGCGTACATTTATTACTTCCCATATTTCCCTCATTAAGAATATAAAACCCTTTAATAGCCGTATTTTCTGGCTGTGCCAGACCTTCCTCTTTTTGCTCACGGGGAATATATTCATCTGTTCTGCAAGAAAAGAAGAAAAGAAGCAGACCGATCAGGAGGCAAAAGTTTAATTTTCTCATAATGTAAAACTTACAATTAGTTTAAAAGTTCTTCCAGGCATAGGGTAATTCAGTACCACATCATAGTATTGATTGAAAATATTGTTGACCTCCAGGCTCGCTTTAATTTGATGTGTCTGCCAGTTGAATTTTTTTTGCACCGATAGATCGTGAGTATACCAAGGCTGAACATAATTGTATTGAATATTGTTTTGCTGGCCGTCATATCGTTCCCCTACATAAACAAAACTATAATTGAAACTCCAGTCTTTGTAATCTGCCATTGTCGTAAAGTTTCCACTATGCCAT
Source organism: Chryseobacterium sp. FW101-FHT12H09 (assembly GCF_058790395.1). Classification (NCBI taxonomy): domain Bacteria; kingdom Pseudomonadati; phylum Bacteroidota; class Flavobacteriia; order Flavobacteriales; family Weeksellaceae; genus Chryseobacterium; species Chryseobacterium sp. FW101-FHT12H09. Next base: position 809,644 of record NZ_JBYTCP010000002.1, on the reverse strand, counting down.
GGAGTATATGGAATCTGATCCCCGAAATAGCTTTCGCTTCGATCAGAAAAATCCCGTGCCCGCTGAAAGGTATAGTTGACCTGAGGTCTTATGGTTACATTTCCAAAATTCAGATCAGCCTGTACGTGAACATCAGTTCCCAGGATCTCTACATTTCCGAGATTCAGCATTGTCCATCGGAATAAGTTTCCTGTGGGAGCTGCAATAATTTTATCTTCCACCTTATTGAAATAGCCATCTACTGTAGCATAAACACCCTTTAAAATCTGATGATGATAGGATTTCCCATAGGTAAAACCTACGTTATACTGATTTGTAAATTCAGGTTTTAGAAAAGCATTTCCAATTACCGTATAATACAGATCATTGAAAGTAGGCATCCTGAAAATTCTCTTGTAAAAAGCTCTTATGGTTATCTCCTTAGAATTAAAAGGCTGATAGGACAGAAATGCCGCTGGTGTCCATTCTGTTTTATCCGGAGATTTAGAATTTTTCTCAACTTCTTCACTTACAAAAGTACCCAGAACACTTCCTAAAAATTTGAACCGCCGCCACTGGTAAGTCGTCGCAAAAGCCATTAATGTAGTATAACGGGTAGGGTAGGAAAAATTAAACAAATTGGCATCCAGATTATTATACTGAAAATCTACACTCGCACTTATATCCCAGTTGGATGTTATAGAATACATATTGGATGAAGAAACATATACTTCACGCTGGATATAACTGTTGCGAACAGGAAAAGCCGCTTCTGTAGAAACTGTATCTGCATAAAAAGTATAATCGTAAGCAAATTTTGCTCTAAGCTGTGTTTCAAATTTTGGAAATAGTTTTTTCCTTAAACTGGCTTGAACAAAGTAGCTTTCATCCCGTAATCTTTGTCCCCGTGCACCAAAACGATTATTAACAATCGCTGCCGGAATTCCACGATCAGACAGATAACCATATCCTCTCACACTCCAGTTTCCATCTTTTAAATCCCCATGAAGACTTGTTTCAAACCTTTTTGATTTAATATCAGAATCAAATCTTTTGGCAATTGTATCATTGGCAATTTCTCCATCAGGATATTTCTTTCTATATCTAAATTTATAAACTCCGTCACTTTGTATAAATTCAGAGCTGAAGCTTGCCGATATTTTCTCAGATATTTTTTGTTCTAACCGAAATGAAGGATTAAATAAATCAATGGAACTGTTTTTAAATCTTACGACAAGATTGGTTTTTTTATTTCCTTTAAAAGTTGGGATTTTTGGCTGCAGATAAATGGAACCCGAAGAACCAAAATCTTTTGCAGGCTGAAAAATTTCACTTTTCTGCCCGTTATAAAGAGAGATTTCTTCAAGATCATCAAGAGAAAATCGCCCTAAATCCACAATCCCATTTTGAGCATTTCCCAACTGGATACCATCATAGAAAACACCAACATGCTGGCTTCCCATGCTACGGATATTGATGGTTTTCAGACCTCCGATCCCGCCATAGTCCTTAATTTGAATCCCCGCAAAATACCGGAGAGCATCTGCTACGGAATGGCTGTTAAGTCTCTCTAATTGTTCTCCCGATATTACCTGTGCCGGAAGGATCTCTTTAAAGGTCTTTTTCTGAATATGTACAGGAACAATGACCTGTTCTTTAATAGTATCCCTCGACTGAGAAAAGAAAAGCTGAGCGAATAGCACAAGAATTGTGATAATCGTTTTATTCGTTTTATAAAAAGTAAATTTTGGTTCCATTAGCTCATTGAGAATAATTTTAATGCTAATGGATATAAGAAAGCAGCAATGATATTGTACAGCTATAACTGCACAGAATCATTGTTGTCCTAAGCTTTATTCCACGAAAGCATCAAACTTTAATCTTTCCGGCAGGTCTTCTGACTTACTCTATTTTTGAAATCCTTCCCATTAAAAAACAGTGGATATATGCTTCAAAAACTTTTGTAGAGCTTACAGCAGCGGGTCTGTTCCGGATTTACACCGGATTCCCTTTTAAGAGCTTTTTATGGCTCACCAGAATCCGGCAAAGATAGAAAATTCTGCTTAGAAACAATACGCAATCTAACAAAATGACAATCAACCACATATAAGCTAACATTCCGTTACTATTGCAACGGAATGTTGTGTGTCATTCTGAACACAGACTGTAAGTCGGCGAACGGAGTTCGGAAGTGGGGTGAAGAATCCCGATTAAGATTTACTTTATTCATTCATTAGATTGTGATTATAGAGATTGCTCCTTTGTCGGAATGACATTCCGGAGAGAACACAGAAGCTTAAAAAAAATCCTCTAAAGCATAACGCTCTAGAGGATTCGCTAAAAAAAATACATGATTATGAATATTGTACTATTCCTAATCACTCACAAAAATGAACAAAAATTATTTCCAAAAATTCCATACTTTGCCATCAAACATGGCAAAAGTCTTACTTCTTACGTCATAGCATATCGTTCCCGGATATGGACTTGGCATTGTCTCTACATTAGAGACATGGGGAAGGATCAATGCTTTAGTATCGGATTCCAGAACCAACGCTCCTCCTGTAGCAGCAGAAGTCGCGGCGCCTATGATCATACTGTTTACAGAGGCTGCCTGCGGGGTGGATGTGTTAAAAGTAACCACAGCAGTATCGCCGGGATCACTGAAGTTTACCACTCCCGAACTGGTAACACCCTGTATCATCTTGTTATACATTCGTATCGTTCCTGCAGAAGGAGTGGAGTTTGCCTCTGTTAATACCGGAAGGATGATCCCTTTGTTTTTTCCCGTAGGAAAATCCAGGATTCCGCTCCCTCTTATCGTTTCCGTTTCTACACCCATCTGAGCTCCGGCAATACCTGCTATACACAATGCCACTATAGATAAGGTTTTCTTTATATTGCTTATGCTGTATATATTTTTCATTATTCTGCTTTTTTGTTGATTGATCTTTCCGCAGACCGATTAGTCATTACACGATTTTTCAATACATTTCCATGAGGTTCCGTTGTATAAACTGAAACAGTTTTTAGAGGTATCATAGATCAGCATTCCTGCTACAGGATCGGTGATCTTACCGGGAACTGTTCTTGTAATTACCAGCCCGTTGAAGCCTGACTCCAGTGCGATAAAACCATTAGGAATCTTAGCCGGCCAATCCTTTTGCAAAGAACTGTACCCTGACATACCCATCTTTGTAAAAGCGGTAGGAGTCGCCGTAGAGGCTGGCTTCGTACAGGTAGTTACCACGCATACTCCTGTAATAGTGAATGTGCTTGGAGGTGAATCACATCTATTTACCGTATCTCTATAACTAACCGTATACACTCCTGCCTTGCTTACGCTGGTAGGGTCGGCTACTTCAGCTCCCGTACTGTCCCGCCATATCAGGACCAGGTTATGGGGATTAGGATTTAAAGGCACCACAAAGCTGTTTAAGTTAACCGATCCACTTCCGCAAGGAACAGAAGTCTGCCTAAGAACCGGGGCTACTTCAGCATTACACTTAAAGATCACTTTACTGATACTGTTATAAGTACCTGAATCTTTACCAAAATTAAGAGATATTCCCATTCCATTATCGGTATTAGGATTCGAATTAATTACATTTTTATAAGCTAAATCATTATCTAAATTACTATTCAAAGCAAAATAGTTCGCCGAATAATATCCACTCCATGGGGTTCCTGAAACATACTGGAAGGCCTCGTAAGTGCCTTGCTTTTGTACACCCACCGTATAATAGGGTGCCTGGCCAGTTACAAATCCCGGACCACTGTCCCCCCCATTAAGGTAAGTATCCCAGCCATGTGCTACTTTTACCAGCTCTGTGTTACCAGCAGGGATCTCTACTTCATAATCTATGGTCATAAATGTTTCAGGATTTCTGTAATAATAATATATAGTCAGAAAATAATCCCGCCCATTTTTAGTGGCCTTGAGGCGTATCTTATTATGTTCAATTCCATCGGCATCCGGACCTGTATCCTCCTGGCACGTATTTGAAACAATTGTAAGGCGACCTCCATCCGAAAACCCTGAAGAGGCTTTCAGTGTACCGGTCGTATATTGAGTACTCCCAATTCCCAGTATAAGACCATGCGTAGTACCAGGCACTGAATAAGGACTGGAAGTTCCGCTATCTAATCTGTCCTCACTTTTATAAATCTGGCCCTTTCCATTTCTTACAATCTGGATATTCCCGGCACCAGTCATAATAACACGAAGTCCGTCTGTGCCTTTTGTACCACCACTGTTATTAAGTGTAGTTCGTCCAGAACAAACTATAGTACAATTATTATCGCCCGGTGTAAAAGCATACACCTGGTTTGTGGCTGGTCTATTGAGATCTGAAGATTGAGTCGATGAGGCCGTAGGAGATGATGAAGCATTATTCAGCCATCTCTTATGGCTACTATCAGAGCCATAGAAAAGACCTATACTCAAACCACTTGGGCTACCTGATGCAAATTCCTGTTTATAAATATATTTTATTTCGTTAGTCTCTTCATAAAGTTTTACCTGAAAAGAAATATTTTTATCGTAAAAACCAGAACCATACCGTTTCCAGTCTCTCCATTCCATGGTAAAAACCCTGTTGGGAGCGGTACCGGAAGTAGCATAGCTGGCTTTCCCCAAACGACCATCCAAATCAGCCCAAAAGGGAGCTAAAAATCTTTTCCAGGATAAAGGTTCATTATTATTAGAACTATAAGGGCTTCCACCTTCAAATGACAATGTTCCATCAGAACTGGCATATACCTGGGTATAATCCTTACAGCCAAATTTAAAACTAAAACCGATAGGCAATGCTCCGCTAAATCCGGTATCAACCTGAATACTGCTTACCCCTGTGCCTCCCGTAAGATAGGTGAAGTTTCCCGACGATGCAGAAAAGGCATAGGGAGTAGTAGTATTTGCCATCCAATTTTGCGATTCCTGAGCTTTAAGCCCGGCCGGAAATATCAAGAGTAAGAGGGTCAGTATTGCAACGAAGCAACTGACCTTCTTCTGAAGATTTTCTTTCATTTTGTTTGTGTTTTAAGTTCGTAAAATTAGATGTTTGCCTGATCAACAGGAAACATTCAACCAGCTATTAGTATGCTATACATAACTGATTTACAATGCATTATACTGATATATTAAAAATAATTGATATACTACCAGAGAAAATATTTTAGATTTTTTTCAATAGAACAGTACGAATTAGAATCATTCTGACTACCTGGTAAAATTTGTTCGTAGAAATACATTGCCTGGAGAAATCTGACAAGTTTGCTTTTCAGGTAAAAAAGCAGATTTAAAACCGCAAAGAAAGATACCTTACCATTTCTCCTTAACCTCAATGTTTTTTTAAACATTTAATCTATTTTAAGTGCTGGAATACTGCGTAAGAAGAACACAGAAGTTTTTAAAAAAAATCTCTGATTCTACAAACTTCAATAGCGAAACATCTTTTTGCTAAATTAAACCCGATCACATGATCCTCAGGAAGTCTATTTTTTCTACATAAGTTAAATTTTTTTTTTGCACATTTGTAAAAATATCTGAGATGCAAAAAGAAAAATTACGTGCCCTAAGAAAGAAAAGAGGCCATACCCAACAGGAGATCGCTGATCTGCTTGCAACAGATGTATCCAACTACAGCAGAAAGGAAAGCGGCAATGTTAAGATCATAAGAGCCGAATGGGAGAAAATAGCAGGTTTTCTGGATGTTCCACTTGAAGACATCTACGAAGAGGATGAAGCGACCATTATTATAGAAAATCAGGTATTTAATGATAGTCAGGTATCTTCTGTCAATACTAATTTTTCCGGTGATAATGTTTCGAACTTCACCAATGATCTAAGCATAGAAATCATTAAAAATCTACAGGACTATATCAGCCTGCTAAAAGAAGAAATGATCAGCCTAAAAAAGAAAAACGAACCGGGGCAATAAGGCTTCCGTGTTAACTGATATACTGAAAAAGCATTCTTTAACAGGATGCTTTTTTTTAACCACAAAAGGCACAAAAGTTTTTAAACACTTTAGCTTTTTCAGTTAATATATGCTCTATAATAAGTACATATATGTTTTAATTTCTGTAAAGACCTTAGTACGATCGTATTTAAATAAAATATTTGTTTTCAAAGTAGAAACTTCCCGATACGATTTCTTCAAAACCTACTCGAAGTGACGTAGAATATTTCGGGTTGATTTACAGAGAGATATTCGATTTACCATCAGCTCGAGTGTATAATAGTTTATTTAAACACTTTTCTCTTTATAGTAAATTTACTTGTTTATCACTTTGCTAATCTAAAGGAGTGTTTTTCGTAATACAGAATGTAATCCTGCGAACGTAGTTCAGAAGAAAAATGTATAGAGAACATTCTTGTAATAAAACCACAAAAGTTTTTTAAACATTTAATTTATTTTAAGTACTAAAATGCTCCGTAAAAAGAACAAAAAAAATCTTTGATTTTTCTCTTGGAATAAGCTTCATAGCGAAGCCAATCTTTGCTAACTTAAATTATATAATATCGTTATAAATCTTTGCGTGAAAAAAAAAATCTGTTTAATCCGCTCGATCTGCGGGAGAAAAAAATAACTACTGTTTTTGATTAGCTCTAAGCTCTCTTAATCTCAGTCTTATCAAGTTAAATATTACTCCTGTCATTCAGAACGGAGTGAAGAATCTATAAAGATCCCCCGGATGACATTTTATAAAAAATGGCGGCTTCGAATACCTCAGCCACCATCATTTAAATATCATTACGATCTATATCATCATCAAATTCCAAAGTTGATAAAGACACTGAATCTGGATTTGGCTTCAATATTTCCACCGGCAAGATTCGTATAAGCGGGAAGCATCACCTCACTTCCGAGACTCCACTTGCTATAGGAAAGTTCGAAACCCAGTTTTCCGTATAATGCACTTCCGGCAGTATCCGGTAAGGCTTCATCAAACTGCTTATTCCTGTCATAGACTTCACCCTGCAGCCCAACTTTCCCTGAAAAGATCACCTTTTTATCCGCATGGATCTGATAGAATCCTGTTGCTGCATAATTCCACTGGTTACCAAACTGATAATATTTCCTGTTTTCAGTTTTAACGATATAATCTGTATTAACAATCAGGGCTACTTTATTTTTTTGATATTTATAATTCAGAACCATCTGATAATCCCAACTTCCTGTTCCCAGCTGAAAACTTGGATTAACTCCCGTAATGCCTTTTTCATCAAATTTCCCCAATGGAACTTTTACTCCCAATCCACCGTTTAACTGGTGTGAGGAATCTTTAGAACTGATCAGCTGATAGATCCCCATAAGATTAAGATCACCGAGTCCATTGATTTTAATATCACCCTGCATGGTCTTTTTCTCATGGAATTGAAAAGGAAGACTTCCATAAACACTTAATTTCTTTGTAATGGGAACTTTTCCCCACAACTGAATGGTATTGAAATACTGATCCTGCGTCAGATCTTTTACAAAAAGGTTCTCTTTTGCTTTATAATGCTGAGCAAAATATTTTATCCCGATAAACTGTGGATTCAGTAAAGACTCAAAGCCTGATGAACCATTACCGGCAGCACAACCACAGGCATCACAATCATCATCCAAAAATACCATTGAACTAAAACTATTTTCGGGAATATAAAGGCTGTCTTTAACTGGCTTAGCCTGAGCTATTGGAAATATCAACAGGCTAAATAGTGTTATAATTATGTTTTTCATGTTGAATTAAAATTTATTCCGAAAATTTTGGATTGGTTATAAAGTTCTTGTCAGATAACGTTTTCAGGAAAGCAATGATGGATTGTTTTTCTGTACTGTTTATCGCAATTCCAATATGCCCGTTTTGTTTTAACTGTGGATCAAGATTAGGATTGTCCTCTACATTATCCGAATAAAAATTGAGAACGGCATCCAAAGTATAAAACCGCCCATCATGCATATACGGCGCTGTATATTCTACATTCCTCAGACCAGGCACCCGAAATTTCATCCAGTCCATTTGATCTAATGTCACCCGGTAGCGGCCGGCATCTTTAAACTGAGTATTATAGTACATTCCGGTATTACGGAAACTTTCATCTGTAAACAGTTCTCCGCTGTGACAGGAAGCACATTTCTGCTGAAATAAAGCCATTCCCTGCGATTCAGCTGATGTCAGCATTTCTTTTCCCTGTTTATAGCGATCATACTTTGAATCTGCAGAAATCATAGTGACCATAAACTGAGATAAGGCTTTCAGTACCCTTTCCCCGGTAATATTTTCATCACCATAAGCTCCTTTAAAGAGCTTTTTGTACTTGTCATCTAAATTTAATTTAGAAATCACTTCCGGCATAGAGCTATCCATCTCATTAGCATCAGTAATTGGAATAATTGGCTGCTCATTAAGGTTATGGATCACTCCGTCCCACATGTATCTTTTTAAAAATGCCATATTTTGAATAGGCGGCGCATTTCGTATTCCTATCCTGTCATCCACTCCATGGCTTACATTATGCCCGTGGTGGGTAAAAGCATTTTCCTGAATATGACAAAAACCACATGAAATCGTATTATTACGCGAAAGCCTCCCTTCATAGAATAATTTCCGTCCCAGCTCCACTCCATTTCTGGTAACAGGATTTCCAGCCTGATCGAAACTCATTTCAGGAAAATAAGCAGGAAACTGAAGAGCATAAGCTTCATCTTTTTCTAAAGGCTCAATCACCTCATCTGAACATGATACGGTATTAAAAAAGCCAATACCTATTAACACCACTTTTAATAAACCCTTAATCCTCATCATTGTGGACATGATTTACAGAAAACATCTTCGTTAGATTATTGGTTACGCTTACCAAATGTGGGCTTGATCCCATCATCATGTCATTGGCAGTAGTTAATGTAAGCGGTGTATTTCCACTTAAATACTGATTAAGATCCGCAAGAATATGAATAGATGGTCTTATTTTATTGGTAACTCTTGCTGTGGTAGGAAGATCTAAAGTAATTTCCCTGTATAAATCCGGTGTATTATTAGCCGTCACATTCCCCATATTTCCGGTGTGGTTCATAAACTCTTTATCCGCTGTATTGCTTCCATATTTACCTTCCAGTTTTACAAAAACATATCCTGCAGCCCAGGACCATGACATTCCTTTCGCCTTTGCTCTATTCCAGAATTCTGCCTGCCCATCCATTCCAAGTAAATAAGCATTCTGACTAATTCCCAATCCGAATTTCACTTTTTTGTAGTTATTTTTCGGAACCCCGGTAAGATTTACATATACAATTCCAGCCACTGCATCCGCCTGGTCAATGATAAAAGCCCCTTTATCGGGATTATTTTCATTGTATTTAAATTCTTTTCCGTTCTCATCTATTAAACTGATATTGCTTACAACATATTTTAAAGTTGAAAACTGATGTTTTTGTCCACTCGAAGAAGTTTGTGTAGTTTGATTGAGAACAATTCCACCCAGGTTATTAAAACCGTTTTCAAATTTGATCTGAAGATTTCCTGGTGTTGTATCCTGTGGATGATCATCATCGTCATTGTTTTGACATGAAGAAACTGCAAATAGGGTAAAGGCAATAAAGAATAATGATAAAAATTTATAAATTTTCATTGTTGATTTTTTTAAGTTGTATTTGTTTAAATAGAATATAATTTGAATGTTAAAAAACATTCATTTTTTTGACCACAAAAGCCACAACAGCTCCAGATACTTTTGCATCTTAAAGGGAAGGTCTTATGATTAACCCGGGTTAAGGATGATTGTGTAACAGTGACGTCTTACGAAAAGATCCCGGTACATTTTTCTTCTGAACTAGGTTCGCAGGATCACCTCCTGTATTTCGAAAAACATTCGATCTTACGTTAGTTACTTTTGCCCTGAACTTAGATTAAAATTTGTGGTTAAAATATATAGACAACTTAAAAAACCGGCGGCCGGAAAATTAGTTTTAGAAAAAGAAAAGAATAATTCTTTTGATAGATAAAATTGAAATTGATCCGATATGGTTGATCTGTGTTTTTTATTTCTGTAATTTCCGGAAGGATATAAATATCGAGAATCTTTTGTCCGGAAGTTTTTCCCTTAGATAAAGGCGTTGATTCTGTATCATTGGTTTTAGCCAGTTCTTTGCTTAAATAACATATACCATTACAGTTAAGTTCTGGTTTATCTTTATTGACACAGAGTGTTTCAACTATATAATTATAATTTACAGCATATTCCATGATGGGGATCAGAGGCCTGAACACCATATAAAAAGTAAGGAATATGCTGCAAATATAGTTCATGAATTATTTCTTGCTTATCGCATTTTCATATCTCGTACTTACTTCTTTCCAGTTCAGCACGTTCCAGATAGCAGCCAGATAATCGGCTCTCTTATTCTGGTATTTTAAGTAATAAGCATGTTCCCAAACATCAATCCCTAAAACAGGAGTTCCTTTTTCCTCGACAACATCCATTAAAGGATTGTCCTGGTTAGGCGTTGAAGAAACGAATAGTTTCCCATTTTTATCAACAGAAAGCCAAGCCCATCCGGAGCCGAAACGCTCAGCACCTGCTTTACCTATTTTCTCTTTAAAAGCATCAAGACTGCCAAAAGTCTCAGTAATTGCTTTTAATAATTTAGCCGATGGCTGGGTGTTTTTCACAGGCGTTAACATCGTCCAGAAAAGCTCATGGTTAAAATGTCCGCCGGCATTATTTCTGATAGCAGGACTCAGTGTCGAAACCTTAGAAAGAATTTGAAACAAAGTTTCTTTCTCCTGCGGAGTTCCGGCAATAGCCTTATTCAGATTACTCACATAACCAGCAGCATGTTTTGTATAATGAATTTCCATTGTCTGTGCATCAATTGACCCTTCTAACGCATTGTAAGCGTAAGATAGTGGTGTTTGCTTAAACTGAGCAAAAGCAAATTGCGCCGCGAAAACTGCACTTAATGCAGCTATTTTCATAACCTTCATAATGTTTTGTATTTATGGTTTAACCTATTAATGTAATAACTTTTTAATATCTTCAATCAGCTTTTCCCTGTCAGGATGGTATTTCCCTGTAAGCTGCGTTTCTTTTCCCTCAGGATCTTTGTAGTTTAGTCCGGAGTAGTAAAGAACAGGCATATTGTCTTTGTTATACCGGCATCGGATATTTCCTTCCTGATCCACAAGAGCAATCATCCCACTGTGGTTAAGACTTTCCCCTTCATCTTCTTTATCCCCTACATAGATATTGAATTTATCGGCAAGACTTCCAATATAGGTTCTGTCGCCCGTTAAAAAGTGCCAGTCTGGAGATTTTACGCCCAGTCTTTCAGCATGTTGTTTTAAAGCTTCCGGAGTATCATTCTCCGGATCTATGCTAATAGAAATAATCCCAAATTCAGGACTGTTGATCTGTTCTTCAATAGCCCTCATATTGCTATTCATCACGGGACAAATAGTTGGACATTTACTAAAGAAAAACTCCACGAGATATACTTTCCCGAGCATATCTTTATGGGTGATCTTTTTATTATTCTGGTCGGTAAGTTCAAAATCAGGAACCTTCATTACAGTATAAAGATTCTTTTTAAAATAGCTCATTCCAAAACCTACACCCAGGAAGATCAATGCAATGATGGCAATATGAATTACAATCTTGCTTTTCGCACTTTTGGCTGTTGTTTTATTTCTGGACATATTTTTCAGGATTTTTATTGAACTCGTTTTTACAGGAAGCACTGCAAAAACCATACACCTTATTTTTATAGGTTGCTGTAAACTTTAAATAATCGGCGGTCTTCATATGACAGACAGGATCTTCGGCATTCACAACTTTTACATTTTTAAGATTCTCTTTAGGAGTATCCATGCTTTTACTATGCTTGACCTTAGGAGCTTCCTGGGCACAGGACAGCAGTGATATAGACAGCAGGGCTGTCAAAATGAGTTTATGTTTCATCAGATAGAAATGAAATTAATAATGGTAATACATGAAATAAATCGTAGTAACAGATTGAAAAATACCTTTGGAAATGTTATAAATCAATTCTGATCAGGCATTCTTAAAAAAGCACTAAAAGTTTAGTTTAATGAAACGATGATAAAGGGGGATGAAAAACCTTAGCGAAATATTCTGTAGTATGAGAATTCAGATAGCCTGAATTAGCTGTCTTTTGTAAGATATCAAATCCTTTTTCTCTGGAAAAATAAAGAATTTCATTGGAAAGGAATACATCCAATACGGAGATTTTTATCGTTTGTGGTCCGGATTGTTTTTCAGTTTTAGCCAATTCTTTCTCAACATAACATTTCCCTTTACAGGTAGACTCGGGCTTTGCTCTGTTTTCACAAAGATTCTTTACAATATAATCGTAATTCACCGCATAGTTGATCAATGGCAAAACAGGACGTATTGCAATGGTAAAAATAATGAATATGGAGATGAAAAACTTCAACGATTAATAACGATTAATTCTATACCACAAATATACTATTCAAAATGATCTTATGCCTAATTTATGATGAAAGTCATTGATATTTTTTTTAAAACAAAAGCTCTACTGATCGTCAGTAGAGCTTCATCTGGTTTTCGTTAAATGCTATGGCGCAAATTATTTTAATGAACAATGTTTTAAGGCGCAAAGATTTTATCGTCGATATTGCACTCTTATTAAAAGACCTTGTTCTACATATTACTAAAGTTTTGAGATTGACAATGTATAGGATGCTGGCCCATAATTAGAAGCTAAATGAACTACCCAGCTGCAACGTTCTATAATATGTAAGCCTTATTAAATCACCAGCATTTAAACTTTTTATAACTATAGGCGCAATAAATAAATTCCCCGGGCTCTCCCGGGGAATTCTTTAGATTAAAGTTCTTCTAGTAAAAGGTAGGTTCCTACGGTAGCTCTTGATGCCGCCCCCGAAATGTAATAATTACTAGCACTACCTCCCCCATATCGAATTTTTAATTCCACATAACTGGGATTAGGTCCTGTAGATAATATTATAATCGGAGGAGTGACTCCTCCATCATCCCACCTTTCAGTAGAAGATTCTGTATAACCTAATGTAGAAACTATAGTTGTAACATCCCCACCAGCTTGAAATATTGATGTGACGTATCCAGGATCAGTGTTAGAAGCACCACTGGAACTACCTCTAACTCCTATAAATCCCGTGACTTTAAAGTTTCTGTTGGGGGGTAAATTAATACGATCTTTAGCACTATTCAGGGATAATAAATTTGAGTTAAGCCCACTTATAGCACCATCATAAGTTACATTATAATCAGTACCTCTAACGGGTAGAACTTGGGGTCCCATTTTATTAACAACTACTATAACTTTAGAGTTTATCGCTGTATGGTCATTACTTTTTATTTTATTGACATTAACCTTTTTTATGTTTCCATCCGCATCAGGTGTTAAAACATATTTTGGGGCTGTAGTGATACTGTCCGTCTTTCTAATTCGGGCATCCCCGTTTACATCCAGTGTTGCAGTTGGAGTAGTCGTATTAATTCCTACCTGTGCTTGTAAATAAGCTCCCAGTAAAATACTGGAAATAAATAATAATTTTTTCATGTGTGTATTGTTAAAATTAAAAAATTGTGTGTATTGTATAAAGTGACTGTAGTCCCTGAAAAATCAGCGATTACCTCCAATAAGTGATCCATAGCTGAATATCCATATTCAACTATTTTATATGCTAAAAATCAATTATTGTATATTACAGAGTGTACTTCCATTGTCTCTAAAAAGAGCGGACTGATGTGTTTTAGGATAATTTTTTTTCAATGTGTTTTTTTATATTTAATTAATTTATTTAATGATTAGCAGCTATAACTACATCGATCATAGAGAGGAGGGATATGAATTAACTAAATTTCTGCAAAGAAAAACTCTTTTTTGCATAAAACAAAATATTAGTTGTTATCTTTTAAAATAAAATCATAAATCATACCTTATTATCTCATAATTAGGAAATTTAACGCCTTATTACCTATTTGGATTATTATTTTTCACATCGGAAGCAGGTACTCGGAAAATTCGAGTAACTGAACATTCTTCTCATTCGTTATTATCCTGGATCCCAAAACATTTTCTAATTCTTTGCAACATGAACCATACAGATTTTTGTGTGATATCTAAATTACGGCTTAGCTATAAAGATGAAATTCCCTTTTTGTGAAAAGTAACTAAAGCCCCATCAAAATTTCATTCTTTGTATTCTTACGGCATTCAGGATCGCAATCAGAGAAACTCCTACATCCGCAAATACAGCTTCCCACATGGTTGCCAAACCTCCGGCTCCCAGAATTAAAACAATTCCTTTAACAACAAATGCTAAGATGATATTCTGCCAAACGATCTGTTTTGTTTTCTTTCCAATATGAATTGCCATCGGAATTTTACTCGGCATATCATCCTGTATCACAACATCAGCGGTTTCAATTGTTGCATCACTTCCTAATCCACCCATCGCAATTCCTACATCACTTAAAGCGACAACGGGTGCATCATTCACTCCATCTCCGACAAAGGCAACCGTTTCATTTTTAGCCTTGATCTCCTTTACTTTATTCACTTTATCTTCCGGAAGTAAATCCCCATAAGCATTCTGAATTCCTAAAGTATCTGCTACATATTTTACCACTGAGGTTTTATCACCACTCAGCATGGTTGTTTTTATGTTTAATGCTCTTAGCTTGTTGATCGTCTGCTGAGCATCATCTTTAATACGGTCTGCAATGGTAAGATATCCTACAAATTTCTTATCATAACCTACTGCGATCAGGGTATATACAATATGATCAGGATTAATATCGTAGTTAATATTGAACTTATCCATTAATTTGAAGTTTCCAACTAACAATTCCTTTCCGTTAATTGTTGCTTTCAATCCATGTCCAGCAATTTCTTCTACATTTTCTAAAGGAAGCGAGTGATCTATTTCACCTACATATTCATGGATAGCCGTTGCTACAGGGTGGGTACTCTGGCTTTCTAAAACATTGACCAATTTTAATATTTCTTTTTTATCAAATTCAGGTTTAAAATCTACTTCCTGAACTTTAAAAACACCCTCTGTCATGGTTCCGGTCTTATCCATCACCACATTCTGAATATTAGCAAGAGCATCTAAGAAATTGCTTCCTTTAAACAAGATCCCATTTCTGCTTCCGGCTCCAATCCCGCCAAAATATCCCAATGGAATAGAAATTACCAAAGCACAAGGACAAGAAATCACCAAGAACACTAAGGCTCTGTATAACCAGTCTCTAAACTGATAATCCGCTACAAAAAAATAAGGCAATAAGGTAATTGCTATGGCAAGAAGCACCACAATCGGGGTATATACTTTTGCAAATTTTCTGATGAATAATTCGGTTGGTGCTTTCTGGGCAGTTGCATTTTGAACGAGTTCCAAAATTTTACTCAATTTACTGTCCTGATAAGCAGTAGTCACTTTAATCTGACTTACTGTATTTAAGTTAATCATTCCAGCCAGAACTGTTTCACCTTTTGATTTTGTATCAGGTTTACTTTCCCCTGTAAGGGCTGCTGTATTAAACGCTGCTGTTTCAGAAAGTAATTCGCCGTCCAACCCTAATTTCTCTCCAGACTTCAGCTGGATAATTTCACCAATACCTACAGTTTCAGCTTTTACAGTTTGTGGCTGACCATCTTTTAAAACCGTCACCTCATCGGGACGCTGATCTAATAGTGATTTAATATTACTTTTCGCTCTTGTAACAGCCAATGCCTGAAATACCTCTCCTACAGCATAAAACAGCATTACGGCTACTCCTTCCGGATATTGTGCAATAACAAATGCCCCTACTGTCGCAATTCCCATTAAAAAGAATTCTGAAAAAACATCACCTTTTATAATGCTTTCATAAGCTTCTCTTAATACGGGAAGTCCTACCGGAATATATGCCACTGAATACCAAGCGATACGAACCCAACCGGTAAACCATTCTGTTTTTATATAATTATCTAAAGCAACCCCTATCATTAAAAGAATAAAAGAGATCACCGCAGGTAAGAATAATTGAAACGTTGTTTTATCCGACGTATCGTGAGAATGCCCATGATCATGGCCGTCTCCTTCAAAGTGATCGTGCTTTTTTTCTTGAGGTTTTGTATCACAGCATTTTTCCATAACTTATAATTTTCAACAAAATTAATTTTAAAACAGTTGCAATACTATTGCAAACTTTCAAGACAGGTTTCACAAATACCTTTGGCAAAAAGTCTTATTTCATCAATCCTGAAATTTGTCTGTATATTTTCCGGAAACGAAATATCTTCCTTACATGTGGTTTGCTTGCATATCTTACAGTAGAAGTGAAGATGCCAGTCTTTGTGTGTTTTTTCATCACAATCATCATCACAAAGTTTATACTTGGTTGTTGTATTTTCCTGTATACTATGAACAATCCCTTTTTCTTCAAAGGTTTTCAACGTCCTGTAAATTGTTGTCCTGTCCGCGTTGTCAAAAGAATTTTCAATTTCAGACAACGATAAGGCCATTTCCTGAGAGCTTAAAAAATCATATACCAGAATCCGCATACTTGTCGGTTTGGTATTTTTATCTATCAGTTTATTTTCTATCTCTTTTTTCATTTTCTGCTATTTTAATTAAGAATGGACAGCCCCTTCCTTGTATCCCTCCTCCTCTATCTGAAAGGTCGTATGACTGATTTTAAACTTGGTCATCGCCTCTTCTGTAAGGGCTTCCAGCAACTGATTCTGAGTAATCGTATCGTCTTTAACAACATGAGCACTCATTGCATTAATTCCTGAAGTAAGTGACCATACATGAAGATCATGAAGGCTTTTTACTCCGCGAATTTGTTCTAAGGATTTACGAAGAAGATCTATATCCACATCTTTAGGTGTGCTTTCCAATAATACATTTACAGCTTCTTTCAGAAGGCGCCATGTCCTTGGAAAGATCAGCAATCCAATGGCTGCTGAGATCAATGGATCTGCATAATACCAATTGGTTGTAAGCATAATCACACCAGCAATCATCACCCCTATTGAAGTAAGCATATCTGAAAGCACTTCAAAATAAGCTCCTTTCATATTCAGACTTGCCTCGGAATCTTTTCTAAGGATCATCATGCCAACAATATTAACAACTAAACCAATTCCTGCGACAATCAACATCGATTTACTCTGCACTTCCGGTGGATTCTGAAATCGCTGATAAGCTTCATACAAAACATACAGGGAAATTCCCAATAGTACTACAGCATTAATTACAGCCGCTAATATTTCTGTTCGGTAATAGCCAAAAGTTTTTTTAGAATCAGCTTTACGCTCCCCTATTTTTATGGCGATAAATGCCAGAAGCAATCCCACCACATCGGTAAGCATATGTGCGGCATCAGCTAATAATGCAAGACTGTTAGTAATAACACCTCCAATAACCTCGGCTATAAGGTAGGTTCCACTTAAAGCTAATACAAGAAGAAGATTTTTTTTGTGTTTACTTGCCGCCGAAGCGGTCTGTGTATTTTTTTCGTTCATCATTTCAGAAATAGGTTTAATTACATTTCATAGTATAAAGGATTCTCTTTCTTCATAGGAACATTTTGTTCTCCAATCATCTGTCTCAGATTAATTTCTATAGTCTGCGCCAGGGAAGTCATTGGTGTATCAACAGGAGTATTTTCAAATGGATCCTGCATGATAATAGATGTTCTCTCAATGGCAATAAACATAGTGGGAACCAAAAAAGTAAGTGCGATCTCAACTATTAACTGGTTATCATCCAGACCAAATGGCAGTATAGCCGCAAACACATAAATTAATACATGAACTAAAATACTATAGGATCTCGGGAAAACAGTATTTTTAAGCCGTTCACATTTTCCCATACTGTCACAAAGTTTAGTTATTGCATCATTAAGCTGTAATTGCTGAAATTCTGAAATAGATTTTGCATACATTATTTCTTTAACCTGCTTAGAATGTTCATCGAGCAAAGCATTAGGAATATTAAACCCCGAAATTTTATTTGCACCCAGATAATCATGTACACGATCAGAAAAAGGCTGTTTTCTTAAGGATTCTCCAAGTGCGTACGTCCAGACAATCTGTCTTTCAGCAAACTTCTCAACTTCTTTATCATGACCTTCCGGTAAAAATTGCATGACCAATCTTACAAAAGTCCGCGAGTCATTCACAATAGCTCCCCAAACAATTCTTGCCTCCCACCATCGCTCATAGGATTGTGAAGTACGGAAAGCCAATAACAGAGATACTGCAGTTCCTATAAGTGCAGGCACATTCAACGGAAGTGATATCTTACGAAATCCAGGTAATAAATCTAAAAGTCCTATGGATACAGCAAATATAAAGAGGAAAAGCATCTGAGATTTTATTTCATTGACGAAATACCAAATGGATAATCTTTTATTTAATAACATAATTGTTCTTTTTAATTAAGTTTTAATCCTTTACGATCTATTATTTTCCAAAAAACCTGTTTTCATTTTTAACACTTTAAGTACAATGTAAATAATCATTGTAAAAATAGTTCCTGAAATGAAAAATAAGTTATGATCAGAATGATTTCTAATCCATTCCCCAATTAAATCAAACACCATGAAAATCAGAAACATGGCAAAAAGCCCGTTCTTTTCTTTCTTCAGCACCTTTTTTATACTAAAAGACAACTCATTCTTTGTAAACAACCCTAAGTTAGGGATAAAAACCGGTACTTTATCTGCCCATGATCTATATTTTTCACCAAATTTTCTTTCTAAAAATTGTTCTTCTGCATATATAATTCTTTCGTAATAGATCCAGTAAAAAAGAACAAAAGAAATGATAAACCATAAGTTCTCTGTAAACATTGCAAGGCCTAACCACATAAAGAAATTTCCCAAATACAATGGATTTCTTACTACGCTGTAAATTCCTGTTGTATTAAGAGTATCAGCCACCTGCCCTTCCGAAGTATTTCTTCCCGACGTATTCTTAGGTGTATATCCCACTGTGTATATTCTAATTCCGAGGCCAATCATACTTACGAATAAGCATGCAAATTCATAGAATATGGTACAGCTGTTTGTTTCTTCTTTTAAATTAGTTTGGATAGAAACTACTAAACCGACAAATAAAATACCTATCGGTAAAGTACTTCTATATTTAAACAGCCAGTTTCCCTGTTTTTCAAGTTCTTCTTTTAAAGCCATTTTTCAATTTTTTCTTATTTGTGTTTTTATTTAGATAATCTATTCATCATGTTCTCCGCCATTCGTAAGCTTGGCATTGACAAAAAATGCACTCTTTACAACTATTTTAGAATCCGAAGCAATTTCCCGTACCGGAGTAACAGCCGTATATCCCATATCAGTAGAACCTTTTACAACTTCTATTTTTTCAAAATTGACTGTTTTAATATTCTTTTTAGGTTTCCCGGCTTTTATCTCAGCTTCATCATGATCCTCTTCCGGCTTTTTATCCGTCTGTACAAAGACATAAAACTTTCCATCTGCTTCTACTATTGCTTCATTAGGGATTGCAGGAGTTGTGCTGTAATCGAGACTTACGATTCCGGTAATGTTCATACCGTCAATAAGACCTGTTTTATTTCCTGTAACATTACAGTGTACAGAAATTGTTTTGCTATCATTTTCGAATGATGACCCTATACTATACACTTTTGCATCATACTCCGTTTCAGGGTTATTGGTCAGTTTAAAATGTACGATCTGCCCCACTCTCATTTTTGGCAGATCTTTTTCAAAAATCTGCAGATCTAAATGTATCGATTGGTTATCAATAATTTCTGCAACAGGGGATGAAACATCTACATAGCTTCCTATCTGGGCAGCAATACTACTGATTGTCCCACTTATTGGAGCCGTAATTACCAGGCCGGATCTCATATTTGCATTATTTACACTTCCGGGATTTATTCCCATCATTTGAAGTTGTCTCAGCAAGGATGCCTTTCTTGTTCTTAACGTTTTCAATTCCGAATCAGAGCTTTGAAGATTTTTCTTTGCTCCGGCATCATTATCAAAAAGCTCCCGCTGTCTTCTGTATTCCTGCTCAGCAAAAGTGATCCTGCTGTTCGTAGTCAGATAGTCTTCCTGGAGCTGAATAAATTCAGGGTTTGCAATGGTTGCAATTACCTGTCCTTTATTTACAAAACTTCCTACCTGAACATTGAGTGTTTTTATAATTCCTCCATATAGAGAAGTTATTGTTGCTTTATTGTTGTTCGGAACTCTAAGTAATCCATTTGCTTTGATCGTTGCAGTCAATTCCTTCATTTCAATGGTTCCCAGTGTAATTCCTACTGCTTTCATTTGCTCTTCTGTAAGTGAAGCAATCGTTTGAGGAACTTCTGCAGGGCTTTCAGCTTTCTGTTCTGTTTTCCCCGCAGCAGTCTCAGCTACCTCTTTCTTTTTCTCACAACTAATGACGAATAAAGAAAGAAATGTAAAATATATGATGATGTGTTTTTTTCTCATTTTATTTATTAATTATTGAATTAATAGTAACTACAGATTGATTGACCTGCTGAATAGATTCTAAGTATTTTAATTGAATATTAGTAGCTGTCTGTAAGGCAAAAAGATATTCTACATAGGTGATTTCTCCTGTTCTATATCCTAATTGTGCTGCCTTCACTATTTTATCAGCGTTGGGAATAGCCTGCCCCACATAATAATCGTACTGCTGAGCATCCTGCTGATATTGGGTAAAAGCATTTTCCAATTGTGTGGAAAGCTGATTCTTTTTATATTTCGCATTGGTTTCCGCAACCTGCTTCTGATATTCTAATGATTTAATTCTGGCTTTTGTAGCTCCGAACGTTAATGGAATAGCAATTCCCAAAGTCACAGAATTAAAACGGTTTCCTGAATTGTAAAATACATCTTGTTCGTTTTTTTGGTATAATCCAATTAATGACTGGTTGGTATATCCAATACTGAACTCGGGAAGTCCCTGCGATTTTTCGACACTCTTATTTCTTTCGGCAATTTCCATTTCCTGATAAAAAGCTTTTATCGTCGGATTATTATCAACAGCTTTGATATCCAGAACATTTTCAGCTTTTAAAGGTTCATAATTTCCATTAAATGGAATTTCAAAATCCTCTGAAGTATTTAAGAGAACTTTCAGATTTTTATAAGCATTATTTAAATACACCTGATTTTGATTTAGCAGAAGGTTGATTTCCCCCTGTTGGGTTTCAGCAGTACTTATTTCTATTTTTTTGATATCCCCCGCTTTGAATCTTACCGTTGCAATACGGATAAAATCCCGGTAAAGGCTATCCAGATTCTTTAGTTGCGATTTATTGTACTGCAGATATTCTATCTGATAGTAATAAGAACGCACCTGCTTTACCAATTCATTAACTGATACTTCTTTATCGATCTGTTTACTTTTCACTGTTTCCGTGATCAAGTCTTTCCGTGCTTTAAAAATAGTGGGAAATGGAATACTTTGTGAGATCGCAAAAGACTGGTCAAATTTTGGACTGTTATATTGACCAAGCTGAGCGTCAAAACCAAGTTTTGGCAATTCTCTGGCCGTAGGTTTTAATGCTTCTGCAGCCTGAATACTCAGATCCTTGGATTTTAAAGACAGGTTATTTTCTACTGCCGTTGTTACTGCCTGTTCTACAGAAAGTGTTTTAGACTGTGCATTTAACGTTTGCCCCAACATTAAAAATCCAAGAATGATCACTGTTGTCAGAGGTTTCATTTTTATTTTCTTTAGTGGAATTTTTGTATTGAAAATCATATACAGCATCGGTAATACAAACAGTGTTAAAAAGGTGGCTGAAATTAATCCTCCTATTACTACTGTTGCCAAAGGTTTTTGAACCTCAGCCCCCGCTCCAGTTGATATCGCCATTGGTAAAAATCCTAATGAGGCCACTGTTGCCGTCATCAAAACAGGACGAAGTCTCGTTTTGGTTCCTTCAATAACTCTTTTTAGAATATCTTTTTCACCTTCTTTTTCTAGTTCATTAAAGGTTCCTATCAAAACGATCCCATTAAGAACCGCGACTCCAAATAATGCTATAAATCCTATTCCTGCACTTATACTGAATGGCATTCCTCTGAGAAGTAAGGCAAATATGCCACCAATAGCACTCATCGGAATAGCAGTAAAGATCAACGCAGCCTGTTTGAAGGAGTGAAAAGTGAAATACAGTAACATAAAGATCAAAAATAACGACACAGGAACAGCGATCGTTAGACGCTTACTTGCCTCCTGTAAATTTTCAAATTGTCCTCCATAAGTAAAATAATATCCTGATGGTAATTTTATCTGTTTTTCAAGCTTCACCTGAATATCTTTTACCACACTTTCAACATCACGCCCTTTTACATTAAATCCAATTACGATTCTTCGTTTCCCTTGCTCACGACTTATTTGCGCCGGACCCAGTTTATAACTGATATTAGCAACCTGTGAAAGAGGAATCTGAGCGCCAGTATTGGTTGTGATCATCAGATTATTCACATCATCGATATTCGTTCTGTTAAGACTGTCTAAACGAACAACTAAGTCAAAACGTCTTTCATTTTCAAAAACCTGTCCCGTGCTTTTCCCTGCAAAAGCAGTGCTTAAAGCATTATTAACATCTTCGATACTCAATCCATAATTAGCAATTCTGGTTCTATCATACTCCACATTGATCTGTGGAAGACCACTTACTTTTTCAATCTGTGGTGCAGTTGCTCCATCTACAGTCTGTATTGCTTTTCCTACTTTATCTGCGTAAATGGAAAGGGAATCAAGATTTTCACCAAAGATCTTCACCGCTACATCTTGTCTGATCCCTGTCATTAATTCGTTAAAACGCATCTGTATCGGTTGGTTCTTTTCAAAGAATACTCCCGGAATCGCCTCTAGTTTCTCACTGATCTCATCAGCCAGTTCCGTATATGATTTCTTTGTTTTCCATTCGCTTTGAGGTTTTAGAACCACAATCATATCAGTTGCTTCAGGTGGCATTGGATCGGTCGGCACTTCAGCGGATCCCGTTTTTCCAACGACCATTTTTACCTCATCAAATTGTTTAATAATTCTCGAAGCCTGCATTGAAGTTTCAAGACTTTGACTTAAAGAACTTCCTTGTGGCAAAATACAGTGGAATGCATAATCACCCTCTTGCAGCTGCGGAATAAATTCCCCTCCCATACCTTTAAATATAAAAGCAGCGACAACGAAAATGAAAATTGTTATAGAGACGATCATATATTTTAATCTAATCGCTTTTTGCAACAGCGGCTGATAAATGCGTTGCAGAAAATCCATTATTTTATCACTGATCGTTTTTTTATTTTTAATATTTTTTGAAAGAAACAATGCACTCACCATCGGAATATACGTTACAGATAAAATCGTTGCTCCGATAATGGCAAATCCTACCGTTTTTGCCATCGGGGTAAACATTTTCCCTTCTACTCCCGCTAAAGTAAGGATGGGAATATATACTATCAGAATAATGACTTGTCCAAATATGGCACTGTTCATCATTTTAGATGCGGCAGTTCCCACCTCCTTATCCATCTGGATCTGGGTAAGCCTTCCTTTACTTTTATGATTCAGTATATGTAATGTTGATTCCACAATGATGACAGCTCCATCTACAATTAATCCGAAATCAATAGCCCCTAAGCTCATTAAATTGGCACTGACTCCAAAAACATTCATCATTCCCAGAGCAAACAATAACGAAAGCGGAATTGCTGAGGCCACAATAAGACCAGCTCTAAGATTCCCCAGGAAAACAACAAGTACGAAGATGACAATAAGTGCACCTTCTATTAAGTTTTTTTCTACAGTCTTCATTGCTCTTCCAACCAGATCCGTCCTGTCAAGGAAAGGTTCGATCACCACGTCATTAGGAAGAGATTTTTGAATGGTTGGTATTTTAGCCTTAATATTATCTACGACTTCATTACTATTGGCTCCTTTCAGCATCATGACAACTCCACCTACCGCATCTACTTTTCCATTAAAGGTCATGGCACCGTAACGAACGGCGCTTCCAAAACGAACATCGGCTACATCTTTAATAAAAATCGGAACACTGCCTGTTTCATTTTTTACTGCAATGTTTTTAACATCCTCCAAAGAGGTTACCATACCTATTCCACGAATGAAATACGCATTGGGCTTCCTATCAATATAGGCTCCACCCGTATTTTGGTTGTTTTTTTCTAAAGAGGTAAATATATCTGTAATACTTACTCCCATTGCTTTAAGACGATTTGGGTTGATAGCTACTTCATATTGTTTCAATTCCCCCCCAAAACTATTGACCTCTGCAACTCCAGGAGTTCCATTCAGTTGTCTACGTACGATCCAGTCCTGCATTGTACGTAGTTCTTTAGCATTATATTTTTTCTCACTCCCTTTTTTGGGATGAAGGATATATTGGTATACTTCTCCTAATCCCGTACTTACAGGAGCCATTTCCGGAGTTCCAACACCTTTTGGTATTTCCTCAGCTGCTTCTTTTAATTTCTCACTAATGAGCTGCCGGGCAAAATAGACATCTACATCTTCTTTAAAAACTACGGTAATAACAGAAAGACCAAATCTTGAGATACTCCTTGTATCCTCAATCCCAGGAACATTGGCAATGCTCTGTTCGATCGGAAAAGTAACCAACTGCTCTACCTCCTGGCCGGCCAGGGTAGGGCATACAGTAATAATCTGCACCTGATTATTGGTAATATCAGGTACGGCATCTATAGGTAGTCTGGTAGCACTCCAAACTCCCCAAATAATCAATAACAAGGTCATAATACCTATGATAAACTTGTTATTGATGCTGAATTTTATGATTTTATCTAACACAAATAAGATTTATTTTATTGAAAATATACACACGATGGCATTTTAAAATGTCATGTGCAAAAGTATCATGAAGATCCTTGCAATGTAATTGCAAAGTTTCACGTAGGTTAGAAAGCATTACTTTCTAAAAGTCAATAAAATTAAATTTTAGGGGGTTGCCAGATATTCTCGTAAACCTGATAGGCAAAATCATTCTTTTGAAAAAGAATCTTTTTTGAAAAATAAGTCTGAACCTGTTTTGGAACACTTAGTAGGGGTTCTGTTTTGAAAGCTGTCACCGTAATCTGACAGCAGTTGCAGACACATAAAGGAGAACAGATATCGCCTTTGTCTTTTGTATGGGGCTGCCCGATACTTAGTGATGCATTAGTTGTAGATGAATTGGGTTGTTTATGCACATCTTCACATGGCATTAGAGATAATGCCATAAAATAGAATGCTAAAATCCATCTTAACAAGTTCATTGTGACAAAGGTATATTTTTTTTATTAAAAAAAAATTAAATCCCGATATTGTATATTTATTTTAGGCGATAGCCCGCAAAGAACTATATTTAAAATTTAACTAATCATTTATAAAAAACTATATTATTCTTCAGTCTTTTTAACCATACTATTGATAATCATTCAAAAATAGTAGAGATGAGAACCAATAAAAGACTATTAAAAATTACTTATGATTATTTCCTTGCCAATGAAATAATAGAGCATGATAAAAGTAAAAAGCTTAATCAATTCATGGTAATATTAGATTTATTAATCTATTATAGATATAAAGCAAGTAAAAGAAAATATCGAATTTTCAAGTAAATAAACCCACTTGCAAATACAAGGGGTTTATTTATATCATTTTTCAGCAAAAATAATCACTACAAATTTGGATTATTCTCCACTTCCTTCTGCGGAATCGTAAACAAGTAATATCTACTGTTGGGAGCAAATACAGATTGATCAGGGAAAGCAAATATAGAGTGTCCTCTCCCATTCACTGTTTTCACTGTACCATCCGGAGTTGTTATCTGCACTTTAATCGGTTGTCCACTCGCATCAGTGTATGGTTTTCTTGCTACCGTACCTTGAGTTCTGATAATATCAGACAAAGAGAACCCTTCCCCAAATAATTCTTTTCTTCTTTCAATCAGGACTTCTTTAATCACATCATTCTGTGCTAAAGGTCCAGTATACACATTGGCATGTCGGGCAGATTTTAATTGGTTTAAAATAGTCACCGCATTGGTCACATTTCCATTTCTGGCTTCTGCTTCTGCTTCAATTAAATACATCTCAGCAGCTCTCATGAAGACAATGTCTGCAATAAGATTGGCTTTAAATTTAAATTTAGCATATCTTAAAAGTCCTTCCCTTCCCGGAAGTCCATCCCATTGGAACAACTGATATCTGATGTCATTGGTATCAAACAGATCTTTAAAATAAGGATCGGCCATGAAACTGTAATAATAACTTCCTGAAGAAGAAACATCCAGATAATGAAAGGCATAACTTTCACCTGATTGTTCCTGCGTCTGGCCATGTCCCCAAATCCACTCCGCATTAGTAATATCATTAAATCCATCTTTATATTTTTCAGCGGCCATTAATGGAAATCCTGCTTTTGCTATTTGTGCAGCAGTAACCGCTTTAGCCCATTCTCCAGTATTCAGATAAGTTCTTGCCAACAGTCCGTTTACAACAGACCTGTCAATTTTATCCTTATTATTTCTGGTATAATTCTGCAACAAATTACTGGCTTCTGAAAGGTCATTTTTAATTAAAGTATAGATTTCCTCAAGGGTGGCTCTTTTCTTTCCTACCGAATTCGTTGTAGTAGGTTCAGTATAAATAGGCGCTACCAAAGCATTTTTATCTTTTAAATAACTGAACTGATAAAAACTAGCTAAATTCAAATAACAAAAAGCACGTAAAGCTTTTGCCTGTCCCTTAACCTGATCTTTTTTGGACTGACTCCCTTCTACTCCATCAATTCTTGCTATCACATTATTCATATTATTGATCGTGGAATATAACATACTCCAGATAAATTGCGAGCGACTTCCAGTATTGTTTACCAGATCGGTAAATGCATACGGAGATGCAAATCCATATTTATTTGTGAGAACCGCAACATCACTTCCCATAGTATCACTTGTTCTCAGCACAGTGGAATAACCAATATTAGCATAGGTAGTTCCATCATCATTAAATTTTGCCCAAGCTCCATTAATAACCGTTTCTGCACTTTCAGCAGTTTTAAAAACTTCTGCTTCATTTGCCTGGTTAGTAGGTGCTGTTTCCAGATCATTTGCACAACTGGAAAAAGACAGTGCTGCAATTATAAAGGCTATATATTTTATTTTTTTCATTGCTTTAATTTTAATTTTTAAAGGGTTGCCTGAAGGCCAAAAGTTATTGTTCTCATTGCAGGGTACCTATAATAGGTCGTTCCATCGAGCGTCTGCTCCGGATCCATTCCTTTATGCTTATAAAAAGTAAGTAGATTTTCAGCCTGAAGATAAATTCTAAATTTCTTTAAACCTAACTTCCCAAAATAGTCTGAAGGCAGTGTGTATCCAATGCTTACATTTTTCACTCTGGCATAGGTCCCCGAATACAGGAACCTTGAAGATGCAGATGTCCAGTTGTTTGTTTTC
The DNA here is from genome assembly GCF_058790395.1 of Chryseobacterium sp. FW101-FHT12H09. Classification (NCBI taxonomy): domain Bacteria; kingdom Pseudomonadati; phylum Bacteroidota; class Flavobacteriia; order Flavobacteriales; family Weeksellaceae; genus Chryseobacterium; species Chryseobacterium sp. FW101-FHT12H09. Next base: position 782,161 of record NZ_JBYTCP010000002.1, on the reverse strand, counting down.
GTACTTAAAGCCGGTACATCAGTATTTGGATTTTCCGGCGTCCACCTGTTGATCATTTCAGCACTCCAGGCTCTTCCTGCACTGCTTCCATTAGACATTAGCATCGTGTAATCCGTATCAAGGATCTTACCTCCAACACTGAAGGTTACCAATCCTGAAAAATCAAAGTTTTTATAGGTTATGCTTGTGGTCAATCCACCGGAAAACTTAGGTAAAGAAGACCCTTGTAAGGTTTTTGTAGCTTTTGCATACTCTGAGGTTGTCCCTTCCACTGTATTTCCATTCGCATCCTGGTAGATGTATTTCCATAAAGGAGACCCATTGCCTGGATCAACACCCACCCATTCAGGAATAAAGAAATCATAGACTGAACCTCCAACCTGTAATAATTTGGTTCCTGTAACAATAGATCCTTTTGGAAGTTTTGTGATTTTATTTTTCAGAGTGGTTAAATTAAGATCAACGTCCCACTGGAAATCATCTGTTTTAACAGGTGTAGTAAATAATGAGAATTCAAACCCTGTATTTTTCAATTCACCAATATTGGCAGAATACCCGGTAAAACCAAGAGAAGGAGCTAATGGTCTGTCAAATAAAAGATCCTTACTCTGGCGTTGGAAATACTCTACATTCCCTTTAACTCTATTGTTAAGTATTGCAAACTCTAATCCTACATTTAAATTGAGATTTGTCTCCCATTTTAAATTCGGAGTTGGAAGTCTGCTTGCTACAGTTCCTCCTTCACCAAGATTATTGTAAAATGCATATAAACTCTGATAAGCATAATATGTACTTAATTTATCATTTCCCTGACCTCCGTAACTTGCACGAAGAGTAAGCTGATTAAAGAAATTCAAATTCTTAATAAAACTTTCATTTGAGGCTTTCCATGAACCTCCCACAGACCAGAAAGTTCCCCATCTATTTTCAGGTGAAAATCTTGAAGAACCATCCGCTCTTACAGACCCTGAAATAAAGTAAGTGTTTTTAAAATCATATTCTGCTTTACCTAAAAAACTCAGTAGACCTAATTTATCACTATTCCCACTGAATCCTCCCAACAGGGCAGCTGCATCCGGCTCATAATAATAAGGCAGAGAAAACTGACTTCTGTTTCCAGATATTGTTTGATATTCATAATGATAAAATTCCTGCCCTGCCAGAATATTGAAATGGTGCTGGTTGAATTTTTTATCATAGGTCAAAATATTACTGGTTGTATAAGATAGGGTTCTCGAATTTGTTTTCGTTACAGAACCACCTATTTCACTCCCCTCGCCCAACAATGGATTAGAATAATAATGTCCATTATAATTGACCAGGTCAACTGAGAAGCTTGATTTAAATTTTAACTCTGGTAAAAAAGTAAAGTCTAAAAATCCTTTTCCTGAAAAATTATCTTCTCTGTTTTCGTTTTTATCTAAAGGTAAAGTTGCCGCAGCATTTTGATTCTGCAAAGCACTTGTTGGTCTGTATTTTCCAAAGTCATAGATATTGTTTCCATTGGCATCCAGTATGTAACTTCCATCCGGATTTCTTTCATAATATGGATAAAAAGAAGGAATTACTCTTGCTGCATTAATGATATTATCTGTTCTTGAATCTGAAGAAGGTGGAGCTTCCTGAAGACTATTGGTATAACTTAAATTAGCACCAATAGTTAACCATTTTTTGACTTCATTATTAATTTTTAATCTGGTGCTGTATTTTTTAAAACCAGAACCAATGGCAATTCCTTTATCATCCAAATACCCTAATGAAAAAAAGTAATTCCCTTTCTCATTTCCACCGCTGAAATCAAGATCGACTTGATTTCTTGAAGCTACTCTCTGAAGAATATCCCGCCAGTCATCATTCCATAAAGCCTTAGCTCCAGGTAAAAGCTTTCCATCGGTTCCTACTGGCTGAGCATAATTTGGTCCATAAGGATTAATTCCCAATTCGTTCACCAAATTGTTTGTAGCCATCTGTGCTGCCTGTTGTGAAGATATCTGAGTTGATTGATATCCATTCCTCAAAGCTTCCCAATACAATTGAAAATACTGATCTGTATTTACCTGCTCATAATCTTTTACTGCTCTGCTGGAAAAACCCTGGCTCATATTAAAGTTGATTCGAGGCTCGCCTTTTTTTCCGGATTTTGTTGTTACTATTATAACACCATTTGCCCCTCGTGATCCATATAAAGAACTCGCTGTAGCATCTTTCAAAACACTGATAGACTCAATATCGTTTGGACTGATAGAATTAATGTTTCCATCAAAAGGAATTCCATCTACAACAAATAAAGGATTGCTTGAAGCACTGATAGATCCGATCCCTCTGATACGTATCGTTGCTGTGGCTCCAGGTTGTCCGGAGGAACTTACTGCCTGCAGTCCTGCCACTTGCCCTTCCAGTGCCTTGGTAATATTAGTAACTGGTCTGTTATTAATCTTTTCACTTGAGATTGTTGCTACAGAACCTGTATAACTTGTTTTTTTTGCTTTACCGTAAGCAACTACGACAACTTCATCAATATCTTTTTCCCGAAGTGTATCTTTTTTAGGCTTTGCTTCCTGACCATTCACACTCATAATTCCTAAGAAAAACAAAGCACTTGGTGGAATCCAAATTTTAGCCTTAAATAAATTTTTACTAACCATAATCAATTTTATTTATGAAATATTAAAAAATAACCCTTTGCGGAAAATACAGCAAAGGGCATCAATAAATTTGATTAACCTAATGCTTATTTTCCCTTAAAAGGCTGAATGTAACACCTTGCATTATGCAGGTTGTTAAGATTTCACAGGGTCAGTTCCCTCCATCTTTCTTTATAAGCCGATCGAAATATGGGTGCAAATCTAAAAACAATTAGTCTATAAAACAAGTAGACTATTAAATTTTTTATTAAAATTTCTCAAAAATTAACTAAATTTTTACATAAACTGCCTATCAATAGAGCTTTAGAAAAAATGTTAAATTTTCAAACATGAGAAATATCATTAAAAATAATGTAATCCACCTTATTGAAATAAAAGACAGAAATATAAATGCTAATCAAAAAAACTTTTTAATTTTATAGTATGAAAATTTTAATTGTAAACGGTCCAAATCTTAATTTGCTAGGAACGAGAGAACCGGAAATTTACGGAACAATTTCAATGGCGGAATATTTAGATAAATTAAGATCGGAATTTCCTACTCAAGAGCTGAACTATTATCAATCTAACATTGAAGGTGAACTGATCAACAGACTTCAGGAAGATAATTTTGATGCTTTAGTAATAAATCCGGGAGCTTTTACCCACTATTCTTATGCTATAGCTGATTGTTTAAAAAACATTCAAAAGCCTAAAATTGAAGTCCATATCAGCAACATTTATAAAAGAGAAGAGTTTCGTCAGAAGTCTGTGACTGCTGCATATACTGATGCGGTATTATCAGGCTTTGGCTTACAAGGTTACAGATTAGCGCTGTTGAGCTTCTAATTTTTGGTCACAAAAGAAAAAAATAAAAAAGCCTCATCAATGATGAGGCTTTAATTTTATATTAAGATGGTTTGTCTTAAATTGTTTGTTCCTGTAATTGCGGACCTGAAGCAATAAGCTTTTTCCCCTCTTCAGTATTACAATACTGTTCGAAGTTTTTAATGTATCTTGAAGCTAGATCTTTTGCTTTTTCTTCCCATTCAGTTGCATCATTATACGTATTTCTAGGATCTAGAATACCTTCCGTAACATTTGGTAAAGAAGTAGGAATCTCTAAATTCATAATTGGAATTCTCGTCTTAGGAGCATTTTCGATAGACCCATCAATGATCGCATCAATAATGGCTCTTGTATCTTTTAAAGAAATTCTTTTACCAGTACCATTCCAACCTGTATTTACCAAATAAGCTTTTGCACCGTGTTCTTTCATTTTACCAATCAGTGTTTTAGAATACATAGTTGGGTGTAATGTTAAGAATGCCTCACCAAATGCAGGTGAGAACGATGGTTCTGGAGAAGTAATTCCTCTTTCAGTTCCAGCTAATTTAGAAGTGTATCCACACAGGAAGTGATACTGAGCTTGGTTTTCATCCAATATAGAAACCGGAGGTAATACTCCGAACGCATCAGCAGAAAGATAAACTATCTTTTTTGCATGTCCGGCCTTAGAAGGCAAAACAATTTTGTTGATATGATAAATCGGGTAAGAAACTCTTGTATTTTCCGTGATTGAACCATCTGTATAATCAGAAACCCCATTATGAACAACAACATTTTCTAAAAGTGCATCTCTCTTAATCGCTCTGAAAATATCCGGTTCTTTTTCTTCTGATAAATCAATTACTTTAGCATAGCAACCACCTTCGTAATTGAATACTCCATTATTATCCCAACCGTGTTCGTCATCACCAATCAGATATCTTTTAGGATCTGCAGATAAAGTCGTTTTTCCTGTTCCGGAAAGACCAAAGAATAAGGCAACATCTCCTTCTTCACCTACATTTGCAGAACAGTGCATTGATGCCATACCTTTCAAAGGAAGATAATAATTCATCATAGCAAACATTCCTTTTTTCATTTCTCCTCCATACCATGTTCCACCAATGATCTGAAGTTTTTCAGTAAGGTTGAACATTACAAAGTTCTCAGAATTTAATCCCTGAGCCTCCCAGTTTGGATTAGTTGTTTTAGACCCATTCACTACAGTGAAATCCGGCTCTCCAAAGTTTTCCAGCTCAAAATGAGATGGACGGATGAACATATTAGTAACGAAATGCGCCTGCCATGCAACTTCTACAATGAATCTTACTTTAAGTCTTGTATCAGCATTTGTTCCACAAAAAGCATCTACAACATAAATTTTCTTAGAAGAAGAAAGTTGGTTTAGCACTAATTCTTTACAAGACTGAAAGATTTCTGCTGTTGTAGGTAAATTCACTTTACCATCCCAGAAAATTGTGTCTCTTGTAACATCATCCTGAACAATATATCTGTCTTTAGGAGAACGGCCTGTAAAAATTCCCGTTTTTACTGATACTGCACCAGATTCCGTAAGTTCAGCTCTTTCAAAACCCTGATTTTCGGGAGAAACTTCTGCTTGAAATAATTCCTCATAAGAAGGATTATATATTACTTCATAGTCTCCTTTAATCCCTAATTTTTGTAAATCCTGGATGATTTTAGCGTGTTTCATTTTACTTATATTTTCTATTTCTTTTTTTAGTCCAACAAAATTAAATATTAATTTATTGTTAAAGGTGGTTAAATATAATGATATAAGTCAGAATGACAAAGAAAAATGAAGAGTTGTAAATTGTTGTTTATGAGTTAATTATATTATCCCAATCAAAAATAGTATTAAAACCTTTTCCCCGAAAATAGTCCTTAAAGCCCCTGAATTTGGCACTCATCACAAAATCACCTCCCCATGCGCCCAAACTTTTTACAAAAAAGGGACAGTCTTCAAAAAGCCGATCCTTAACTGTTGGCATGTTCAGAAAGTGAGAAATTTTTTGTTCGTGAATCTCCATTAATCGTGAAAAATTATCCAATTTATTGCACAATAAAATTTCTTTTGTAAGATTTGAGAACTCTTCGATTAATTCATCAGATTTTACTTTAGATTTATAAAGATTAATAGCCTCTCTACTGTCTTGTTTCTGATTTAAATGAATAAAGATCAATTCATCTTTGAAAACAGGATTGAAGGTTACCTTTTTATAGTGTATTTCGGGTTTGTTTTGGTAAAGAACTGCAGATTTCTCTTTTGCAACAGCGATATCATAACCACTTCCGCCTAAGCTCATGGTATTTAACTGAAAAGCATTTATTCCTGCCCACTCGGAAAGATTATTCATTAAGGTAGAACTGCTTCCCAATCCAAAATCGGAAGGAAACTGAAGATTTGTTTTTAAATAATAGGAATCTGTTCCAGCAAGTTTGCTATTTGAAAATTGTTGTACATTCTTTAAAGTTTTTACAATAAACTCCGCACTTATAGGAATATTGGTATCCAGGATCTGCCACTCTTTATAATCAATGACAGCTTCTAACCAAAGTTTATTCTGATGATAGGCTTTCCAGAAAATTAATGACTTCCGATCATTTTTTTCATCAAAAAAAAACTCTTGTCCTAGTTTGGTTGGTACCGCTAGGACAAGAGCTCCATCTATTGCGAAATATTCTGAAGTCAGCATCAGCTTTCCTGGTGAAAATATCTCGCCCATATTATTTTGTTTAGATTGCAGAAGCAACGTCTACAGAACCATCAATCTTTTTGATCAATCCTTGAAGCGTCTTTCCTGGTCCAACTTCTACGAAGTTAGAAGCACCATCTTTAATCATATTCTGAACAGATTGCGTCCACTTTACAGGACCTGTTAGTTGTGCAATCAAGTTTTGTTTAATTTCGTCAGGGTTAGTAACCGCTGTTGTTGTAATATTCTGATAAACCGGAATAGTTGCTTTTCTAAATTTGGTAAGCTCAATTGCAGCAGCTAATTTCTCTTGTGCCGGCTGCATCAATGGAGAATGGAAAGCACCATTTACAGGTAATAATAACGCTCTTTTAGCACCTGCCTCTTTTAATTTTATACAAGCCTCTTCTACAGCTGCTGTTTCTCCGGAAATCACTAATTGTCCAGGACAGTTATAATTTGCCGGAACAACAATTCCGTTAATCTGAGCACAGATATCTTCAACTTTAGCATCTTCTAATCCCAAAATTGCAGCCATAGAACTTGGATTTGCATCACAAGCTTCCTGCATTGCTTTTGCTCTTTCAGAAACTAACTTAAGTCCATCATCAAAAGATAAAACTCCATTAGCAACAAGTGCTGAAAATTCACCTAAAGAATGACCTGCCACCATTTCAGCACCAAGACCGTTTACTGCTTTTAGAGCAGCTACTGAATGTATAAAAATAGAAGGTTGTGTAACCTCAGTTTTTTTAAGATCCTCATCCGCCCCATTAAACATAAGGGAGAGAATATCAAAACCTAAAATTTCATTGGCAGATTCCATCAAGTCCTTTATGTCTTTTCGAGAATCATATAATTCTTTTCCCATCCCAACGAATTGAGAACCCTGCCCAGGAAATACAAGTGCTTTCATCTATTAATTTAAAATATTATGCAAATATAAATATAATATTAAGAATTTCCTTAATGCAATCCTCTTCTCTAAGGAACCAATCGAATCACACGATAGCCTGTATTTACATAAGCACCATTAGCTTTGGACTTTACAAACTCAAACTTAGTCGCAAGCTGGGTCTGAATTTTATTCATTTGTTTAAAGATTTCTCCTTTTTTGTTCTCTCTTGTTAACATATCATTTACAACATCGAACCCAATGATTGCATATCTTGGAGGAGTCTTACAATATTTACTTTTATAGGCTGCAAGGATTTCCTTTTCAAAACTTCCATCTGTATTGATCTTTCTATCCATTAGATAAACCAGATTAACCTGACTAAGCTCGTCAACTTTTTTCTCAAAACTTGGGACATAATACATACTGAAAGCTTTTACTCCCTGCACTTCTTTTGACAATGCAATTATTTTATTTGAAAAAGCTTCCCCGGTACCATCATTATCACTGGCTAAAATTGCAATTACCGGCGCTGATTGTCCGGTCATCATATTTTGATCCGCTTTGATTTCTGCAGGAGAACCTACAATCATCACATTTGGATTTTTAACCGCCTTTTCAAGACCTGCCTTAATATAATTGGCGTTATCTTTTTTACCATCAGCAACTATATATATCTTTTGATCGGAATATACTGCCTTCACTTCATCTACGATCTTATCAGCATAGGTCTGATCATTCGTTTCAATAATAACCAAATTACTATAATTATACAGCTCAGGAGAGTTAGCAAATGGAGCTACAATAGGAATTTTTTGGGTTTTGGTAAAATCCAGTACGTCAATAACATTGGATTTAAAGAATGGGCCGATGATCAAATCTGTATTATTAGGATTGATTTGAGTTAATGAGTTTCTAAATGAAGCTTCATTTCCGGAATCCACAATTTTTATATCAAGTTTTTGTCCGGTTCTGGCATTTCTTTCAATAGCTAATTTCGCCCCTGTAAGGAAATCAATTGCCATGGTTCTGTATTGAGTCTCGTTTGTGCTATATCCGAAAGGAAGCATTAACACAACACTTAATGCATCTCCACTTTTCTTTATGTAAGCAGGGTCAAGTTTTTTTATTTTTAAAACCATCCCTGTTTTTAATCCATGTGATAAATCTGGGTTTAAAGCAATTAATTCATCAATGGATATCCCATATTTGTTAACAATAGAGAAAACAGTATCACCTTGTTGAACGGTATATGTTACATATTCATCTGCCAAAACTGTATTTGTATTGGATGAATTCGTTGATGATTTTTCGTTTCCTGAATCAATTTTAGCTTTGGTATTCACTGGCTCAGAAACAACAGCAGTCGTATTTGATTTCTTGACCTTAATAACCTCACCAGGTTTTAATCCTTTTTCTTCCAATCCAGGATTTAAAGTATACAGTTCTTGTTGGCTGATTCCAAACTGTTTTGTAATTCTATAGTAATTATCTTTTGACTGAATCGTATAACTTTCTTCGTCTGATGCATTATTTATAGCGATTACATCAACAGGTTTTTCAGTTGGCTTAGAAGCTACTACCGGCTGTTGGTCACCACCATATTTCTTAATACTATCAAAAGGCAGAGTAATTTCATCGCCAATTTTCATATGTGAATCCAATTCCGGATTCAATTTTCTTAAATCAGTTTCAGAAATACGGTATTGCTTTGTAATCCCATAAATAGTTTGTTTTGGCTGCAAAATGATTTTTCCAGTCTGAGAAGTCGGTTTAGCCTTTTCTACAACGGCAGCTTTAGTAATAGTACTTGCAGGACTTTTTACAGAACTTTTATCGGACTTAACCGTAAGCACATCACCAATAGCCAGTTTGCCTTCTTTAAATTTTGGATTTAGTTTCAGCAGTTCATCTACAGTTATGCCATATTTTCTAGCAATATTATAAGGATTATCTCCTTTAACTACGGTATGTGATTGTTGAGCAGAAACACCCAAAACCATACATAAACTGGATAGAATAAAAAACCTTTTTATCATAGTAGATACTTATAATTTACAAAAATACTCCTTTAAAATTAAATGGCAACAATTATTAATTTTGATTCTTGAACCACCATTTCTTCTAAACAAGTTTCAAGCCATGAATATCCATAATCCGCAAAAAATACACTAAAATTATAAACTCTTTCCTGCCAGGTTTTAGAAGGATGTACATCTAAAAATAAATTTTCCAGCCTTTCAAGTAATTCATTTTGTTTTATTTTTTCGGCATGTAGAAGACGTTTTTTCATCCTTTTAAAAGATTTAAGCTGTCTTACCTCTTCTGCCTTAACCATATTTCCAAAAGACCTCTCAGTCGTTTCAGCAATAGCTCTTAAATCGGAAAAACTATTAATCAAAAGACTTTCCTTTTCTTCTAATACTTTAACAACAGCACTGTCATCCAAAATCTTTCCATTGGTTATAGTAGCGAAATTCTGGAAAAAATCATCAATTTTCAGATTTAATTTATCTATTTTCTTTAGGGTTTTATCTTGAAGAAAAAGCATTGAATTTCTCGGAATAAGAATGGGAAATGGAATGTTAATCGTATCAAAATAATCCTTTAATTCCAACCAATACATGATTTCAGCATTACCTCCTATATATGCTAAATTAGGCAATACCTTTTCCTGATATACTGGTCTCATCAATGCATTTGGGCTAAATCTCTCAGGAGAATCTTCTAACTCATTTAAAATCTCTTCCCTGCTAAATTGAAGACCTTTATCAATAATAATGTATTTGTTTCCATCAAAGTCGATCCTATCTCTAGTTTCTGAAAAGTAAAAGAGATTGATTTCCCGAGGATTCACCTGAACCTTTCCATACTTCCCAGTCAGAAAGTTCACTTTTTCTTTTGATACATTATACAAACTGGAATTAAGAATCTCATCTTTGAAAATATCTTTTATCTGATTTTTCAATTCCTTAGAATCTCCATCAATGATCAGTAATCCAAAGTCAGAGAAAAGTCTGTTGACCAAAATTTTAATGGCGTCAGTAAGTGTATTTCCAACCTTATATGCTTCTTTAAGCATTAAAATAAGTTCCGTCCCAAAAACAGAATCTTTGAATTCCTTTTCAAATTCAGAAATGAAAAATGTATCACTTACTTCGATTCTTCCAACGGGTCCACCTGACTTTTCATTAATCTCGTAGTAGTTATTTTCCGTTTTAAAATGATTGATCTCAGCAAAATCATGATCTTCTGAAGCCATCCAATAAACGGGAACAAAATTAAAATCCGGAAAATGAACTTTTAAGTAAGAACAGGTTTTAATAGTCTGTAAAATTTTATAGACAAAAAAAACAGGCCCTGAAAATAAGTTTAATTGATGTCCTGTTGTAATTGTAAATGTATCCGGAAGTTTTAAATTTTCCAGGTTTTCCTTTTGCCTAGTCGAAAGCTTAAGGTTTGAAAGTTGTTGTTCAAGCACATTAAAGAGTACATCCCTCTGTTCTGATGTAAAAGATTCTTGTTTCAGATGAATCTGTTTTGTAAAATGTTCTAAAGAAAATGTACTTTCCTCAAAGCCCTCAATTTTCTGATCTAAAAAATCTTTTATTAATTGAGGTATGTTTTCTATATCATTAAATGATATTTTATTAATTGTTTTCAACTGTAATTTAGCTTTTTAGTTGAACAAATACCAAACAATTCCAAGGTTCAATCTGAAGTCATAAACCGGATAATGTGGAAATGCATAGGCTTTATTAGATGATATGAGAGTGCCAATTTGCTGTCCTTCAACAAAGAAGAACATTTTTTTCACTTTCATATTAATGTAAATATCGGCAATGGGCTGCCCTCCAATTGAAAATGAATCAGCTCTTGGTAAAATGTATTCATTAAGTATTGGAAAATATTCTCTTGAAGCAAACTTCGAGAAATAATAAACTTTCAAACCTGCCTGTATTTCAGCAGCATTTTTAAATGCTTTTGCCTGATAGAAAAAATTAACTCTTCCTATAAACCCAGGCATCGGATATAATTCTTTATTTGTCAATGCATTCTGAAATTGCACTCTTGTATTTAAATGATACCTACCAAAACTGAATGTTGCATCTCCTCCGATCTGAGAGATATTCAATGAGCTTTGACTTTGCTTTGGCATTGACGCTGCATCAAGATAGGTGTAGTTATCAATTCTAAAATAGTTAACGAACAATTCTGTTTTAAACCATTTAAGATTGATATTTCCTCCAATCTCAGTTATTGACTGATTTTTCACATCCTGCAGAACATAATTGAATTTATTATATACTGAAGTGTTTAAAAGATAATTGAATGTAGGATAGGTGCTCTGGAAATTTACTTTAGCATTTACAAAGTAATCTTTAATAGGTTCAAATTTTATATTATTTGTTGTTTTTAGATAAGTCCCGAATTGACTGCCATTTGAAAATTCTACAAATGAATTTAATTGGATTTTATCTAAAAGTTTCACCTGAAGATTTCCTACAGCCCCAATTCTGCTTTCTTTAATTTCGTTAGGAATTTGTGAAAGCGGCAAGGTAGTCTGCGTTGCACCAAATTTCAGCATTTGATAACGTACTCCAGCATCTAGCTTAAATTTTTCATTATCCCAAACCAAACTCACCGTATTGCTTAGATTATTTGAATATTTCTTGGTAGAAAGAGGAAAGCCGCTGACAATTTCTGATGGAGCATCGTACCAATATCCTTCTAGAGCCCCTTCTGTGTAATAGTATTTATTTCCCTGATTAAAAATAGTATGTCTTATCCTAAAAGGAAATTTTTCAGAATTAAAAGGTGTAAACTGATGACTTAAGTAATATCTCCTATAGCCAAACTGCGAACTTGAAGAAGCCAGATTTACTTCAGCATTGAGCCTGTTTCGAAAATCACTATTTCCACTTTGAAAAAGATCGTCCGCAACAATCCCTCCATTCTCCTGGTTATTCACATTTTGATGTAGGTAATGAGCAAACAATTCATAGTTCCCACTTTTACTAATGTAATGTCCCGAGAACAAAGTGTTATTATTGGCTGCTAACGAATTTCTATAAAGACCTTGCGACCGAAGTCCCATATATTCCAAGGCAAAATTAAAACGCTTTCCAATATTTTGAGTATATGTAGATTTCAAAATAGCCCCATTCTTTATTGAATTATGATATATAAAAGTGGCCGTTGGCGTTTTTACATCATAATATTTAACATCACTAATTCCTATAATCCCATATGATTTATTGGAAGGTAATAATGATAAATTTTGTTCTGCATTTACCTCATAAGAAAGAGGATTAAATCCAGATCCTACATTGGGAAACTGAACCCTTCCAAAGTTATCTTTGTTATTATATTGTGAAAAGATATAGGTTTTATCATAGGTCATTACTGTATCAAATATTTTCTTTTCAGAAAATTGGGTCTGATACAGATAATCATTGATAGTAGGTTTAAATATTTTTAAAGAATCCTTCTTTCCTGAATCAATAACCAGAGTATCTGCCAGTTTTTTTTCAAGCCTATTAGAATCTGTTTTATTAACTACCTGTGCATTAGAGAGACCACTAAAGAAGATAATTATAAAAAATAGGTATTTCATTCGCTAATTTTGAAATACAAAAGTACATGTTTTTTTAATAAATTAATGCTGATTTATAAACTCAACTAACTTTATAAGATCCGCTTCTTTGCCAAAATTGATTTTGTTCGACTTTATAAAATTTTCAAGTTCCTTTTTATCTATAGAGAAAGCTTCTGCAGCATCTGATATATTCTTAGGAAATTTATTGAACTGATTATTTTTTAAAATAAGATACAGGTCTTTATCCTTTGCATAATAATCATTAGCATCCTTAGTATATGCATTCGTGCTTTTCTCTCCCTTTAGCAATTCTATGTTTTCTTTTTTATAAAGTGAATATTTTAAATTATCGACTAATAATACTAAGTATCCAGCTTTTGTTTTACCATTGTAGGTATAAGTAAGAGATTTATAAGTTTTATTGAGTGTCGGAAATTGTATTTTAAGATTATTTAGTTTATTTGCATAATATATTTCTTCACCTTCTTTAAATTCCATTTCATCTTCATACGCATTATAACGAAGATCCTGAACATTCTTACTAAAATCTTTTATAATTACTTTCTCAAATTTTTCACCATTGATATATGGACTTCCTTCTATGACATATTCTTTAGTTGTTGGTCGATTTGCTCTCATAAAAAAAGTTCCTGGAGAATAAGATATGTTTTCATTACCGACCTGAGCATTCATCAATGATATTGTGAAGCTACATGCAATTAAAAGTATTTTTTTCATAGTACCATTTTACAACAAAAATAACAAAATAAAAGCCACTTCATTAAGAAGCGGCTTAAATTAATGCTATAATTAGTATAATTAATTAGAGTTATCGTATCCTGGATTTGGTCTAACCAACGTTCCAGTAAGATCCGTTTCCTGTCTTGGGATAGGGAATGCATTAAGATCTTGGTTAGTACTAGCTCCAGCTGGTCTTGGAACTGCAATACCCCATCTTCTTAAATCCCATTGTCTAAGACCTTCACCAAGTAGCTCTTTCATTCTCTCTTTTCTTAGCATATCCATATCAACAGAAGTAACTGCGGTTAATCCTCTATTAGTAATAATTTTATTGTAATGAATAAGTGCTTGTGCAGAGCTACCTCCGTTTAGTTCGGCTTCAACTCCATTTAACAAAATTTCTTCATAACGAAGCATTTTGATGTTATCAGCACCAACTCCTTGTGTATATTTACCAACACCAGAGGCATTAGAATTGTACGAGAGAAATCTTTGTCCTCCTACTAGTGTAATAAATGCTTTTCGCACATCATTAGTAGCGTACTCATCTTGTGTAGCTGCATTTACTACAAGATTTCCATAACCATTAGGGTTAAGTCTTTGTCTATAAGAACTTGTAGACAATGATGAATTAATACCAACAGCCAATTCAAAAATAGAGTTAGGAGCGGCTCCGTTCATTGTGAATCTAAAAGTTTCTTGCAATAGTGCTGCAGGCGCAACGGAATAAGCTCCACTATTAACAATATCATTTGTAAGAGATCTTACTTTTGCATAATCTCCTTTATAAAGATAAAATCTAGACATCAATCCTTTTACAGAATTAATTGTAAGTTCAGTTTTAACTGTATTGCCAGCAGAACCATTAGCGGTCATCAATTCTAATGCTTTAGTAAAATCAGCATCGATTTGTGCTTCGGTTTGTGCTATGGTAGCTCTTGGCATACGAGCTTTTGGATCATATTTTAATGGCAGTACTACTCCTAAAGACTCACCTCCAGCAATATATTTTTGTCCATACAATCTAAAAGCATCAAAAAATGCAATAGCTCTAAGTGCATAAGCCTGCCCTTGAGCATATCTTGAGTTCTTTCTATCATTATCGGTTCCCTGAATAGTAGCCATATCAGTGTTAATAACAATATTCGCTTTAGCTACTAGTTCATAGATTTTATTATATGTATCTACTGCATATGCATCATTAGAAAGCATTGTGTAGTTCATTACATTCTGATAATATCCACCCGCTAAATTACTGATCATTTCATCGGATCTTACTTCTCCATAAGCCAGGAAGTCAGCACCATAATAAGTATTTGAGCGCATAGCCGTATATCCTCCTCTAACAAACGCCTGAACTTCATTATCAGTCTTTAAAGGGGCTTGTTCTACCTCTTGGAAAAACTCTCTATCTACAAAGTCATCGGAACATGCTACATTAGTCATTGCAACACCGATTGACAATAATCCTATTTTTATTATTTTATTCATTTTTTCTTTTTTTAGAAGCTAATATTAACACCAAATAAATAAGACTTTAACACAGGTAAACTTAAGTTAGTACTTCCTGAAATATTGGTCTCTGGATCAAATTTCAATCTATCATCAAAATTATGAGTCCATGCATTATTAGCCATTACATAAAGTTGTACTGAGTTAAGCCCTGTTCCATTAAGGAAGTCACCTTTAAATGTGTAGCCAAATCTTGCATTACTTAATCTGATGTAATCTGCATCATACAAATATCTTGTAGAAGCTCCATTAGAACGCTTGTTACCACCATATAAAGGTTTTGGATTTGATGCATTTGTATTTTGAGGAGTCCAGTAATCTCCCATAACATCCCCATATCCTGGATAATTTAGAGAATACTGCCCATCACTATAGGTATAATTTGCCCAGTTATCGTAAATCTTACCTCCAAATCCATATGTAAATTGAAGATCTAAAGCAAATCCTTTATATGAAATGCTCGTATTTGCTCCTCCAAATATTGTACTTAGGAATGATCCCTGAACAGCTTGTTGTGCTTTATTGTAATCGTTAGTTGTTTCACCGTCAACCCCATTGATATACCATAGAGGATCACCATTAGATGGGTCTACTCCCGCCCATTTTCTTAGGAAGAAAGTACGAACACCTTCTCCAACTCTAAGCGTTGTAGTACCTGTATTTACAGTCCCTCCATATAACTCTGTAACTTCATTTTTAAGAGTAGAAAGATTCGCACCAACAGACCAATTTACTTGATTTCTGTCTCCTTTAAAGATATCTGCATTTACTGCGAATTCAAAACCTTTATTTACAAGCGTTCCTACGTTGTCCAACATTACACCATATCTCAATGTTCCATTATCATTAAGAATTGCACCTTGTGATGGAGATAATGGTAGGTTATAAATCAGGTCATTTGTTTTCTTGTTATAGTATTCAGCAGTAACTGTAATTCTATTTTTTAAGAATCCTAAATCGATACCAACGTTAAATGGATTAACGGTTTCCCAAGATAAGTTTGGATTATAGATATTATAATATCTTGCTGCAGCACTGTCATTATAATTATCATCATATAAATACAAAGCATATGGGTTAGCAGTCACCTGGTTTCCTAATTTACCATAAGATGCTCTGAATTTAGCCATAGAAATAGCATTCATATCTTTAATAAAGCTTAATCTTGCCAAATCAACCCCTGCACCTACAGACCAGAAGTTACCTGCTTTACTACCTGGAGTAAATTGAGATAGAACGTCTCTACGGTATGATGCATCTAACAATAATAATTTGTCATAATCGTAGTGTCCCGTTGCCGCATAACCATATCTTGATGTAATATTTTGAGTTCCAGAATAACCATAAGGAACTACAAAATTGCTTATGGTCTGAAGCGTTGGAGTACCTACTGTAATAGCAGTATTCATCAAGAATTTTCTGTCCGTCTTATAGGCTTCCTGAATCAATGATGCTCCTACATTATGCTTTCCAAATTTCTGAGAATAATCTAAAATATTCTGTACGTTAAAGTTAAAATATCTGTTTACAGAACTTCTTTTATATCCACCGTAACCATAACCATCTCCATGAAGAGGATTCCAATAGGTATCTTCTTCAACATTGATATATTCAGGAGAGAATACAAATCTATAAGTTAAATTCTTTAGAATCTTGTATTCAACATTTAGGTTAGCAAAAGCTCTGAATGTCCCAGCCTGGATATAATTATTTTCAAGTAAATAACCTACGTTGAACTGATTATTACTTAATCTGCTGTTAGCAGGATTACCCAAATACCAAGATCCATCTGGATTTCTTGCAGGATCTGTTGGCCTGTTAAAGTACTGAGCCAACATTGGGTTAGCAAAACCACCGCCATCACTTAAAGTTCTGGTTTTACTGTGTGAGATTTGAAAATCAGTACTGATTTTCAATTTATCAGTTGCCTGATAACTCAATTTTGTAGTATATGATAATCTTTTAAAGAAAGAATTCAAAATAATACTGTTTTGATCAAACATGCTGGCAGCGGCATAATAGGTGAACTTATCATTTCCTCCTGACATACTGAAATCAGTATTTTGTTGATAACCATCCTTTCTTACAATATCTAACCAATTAGTATCGTATGGGGAGTTCATAATACCCATTGCCTGTGCATTTGCAGAAGCTGATATCTTACCGGTTAAAGCACCACTCCCTATCTGATCAATTGAATAATTGCTGTTTAGTGAATTATTGAACATATCCTTTAAATAGGTCTTATATTCTCCAGCAGTATAGTTTCTGGCCATATCAACAGCTTGTTGGTTAAAACCACTGTTAAATGATAAATTAAATCTCGGCTTTCCTTTTTTACCAGATTTGGTAGTAATTACAATTACACCAGCCCCAGCATCAGCTCCATAAACTGCAGTAGAAACTGCATCTTTTAAAACGGTAATACTTTCTACATCATCAGGACTTAAGTTAGCTAGAATATTTGTAAGAGAAGACGTTCCATTGGCAGTACCTAAGCTTCCATTAGCAATTCTAACACCATCAAGAATATAAATAGGTGATGTTACCCCATTAATAGAAGATACCCCTCTAACTCTAACATTTGCAAATCCACCTGGCTGGCCAGAGGCACTACCCGTTTGAACCCCGGTTACTCTACCTTGCAACATTTTATCAACAGAAGCAACTGGCAAATCTTCAATTGCTTTAGCTGTCATAGTACTTGTAGCTCCTGTAATTTCCTGCACAGTCTTTTTTTGCCCAAACCCTACCATAACAACTTCCTCGATCTGAGTTTCCTTCACAGTGTCGTTGGTTTTCTTTTGAGCAATCACAGCTTGGCCTGTAAAAAACAAAACACCAGCTGTTAATACACGTAATTTCACATTCATATTAACAAATTTTAATATATTAAGGGAGCAAATATGTTAATAAATATTAACACTTACAAGTTTTTGAGGTCGTGGTAAATATCCCGTTTACTTTCAATTACGATTAATAATTTGTCAAAACCACTTGAATTTAACAAAAAATAACATTTGTCTTTTTTATAAAACAAATATTTTACTTTTCAAAATATTTTTAACAAATTTTTATCATCTTAAAAAATATTATTTAGAATAATTATAAATTATATTTTTGAAAACAAAAAAGACCACTTTGAGTAAAGTGGTCTTTTTTTCTATAAATAGTGAATTATTTCAACTTTTTCTTAACGGCAACTTCTTCATAAACTTCAAGAATATCACCAATTTCAATGTCATTGTAACCTTTTAAGTTCAATCCACATTCGTATCCTTTCGTTACTTCTCTTACATCATCTTTAAAACGTTTTAAGCTTTCCAGTTCACCGTCGAATTTAACGATACCATCTCTTAAAACTCTTACTTTTCCACTTCTTGTAACTTTTCCTGAAAGAACCATACATCCTGCAATTGTTCCAACCTTCGAAATCTTAAATACTTCTCTGATCTCAACATTACCAATTACCTGTTCTTTAATTTCTGGAGAAAGCATACCTTCCATTGCTTCTTTAACCTCATCAATAGCAGCATAGATCACAGAGTATGTTCTGATCTCAATCTCTTCTTTATCTGCTAATTCTTTAGCATTACCACCAGCTCTAACATTAAATCCAATAATGATAGCATCTGATGCAGTAGCAAGGTTCACATCAGATTCAGTGATCTGACCAACCCCTTTATGCAAGATATTTACACTGATTTCTTCAGTAGAAAGTCTTTGTAACTGATCTGAAAGTGCTTCAACAGAACCATCCACGTCACCTTTTAAGATGATGTTCAATTCTTTGAATTCACCCAGTGCAATTCTTCTTCCAAGTTCTTCAAGCGTAGTGTGCTTCTTAGTTCTTATTGAAAGTTCTCTTTGAAGCTGCTCTCTCTTATTAGCGATCGTTTTAGCTTCTCCTTCATCTTCATATACTTTAAACTTATCACCTGCAGTAGGAGCTCCATCTAAACCTAAAATAGTAACAGGAATTGATGGACCTGCTTCCGTAAGATTTCTACCCCTTTCGTCAAGCATTGCTTTTACCTTACCATGGTTTTTACCTGCCAGTACATAGTCACCAACTTTTAAAGTTCCTGTTTGTACAAGCATGGTAGCAACATACCCTCTTCCTTTATCTAGTGAAGCCTCAATAACAACACCTTGAGCATTTCTATCTGGATTAGCTTTTAGATCAAGCATTTCTGCCTGAAGTAATACTTTCTCTAATAGAACATCCATGTTATTACCAAACTTTGCTGAAATTTCCTGTGCCTGAACATTACCACCCCATTCTTCAACTAAAATATTCATACCAGAAAGTTGCTGACGAATATTATCAGGATTTGCAGATGGTCTGTCAACTTTATTCAATGCAATAATCATTGGTACACCTGCAGCCTGCGCGTGAGAAATAGCTTCTCTGGTTTGAGGCATTACATCATCATCTGCTGCAATTACAATAATTGCAATATCCGTGATCTGAGCACCTCTGGCTCTCATTGCAGTAAATGCTTCGTGACCCGGTGTATCTAAGAATGTTATTCTTTGTCCATTTTCCAGTTTCACGTTATAGGCTCCAATATGCTGTGTAATACCTCCTGATTCACCAGCAATAACATTTGTTTTTCTGATGTAGTCAAGTAGGGACGTTTTACCGTGGTCAACGTGTCCCATTACCGTTACAATTGGTGCTCTTGGAGAAAGATCCTCCTCTGTATCCATATCCTCTTCAGACTCTACCTCTTCCAGGTCTGCATCTGAGAATTCAATTTTATAACCAAATTCATCTGCAACTAATAACAACGTATCAGCTTCAAGTCTTTGGTTCATTGTTACCATAACTCCTAATGAGAAACAAGCAGAAATAACTTCCGTTGGTGAAACATTCATTAAACTAGCTAATTCACCTACTGTAATAAACTCAGTAACTTTTAATGTTCTGTCTTGAGCATCAATTTCCTGCTGACGTTCATCTTGTTCTCTACGGTAAGTTCTCTTATCTTTTCTATGCTTAGCAGACTTAGATTTACCTCCTTTATTTGTTAATTTCTCAAGGGTTTCTTTAATCTGGTTCTTAACTTGTTCATCAGTTAATTCAACAGGCATAGTTCTCTGCCCAGGTCTGTTGTTATTGTTTCCACCCGGACCTTTTTTGAACCCTCCTCCTTGACCTGGAGGACGACTTCCCTGATTGTTATTATTATAAGGACGGTTTCCACCTGGCCCACTTTGACCCGGGGGACGGTTTCCACCTGGCCCACCTTGTCCTTGAGGACGGTTACCACCAGGCCCACCTTGACCTTGGGGACGATTCTGACCGCCTCCCTGGTTATTGTTATTACCACCACCTTGTTGGTTGTTTCCTGTATTCTGTTGATTAGGACCACCAGGTTTTTCTATTCTTTTTCTTTTCTTTTTCGCCCCTGAATTTGGCTTTGGAGCAAATTGAGTTAAGTCAATTTTCTCACCAACAATTTTAGGACCGTCTAATTTTTGATAAACTGTTTCAATTTTCTGAGGCTCTTGAGGCTGCTCATCATTTTTTTTAGGCTCTTCTTTCACCTCAGCAATTGGTTTATTTTCAGTTTCAACAACTGGTTTCGGAGTTTCTTTCACAACTTCAATTGGTTTTTCTTCAGCTTTTTTCTCCTCCACTTTTGGTTTATCTTTTTTAACAGGTCTGTTTCTGGTTTCTATTTGAGATAAATCAATTTTATCCAGAACTTTAAATTCCTGTTTTTCGGGAGCTGCTTTAACTTCAGCTTCCGGTTCTGGCACTACCTCTTCCTTCTTCTCTTCAACAGGAGCCACAGGAATAACAGGAGCATCAGAAGTTTCTTCAACTTCAGGTTTTTTAGAATCCAAATCTATTTTACCTAAAATCTTAGTTTCTGGTTTATTAGCTTTAGCTCTTATTACTTCAGGGGTTTTCTTTTCTTCAATTTCCAGTTTTTCTTCTGGAACCTTAATGATCACCACCTCATGGGAAGCTTTACGTTGTTCGCCATCCTTGGCAAACTCAGCCTCCAATGCAGAATATGCCGCTTCTTCTAATTGAGCGTTAGGATTGTTTTCAACCTCGAAATCCTTTGACTGTAAAAACTCTACTAATCTGGACATCGAAATGTTGAATTCCTTAACCGCTTTATTTAATCTTATTTTTGGCATTTATATTATTTACTATTTTTTTAATTCTTAAAATTAAAGTATTTCTTTTTTACTTTTTGTTAAAATTTATTCAAAAATCTTAATCTTCAAATTCTTCTCTCAGAATGCGTTTTACATCTTCAATAGTTTCCTCTTCCAAGTCAACCATATTTAAAAGACTCTCAGTATCTTTATCTAATACCGATTTCGCAGTAGTAAGACCTACTTTCTTAAATTCATCCAAAATCCACTGCTCGATATCGTCATTAAATTCTCTCAAATCAACATCGTCATCCTCGCTAGACTCTCTATATACATCAATTTCATATCCTGTCAACCAAGAAGCCAATCTGATATTCTGACCTTGTTTTCCGATTACCTTAGAAATTTCTTCTACAGGGGTATAAACTAATGCATAGCTACTGTTCTCATTGATGTCAATTTTATTGATAGTAACATTTCCTAATGCTCTTTTCACTAAAATTTCAGGATTCTTAGACCACTGAATAACATCTATATTCTCATTTTTCAACTCTCTTACAACTCCATGAATTCTGGATCCTTTAACACCCACACAAGCACCAACCGGATCAATTCTATCATCATAAGCATCTACTGCAATTTTTGCCTTTTCTCCAGGAATCCTTACTACTTTTTTCAGCATGATCGTTCCATCTTGGATCTCAGGAATTTCAAGCTCCAATAGTTTTTCAAGAAACTTAGGTGCAGTTCTTGAAATAATGATCTGCGGCTTAGATCCTTTAAAATCTACTGATTCAACAATAGCTCTGATATTTTCACCTTTTTTAAAGAAGTCTGAAGGAATCTGATTTTCTTTTGGTAAAATAAATTCATTTCCCTCATCATCCAACAAAATTACATGTTTGTGACGAATATGGTGAATCTCTCCAACTACAATCTCTCCAATTCTATCTCTGAACTGCTCGTATAACATTGCATTATTGTGTTCCTGCAGTTTTGTAGCTAAAATTTGCTTTAAAGTTAAAATATTCCTTCTTCCTAATTGTGCAACAGGAATTTCCATCGTGAAATCTTCACCTACTTCAAAAGTCGGGTCGATTTTTTTTGCTTCAGAAATCTCAATTTCCAAATCATCATCTTCCGACATTTCATCCTCAACAATTGTTTTATTTAAAAATATCTGAAAATCTCCTTTATCGGGGTTTACAATTACATCAAAATGATCATCTGAATCAAATCTCTTTCTTAAAAGAGTTTTCAGTGAATCTTCAATAATTGCCATAAGATCAATCTTACTGATCCCCTTTTCGTCTTTAAAATCACCAAAGGATTCAATCAACGCTATATTATCCATTTATTCTTTTTTCTTTTTAAAATTTAATTACTACTAATGCCTTTTTAATCTCAGAGTAAGGAATTTCCTTTTCCTCTTCCACATCTACCTTACCTTTTCCAATATCTTTTGGTTTACGGTAACGCAAAACAAGTGTGATTTTCTCTTCATCCACTTTTGACAATTCACCCTCAATTTTAGAAGAATCTTCAAGTAAAATCTCAATCTCTCTTCCTATATTTTTGTTAAACTGCCTTGGAGTTGACATTGGCTCACTTAATCCAGCAGACATTACCTGAAGGCTAAAATCATGCTCTTCGCGATCCATATTGAACTCTATTGCACGACTTGCATCAAGACAGTCCTGCAAAGAAACTCCATTATCACCATCTAAAATCACCGTAATATCATCCCCCGCAGAAATCTTTAAATCAGTAAGAAATAAATCTTTTCTGGTCTCGAGGAATCCATTTAATAATTCTTCAATTTTCTTTCTAAACTCCATAAATTTTATGCTTGATCTACAGTACGAAAAAAGGCTTTCTTCCGAAGCCTTCCCATTTTTTTCCGTAAATCCTCTGCAAATATAATATTTTTTTTCTAAAAAAGCAAAATCATCTTATTATCAGATAAATAACCATAGGATCTATTAACATTAAATTTAAAGAGGTGTTGAAAGTATTTTTATTATTTTTGTCCTGAATTTTAAAAACATACATTTTGAATATAACAATTGTAGGAACGGGTTATGTAGGATTAGTTACAGGAACTACCCTTGCAGAACTTGGCAATTCAGTATACTGTGTTGATATTGATGAAAAGAAAGTAGAAGGTATGAAAAACGGCATTGTTCCCATTTATGAGCCGAACCTTGAAGAAATGTTCCACAGAAACATTCAATCCCAAAGATTATTTTTCACCACCAATTTAAAGGAAGCGTTAGACAAAAGTGAAGTTGTATACCTCGCACTCCCTACCCCTCCGGGAGAAGATGGTTCAGCGGATCTGTCCTATGTACTTGGTGTGGCTAATGACATTGGAGAAATGATGACAGAATATAAAGTCATCGTTAATAAAAGTACGGTTCCTGTAGGAACTGCAGATAAAGTAAGAGAAGTGATCTCTTCAAAAACAGACATTTCTTTTGACGTTGTCTCTAATCCAGAATTTCTGAGAGAAGGTTTTGCTGTAGAAGATTCAATGAATCCTGCGAGAGTAGTGGTAGGATCAAGTTCTGAAAGAGCAAAGAATATCATGTCTAAAATTTATCAACCATTTACCAATACTGGGATTCCAATTATTTTCATGGATGAAAAATCATCTGAACTTACCAAGTATGCCTCAAATTCTTTCTTAGCGGTAAAAATTACTTTTATGAATGAGATCGCCAATTACTGTGAAAAAGTGGGTGCTGATGTAGATAAAGTGAGACTGGGAATGGGAAGTGATGATAGAATTGGACACCGCTTTTTATTTCCTGGAATCGGATATGGGGGAAGTTGTTTTCCTAAAGATGTGAAGGCTTTAATAAAATCCGGAAAGCAAGAAGATTTTAATTTTCAAATTTTAGAAGCAACCGAAAATGTAAACATTGCTCAAAAAGTAATTTTGGTTTCGGAAATTGAAAAATACTTTGACGGAAACCTTAAAGGAAAAAAAATAGCAGTATGGGGATTAGCCTTTAAGGCAAATACAGATGACATCCGCGAAGCATCTTCTTTAGATAATATAGATCTTTTATTGAAAAAGGGAGCCGAGATAGTTGCCTATGATCTTGTCGCAGAAAATAATGTTCAAAAGATCATTGGGAATCAAATTCAATATGCAAAAACAATGTATGAAGCTTTAGAAGAAGCAGATGCATTATTTATTGCAACAGAATGGCCGGAATTCAAAAATCCAAATTTTGAACTTATGGCAGAGAAGATGAAAAACAAGGTTATTTTCGATGGAAGAAATATGTATCCCTTGGAAGTCCCTAAGCAATATGGATTCTATTATAAAAGTATAGGAAGACAAACGGTACTTAATTAATGAATTCAAAAATAACACACGCTATTCTTTACCAGTATATAGGCTACTGCTATAACATTAACATTTAAGAAAAAGAACAAGTCTATACATTATATTATAGATGGTGTAAAATGTATCTTAATACTTTTACTATCTTTAACCTTTAACTTTTTTCAAAATATTAAAATGAAAAATATAATCATCACAGGAGGAGCAGGTTTTATCGGCTCTCATGTTGTAAGAGAATTTGTAAAAAATAATCCCAATACAACAATCATTAATCTTGATGCTCTTACCTACGCAGGAAATCTGGAAAATTTAAAAGATATCGAAAACGAACCCAATTATATTTTCGAAAAAGCAGACATAACAAAACCTGAGGAACTAAGAACGGTTTTTGAAAAATATAATCCGGATGCCGTAATACATTTAGCTGCTGAAAGCCATGTAGACAGAAGTATTACCGACCCTATGGCATTTATCAATACAAACGTTAATGGTACTGCCAACCTTCTTAATCTATGTAAAGAATTCTGGACCTTAAATCCAGATCATACTCATGGGAGATTTCCAAACGAACCCAGACAAAACTTATTCTATCATGTTTCTACTGACGAAGTATATGGAAGCTTAGGCGAAACAGGATTTTTTCTGGAGACAACAGCTTATGATCCGCAGTCTCCTTATTCCGCTTCTAAAGCAGCGTCTGACCATTTAGTACGAGCATATGGAAATACCTATGGTATGCCTTTTATCGTTTCTAACTGTTCAAATAATTATGGCCCAAATCATTTCCCAGAAAAGTTAATTCCGCTTTGTATTTTTAATATTATCAACGAAAAGCCATTGCCTATTTATGGAGATGGGAAATATACAAGAGATTGGTTATTTGTAATTGATCACGCAAGAGCTATTCATCAGATTTTCAATGAAGCTAAAACGGGAGAAACCTATAATATCGGAGGCTTTAATGAATGGCAAAATATTGATTTGGTAAAAGAACTGATCAGTCAGATGGATTCTAAACTTGGAAAACAAGAAGGTTATTCCGAAAAGCTGATCACTTTCGTAAAAGACAGACCGGGACATGACAAACGTTACGCTATTGATGCTACAAAACTGAACAAGGATCTGGGCTGGGAACCATCTGTAACTTTTGAACAAGGATTATCAAAAACTATTGACTGGTATCTTGAAAACAAGGAATGGCTTGAGAATGTAACTTCCGGAGATTATCAGAAATACTACGAAAATCAATATAATTAATTTATAAATACAAACAGATGAAAGGTATTATCCTTGCCGGAGGCTCCGGAACAAGACTTTATCCCCTTACAATTGCCGTAAGTAAGCAGTTGATGCCGGTTTATGACAAACCAATGATTTATTACCCCCTCTCAACATTATTATTAGCCGGAATTAAAGACATACTTATCATTACTACCCCTCATGATCAGGAAGGCTTTATTAAACTTTTAGGAGACGGCTCTCAGATAGGCTGCAATATAGAGTACATGGTCCAGCCAAGTCCCGATGGTCTGGCACAAGCATTTATCCTTGGAGATTCTTTTATTGGAAATGATCCTGTAGCATTAGTGCTTGGGGATAATATTTTTTATGGCTCAGAAATGGGAACTTTATTAAAAAACAAAACAAATCCTGATGGAGGTGTTGTTTTTGCTTACCATGTTTCTGATCCCGAAAGATATGGTGTTGTAGAATTTGATCAGGATTTCAAGGCTGTATCTATAGAAGAAAAGCCTGTTCATCCAAAATCAAATTATGCAGTTCCTGGTTTATATTTTTATGACAATGAAGTTGTAGAGATCGCTAAAAACATACAACCCTCAGCTCGTGGCGAGCTCGAAATCACAGATGTAAACAATGTCTATCTTAAAAAAGGAAAACTTGAAGTTGGTGTTTTAGACAGGGGAACGGCCTGGTTAGACACAGGAACATTTGACTCTCTTCATGATGCCTCAGAGTTTGTAAGTGTTATTGAAAAAAGACAAGGCTTCAAAATTGGATGTATTGAAGAAATTGCATTCAGAAATAAATTTATTGACGAGGAGAAGCTTTTAAACACGGCTTTAAAATATGGGAAAAGTGGGTATGGAAAATATCTCACTCAACTTGTAAACAAATAATTTTTACCATAGAAATTTATAAAGCTGTTGTCTTCATTGGTTACAGCTTTTGTTTATAATAATAAATATCAATATATTAGTTATTATTTTTGGTTTTTACATGAATAACAATTCATAATATCTGGAACTATGAGAAAATTAATTATTGTAAATTTGCATAAACTTAACACAAATGATTGAACCACAACAAAAGTGGACAGAAACAATTGAAGCTAATCATTCTCTCTTTGATTTAAAATTCAAAGAGGTATGGAGATATAAGGATCTTATTTATATGTTTGTAAAGAGAGACTTTGTATCCAGCTTTAAACAAACCGTGCTTGGACCCATATGGTTTTTTATCAATCCTATTTTTACAACAATTACCTATTTAATTGTTTTTGGAAGAATAGCCAAACTACCAACTGACGGAGCTCCACCTCTACTTTTTTATCTGGCTGGAATTACGCTTTGGAACTATTTTTCAACTTCATTAACGGGTACATCCTATACCTTCGCCGGAAATGCTGGCATCTTTGGAAAAGTTTATTTTCCAAGATTGGTAACTCCTTTATCAATTGTAATTTCCAACCTAATGAGGTTTGGTGTACAATTCATACTATTTATAATGGTATGGGGATATTATTTCGCAAAAGGAGAAGCACATCCAAATATCTGGATACTTGCTACCCCCTTCCTGGTTATTCTTATGGCGCTTTTTGCATTAGGTGTGGGAATGATTTTTTCTTCTCTCACAACAAAATATAAGGATTTGAATATGCTTCTTGGATTTGGTGTAAGTTTATATATGTATGCTACCCCAGTTATATATCCGACATCTTCACTTCCTGCAGGTTTCAAAAGCCTGGCTTATTATAATCCTTTGACAGGTATTTTCGAATGCTTTAAATATGCATGGCTGGGTGTTGGAAATTTTTCTCCACTCATGCTAGGAATCAGTACGGGCATAATCCTGGTACTTCTAGCGATAGGAACTGTTATTTTTAACAGGGTTGAAAAAACTTTTATGGATACTGTATAATTAAAACAGTAAAAAACTGTTAGAATTTATAGTAGAAGTCTAATTCTTTAAATTAAAAAACATGCTGGCTTTAAAAGCTGAAAATATATCAAAACAGTACCGCTTAGGACAAGTGGGTACAGGAACTCTTACTCATGATCTAAACAGATTCTGGTATAGAGTAAGAGGCAAAGAAGATCCCTATTTAAAAATTGGAGACACCAATGACAGAACGACAAAAGGCGATTCTGAATATGTATGGTCACTTCGTGATATCGACTTTGAAGTAGAACAGGGAGATGCTGTTGGAATCATTGGCAGAAATGGAGCTGGTAAATCTACTTTATTAAAACTTTTAAGTAAAGTAACTAAACCTACCACAGGCAAAATATACACGCAAGGAAGAATTGCATCATTATTGGAAGTAGGAACTGGATTTCATCCTGAAATGACGGGCCGGGAAAATGTTTTCCTAAATGGTGCTATTTTAGGAATGACGCGTAAAGAAATCAAGCGCAAATTTGATGAAATAGTAGATTTTTCTGGTGTTGAAAGATATATCGATACCCCAGTAAAAAGATATTCTTCGGGGATGTATGTGCGATTAGCCTTTGCCGTTGCGGCCCATCTTGAATCAGAAATTCTTATCGTAGATGAAGTTCTAGCTGTTGGAGATGCCGATTTTCAAAAAAAATGCCTTGGAAAGATGGGTGATGTTACGAAAGGAGAAGGAAGAACTATTCTTTTTGTAAGCCATAATATGACCGCTATAAAAGAACTTTGTAAAAGTGGGCTTTTATTAAATCAGGGGCATCTGGATTATTCTGGAAATATTCTACAAACTATTACAGAGTATCAAAAAAATGCAGAAAGACAAAGTAGTTATATCCATGAGGGTTCTCTGGAGACAGCTTTAGGAAATGAAAATATCAGGATATTGGAATTCTCTACGAAACCAATACAAGGACCATTTCTAGATATTGAATCTGGGATTAAAATAAGATTGAGATTTTATAATTTCAAAGAGAATATCAATCTGGATACTACATTCGAATTGAGAACCTATGAAGAAGCTGTAGTTTTTCATACGGGAGCCTTCGTAGCAACAAACAACAGTTCCCGAAAAAAAGAATACATAGTAGAATTTGAAATTCCTTCCAATCTTCTTAATGCAGGAAATTATTATTTCAAATTAATTTTCGGGGAAGATCAAAAAATCCCTCTTTATATAGCCAATGAAATTATAGGTTTTGAAGTTGAGAATGTTAAACGTGGTACTAATATAAATTCTCTACCGGGAATTATTAGACCAGATTTTAAATATGATATAAAATAACAGTAATGGACAAGGTTCAATATTTTGATTTAGATAAAATTGGTAATTCTTCTCTTGGCTTTATTACAGTAGCCGAGGGCTTAAAGAACGTGCCTTTTGATGTCAAACGTGTATATTGGACTTACTATACTCCTCAAGATGTGATGAGAGGAGGTCATGCTCATAAAAATCTTAAGCAAATCATATTTGCTGTATCAGGAACAATAGAGTTTAATATCGAAGATAAAAATGGTAATAAAGAAACCTTTATACTAGATAATCCTTCTAGAGGAATATATATCCCAAAATTAATCTGGCGGGATATTAAATTCTCACACAGTGCGGTATTACTCTGTTTAGCATCTGAACTTTACGACGAAAACGACTACTTTAGAAGTTATGAAGAATTTACCTCATACCCTTCTCCATCTGAAGTGTTACATCTGGTAGATTATACTGAAGAAATTCTGGATAAATCGTGGAATTGGCTTAATGATCCTGAAATTAAAAAGCTTACTAATACACCTGATTTTACAAGAGAAGATCAGAAAATATGGTTTAGCAAACTTGAGGATATGAAAAACTATGATATTAAAGGTATTGCTTTTGGTGAGCAAATTATTGGCGTTGCAGGTCTAAAAAAAATTGACCTCAACAACAAAGATGCTGAGTATTTTGGTTATATCGGAGAAAAGCAATTTTGGGGGAAAGGTCTAAGCAAACAAATATTATCTGAAATATTGCGCAGTGCAAAGGAAGAGCACAAGTTAGAAAGCATCTATCTAAATGTTATTCCTGATAATATTAGAGCTATCAAAGCTTATGAAAATTTTGGATTCAGAATAGAGTTGATCGTAAAAGATAACGTAAAAATGTCTTTAAAGTTATAATGGATATAGAACTAACACGATATCATGTTACCCAGAAAGTCATTTGGGATACTTTCATAAGGGAAAGCAAAAATGGATTATTCTTTTTTGAAAGGGATTATATGGATTATCATGCTGACCGCTTTACTGATCATTCTTTGATTTTCATTAAAAAAGATCAGATCATTGCTGCTTTTCCAGCGAATGAAATAGATAAGGAAATTTTTTCTCACGCCGGATTAACTTATGGATCTTTGGTTATCAGTGAAAAAACTAAAACTGTTGAGGTCTTAGAAATATTTACACTTTTAATCAACTACTACAAGAATAGTGGTTTTAGCAAATTACTTTATAAAGCAATTCCGTCTATCTTCTTTGAGCAACCTTCGCAGGAAGACCTGTATGCTTTATTTTTAAATAATGCACAACTTATCAGACGAGATATCTCTTCGGTGTTACCTATCCAAAATAGGTTACCTTTAGCGAATTCACCTGCAAGAAGATATAAAAAATGTTCCAAGTTAAATCTTGAGATTAAAGAGAATAAAAATTTTGAAAATTACTGGACACTTCTAACAAATGTCCTTGCATCAAACCATGGAGCTAAACCTGTACACAGTCTACAGGAAATTCAACAGTTAGCAGAAAAATTCCCAAATAATATCAAACTATACGAAGTTACAGAAAATGAAGAGCTACTGAGTGGTACCTTAATTTTCGACTTTGGTAAAGTCCTTCATACACAATACCTCGCGAATTCTGAGAAGGGCAGGGAAATTGGTGCTTTGGACTATCTTATTATCAAGCTGCTTGAAGAACAATTTCAAGACAGACCCTATTTTAGTTTCGGAATCTCTACTGAAAATCAGGGAAGATTTTTAAATGAAGGTCTGATCAACCAAAAAGAGATGTATGGTGGGAGGGCTATTTGTAATGATTTTTATGAAATTACTTTAAATTAAAACCAAATGATTAGTTTTTTAAATTTAAAAAAAATAAACCTTAAATATCAAGAAGAAATTGAAAACAAACTTTTGGAAGTTTTCAGGAGCGGATGGTATTTATTGGGAGATGAGCTTAAGAATTTCGAAACCAATTTAGCTCATTATATTGGTTCAAAATATGCTTTAGGAGTAGCAAACGGACTGGATGCTTTACGATTAATATTCCGCGCCTACATAGAGCTGGGCATTATGAAACCTGGAGATGAGGTCATTGTCCCTGCAAACACTTACATCGCTTCTATTCTGGCTTTATCGGATAATGGATTAATCCCTGTTTTTGTAGAGCCGGAAATAAATACATACAATATTGACATTTCAAAAATTGAAGAAAAACTCACTTCGAAAACAAAAGCAATACTAATCGTTCATCTGCAGGGTAGAATTGTTTTTTCTGAAGAATTAAGAAAAATAGCACAGGACCATAAACTAAAAATTGTAGAGGATAATGCACAGGCTATCGGAGCAGAATGGAATAATATTAAATCAGGAAACCTGGGTGATGCAGCTGGATTCAGCTTTTATCCCGGTAAAAATTTAGGTGCTCTGGGTGATGCTGGTGCAGTAACAACAAATGATAAAGATTTATTTGAGACCATCCGTGCATTAGGAAACTATGGTTCTAATCAAAAATATGTCAACATATACAAGGGTCTTAATTCCAGATTGGACGAAATACAAGCTGGAGTACTGGATATTAAATTAAAGTATATTGAAGAAGAAAATGATGCGCGAAGACTAATTGCGAAAAAATTCATTGAGGAAATAACTAATCCAAAAATCATTCTTCCAGAAAATCCAGAAGATGAAAAGGAACATGTATGGCATGTGTTTGTTATTAGAACAGAAAATAGAGACAATCTTCAAAGCTACCTCAATGAAAAAGGGATCCACACAATTATCCATTACCCTATTCCACCTCATAAGCAAGAAGCTTATAAAGAAATGAATATGCTATCTTTTCCAATTAGTGAAAAGATACATGAGGAAGTATTGAGTTTACCTATTTCATCTATTTTAGATACGGAAGAAATTGAAACCATTATTAAAGCTATAAATGAATATTAATGGTGAACAATCCTTTAGTAACAGTTATTATCGTTTCATATAATCATTCCGGTTATATTAAAGAATGCCTGGATAGCATAAAAAATCAAACTTATGAGAACATTCAATTAATTGTAGGAGATGATGCTTCACCAGATAATTCTGTAGAAGTCTTCGAAAATTGGATTAATGACAATAAGTATACTGCTGAAAAAAATTTCCATTCCAAGAATACTGGTTTAGCTGAGATGCTTAATGAATGTATAAAATTCGCTAAAGGAAAGTATATTAAACTTATTGCAGCTGACGATTATTTGCACCCGGAGTTTTTGGAAAAATGTGTAAAAACATTGGAAAACAAAGATGATAAGTTTGCTGTGGTTTTTTCATCAGCATATATTGTAGAGGAAGATAAAAATTTAGTTGAGTATTATGGGAATTTTGATTTCTATAGAGATGAATATCAGTTTAGAAAACTTGAGAAAACAAGAAATTTTGTACCGGCTGTCAGCGCATTGATCAAAACTAAAGCTCTTCTTGAAACAGGATCTTATAATAAAGATATTCTTTTGGAAGATTACGATAAATGGTTACAAATAAATGAAAAACATTTTTTTGCTTTTATTCCAGAACACCTTGCTTATTATAGAAAGCACGAAGAAAACATTTCAACCTTAAAGGCCCGAGTGGTTTTCGTTGAAGAAATACTGTTGAGACTACAATATGACACAGAGTTAGATAATAAATCGGAACTTAATAATAGTGTCAAGAAAATTTATATTACATCAACTAACAAGAAAGAACTAAAAAAGACTTTTGAAAAATATAATCAGTACAAGGGAAAAGAACCTTGGCTGAATTTTTGTTTGAAATATCGTTTACCTATTAAACTCTATCATCTAAAATATAAATTTTTCTAATGTTCTTAAGGCTAAAAAATTATATCCATAGAAAAATAGCTTCTTTTATTACTGATCTTGAAGTACAAAAAAAGAAGAAACTTTGGCGGGCTTTTAACGCAAAACCAACTATTACAATTCACCATACTTTTGCCCCTCAAGATGTTAATATCTTTAAAGGAAATGAGGGCGAATTTGGTAATATAGCTATTGGTGAACGGTTTTTCGTGAGAGATTACTGTAATATTTCAGTGTTTCCAAATGCTTCACTAACTATTGGCAGTGGGGTGTTCTTTAATAATTATTCTTCAATTAATTGTATCGATAATATTACCATTGGTGATGATACTATATTCGGAGAAGGTGTAAAATTATATGATCACAATCATGAGTACGGGTTCAATCCCAATTTCTTTATAGATAAAACAGCCTTTAAGACTTCACCGATAATTATAGGTAATAATTGCTGGATAGGAAGTAATACAGTCATATTAAAAGGAGTTAACATCGGCGACAATTGTATTATTGGTGCTGGATGTGTTATTCATAAATCTATCCCGGCTAATACTATTGTAAAAAACAGTCAAAATTTAATATTCGAATCTTTGCAAAATGAATGAAACAAAAAAAATATTAGTTATATCTCATGAAGCATCTTTATCAGGTGCTCCAATACTATTGTTGAGTGTATTAAAAAAGCTTAAACAAGAAAAAAAGAATTTTATCATTGATATTCTATTATTAAGAGCAGGACAGCTTTTTGAAGATTTTGCTAAAATTTCTGACAACAAAATTATTGTAGCTAGTTATTATAATCAATCATTTTCTTTTATCAATAGAAATTTTAAAAAACTTCAGGCTGCATTTTTTCCAACAGCAGAAACCAGAGAGGAACAGATTGAAAAGATAACCGGAAGATTATTTTCTAACAATTATGATTTGGTATATGGAAATACTGCAGAAACACTAATTTGGACAATACCCTTTTACAAAAAGAACATTCCTACCATTGTAGCCATCCACGAACTGGCTTTTGGAGTAGAAAGTTCTTACTCAAAAGAATTTATTTTGGAAAACGTATCCAATGTTTCTACTATTATTGCGGGATCAAATGCTGTAGCAGAGAATCTGATTACCAGATATGGAGCAAAACCAGAAAAAATTAAAGTCATTCATTCTTTTGTCGATGAAGTAATTGATATTCAAAAAGATACGACAGCTTTAAAAAAAGAGCTCAATATTTCTGATAATGAATTAGTTATTGGTATTGCAAGCTCTCAGGAATTGCGTAAAGGAACGGATTTAGTACCTCTCCTTGTAAAAAAAATAGCAGATCAGACAGATAAAGATTTTAAATTCATTAACCTTGGTGGAACTTCCAAAATTGGTCCTGTAAAATGTTCAAAGCTAGATGCTGAAAAACTTGGAGTAGATGATAAAATCATATATGTAGATCACAACAAATTTCCAAACGACTATATTAATATTTTTGATATTTTCCTTTTACTATCCCGGGAAGATCCGTTTCCTCTTGTGATGCTTACTGCAGCAAAACTTAAAAAACCTATTGTTGCATTTGAACAAAGTGGCGGCGCAGTAGAATTTCTTGAAAATGGTTTTGGTGTTCTTGCCCCTTATCTTGATTTGGATACTATGGCTTCTGAGATCGTTAAGCTATTACAGAGCAAAGAATTAAGAGAAAATTATGGAATTAAAATCCAGAATAAATTAGAACTGGAATATTCTGAAAAAAGACTGACTACTGATATCTTTCAGACGATGGACAATCTATTGAAATAAAATTAGTGAATACTTTTATATGATCTCTATCATTATATCTTCATATCTTCCTCAGTATTTCTCTGCATTGGAAAATAATATTGCAGAAACGATTGGTGTACCCTACGAAATTATCAAAATTGATAATCCTGGATTAATGGGGATCTGCAAGGCATACAATATAGGAGCAGAAAAAGCTAAATATGAGTATTTTTTATTCATCCATGAGGATATTTTATTTCATACAGATAAATGGGGCGAGAAATTAATAACCCACCTCAACCGACCTGGAACAGGTGTTATCGGACTTGCCGGCTCTTCCTATGTCCCTGTTGCACCTTCCAGTTGGACCGTTTCAGAAAAATATAATTTCATCAATATTTTGCAGGGAAATAAAGAAAATGCCGAATCCTATCTAATTAATAAAGTCTCTGGAAATACAAATCCGGTTTATGCCGTAGATGGTGTATTTCTAGGTATTATAAAGGAAAATTTCTTTGATTTTAAATTCGATGAAGATATTAATGGGTTTCACGGTTATGATCTGGATTTTACATTAAGGGTATCAAAAAGACTTCAAAATTACGTAATCGATAATATACTTATACAACATTTCTCTGGCGGAAATCTGGATAAAAAGTGGTTGGATTCCAACATAAAAATTAAAGAAAAAATTGGATCTGATTTTCAAAAAACAATTGACAATACCACCGAGAAAAAAATATTTTCCGGCTTTTTACATAAATATTTTGAATACTACCCGATTAATAGGAAAACGCTTTTATTTACACTAAAATTTTATCCTTATAAGTATTTAGATTTCAGACAACATCTATTTTTTATTAAAAAATATTTTAATTACATTAGATATGCATCTCAGATTAATAGAAAATTAAAAGTAGATCTTTAATTTTATTTTTAATAATACTAACTTTAACAATAATTAGTTACACACAATATCAAAAGACACAATATGATCATAGGAAACGGGCTTATTGCTAGTTCATTACAAAATATCGATTCGGACAAAATACTTTTCTTCGCTTCAGGAGTTTCAAATTCTCTTGAAACAAAAAAAGCAGAATTTGAAAGAGAATTCAATCTTTTAAGCAACGCCCTTGAAAATTACAGCGAAAAGAAGTTTATCTATTTCTCCACATTGAGTGTTCAGGATCAATCAAAACAGGACAGCTTTTATGTACTGCATAAGTTGGAAATGGAAAATTATATTAAAAGTAAATCTGACAATTACCTTATTCTAAGAATTGGTAATATCGTAGGGAAAGGTGGAAATCCTAATACTCTTTTTAATTTTCTTAAAACAAAAATTAAAACCAATAGTAAATTCATACTTCACCGAAATGCCAGAAGATTATTATTAGATATCGATGACATTGCCAATTTTTTAGAAAGTACATGCCAGTCTGTGAAAAATGAAACAATAAACTTTGCATATCCTTATTATTATGATTTAAGGGAAATTATAGATGCCATCCAAAATAGAATGGATCAGAAAGCAAATTATGATGAAGCAGATGAAGGGGATTTTTACAAAGTCGATTTTGATAAAAACACCAACAGCTTTTTCTCTGGAATAGAGCCTACTGATTATTTGAAAAATTTAGCTGAAAAATATACTTAAAAAAAAATCAATGCCAAGGATTTATCTTATTATTGTCACTTATAATGCCATGAAATGGGCAGAAAGATGCTTTACAAGCTTAAGGCGATCTTCGGTTCCTATACAGTGTATTGTTGTAGATAATGGATCAACAGATAATACACAGGAGTATATAAAAACAAATTTCCCGGAAGTAGATTTCATTCAGTCTTCAGAGAATCTGGGATTTGGTAAAGCCAATAATATAGGTATTGAAAAAGCTCATAAAGTAGGTGCTGATTTTTTCTATCTGATGAATCAGGATGCATGGCTTTACCCTGATAGTCTTGAAAAGTTGCTTGATATTTACAGTAAGCATCCCAAACAAGAAGAAATTGGGATCATCAGCCCCATGCAAATTGATGGAACAGAAAAATATCTGGATATCTTTTTAGATAAATATATTGCTACAAATTTTGAAAAGACAAGGCTGATATCTGACCTGTATTTTCAAACACTGAAACCTTTTTATGAAATTAAGTTTATTAATGCTGCTCATTGGCTTCTTCCAAAGCATACCATAGAAACTGTAGGTGGATTTAACCCTTACTTTTTTCACTATGGAGAAGACGATGAGTATACAAACCGGGTATTATTTCACGAGAAAAAAACGCTACTTGTCCCTGGCAGTAAAGCAGTTCATGATGGAAAACAATTTTTAACTAAAATTGATTATAATAAATTTCCAAATCTGAGTATAGAAACTAAAATTATAAATCCTAACCTGAATAATGCATTATATTTAGAAAAGAAATCTCTTAAGCAAAGCATTGTAAAGAATATTATCACAGGAAATATTAGCACTTATAAAAAACTATCTTTAAAGTATAAAAAGATTTCAAAGGAAGAAAAAAAATTAGCTGAAATACGTAGTAAAGTAATGCAAATAGGACCAACATTCCTGAATCTGTAAGTTATCAATGAAAGATTTATTACAATAACATTTCTTTTATCACATAAATAAAACACAATATGAAAATCCTGGACAGAATAAAAAAAAAGATAGAGCTATTTTCTCATTCAGGCTCAAATTATCAATGTCCATTTTGTGGCTACAAATCGAAAGATCTGGAAATTGTAGGACATAATTTACCTGTATTAATAGAAAAACATGTCATTGGAGGCGGGCGTAGAGCGGCAGGATGCTATAAATGTAATTCCAGAGACAGAGAAAGACTTTTATATGCTTTTGTTATTAAAGAATTAAATCTTCCAAAAGACATCAGTGTATTACATATCGCACCAGAACCTAAATTATCAAAGATTCTTTTAAGCCAGAATTTAAAGGAATATATTTGTGGAGATCTGCTCACAGGGAATTACCATTATCCAGACCATGTAAAAAATATTAATATTTTAAGTATCCCTTACGAGAACAATTATTTCGATCTGGTGATTTGTAATCATGTTTTAGAACATATTCCTGACGATGCAAAAGCCATGAAAGAACTTTTAAGGGTATTAAAGCCTGAAGGAAAAGCTATTTTACAGGTCCCTATTTCTAAGAATAATCAACAGACCTACGAAGACTTTTCTATTTCCGACCCTCAAAAAAGAAAAGAACTTTTTGGTCAGTTTGATCATGTAAGAATATATGGTCAAGACTATGTAATACGATTAGAAAATGCTGGTTTTATAGTAGAGAGAGTAAATATTTCTGATAAATATAAAAAATTTGGAGTGAATCCTGAGGAAGATATTTTCTTTTGTAAAAGAGGGATGTCATAATTTAAAATAAAATGGTATTATGTGTGGAATAGCAGGAATAATAGCTCCAAACGCTAGAAATTATACAAACGAAATAAAAAAAATGACTGATGTACTGGTACATCGCGGTCCAGATTCTTCACATCATGAATTTTATGAAAATGCAACTTTAGGTCATCGAAGACTTTCAATTATAGATCTCTCAGAGAATGGAAAACAACCGATGTTTTCAAATTCGAAAAACGAATGCATTGTACTGAACGGTGAAATTTATGGATATCTTGATATTAAAAAAAGATATCCGGAATATCCTTATCATGGAACTTCGGATACAGAAGTTATTCTTGCAATGTATCAGAGAAAGCAGGAAAACCTCATCCATGATCTCCCAGGAATGTTTGCTTTTGCAATTTGGGATGACCAGAAACAGCAATTATTTTGTGCCAGAGATCGTTTTGGAGAAAAGCCATTCTTCTATGCTATCGGAAGTAACAACGAATTCATTTTTGCCTCGGAGATTAAAGCTATATTAGCTTCTGGATTAATTCAGCCCGAAGTAAATTCTGAAGCCTTAGCTCACTATCTGCAACATGGATATGTAAATACCTATCAAAGTATTTACAAAAACATTTTCACGCTTCCTCCTGCTCATCAACTAATTTGGAAAAATGGAAAAGTTATCGTTTCACGTTACTATAGCTTACCGGCAAAGGATAGGAATATAAGTTTATCTGATGCAAAGGAAGAATTCTTATACCTCTTAAAAAATGCTGTTAAAAAACAGCTTATAGCAGATGTGGAAGTTGGAAGTTTTTTAAGTGGCGGATTAGATTCGTCCTCCATAGTAGCCCTGGTCAATGAATTTATGCCAAAACAAACGACTATTAGCTTTGGGTATGATCATAAAGATAGTGAATTAAAATATGCTAAAGAAATTGCCGATAAATACCAAACCAATCATATTGAGGTTCACGAAAAAAAACAGGATATAGCAGCATCACTCTTAAAGATTTCTCCATTCTTAGATGAACCTTTTGCTGACATCTCTTATCTTCCACATTATGAGATTTGTAGAAATGCCAGAAAAAATCTTACTGTAGTCCTTTCTGGGGATGCCGGTGATGAACTATTTGGAGGGTATCATTTTTATAAAGTCGAAAATGAATTAAAAAACCACTTTAGCTATAAAAATATAATTACTCAATTCGGATTAAAGATTTATCAAAAGTTGAGAGAAACTTCTTTTGTTACACAAAGCAATTTACAGTATTCTTCTATTTTAGATTTTCATCAGAATTCCGTTAGAAATGCATTCTCTAAAAAAGAACAAAATCTGCTCGGGATTCTAACAGATTATCAGCAACCCTACAGTTTCACACCCAATTCTGACTCATTGAACGATATTATGCGGGTAGATCTGGAAAATTATGTTCCAGGAAATATGATGATGAAATCCGACAGAATGGCCATGGCGAATTCATTGGAAGTGAGAACGCCTTTCCTTGATGTTGATTTTGCTGAGTTTTGCATACAATTACCTGAACAACTGAAGTTAAATAGTGAAAATGATAAAATTATACTTCGGGAAACAATGGGGGCATATTGGACAGAAACGATTAGAAAACGTCACAAGCAAGGATTTGGAATGAGTGTTAAGAGTTGGTTTGAAGAAGATAATCTCATCAATCTATCCAATGAATTGCTTAAAGATCGAAATCAGAAAATTTTCAATTATATAGATTTTGAGGGTGCTCAAAAATTTCTGAACAAGGATCATAAACATTGGAATTTGTTACAACTTGCTCTTTGGGCCCATAACAATCAATCTGTATTATAATGCTTGAAATTTCTGTTATTATCCCGGTTTATAATGCGGCTGAATTTTTAGAAAAATCAGTTCAGTCTGCATTGCAATTTAAAGAAGTTAAGGAAGTTATTTTAGTTGAAGATAAATCAACAGATAATTCACTGGAAATTTGCAAAAGATTAGCTGACCAAAATCTAAAAGTATTACTATTTCAACATGCTGATAAAGAAAATCATGGCGCAGGCGCCTCAAGGAATCTGGGAATAGAAAAATCAACAGGGAATTTCATTACATTTTTAGATGCTGATGATTATTATCTACCCAATCGTTTTGACGGAGAAAAAGAAATATTTACTGATTCTAAGGTTCAAGGGGTCTTTGGAGCCATTGGTATTGAATATTTAACTGAAAAGGGAAAACAGGAATTTCAATCGAAATTCAGTGATACTTCCCTTACAACTGTAAATTATTCCGCTGAAGGAAGGGAAGTTTTTAAAGGACTTTTAGGATTAACAACTAAGACTTTCGGTACATTCTTCCATTTAAATGCTCTTACAATAAGAAGATCAGCGATTGAAGCATCTAATTTAAAATTCAACAAGACACTTAGAGTTCATCAGGATTCGGATTTTATTATTAAACTGGCTTATCACTGTTATTTAAAATCAGGGATTATAGATCAGCCCGTGGCCATACGAGGAATACATGACGATAACAGAATTACTAAAATTGTGAAATACTCCCCTCAGTATAAACAAAGACAGCTTCTTTTCTGGAAATCTTTATATGACTGGGCCCGCGATCAGAAGATACCTTCAGAATTTAAAGAAAAAATTTACTTAAGATATAAGTCCTTCGACTTATCTCAAAAAACGGGAGCAATAAAATATTATAATATCTTTATTGAAGCTCTTAAGAATCCCAATATATTAAAAACACAGTATAGGTTTAATTATCAAAAATCGATGAAATGAAAATCTCAGTAATCATTCCCGTTTATAACGCTGAAAAATATGTTTCTCAGGCTGTAGAATCAGCGCTCCAGTTTGATGAAGTATTTGAAGTCGTTTTAGTGGAAGACAAATCACCAGATCAATCTTTACGGACTTGCCAGGAATTAGCCGCGAAGCATAGCAAAGTAAAATTATATCAACATCCCGACAAAGAAAATCATGGCGCGGGTCCAAGCAGAAACCTGGGAATACAGAATTCAACTGGAGATTTCATCGCATTTTTAGATGCGGACGATTATTTTCTTCCCAATCGTTTTGATGCAGAAAAACAACTTTTCAAAAATCCCAAAGTAGAAGGTGTTTATGGGGCTATTGGCGTACATTATTACACTGAAAAAGCTAAAGAACAATATTTTAAATTATTTAAAAATGTATTAACCACAGTTTACAAAAAACATGATCCTAAAGATGTTTTTCCAGGGTTGATCCATAAGTTAGGAAGTTTTGGACTATTTAGTATTGATGCTCTAACTGTTCGTAGAGAGTCTCTTTTGGCGAAGTTAACTCCTTTATTCAAGCCAATGAAACTTCACGAAGACACAGAGTTTTTATTTCGCCTTTCATATTATCTTGATTTATATCCCGGAATTATAGATGAAGCTATAGCAATGAGAGGAGTGCATGAAAGCAATAGAATCACCAAAGTAGATTCTAATAAGATAAAGCATACGATCTCAAGAGTTATCCTTTGGAATGAAGCTTATAATTGGGCAAAAGATGAGGCTAATATTCCAGAAGACATTAAAACACATATCAAAAGGATGCAACGTAGTTTCGAAATAGCAAATTCTCCAAAATTAAAAAAATGGGCAATGATTATAAAATATTTATTCGTTGATTATCAGAGCATAAGATCAGGATTATATAACATCAACTTTAGATATTCTTTAATTTCGTAATCTTGCATATTCGTACCGTACCGTTTTACTTATTTAATTAATTGGCAACCATGAAAATATCTGTCATCATTCCTGTTTATAATGCAGAGAATTACATTTCTCAAGCTGTAGAATCAGCGCTTCAGTTTGATGAAGTATTTGAAATAATTCTCGTGGAGGATAAATCTCCAGATAATGCACTCCTACTTTGTGAAAAACTCGCAGAAAAATACGACAGCGTAAAACTTTATCAACATCCTGATAAACAAAATCATGGTGCCGGAGCTTCCAGAAATCTTGGAATAATGAATGCAACAGGAGATTTCATCGCATTTTTAGATGCAGACGATTATTACCTGCCTAATCGTTTTGATGCAGAAAAAGAACTTTTTCAAAATCCTGAGGTAGAAGGTGTGTATGGCGCTATAGGAGTACATTATTGCTCAGAAAAAGCCAAAGAACAATACTACAAAGTTTTTGAAAACCGCCTAACCACAGTATACAAAAAACATGATTCAAAAGAAGTTTTTCCCGGACTTCTTAATATGAAAGGGAGCTTTGGACTTTTCAGCCTTGATGGATTAACGATCAGGAAAAGTTCTCTTTCAAAAGTCAGTCCTTTTTTCAAAACCGGACTTAGACTTCATCAGGATACAGAATTTATTTTCCGTTTATCTTACTACCTTAATCTTTACCCCGGAATACTTGATAACGCTGTTGCAGTAAGGGGAGTCCATGAAAATAATAGAATCACGCAAGTAGATATTGGGAAAATAAAGC
The DNA here is from genome assembly GCF_058790395.1 of Chryseobacterium sp. FW101-FHT12H09. NCBI lineage: Bacteria > Pseudomonadati > Bacteroidota > Flavobacteriia > Flavobacteriales > Weeksellaceae > Chryseobacterium > Chryseobacterium sp. FW101-FHT12H09. The sequence continues at coordinate 739,877 of NZ_JBYTCP010000002.1, read as the reverse complement.
CATCTTCTACAAGGATTCTGCTTTGGAGTGAAGTACATAATTGGGCTAAAAATGAATCTTCAATTCCAGATCATATTAAGAAGCATATTGAAAGAACATACCGAAGCTATCAGATAGCCGAAGCTTCTGTCCCAAAAAAATGGGGAATGATCATGAAATATTTATTTACTGATTATAATAGTATTCGTTCCGGTCTATATAATATTAATTTTAGAAAATATTTATTTTAATTCTTTTGTATTCCATTAAGCGTCAATTCTCTTACTTTATAAAAACGCCTACATACTTACCATCAATTTCTACAATAGTTGTGTCAATATCATTTTTCTCACAAAAATCCTGGTAAGCTGAATTATCCCCGATATCATCACTGATAAATACCCCGCCACTTCTTAAGTGTGTATACAATTGATTATATGCCCAGAACATTCCGTTATAGCTTTTGTCCGAATCATAATGAACCACATCAAAAACTTGATTTTCATTGAATATTTTTGGCAGAGACTCCTTATCTGCAAAGCGAAAAAGTTTCCAGTATTTTTTTAGATCTTCAGGAACTACATATCCTACGTACTGATCTCCATTTTGTCCTAAATAGGGCATATCAGAACTATACAAAGTTCCATTTCTTTTTTCCAGCGACAACAGTGAGGCTAGTGAAGACCACCCATAGGCAACTCCCGTCTCTACTACATTCTTACCTTCAGAAAATTCACAAGCATAATAGATAAGCTCTAATGCTCCCGGACCGCCCATTTTAATGGGACATTCTTTTTCTTTTTGTGCCGCTTTATCCAAAACATCCTTATATTCCGTTTTAAATGTGGAGGCATCAATCCCAAAAAGATTGAAAACAGCTTCTTTCTGCGAAATAGCCTTTGACCGTGCCCAAGAATTCGTTTTTTCTTTTCCTTTGAAGGCATTATTTCTATTCACAGTATTCTTCAAAATTTTCCTTCCTAATTCGGGATAAAGGTCTGGCCTTTTAAGGTATGCTACAAATGTTTTAAAAACTCTTTTTAATTCACCCATCGTGTTTACTTTGTTACAAAAGTATATTTTTTTTTAGCTACATTTGTTTAAAGCTAAATCTTTTTTAATATAAAAAAAGCAGAAGCTATTATGTTCAAAATGGTTTTATACCTACAGTTTTGCATGAACAGAAAATAAAATTAATTAAAAACACATGCTTTCCAAAATTTTTGAAACACTTCAAAGGAAAAAACAGATTTCCATTTTTCACAAACACCCTAAAGTTATTTTAGGAAATATAAAATTGGGAATTAATAATCATTTTGTGATCTATAAGAATATCAAAAAAATAAACCTTGGAAATGACATCCGTTTTCGTAATTATATTCACATTTTAGTTCAGGATGAAGCAACATTAGAAATAGGAAACAATGTTTTCATGAACAATTTTTGCTCTATTAATTGCCTCGATCACATTTCGATTGGCGAAAATACATTATTTGGCGAAAATGTAAAGTTGTATGATCATAATCATGCTTATCAAAGTTCTCCTGAATTCAAAATATTTCAAAACCAATTTACTAAAGCTCCGATAAAAATCGGGAAAAACTGTTGGTTAGGTAGTAACGTTACAGTATTAAAAGGTGTCAGTATTGGTGATAATTGTATAATTGGTGCGGGCTGTACTATTTATAAAGATATTCCTGCAAATACAACTGTTATGAATAAGCAGGAATTAATTTTCAAATCTTAATTAAAATGAAATTTTCAGTTCTTATTGCACATTATAATAATGCCGATTACTTTAAAGACTGTTACGAAAGTCTTCAACAACAGACCTACACAGACTGGGAGGCAATCATTGTAGATGACTGTTCTAATCAAGCAGAAAAGGAAGCTGTAAGATCTATAATTGAAGGTGACAGCAGATTTATTTTCTTTGAAAATGAGTCCAATCAGGGAGTTGGATATACAAAAAGAAAATGTATTGAATTGGCCAATGGAGAAATCTGTGGATTTGTAGATCCTGATGACGCCATTTTTCCTACAGCAATTGAAAAGTCTATCACGACTTTCCAGAATAAAAAAAATGTCGTTCTTACCTACTCCAGATTTTTAGCCTGCGATGAAAATTTAACTCCTCTTTATCCTTTCAAATCTGCAAAACAAATTCTCAATAACGATCCTTATTTTTTCAATTTCCCAGTTCAGATCGCACACTTTGTGGCATTTAGAAGAGAGGCATATTTAAGAACTGAAGGCATAGACTCTAGTCTTACGAGTGCTGTTGACCAAGATCTATATTTAAAAATACTAGATCTGGGAAGCGCTTACTTTATTAATGAAAACTTATATAAGTATAGACTTCATCCTAATGGTGTTTCTCAAGCAAAATCGAAAGGAAAAGCAAAAGATTCATTTGCAAAAGTTATCTTTAACACCTTAAAAAGAAGAAACATTACTTCTATAAATAAAAAAACAGTCCCTGAAAACTTTCAAAGTCCTCAAGAAATTTTTAACTTACTTGATTATCAGACAAAGAGAATTTATAGACTTAAAATCAAAATATTAACTTTTTTCCAATCAGAATAGAAATCTTCAAAATATTATGGCTACTGCCAGAAATTATCTTTGAGATCTGTTCAATTTATAGAATATACCTAACACTTTTCGACACAAAAAATTATTACAAAAATCCCAAATGCAGGAGAATAAAAAAATAAAAGTTCTTTTCAGACATCGTTCTATGGAAATGGGTGGTGTAGAAAAAGTTGTATTAAGTATGCTTAATAATCTTAACAGGGATAAGTTTGACATGACAATATGTTTAAATATTAACCAGGGAGAACTACGTAATGAATTTCCAAATCATGTCAGGAAAGTATATATAGCTGAGGGTAAAGAAGATTTTTCTAAAAATCCTGTTATTCAAAAGATTCAATTAGCAAAAAGAAGACTTAAACTTGATAAAGCAGCAAAAAATCCAAAGATTGCTGATCAACTGCTAAATGACACCTACGATGTAGAAATTGCAACAGGTTATACAGTTTATAAAACAGTACTAAATTCTACGAACAAGAAATCAAAAAAAATCGCATGGCTTCATTCTGATTTATCGCTAGAAGGTTTTGCTCCCTATCGGGATGAAATCTTCAAAAACATGCAACAGTTCGACTATATTATATATGGTTCACAACAATGCAAGGATATCTTAAGTGAAAAATATCCTGATCTCAAACTTCCACCAGGAGAAGTAATTTTAAATGCGATTCCAATTGAAGAATTAAAGATAAAGGCAAAAGCATTTAATCCTGACTTTGGTACAGCTCCCACCTTTGTCTCTGTTGGAAGATTACATTATAGAAAAGGATACAGAACACTTTTAGAAACCCATAAAAAACTTATTGATGACGGCTTCCATCATCATATTACTGTTATTGGAAATGGGGAAGATTACGATTTGTTATCTAAAAGAATCAAGGAACTGGAGGTACAGAACTCCTTTAAACTACTCGGCACACAAATGAACCCATATCCCTATGTTGCCAATGCAGATTTTTATATTATGCCTTCAGAAAGCGAGGGCTGGCCACTAATTATCGCCGAGACATTAATTCTTCAAAAACCTATATTAGCAACTAAAGTTGGTGGAGTTCCGGAAATGATCACCCATAAGGAATCCGGATATTTAACCGATTATTCTGACGAAGGTTTATATAATGGTATTAAAGAATTTTTAACCAATAAAAATCTGATTGAACATATTCAGGAGAATTTAAAAGATATTGAGAAACGTTTTGACAATGAGAAAATCTTCAAAAGTGTAGAAAGCATTATTGAAAATCTTTACCAGAACAAAACTCCCACTACATAGTTTCCATAAATTAAGTAAGCAAAAGTATACTACACAAATTTAAAAAGATGAATCCCTTTATTGAAAATTTATACCAATCTTTTCTACAAAATAATACAAAGACCTGTCTACGTATTCAGGATCAAACCCATACTTATGGAGATATTTTAGATTTATCCCATCAAATCAGAATCCAATTACAAAAAGTCGATTCTCAAAATGTAGGAATTTATCTTACAGATGATGTATACATGTATGCCTCAATACTTGCCATTTGGTTTACAGGAAAAACCTATGTTCCGATTCATCCTGAATTTCCTTTTAATAAGAACCTGGATGTGATTCAGCAGGCTGATATTGAAGTAATTTTAACCTCCATAGAAATAGAGGCGAATTATCAAATTTCTATTATTGACACAAAGGAAGTTTACCCCTTAGAAGCTATTTTACCTGTTGACTCATCCATTCACAACAATGCTTATATTCTTTTCACATCAGGTAGTACCGGAAAGCCCAAAGGAGTTCCCATTCAATTTTCAAACTTATATTATTTTTCTGAATCTTTTCATTCAACTTTTGGAAACTTAAATCCTAATGATCGTGTTTTGCAGATGTTTGAGCTCACTTTTGACTTATCTGTGATGAGCTATCTTATTCCCTGGCTAAATGGAGCTGCAGTTATTGGTCTTCATAAAAAAGAAACTAAATTTTTACAAATTCTCGATTTACTGGAAGCTAATGAAATTACGGTAGCCCTTATGGTTCCAAGCATTTTAAATTTAATTATTCCTTATTTAGATCCTGAAGTAAAAAATGAAAGTCTGAGACTCAATTTATTCTGCGGTGAAGCATTATTAACAAAACAAATTAAAGGTTGGAAAGATTTTATTCCTAATGCAAATATCTACAATGTATATGGCCCAACAGAAAACACCATTTTCTGTACTCAATACAAAATAGAAGATCCTATAAAAGAGAAAAATGGTATTATTAGTATTGGAAAATCAATGGTCAATACAACAATGACTTTTTCTGATAACGAAACAAATGAAGGGGAACTATTATTATCAGGAAAATTACTTACACACTCTTATTGGAAGAATGAAGAAAAAACAAATGAGGTTTTTGTTGAAAAAGATAAAGAAATATTCTATAAAACGGGAGACTGGTGCTTAAGGGATATTGAGGGTGATTATTTTTATCTCAACCGAATAGATTTCCAGGCTAAGATAAATGGTTTTAGAGTAGAACTGTCTGAAATTGAATTTTTTTCAAATCAAAAACTGAATAACGCTATTAGTGTTGCTCTCATCTATAAAGATAAAAACAACAATGATCTTCTTATCCTCTTTATTAATGATATGAATGTAGAGGATGAAATAATTATTTCATATTTAAAAGATAACCTTCCTGAATATTGTATTCCTTCAAAAATTGTCAAACTAGAAAAGTTTCCCATCAACACTTCAGGAAAGATAGATAGAAATGAACTAAAAAATAAATTATGATTAGTATAAGAAAAGCGATAAAAGCTGACATCCCTTTGATTATAAAAGGAATTTTAGCTATTGAAACTAATTCAAAATCTTTATCAGATACTTATAGTAATCTATTTGAAACTGATCTCTCAACCACCAAGGAGTATTTAAGTCAATTTTTTTTAGATGAAGAAAATGTCGATACAGAGCTTTCTTTAAATTCTTATATAATAGCGGAAGTTGATGGAAAAGCTGCCGGCTGCTGTGCTCTTATTTTTACAGATAAGAATTATTACCAAAATAAAAGTGAACTATTTCCTATCCATTTAAGAAGCGAGCATTTAAATTCGTTTATTAACAATGTAAAAAATTTACCTGAAACCAAGACATATTCCGAAAACAAGTATCTTATTCAATATGTCTTTGTAGATGACGATTATAGAAATAGAGGCATCGCTGAATATTTATTAAAACATGTCATTTCACAGATGGAACCTCAAGCCAACGACCTTTATATAGATGTATTGGAAAGCAGCCCGCATCTTATAAAATATTACGCCAAATTTGGTTTTAGAGAATATAAAACTATTAATATCGATACTTCAGATCATAAGATCTATCCTAGTGTTCAAAAGATAATCCTGCGAAAAACATTTACAGATTAATCAAACTTTTCTATTCCTATTGCTTCTGTAAGGTCTCCAATAGTATTAATATTCCTGAAAGATCTTGGATTTAAACTTACCCCAAATTGATTTTCAACCAACTGCATTACCAATACAGCTGATAAAGATCCATAGCTTTCCAATTCTTTGAAATTAGTATCTGAGGTTATTATAGTTTGTTCGTTAAGTTCCTGTTTAAGCAGTTCACAAAAATGTTCGATCTTCATTGTGTTATAATATTTGGACAGGCAAATTTATAAAATAATTTCTAACTTTGTTTTTACTATGATGATATATAAAATTATTAACAAAATATCTACCTTAATTCAGGATTTCCAACATTCTGTTTACCTTAAAATATGCATCCATAACGGTTTAAAATTAGGCAAAAATGTTGTGGTAAGAAATCATGTTTCTTTTGGCTCTGAACCATTTCTAGTTGAGATTGGACAAGACACAAGAATCGCTTCTGGAGTAACTTTTGTAACCCATTCCGGAGCTACTACAAATATAAGAAAGCTGAAAGGCTATGAGGAAGTAAGAAATTTTGGATGGATAAAAGTTGGTGAAAATTGTGCTATTGGCAGCAATTCCGTCATATTACAAAATGTGGAAATAGGAAATAATTGTGTTCTTGGTGCCAATTCGGTTCTTTCCGAATCTATGCCGGAACATACTGTCTATGCGGGAAACCCAGCTAAGTATATTTGTGAAGTAGAAGATTATGCTGATGTATTGAAAAAAACGACAGTTGAATATCCTCTTCATTTAGAAAAAAACAGGAAAGAGCTTAATCAATGGCTGAAGTTGAATTTACCTCAAAAATTCAAAACTAAGAAATAGTGCCAAAGAAAAAAATACTTATCCGAATTGGTTCCCTCCGCCATGGAGGTGCAGAAAAGGTATTGGTTACTTTTCTGAAAAACCTATCGCCGGATCGATATGAGATTGATCTTCTTTTAAACTTATATTCCGGGAAATATTTACAGGAAGTTCCAACCTGGATCAATGTAATTTATCTTAACAAGGGAGAAATGATTACAACAAACCGTATCCAGGATATTCCAAAAAAGATCACACGGGTTATTTACCAAAAGCTTCTGAAAAAATTCCCTGATCTTCTGTATAGTGGAAAATTAAAAGGTAAAAAATATGATATTGAGTTTGCTGCTATTCATGGGATGCGTGATGAAATTTTAGACTCCCCTCATACTTCATCTAAAAAGATAGTTTGGATTCATAACGATCTCTCTGAAGTAAAAGGATACAATGATCATGAGATTAAAAAGTTTTTTGGTTTTGATAAGATCCTGGTTATTTCAGAAAAAATTGAAAAACTATTTTACGGTTTAGCTAAAAATGAATCTGAGAAACGAAAAATTGTTAGGATCTATAATCCTCTAGATACTCAGGAAATCCTAACTAAAGCTGAGAAGCCTGTCCAAAAATATAGCTTTGAGGGATCTGTTCCTACTTTTGTCTCGGTAGGAACTGTATTTCCACAAAAAGGCTTTGACAGACTTTTAAAGGTTCACAAAAAAATCCTTGATGAAGGTTTAGAACATAAAGTTTTAATAATTGGTGATGGTTATGATTTTGAGAATATCAAAAAATTAAAATCTGAACTTAATATTGATAAAACTGCTACTATGTTAGGATTTACAGATAATCCTTATCCTTATTTTAAAAATGCTGATTTTTATATTCTAAGTTCCAGGTATGAAGGTTTTCCAACCGTTCTATTTGAAGCAATCACGTTAAAAAAGAAAATGATCACCACAGAGGTATCTGGAGCAAGAGAAATGTTAAATAACGGAGAGTTGGGCTTAATTGTGGAAAATTCAGAAGACGGAATTTATTCTGGGATGAAACAGGCTTTACTGCATCCTGAGACATTTCTGCATTATTCTGAAAAACTAAATGAGTATAAGATGCCCTTTAATCTTGAAAACTCTGTTAATAAAATAACTGATATTTTAGACGAATTATAATTAACTTTATCATTTACAACTTACACAGACTGCTATTATGCCAGAAAAACACACCACTATTCAAAAAGATTTTTATAGAGAAAATGGAAAATGGCTTTCAAAATTTGAAATCTGGGCAAAATGTGTAAACCCCAACCTTCATTTTATTTATATTCTAAGAAAATCTCAGCAACATCAGAAGAAGTCTGTTCCTGGATTATTCTGGAGATTTGTATTAAGACATCATCAGATTAAATATGGCTTTCAGATCTACCCTGAAACTCAGATTGGAGAAGGCTTTTATCTTGGGCATTGGGGAAGTCTGGTCATCAATCCAAATACAAAAATCGGCAACAATTGTAATATTGCCCAAGGTGTTACTATCGGGCAGCAAAACCGGGGAAAGAACACAGGAATTCCTGTCATTGGAAATGAGGTATGGATTGGCGCCAACGCTGTAATTGTCGGAGGTATAACTATTGGAAACAACGTTTTAATTGCTCCCAACTCATATGTAAATTTCGATGTCCCTTCTAATTCTGTGGTAGTAGGCAATCCGGGGAAAATTTATCCAAGGGAAGATGCTACTGAGGGCTATATCAATAATAAAGTCTAAAAAAGAAGCCCCTATCCGATCCTTATTTTTTCGCTTTTAAGAATATTTTAATTTCCTAACTATTTCATTGTACCTAATTGTTTGTACTTTTATCTTAATTTAAGAACGTTTAAATTATTGACATGAAAAGGATTCAATATAATTTATGGCAGTATTTGACTAATTTTGGGGTATTAATGTATGATTTTAAACATATTTTAATATTAAACTTTGTTAAAAGAGATTTACTTTTCGTCAAAAATTATATTTTTGCATGATTATTGATTTAGTCTATTGGATTTGAAAATAATTTAAACGAAATAAATAATTATAAACTTTAAAAAATTTATTTTATGTCCCAATCGTACGAAGTTATTTTCGAGAACAACAAAAAATGGGTAGAATCAAAAATTTCAGAAGACCCACATTATTTCGAAGAATTAGCTAAAACTCAGCATCCTGACTATCTATATATCGGATGTTCAGATAGTAGAGCTACAGCTGAAGAATTAATGGGTGCTAAACCGGGAGAAGTTTTTGTTCACAGAAACATTGCCAATGTAGTTAATACTTTAGATATGAGTTCAACAGCAGTTATTCAATATGCTGTGGAACATTTGAAAGTAAAACACATTATTGTTTGTGGACATTACAATTGCGGTGGTGTAAAAGCAGCGATGACCCCTCAAGACTTAGGATTGCTAAATCCATGGTTGAGAAATATTCGTGATGTTTACAGATTGCATCAAGCTGAACTGGATTCTATTCAAGATGAAGGTAAACGTTATGACAGGTTAGTGGAACTTAATGTTCTCGAGCAGTGTATCAACGTAATTAAAATGGCATGTGTACAGGAAAGATACATCTTAGAAGAGTATCCTGTCGTGCATGGCTGGGTTTTCGACCTTAGAACCGGTAAAATTATTGATTTAGATATTGATTTCGAAAAAGTTTTGAAAGACATTCAGAAAATCTATAATCTTACGGAATCGGATTGGGTTATGAATAGAAAAACAACTTAGTTTTTCAAAAAAAAGAGTGTGAAATGAAATTCTGGAGTATTATTGTATTAACGGTTTTCCTAAACTTTACAGCGTTGCCAAGCATTGCTGTAATTGCAGGTTGGGATCTACTGAGAACCAATATAATAATTAATGAAGAAGAACCACACTCTCATCCTTCTTCTTTTACTGTTTATGAAAAGACACTTCCAAAAACTTTGGATGTTTTTGATTATCTAAAGTTTTTTGAATCTGATCCAAAAGAAAGATCTTTTGTTCTGATAGATGATTCCTTTCACCTATCTCCCCTACTTACTATATTTTCTCCGCCTCCGGAAGCCTAATTTTAAATAACTCCGTAATAAATTATTCATATCAATTTGATATTGAATACACTTGCTTTAAAATTAAAATTCCAATCTTTTATAACTGATTATTCAAGAATAATTCAGTCAGTTATATTATAGTATTTTTCGAAAAGAATCATGAAAAAAACATCATTATTAGGAGGAATCAAGGAGAATTTCCCTTCAGGACTCGTTGTATTTTTAGTGGCACTTCCATTATGTCTGGGAATTGCCTTGGCATCAGGAGCACCACCCTTATCTGGTATTATATCAGGTATTGTAGGTGGTCTAGTTGTAGGCGCTATGAGTAATTCGAATATTTCGGTTTCTGGTCCTGCTGCAGGCTTAACAGCTATTGTTTTAACTGCTATTACTGATCTGGGTGCATTCGAACTATTTCTTTGTGCAGGCATTATTGCAGGTATCATTCAATTGGTTTTAGGATTCATAAGAGCCGGCAGTATCTCGAATTATTTCCCCAACAATGTTATTGAAGGAATGCTAGCTGCAATTGGAATCATCATCATCTTAAAGCAGATCCCGCATGCACTTGGATTTGATAAGGATTATGAAGGCCATGAATCAATCTTTGACAAGGGTTTAAACTTCAATTATTTCACAGAATTGTTTGGAGCAATTCATCCTGGAGCTATCATTGTGACATTAGTTTCTGTTGGGCTCCTTTTACTTTGGGATAAAGTTCCTGTATTGAAAAGAATGAAAATGCTTCCTGGAGCTTTGGTTGCTGTAGTAACAGGTATCTTATTGAATGAGGTCTTCAAAATGACTGGAAGCGCATTGGCTATAAAAACTGAACATTTAGTTTCCCTGCCTGTTCCAAAAACTATTGATGATTTTAAAAACCTTATCATATTACCTGATTTTACCGGGTTCACAAATCCTAAAGTTTGGATTGTTGGAGCAACCATTGCTATTGTAGCCTCCATTGAAACATTGCTATGTATTGAAGCATCAGACAGATTAGATAAACAAAGAAGGATTACTGACACTAATTTAGAGCTAAAAGCACAGGGAATCGGAAACCTTATCAGTTCATTCATTGGTGGACTTCCGATGACTTCTGTTGTTGTAAGAAGTTCTGCAAACGCAAATGCAGGAGCAACATCTAAAGTTTCAGCAATGATTCATGGTGTACTACTTTTGGTTTGTGTGCTTTCTATACCATTTCTATTAAATTTAATACCTTTAGCTACTTTAGCTGCTGTATTAATTTTGGTAGGATATAAATTAGCGAAACCTGCTACTTTTAAACATTTCTGGCATTTAGGAAAATTTCAATTTATTCCATTTGTAGCAACAGTGGCAGCAGTGGTTGCAACGGATTTACTTAAAGGTGTAGGAATTGGTTTAGCTATCTCTGTTTTCTATATCCTGCAGGGAAATATGAAACGTGCTTATTATCTAAGTAGAGAAAAGCTGGATGATGCAGACGAAATTACAATAAAGCTTGCTGAAGAAGTATCCTTTTTGAACAAGGCGGCTATCAAAAAAACACTAAAAAACATAAAGCCAAATTCATCAGTAATTATTGATGCAAGAGGAACTTCTTATATAGCAACAGATGTTTTGGAAATGATTCAGGATTTCGCTAATATCCGGGCGAAAGAAGAAGATATCACTGTGGAACTTTTAGGGTTCAAAACATCATATCGAGATTACGAAAAAGATGAAGATTCTCATATCGTAATTACTCATAAAAGAGCCATGTAAACTCTTTAACATCAATTATTTTTTAACTAAAAATTCAAAAAACAACGAAATTAAATGAAAGCACATACATACGAAACTCAGTCGACGATTACTCCTGAAAAAGCATTAGACTTTTTAAAAGAAGGAAACCAAAGATTTGTAAACAATCTCAAAGCAAACAGGGATCTTCTGGAACAGGTAAATGCCACGCGTGAAGGACAATGGCCTTTTGCAGTGGTTTTAAGTTGTATAGACAGCCGTACATCTGCAGAGCTTATCTTCGATCAGGGACTGGGAGATGTTTTCAGCATCAGAATTGCCGGTAATTTTATCAATCAGGACATTCTTGGCTCAATGGAATTTGGCTGCAATGTTGCAGGCTCTAAGCTCATTGTAGTTTTAGGCCACACTAAATGTGGCGCTTTAAAAGGTGGACTGGATGCTGCACAAATAGAAGGAATGGGAATGGATAACTTAAACTATCTGATCAATCATTTTGACCCGATCATTAATGAAGTGATAGAAGAAAATGAGGAACGTTCTTCAAAGAACAGTTCGCTTTTGGAAAGATTAAATCAGCAGAACGTAAAAAATGCGATCGAGGATATCCGCAAACAGAGTTCAACACTTAAAAATCTTGAAGACCAAGGTAAGATCAAAATCATTGGAGCTAACTATGATGTTGAAACAGGTGTTGTTAGCTGGTTATAAGATATGAAAATTCATATTTCAGCTCCCAAAAAAATCAGGTCTATAAAATATGTTTAGATAAATTGATTGGGAATTAATTTTAAATGCATAACAAAAGACCATCGTAAACGATGGTCTTTTTTATTAATTCTTTCTATATCTTAAGCGATAATTATTTTGCGTTGAAAGCTGACATTGTATTATTAATTCCGGCAAATACAAATGACAGACATGCTTTAGAAAATTTATCAATTCTCTCCGGAAGCTTCTCTCTCTCCTCTTCATTCCAGGTACCCAGTACATAATCAACCTGCCTGCCTTCTGAAAAATCTGCAGAGATCCCAAAACGAAGTCTGGCATAATTTTGAGTCTGTAACACTTCATTAATATTTTTAAGCCCATTATGCCCTGCATCAGAACCCTTCATTTTCATCCTCAGTGTTCCAAAAGGCAGCACCAAATCATCGGTTACTATCAATACATTTTCAAGAGGAATATTTTCTTTCTGCATCCAGTATTTAACGGCATTCCCGGAAAGATTCATGTAGGTATCCGGCTTTAACACCAGTACTTTTCTTCCTTTATATTTTCCTTCTGCCATCCATCCAAAATTCGTAGTATTAAAAGAAGCATCAAGAGTTTCAGCTATCTTTTCCGCAACTTTAAAACCTATATTATGACGTGTATTTTCATATTCAGGGCCTTTATTTCCCAGTCCTACTATTAAATATTTCATTTGAAATTTTTTGCAAAATTAAGAGATAAAAAATAAAAAAACCCAATCCGATAAAGAATTGAGTTTATATATTGTTTATAGAATTATTATAAAGGTTTATAAACATAGTTTATTCCAAATCCTTTTGTTACGTAAGTTTGAGGATCATAATGATAATCTGTACTAAAAATAGCCGGCACTGGAATAGGAGTTGTAAGATCCGTAATTGCCATTCTTTTAGGACTGTTCGGCGAAAGTATCAAACTTCTTCTATCATTGATCTCAGTAGATAAAATAACTGATATTTTATACGCAAACGGAAGAAGTGTATATCCACTAATCTGATTATCAAAATTGGAATAGTCATAGCCAAGCTTAGCAGTAGGCGCACCAAATACACCTCCAGCCATAGGCCCATATTGTCTTACAACTTTAGATACGTTATCTCCTAAATATTCATAAGTTGTTTCAGAATAGTTCGTATAATCAAAAGGATTTGCGTCCTCACCTGTTCTCATCGTAATCTTCGCCAATTTACTTGTTGTTGGGCTATAGACAAGATCATAAATAGTTTTTGTCTTTCTTAAAACGGTCCAGGGTCCCGGAGGAGTTCCTGGCGGTACACCCGGAGTTCTGTCATATACAGTTCGTTTCTCAGAAATAGTTGTCAATCTTCCGTTATTACCATAAGTAAACATTTGTGTATATGATGTACTATCCACATCTAAAGTCCCGTCATTATCAGAATCAACAAATCCATTGAAATTAACGTTACTTAAATTGTTTCCACTAAACTGTACATCAGTAACAGAAGCTCCTTTTGTAAGAACTCTGGATAAAAGCAATCCGTTATAATGATATTCTGCAATAGTATCAGCATCTGTAATCTCTCTATATAGTGCTCTTGGTCCTGTTAATCCAGGATTGTTATGCATATCGATAAGTGGGTTACCATCTTCATCAGTCAGATCTTTACAAGAATGAATGGAAGAAAAACCAGCAAACAGTAAAATAAAATAGAAAAGTTGTTTCATTTCCAAGGGGGATTATTTATTTTTCCACAAATATAATTTTTTTTTAAATAAAAAGTATATATTTATTCATATTATAATAAAACTAGCAATTAAATAAAGGCACTATACTGCATTATAAATATATTGATAAAGAATAAGTTTAGTTATAAACACCCATAATAAATCCACGAATCAATCTTTTGATGCCGGTAACTGTAATTTAGGAATTTAATAAAATCTACCCTCACTAAAACATAAAAAAATCTAAAAGAAATATCTTTTAGATTTTTTATTTAATATTATCAAAATTAATACGGTTGTAATACTTGAGTTGTCAATACTGACTGAGCCATATCATCATTTAAGAAAGCAGTATTTACAGCTTTTCCTGTTCCTAAAGTTCCTGCATTAAGGTTTCTCTTTGTACAGGCAGCTTTTACACTGTAATTATTTTTAGGAGTAAGATTTGTGAGGGTTGCATTAAGATTAAAAATCTTATTTGTCCCGTCACCGCCTACTAAAACATCCGTTCTTACAGCCTTAAGAGCATTATCAACAAAGATACCACATGCATAACTTATTGATGCATTTGCATTAGTTGTTTTTTGAGTAGTGGTCTGAAATGTAAATACCACCTTATTCGTTGCATTAGTTATAGAAAAGGTATCAACTGCTCCTGCTAAAACAGTCCATGTCGCATCTAAAGCAACATTTTCAGTATAGGGTGCTGTTGATCCATTAGCCCCTGAAAAAGTTGCACCAACCTTATCAGAAACAGTATTTATAGAAAACAGGGCCATACTTCCTTGCCCGTCGGCAATTTTTATACTTTTCCAGTCATTACTTAATAAATCGGAATTATTGTGAAAAATCTCTCCGGCATTCCCTGCACTTCCTTTTACAGCATCGGTTCCGCCTGTTCTTAGTTCCTTATTTACATTTAAATCTCCATTAATATCAAGTGTATTTACAGGGGTCGTTGTATTTATACCCACCTGAGCATTAGATAAACCAATAGCCAATAGTAGTGTTACTAAAAATATTTTTTTCATGATCTAGTTTAAAATTGTGTTAAATACCTGAGGAATCTCATATACATCAACCTTCAAAGAAGATTGAGCAATAAAGCTATCAATATTAGTTGCTACGTTAATTCCTATTCCTAAAGTTATATTACTTGTATTATAAGATTGTAATCTTGAACAAGCGACACTAACAGTGTGTGTACCTTTCGTAAGATTTTGAGCAATTCCAATTTGGTTATGAGTTAAGAAAGTATTACTTGCACTACTTGCCTTAATATTTCCTTGTCTAAGATTTACCAATTTGTTATCGACAAAAATCCCACAGGCATAGTCAATTGAAGTATCTGTTGTACCACCTGCTGGAAAATTCGTATGAACTACTGTTTCAAACTGAAAATAAGTTTTACTATCTGTACTATTTACCTGAAAAGGTTGTGATAGAGAAGTGATTTTTTTAAAATTCGTAAAAGTACTAAAATCACCTCCTTTTGTAAAGCTTGTGGATCTGGTACTACCAGTAGTAGACTCTTCAGATCCAGTGAAAGTAACTCCAGTTCGATCTGAGAAGGAGTTATTAAATATTAGATAAAATTGATTAGGTTCATATTCAGGGATTCTAAGGGTTTTCCATATTGGAGGATAATTTTCTCCTTGTGAAACTAATATTTGCCCATTAGTTCCCTGAACGAGACTATTGTCTGTTGTATTTAAAACAACCAGTTTTTTACGAAGATTAACATCTCCATTTACATCTAATTTCGCTTTAGGTGTTACTGTTTTTATTCCTATCTGCGCAGAAAGAGATAGCCCTATTGATAAAAATAGGATTGATAATATATTTTTCATGAATTAATTGGCTTTGTAGGTTACATATTCAATAATGTCGATCTTTAGATCTGATTCCAAGGTAAATGCATTGGAAACTGTATTGGTATTCGAGATGTTACGTCCAATCGAAAATTGGCTATTAACATCAGACGTTGTAATTTTCCTACAAGCTACTTCAATTTTCTGAGGCCCTAAAGGAACATTTTGTTCAGTATAATTAAGCGTGAAGATATAATCCTGAAACCCTCCTTTAGCGGTATTATTTGTTGAAGAAACTTTGTCAGGACGAACAGCAACAAGTTTACCTCCTCTAAAAACTCCGCATGTAAAGCTTATATTTTGTGAAGTGGTAGCTGCAGGAGCTTTCATTTCAATTCCTGTCTGAAACTGATAGGTAATTCTGTTTCTTGGATTTTTTACCGTGAAATTGTTTTCAAGACCTTCAATCTTAACCCATTTGCCTTTACCCGTATCCGTAATATCATCTCCCACAGTATTTGTGAAAATGTTATCACCTGCCACACCATTGGATAAAGTGGTAACACCTTTTTGATCCAGTGACAAATACGAATTAATCAGCTTGTACTGTCCTTCTTCCATAAAGGATACATTGATTGATTTCCAAACCGGAGGTAGATTTTCCCCCTGCGAAACTAAAACTTGACCGTTTAGTCCGGCATTTCCTATAAGAGCTGGAGTACCTCCTACTCTTAATTCTTTTCTTAGAGTGGTTTTCCCGTTAACATCGAGAGTCGAATTAGGGACATTTGTGTCAATTCCCACCTGTGCGTGCGCATAAACAGAGCAAAACACTGTTATGCAATAATAGATAGTTTTTTTCATAATAAGCGCCGCAAAGATACATATTTTTAATGTAAAACTCTATTATTTAATTATTTGTACCATAGAAATATAACTATAGGGTATTAGAATTCTTCATACAAAAAAGTAGAATTATCTTTAATACAGGGGAGAACCGAGCTATAACTCCAATATTGATTTAAGTAAAATATTTACTTCATCTACATTTTTCACCTTATCTTTTCGCATCATCAGGTTATTTCCTTCTTTTCCTATTTTTTCTTTAAGCTGAGCTTCTGATGGGTTTTGAGTTAAATAATTTATAATATGTTTAAACTTATCCGTCTGATAAAATTTATCTTGAGGGTTGCTTGGAAAATATCCTAAAAAGACCCCGTTTTTCATCACGATCTTTTCAAAACCAATGTCAGCTGCC
The DNA here is from genome assembly GCF_058790395.1 of Chryseobacterium sp. FW101-FHT12H09. NCBI lineage: Bacteria > Pseudomonadati > Bacteroidota > Flavobacteriia > Flavobacteriales > Weeksellaceae > Chryseobacterium > Chryseobacterium sp. FW101-FHT12H09. Next base: position 722,777 of record NZ_JBYTCP010000002.1, on the reverse strand, counting down.
AGCCATTTCAGAGAAACGCTTTTTAATAGATTAATAGCTTCTTTTGGTAAATTTCCAAATCGATCAATAAGCTCTGATTCAAACTTTTGAAGATCTTTTTCATTATCAATTTCAGCAATCTTTTGATACAGCAATAATCTTTCTTCGGTATTTGAAATATAAAAGTCAGGAAGCATCAGCTCCAAATCAGTATCAATATTGACTTCTTTTACAGATTTAAAAAGCTTTTGTCTATCTTCTTCATTTTCAAATAAATTTTCAAAATCTTCGTCATCCTTTAATTCCTCTAAAGCTTCCTGCATTAATTTCTGATAGGTCTCAAACCCCATTTCATTAATAAAGCCACTTTGCTCAGCTCCTAACAAATCTCCGGCTCCACGGATCTCAAGATCCTTCATTGCAATTTGAAAACCACTTCCCAAATCTGAAAACTGCTCTATAGCTTCCAGTCTCTTTCTTGCATCGGAAGTCATCATATCATACGGCGGAGTGATCAGATAACAGAAAGCCTTCCTGTTACTTCGTCCCACTCTTCCTCGCATCTGATGAAGATCGGCCATACCAAATCTGTGGGCATCATTGATGAAAATTGTATTCGCATTGGGAACATCCACTCCACTTTCAATAATTGTTGTAGAAACCAAAACGTCATATTTCCCTTCCATAAAATCCAGAACATTTTTTTCCAACTGCTTTCCTTCCATCTGGCCGTGTCCGGTGATTACTCTTGCATCAGGAACCAATCTTTGGATCAATCCTGCTATATCTTTCAGGTTTTCAATCCTGTTATTGATAAAATAAACCTGTCCATCTCTTTGCAATTCATACGAAACAGCATCGCGAAGAATCTCCTCATTAAAGCCAATAATCTGAGTATCTACAGGTTGTCTATTTGGCGGTGGCGTTTTAATAACTGATAAATCTCTTGCTGCCATCAGAGAAAACTGCAATGTCCTTGGAATAGGCGTCGCAGTTAATGTCAAGGTGTCAACATTACTTTTAAGTGTCTTTAGTTTATCCTTAACAGAAACTCCAAATTTATGCTCCTCATCAATGATCAACAACCCAAGATCTTTAAATTTTACGCTATTGCTTGCCAATTGATGGGTCCCAATAATAATATCAACTTTCCCATTTTTCAACCCCTCCAAAGTCTCCGATTTTTGTTTTGCCGTTCTGAATCTGTTAACATATGAAACGGTTACCGGAAAATCTTTCAGTCTTTCTTTAAAACTTCTGAAATGCTGAAATGCAAGAATTGTAGTAGGAACTAAAACCGCGACCTGTTTTCCATCTGTTGCGGCCTTAAAAGCCGCCCGGATAGCAACTTCTGTTTTACCAAAACCTACATCTCCACATACCAGACGATCCATTACCGTACTGGCCTCCATATCTGCTTTCACATCTAGAGTTGCTTTTTCCTGATCTGGAGTATCTTCATAAATAAAACTGGCTTCCAGTTCATTTTGCAGATAGGAATCGGGAGTATATGCAAAACCCTGAGCTGTCTTTCTCTGCGCATACAGTCTGATCAGATCAAAAGCAATTTGTTTTACTTTCGCTTTCGTTTTCTGTTTTAAAGATTTCCACGCCGGTGAACCTAATTTACTTAAAACTACTTCTTTCCCATCCGGTCCGTTATATTTGGATATTTTATGTAATGAATGAATACTTACATATAATAGATCTCCATTTTTGTACGTTAACTTAAAACATTCCTGAATTTTTCCATCATTATTTACCTTCACCAATCCCATGAACTTACCAATTCCATGGTCGATATGTGCAATATAATCCCCTATTTTTAAAGACATTAAATCCTTTAAAGTGAGTTGTTCGGATTTTGCAAAGGTATTTTTGGCCTTATACCTTTGATACCTATCAAAAATCTGATGGTCGGTATACACAGAAATCTTATGATTATTATCTACGAAGCCTTCGTGAAGTTCAGATTTAAAACTTTTGAAAATTGTTTCATGTTCCAACTCTTCAAAAATTGACTCCAGTCTTTCTTTTTGTTTTTCTGTTGAGAAAGAGATCCAGGTATCAAAACCCTCACTTTGCTTTTCTTCAAGATCCTGAATAAGCAATTCAAAATTCTTATGAAAAGAAGGCTGCGAAGTTTGTTCAATACTGATATCAAAAGTTTTCACACCCTCAATCCCGATACTACTGAAATCAATTGTTTTAAATTTTTTATAATCAAATAAAAACTCCTGATCAGAAATAAACAATTCCTGAGGCGTTCTATGAGCAATATCTTTACTTAATGTTTCATATTTCTCGAGCGACTTCTCATAAAAAGATTTAAGCTTTTGTAATCCTACAACTCCATTTCTAGAAATCACAAAACTTTCATCTGGCAGGAGCTGGAGCAAGGAAACTCTACTTCCTGAAACTGAAAAATTCATATTTGAAACCAATTGAAACTCCTTTACTTTATCAACTGAAAGCTGTGTTTCAATATCAAAAGTCTTGATGTTTTCCACTTCATTTCCAAAGAAAGTTATTCTATAAGGTCTTTCATTAGAATAAGAGAAGACATCTACAATCCCGCCACGAACAGAAAATTCTCCAGGTTCGGAAACGAAATCCGCCTGCTGAAACTGATAATGAGACAGCAATTCATCAACAAAGTCAAAATCCAATTGATCGCCTACTTTTATCTGGTGCGAAATCGCTTTAAAATCTTCTTTCTTAATAACTTTTTCTGACAAGGCTCCAATATAAGCAACAATTACTCTTGGAGATTTGCCGGAGTTTATTTTATTTAAAACCTCAGTTCTTAAAACCAGATTTGCATTTTGAGTTTTCTCAACCTGATAGGGTTCAAGATGGGTAGCTGGAAAATAAAGAACTTTATCCTTACCCAACAAATCTTCCATTTCCGTATTGGCATAGAGAGCATCCTCCTTATCATCTATGAGATAAAGAATATTCTTCTTTTGCGTAAGGAAAAGCTCAGCTATAAAAACAGAAGTTGAAGATCCTGCACTTCCTTTTACAGAAATATGCTGATGAGTCTCAAGTTGGGTGAAAATTTCTTTTCCAAACTCCTTTTGCAATAAATCGGGAAGAAATTTTTCTTTGATGGTCTTTAACTGCATAGTATATAGATATAAACGCCAAAATCGATTTCAGAACTTTTCCGAAACCGTTTAGTATGCAAAGATAATGAAAAGACAGCATTTTGCGACTTTATCATTTTCGAAAACCACAAACAAAACTCACAAACAAAATAAATTTATTAAATTTTTAGAATTAATTATGTATTTTTAACAACATAACATCAAACAAAATATAATATGACTAAAAAATTACTATTTTTATTAAGCATCTTCCTTTTAAATCTCACTATGGCTCAAAGTGGTTTTGAGTATTCAAGGTCTTGGGGAACCTATTTCGGACCCGTGGGTGGAAGGTCATGGACTGCATTATTCGACACTAAACCTATACTTTTTGACTCTCAGGATAATATTTATGTAAAAGGATTAGTCACAGGAATCATCAGCTATAACACCCCCTATTATCAACAATTTAGCATAGGCAATGGTCAACCCTATTCATTTGGCTCAGGCCCTTATCCTCAGTCACTGTACAATGCAAAGTTTACTTCTGCAGGAAACCTCTCATTTTATGAGTATGATCAATTTCATCAAAATATTCCAGGCACTTTCCATAAGGAACTTATGTATATTGATTCACAAGATAACAAATACTATCAGTATCATTCCGGCGGCAATCTCCCGGTATCAGTAACTCCCGGTGTATGGATGCCTGCCACATCAGCGTATCCTTCTGTAATTCTTGCAAAATTATCAGCAAACAATACATTAATATGGGCTACATATCTTCCATCATTAGCAAGAATTACAACTGACGACTCTCAAAATGTTTATGTTTCAGGACTCACATATTCAGCACAGGACATAGCAACTCCGGGAGTCTTTCAAGAAAATTACCAGGTAATGACTATAGGTGGAGCCCAAATACCTAACGGATATCTAATAAAGCTAAATCCCAGTGGACAAAGAATATGGGGAACCTATTATCCAGGTTATGGTTCTGCAATCCAATATCATAACAACGGCCTATATATGATGGTAAGTCAAGAATTTGCATCTAATCAAATTTCAATTCCATCACCAGGTGCTTTTCAAACATTAAAATCAACAGGAGCAATTATGAAGATGAATGCGAATACAGGAACCAGAGATTGGGGGACGTATTATGGAGTAGGATTCGGAAATAATGGAATGACCAATTTTGAAGTCAACGACACTGGTTTATATATTGCAGGAAGAGATTATCTATCATCTGATCCAGCTACGAATAGTAACAATTATTATGGTACTCCTGGAAGTTACCAACCCCAAATGGCCGGAAATTCAGACATCTTTCTTAGTAAATTTGATCATTCCGGAAACAGAATCTGGAGCACCTACATGGGCGGAACGGGCAACGAAACCTCTCAAGGATCTCAAAAACCCCTTGCAATTACAGGAAATGATATCTACGTCTGTGGTTTGACTTATGGAGGAGGAAGTAATATATCAACCCCTAATGTTTATCAACAGAGCCCTCAGCAAAATAACAGCAATTCGGTAAACCGATTTTTCGCAAAATTTAATTCAAGTGGCTCTCTTCAGTGGAGCTCATATTATGGTGGAAGTAGTGAAAGACTAAACGAACCCCTCAATATAGCGATCCACAAAAGTGCGTTGTATCTTTATGGAGAAACTACGGCACAAACCGGATATACAAGTGAAGGCTGCTGGCAATCTCAGATTATCGATCCAAACCCAACAGTGGTAGGTCAAGAGAAAAATGTAACTTTTCTAGCAAAGTTTGATATAAAAACATTAAGCACCTCTGAAACCTCACAATTCAATGATCTGGCACTTTATAATAATCCAAATAATGGAAACTTTACTCTCAAGGGCAACATCCTTGAAAAAGAAAACTACAAAATTAGTCTATATGATATTTCAGGAAAACTCATCTATGAGGAAAACATGCAAAAAAACAATGAACAGAAATTTGTACTTCAGAACAAACTCGAGAACGGAACCTATATAATAAGCATTACAAGAAATTCTGGAGATTTCCAGAAAAGCTTTAAAATGGTGGTTAAAAAATAAAACTAAAACCTCATTCTGCTCTAAATCCAAAAACAAATACCCTTGATTTTAATTCAAACACAAAAAACAATTAAAAACAATAAACATTTCACAATATTTATTAAATTTTTTAAAACAAAAGTTAAAAAAAAGCCTTTTTTATGACGTGGCATAATGTTTGGCAATTTGATCATTACCAAACATTAAAGATCGTATTATGAAAAAAGCAATTAAAATTTTAGGAATTTTCATGTTGATATTTTGTACTGTCATTACAATATCTTCATGTAGTGATGATGATGACCCAGTTAACAATGACTTCTTTGCAGGTACTTATAAAGGAACTGTTTCTTACAATGATGGAGGTTCTACCAACATTAACACTAACGATGGGAGCGTATTCGTTACAAAAATCGCAAGTGGCACAAAATATAATTTTGCATTCTCAAATAGTATTCCGGATCTCAATGGAATTGAATTTGAACAAAAAGGAGATCATACATTGGTGATGATAGGCTCAACAGGAACATCTTATATAAGAATAGATAACAACGAATTGAAAATACTCTTTATTAAAGATGGTAAAACGTGGACAGCTAATTGTACACGATAAAAATATCACACTTATTTACCGAGCCCGTTTCTATTCCAGAAGCGGGTTTTTCCGTGTATTACGATGAGCTTTAATGTTTTTTTAATCTGTAATAAACTTTAGTTAAGTTTCTGGAAGCTAGTTTTTTCAGCCTGTTTTTTGCATACCTTTACTTAACAAAACCAAAATAATATAATCCCTATGAAAAAATTATTAACGGCAATGTCACTGGTCTTAGGGCTAGGCCTTGCTACTGCTCAGCAAACTACTCCAGCAACTGCAACAAAAACAGCTCCGGTTAGTACTGTTAAAGTTAGTCAAGAAGCTCCAAAAACTTCAAAAACAACTGAAGCTAAAATGACTAAGCCAGCTGCGACTTCTACCTCTAAAGACGGAATGAAAATGAAAAAGGATGGAACTCCAGATAAACGATACAAAGAAAACAAACATTTAAAAAAAGACGGCACACCCGACAAAAGGTACAAAGCCAATAAATAAACTCAACATATAGTTGTTATTTTCATAATCAAATTTCGAAGAACCGATGAACTCATCATCGGTTTTTTTTATTTTCAAATTTCATTAAAATACCCTCAAATTCTTTAGTTATTTATAAATTTGAACCATGTTAAGCTTCCTTAAGAAAAATATAGCGCTGGCCTGGGCAAAAAAACATGTTCAAAAAGCCGAAGAATTCAAGAGAAATCCTGAAAGAGATCAGGAGAAATTACTTCTATCTTTGATCACGACTGCAAAAAAAACTCTTTTTGGAAGGGAACATAATTTTGAGAACATTCATTCTATAAAAGATTTTCAGGAAAAAGTTTCTATTGCTGACTATGAAGATCTAAAGCCCTATATCGAAAGAGTAAAAAAAGGGCAGGCTAATATTCTCTGGACCGACACTCCAGAATATTTTGCAAAAACCTCGGGAACAACTTCAGGATCAAAATATATTCCTATTTCTAAAGAGGCCATGCCTTTCCAGATAGCGGGTGCACAAAGTGCACTATTTCATTACATTGCTCAAAAAGAAAATGCTGATTTCGTTAAAGGAAAGATGATCTTCCTGCAAGGAAGCCCCGTGCTTGAAGAAGTTTATGGAATAAAGACAGGACGTCTTTCAGGAATTGTAGCCCACCATATTCCTAACTACCTTCAAAAGAATCGTCTTCCAAGCTGGAAAACTAATATTATAGATGACTGGGAAACCAAGGTTGATAAAATCATTGAAGAAACTGAAAAAGAAAACATGACCTTAATTTCCGGAATCCCACCGTGGCTGATCATGTATTTCGAAAAGCTAACTGAGAAACACGGAAAAAAGATTAAACAACTTTTTCCTAATCTTCAACTTATCGTTACTGGTGGTGTTAACTATGAGCCATACCGCGATAAAATGGAAGATCTTCTAGGAGGAGATGTTGATATTATTCAAACTTTTCCAGCTTCTGAAGGTTTTTTTGCTTTCCAGGACGACCACAAGAAAGAAGGACTTCTTCTTTTAACAAATCATGGTATCTTTTATGAGTTCATTCCTTTAGAGGAATATGGAAAACCTAACGCAAGAAGGCTTACCTTAAAAGACGTTGAACTGAATAAAGATTATGCACTAATTTTAACAACCAATTCAGGACTATGGGCTTACTCCATTGGGGATGTAGTCCGGTTTATTGATAAAAAACCTTATCGGATTTTAGTAAGCGGAAGAACCAAACACTTCACCTCTGCTTTCGGGGAACATGTAATTGCATTTGAAGTAGAAGCGGCCATAAAAGCCACTTTAGAAAAATACCCTGCTCAAATTATAGAATTTCATCTCGCCCCACAAGTAAATCCAGAAGAGGGACTTCCCTATCACGAATGGTTTATTGAATTTGAAAGAGAGCCTGGGGATTTACAAATTTTCAAAAACGAACTGGATGATCAACTAAGAAAAAGAAACACTTATTATGACGATCTTATTTCAGGAAATATCTTACAAAAGCTTCACATCAGTCCATTGAGAAAAAATGCTTTTCAGGAATATGCCAAATCTCAGGGAAAACTTGGCGGCCAGAATAAGACTCCAAGATTAGCAAATGATAGAAAAATTGCCGATTTATTAGAAATCTACAAATTTTAATCATATTTTTTCAATTCCAAAAACATATATTCAAAAAAAATTATAAATTTGAAAAACTAAATAAAAATAATGAAAGCATCTGTACTTTTAAAATCATCTTTACTGACATCTTTATTTTTTATCTCTTCATGTGCTACTACAAAATACAGTGAAGATGTTTCGAAAAATAATTACTCCAATCTAGAAGCAGGAAGAATGTACATTGTCACTATGAAAGACGGTTCTAAAAAACAAAAAATGTTATTCCGTAATATACAGGGTGATAATATTGTAGGAACTGCCGGAAAAAAAGACAGTACAGAGGTAATTATTCCTAAGGCCAATGTTGCTGCGGTTAAGGACAGATCAAGAGCAAGAGTAGCTGGAGGTGCCGTTATAATCGGTGCTGCCGCCGCTGCTGCTATCGTAGTAAGTGCTTCAAGAGCAGATTAAATAGATTTTATCTTTCAAAATACATTTGATTTATCATTTGAAAAATCAATAAGCTAATAGCTCTAAATAAATATTTAGAGCTATTTTTGCGTATGATTTCCTTTACTCCGTTAAAAACACTACAAAATATTGAATTTAGAAATCTTCTTACGGGAAGATTTTTTATCGTTTTAGCCTTCAGAATGCTTGCTACCTTACTTGGATGGTGGGTATATCAATTAACAAAAGATCCATTTTCAATAGGATTAATAGGTCTTTCAGAGGTCATACCAGCTGTTAGCTGCGCATTATATGCAGGACATGTAATTGATATGAATGAGAAAAAAAGGCTTTTATTAATTTGCAATTATGCCTATATATTCCTCATAGGCTTGCTTCTTATTCCTGCTTTTTTTGATGTTGAAATGCATTTTACAGGCCATCAGATCACCTATTTTATTTATAGTGTGATTTTTTTTACAGGAATCGCAAGAGCTTTTATTGGCCCAATCGTTCCATCGATGATCCCAAAAATTGTAAAAAAAGAAAATCTACCTAATGCAGTAACTCTCAACCAGGCTACATTTCTGATATCTTCAGTGTGTGGACATGCAGCCGGAGGTATTTTGATAGGCTTTTTTGGCGTAAAATGGACATTAGTAGTTATTATCTTATTAATTTTCACAGCATCTCTCTTTTTCTGGCAACTTAAAAAACAACATTCTGAATATAAAAAAGACAGTGTAAATGTTATAGAAAGCATGCGCGAAGGTATTTCGTACATATTCAAGACCAAAGAAATTTTGGGAGCACTGTGTTTAGATATGTTTGCTGTCCTTTTTGGTGGTGCTGTAGCTATGATTCCGGTGTATGCTACCGATATATTAAAAGTAGGCGCAGAAGGATTTGGTTTATTAAATGCCGCATCAGACATCGGCTCTATGTGTATTATTACTACTTTATCAATCATTCCGTTAAGAAAGAACCAAGGGAAAATACTTCTTGCTGTGGTTACAGGATTTGGACTTTGCATAATAGGGTTTGGATTATCAAACATATACTGGTTATCATTTATGTTTTTGGTGTTAAGTGGGATGTTGGATGGAATTTCAGTTGTCATACGAGGCACTATTGTACAATTAAAAACACCAGATCACATCAGGGGACGCGTTCTGAGCGTAAATTCTATCTTTATTATGTCTAGTAATGAAATGGGGCAATTTGAAAGTGGATTATCCGCAAAGCTCCTTGGGGTAGTCCGTTCGGTCGTATTTGGCGGAACAATGACCGTACTTATTGCATTAATTGTAGGAAGTACCAATTCTAAACTAAGAAAAATGCAATATTAAACACATATTTACCGTTCTATTAAATAAATCTTAAAAACATTAATTGAAGATTAATAATTTTTTATATTTGTCGTATAAAATCCCCCCTTATGAAAAAAACTTTACTCACTTTTTATTTTGTATTGTTTAGTGTACTTATTTCTGCCCAGAGTAGTTACGAGAATACACTGAATCAAAAAGCAGAAAAAATATCGTCTGCAAAAACCGTCGCTGATTACGAAAAGCTTTTCAGAGAGTTTTCGGAATTAAAAAAATCCAGAGATCCTTACAGGTGGAAAGCGTATTATTATGCTGGCCTTGTATTATACAAGGAAGGTGAATTTATTATAAACAGCGGCAATAAGAAAGCAGATACTAGATATACTAACAGCCTCGCTGAAAAGTTTGTTGCAGGAAGTTTAGAATTACAACCTGATAATAAAGAAATCACTGATTTACTAAATCTTATTCGAGAGCAGAGAACAAAGTTTGAAGCCGTTAAAACTGCAAAATAGTTTTACAGTACAAATTTACTTCTATTTAAAAAAAAAATTATGAAAAAAACATTACTCTTTATAGCCTTTTTGGTATCTCATATTTTTTTCGCACAAAATAACGACTGCTCAACAGCAATACCTATCTGTAGTAATGCAGATATTACCCTTACACCCACTGGAACCGGAAACAGTGATGAAGGGAATGCAGGTTGTTTAGGCGGAGAAAACAACTCTATTTGGTTTACCTTCAGTACACTTACTGCAGGTACTTTGACATTTGCGATTGATCCTGTTAATAATGTGGATTATGACTGGGCTCTTTATGGCCCTAATAACACCTGTGCAGAGATTCAAACCATAATGCCACTCAGATGCTCTTATGATTCGCCATCACCTGGACAGTACATAACAGGACTTAACCTCACTTCACTTGATACATCGGAAGATGCAGGTACTGATAATTTAGGAAACCCATCAGATGGTATGGTAAAATATATCGATGTTCTGCCAGGACAAGTATATTATCTGTTAGTTGATCAATTTTCCGGCGCCAGCTCACAGTTTTCACTAACCTTCGGAGGATCTGCAGGATTACTTACTCCTTTTGGAGATCCTGTTTTACAGCCATATCCGTTTGTTACACCTGGCCCAAATCATGATGGTATTCTTGACATTTGTAATTTAAATTTTGATTTCTCTACTTTGACTTCAGGAATATTAAATGGTAACCCTAGCTTCATTATTAAGTATTATAAAACAGCTACTGATGCTTTGGATGATGTAAATCCAATCATTGGCCAAACTGTTGTAAATCCAGCTACAACTTACACTTATGTTATCAGCTATTTTGACCCTACAAGTCCAGCCAGTTTTTTAAATAAGTGCAAAGAATTTGGAACGATAAAATTCGTAGACAGGTCATTCACACTCACTCCAGGATCACTTACTTCCTGTAGTAATAACAACTCCGGAACAGGAACCTATGACTTATCAACTGCAGACGTTGGTGCAGGTGCCATTCCTGGTCTGACATTTCAATATTATCCTTCACTAGCTGATGCTAATAACGGAACAAGTGAAATCACAAACCCTTATGTTTATGTTGCTCCTTCAGGATCTGCCTACGTAAAAGCAACCAATCAGTTTGGATGTACAGCAATAGCCGAAATCAAGCTAAACTTCCATCCAATTGTAACGGTATTAGAACCTACTATAAGATCTTGTTTTATTGAAACAAACCCTTCAACAGCATTGTTTAATCTTCCAGCCGCTATCGTAACATCTCTGTCTGGAACCACTAAAAAATATTACCCATCTATGACAGATGCTGTAAACGCTACAAATGAAATTTTGCCAGCCGCAGCTGCAGCATATGTAGCTCCGAACGGTGTTGTTTACGTTAGGGTATCAAATTCAAACAATTGTTTCACTGTTGCAAAGATTACCTTGATCGTATTACCTCCGGTAAAATCTACAGTTTTGGTTGATAAGATCATCTGTATGGAAGATAGAACAACTTTAGATGCAGGCCCTGGATTTGCTTCTTATTTATGGAGCACCGGTGCTACAACGCAGGCAATTACAGACGTCCCGGTTGGAACTTACTGGGTAAAATTAAAAACAGGAGAATGTATTACAACCCAAACAGTAACAGTTCATCCTACCGAACAACCAGTTATAACGAATGTAGATATTTCAACGAATACCATTACTGTAAATGTTATTGGAGGCACTCCACCTTATAAATATTCAATTGATAATATCAACTGGCAGGATTCAAATGTATTTAATAATATCCCTAGAGGAGATACTCAAATTTATGTGAAAGATTCTTATGATTGTGAACCTATTGACGTCACTGTTGTAGTTCCTAATTTAATTAATGTGATCACTCCTAATAATGATGGTATTAATGATGTAATTGACTATTCTGCGTTAGCAGGCAAGCAAAATTTAGTATTAAGCATATTTGACCGATATGGTGCTAAGATTTTCCAGGCTGATAAAACTAATGGCTATAAGTGGGATGGTACTACCAATGGAAATAAAAAAGTTTCAACTGGAACTTACTGGTATTCTGTAACCTGGAATGAGAATGATAAGAAAAATACGCCTATCAAATTCTCTAGCTGGATTATGGTTAAAAACAGAGAATAATCATATTTTTTAGTAAAAACCGCTTTTTCAAGCGGTTTTTATTAATTCGTGCGAATAATAACTTAAATATTTTGTTATTTTCGCTATTTTTGTTACATTAAATTCATTTCAAAATGAGAAAATTACTACTTATTTTTATTTTATTTTTGTCCCAATTATATTTTTCACAATCGGACTGTATTACTGCAATTCCGGTATGTGGAAACTCAGACATTTCCTATAATCCAAGTAATCATGGTACTATTGCGGAACCAACATCAAATAGTTGTTTAAATTTAGAACACTTTTCTGTTTGGTATGTATTTACTGCCGCAACTACAGGAACGATTGAATTTACCATAACTCCATATACGGTCCCTAATGTATTTCAATACGATTATGACTTCGCGGTATATGGACCAAACATTGATTGTGCTACCTGGGATTTTGGTAATGCAATCAGATGTAATTTCTCTGGTACAAGCGGAGCAACGGGATTAAGTTCTACAATAACAGGAGACAAATGGGAAGCACCGTTGGATGTAATTGCTGGAGAAACATACTATCTTCTTATAGATAACTATCTTCCAGACAATCCTTATGGTTTTTCTTTAACCTGGGGAGGAACTGCTGCTCTGACTTCTCCATTTAACGACCCTGCATTAACCCCTAATCCATTTATCGCACCAGGAGTGCCTGGTCCTACACCAGATTCTCCTAATGAGATTTTAAAATGTGCACTACCAAGTTCATTTGATTTTAATACTTTAACTGCAGGAATTATAAATGGTAATCCTAATTTTTCGATAACCTATCATAGTGATAACAATGATGCGATAACAGGAAACAACCCTTTACCTACTCCCACAGTTGTAAATGGAACCACTATTTATTATTACAGAATAACATATACCGACCCAACGAATCCCGACAACCCGATTAATAAATGTTTTATAACTGGGAAGTTTAAATTCAGGCAAGGTAATATTGTCGCCAAAGATGCTACTCTTTTCGAATGTAATAACAATGGTGCTGGAACTGCAACCTATAATTTAACATTAGCTGATACCTTTAGTGATCCAACTGCGATAAAGAAATACTATCCTACATTAGCTGATTTAAATGCTGGGACTAATCAGATTATGAATCCAGCAGCCTATGTTTCAGCTGAAAAGAAAGTGTATGTAAAAGTAACTTCAACAGAAGGATGTTCAGATGACTCTGAGATCACTTTAAAATTCCATCCTGTTGTAGTAGTTAATGATGCTACTATCGAATCTTGTTATATAGATACTAATATAACGACAGCATCATTTGATTTAACCACTGCTAATGTCTCAAATCAAGCACCGATTACTAAAAAGTTTTATACTACACTGGCCAATGCTGTAAGTGGAACAAGCCCAATAGCTAATCCTCTGGCGTACGTCTCTACTAACGGTGAGGTATATGTAAAAGTATTCAATGCTAACTTATGTTATGCTATTGCTAAAATTACCCTTAAAGTTTTACCTCCGGTAAAATCTAACGTTCTGAAGGATGTTACTATTTGTTTAGAAGATAAGACAACGTTAGATGCAGGACCTGGTTTCGACGGGTATGAATGGAGCACGGGAGCAACAACCCAAGCCATTACGAATGTACCTGTAGGATCTTATTGGGTAAAGTTAAAAACAGGAATTTGCTACACGGTACAGCAAGTAAATGTATATGCTTCGCAACAACCCGTTATTACGAGTGTTGATATTTCAAACAATACAATTACAGTAAATGTTTCAGGAGGCAAAGCGCCATATAAATACTCTCTAGATGGTGTTAACTGGCAGGATTCAAATGTATTCACAGGTCTTCCTAGAGGAGAAAACAAAATCTATGTTATAGATTCTTTTGACTGTACACCTATTGATATTCAAGTAACAGTTCCAAATTTAGTTAATGCTATCACTCCAAATGGAGACAACGTAAATGATTATGTAGACTACTCTGAATTAGGATACAAGAAAAATCTCGTTTTCATTGTTTATGATAGATACGGAAATAAATTGTACGAGGCTGATAAAATGAGAGGATACAGATGGGATGGTACTTCTGGTGGTAAAAAAATTATAACCGGTACTTATTGGTTCACGATCTCATGGAACGAAAATGATAAAAACAATACTCAAACGAATTATAGCGGATGGATATTGGTAAAAAACAGAGAATAATTTATATAATTAATCAAATCTAAAAAATCACCTCAATATTGAGGTGATTTTTTTATCAACATATTTTATCTTTTATTGGCGGTATTTTAGTACCTATTAAGAATAATTTGTTGAATACTATTTTTTAATTATTTTTTAAATAAACTATCTTTGCAACATGGCGCAGAAAGAAACATTATCATCTCTTACGCATGGAAACTTTGCGAAGGAACTGTCAATTGCTGATGGAAAAATGCCTCCTAATGCAGTAGATTTTGAAAGATTGATTATAGGAACTTTTTTAATTGATAAGAAAGGACTAGACCATTCCATTGACTTACTTACTCCTGAAGTTTTTTATGACCCCAGACATCAGGTGATCTTTACTACCATATTGAAATTGTATGAAGGTAACCATCCTGTAGATTTAATGACCATTATACAGGAGCTAAAAAAGGAGGAAAAACTACATTTAGCAGGTGGCGATCATTATATTATTGATCTAACGATGGGAGTTAGCTCATCTGCGCATATTGAATATCACGTTCGTGTTATTCTTGAAAAATATATTTTAAGAAGTTTAATTAACGTTTCTGCCAACGTTATCGACTCTTCATATAAAGAATCAACTGACGTATTTGAACTACTGGATAAAGCGGAACAATCATTCTTTGAAATTACTAACGGTACTATTAAAAAAGGTTTCGATACAGCAAATTCATTGGTAAAACAAGCTATTGATACTATTAAATCTTTAAAAGATAAAGAAGGCCTTTCAGGGGTTCCATCGGGATTCAGAGATGTCGATAAAGAAACAGGAGGTTGGCAAAATTCTGACCTTATTATTATTGCTGCACGTCCGGCGATGGGTAAAACTGCATTTCTTCTTTCCATGGCAAGAAATATTGCGGTAGGGCACAAAATCCCTATGGTTCTTTTCTCTCTGGAGATGGCATCAGTACAGCTTATCACAAGGATGATCGCTTCTGAAACAAGAATTTCTTCCGAAAAATTAAGGAAAGGAACATTGGATGATGAAGAATGGCAAAGACTGTTCTCCAATGTATCCGAATTGGAAAATGCACCTCTTTTTATTGATGAAACTCCCTCACTTTCCATATTCGATTTCAGGGCAAAATGCCGAAGACTAGTTATGCAACATGGCGTTAGACTGATCATGGTTGACTACCTTCAGCTAATGACCGCAGGAGGTGGAGGAAAAGGAGGCGGAAACCGTGAACAGGAAATTTCTATGATTTCACGTTCATTAAAAGCTATTGCAAAAGAATTGAATGTACCAGTAATTGCGCTTTCTCAGCTTTCAAGAAGTGTGGAAACCCGTCCTGGAAAAAGACCTCAACTTTCCGATTTAAGGGAATCAGGAGCAATTGAGCAGGATGCCGATATTGTATCTTTTATATTTAGACCGGAATATTATAAAATTGCCGTTTGGGATAACGATGAGGAAGGACAGGAAAGTTCAACAGAAAATCAAGCAGAACTAATTATTGCAAAACACAGAAATGGTGCTACGGCAGATGTAAGATTATCATTCTTGAAACATTTTGCAAAATTTGGAGATGTAGAGGCTGCGATGGGAGGAGCTCCAGGATATCCATCTAATTTTAATTCTAATGAACCTAGTGGTTTTGACAAGATAAAAACCACCATTCAACCAGGTGCGGCATTTGATCTTCCAGATAACTCTCAGCTCTCAGGATCTTCTATGAATGATTTTGATGATGATGATGATTTCCCATTTTAAATAATTAAATACAACCATTCTTACAGATCAGAAAGTTTTGAGAATTGAAATATATACCGACGGAGCATGTAGTGGAAATCCTGGAAAAGGAGGATATGGAATTCTGATGCGCGTTCCAGAAAAAAATTATCAAAAAACTTTTTCTAAAGGTTTCCGAAAAACAACAAATAACAGAATGGAACTTTTAGCTGTTATTACAGCTTTAGAAAAACTGAAATCAACAGAAAATGACATTCATGTTTTTACAGACAGTAAATATGTTTCAGATGCCATTAATCAAAATTGGATTTCAGGCTGGATAAAAAGAGGTTGGAAAAACGTAAAGAACCCTGATCTGTGGAAAAAGTTCGTTATACTCTATAATCAGCACAGTCCAAAAATGCACTGGATAAAAGGACATGCCGGTCATTTCGAAAATGAGTTGTGTGATAAACTTGCAGTTGCCGCCGCAGCATCTTCTCATTTAGAAATTGACACCTTTTTTGAAGATCTTGAAAATAATTCCCTGTTTTAAAGAAAACTCCTCAAATGGAATCTATATCAGTATTTCCAACTATTCTACACCTTGAATTAGTTATTTCACTAGCTTAATTAACTTTTATTAAAATATTATTAATCTTTTCTGCAAAATTAACACTGAATACATATTTATTACTTAGGATTTAATATATTTACACGTCCAATTTTTAAACATCCTAATTAATGAATAAAAAATTACTATTTTATTTTACTCTGGTTTTATTCTGCTTATCCGGAAAACTCTTTTCACAAACTTATCAGCTCACAGGAAATCCCGTGAATACTACAGGTTGGACCGTAGTTCCTTCTGCAGTAGTAAATGGAGATTTTGTTATGCTTACTGATGACTTAACAAATAAATCCGGAGCTATAAAGCTTAATGATCCCATTAATCTAAAATACTGTGACAAATGGAGAATTGAATTTGATTTCAGAATGGATGGAAATGGAACATCTGCTGGAAGAGGAGATGGCTTTTCATTTTGGTATCTACAAAATCCTCCAATAACAAGTCAACTGGGCTCTGGTTTAGGAATCCCGCAAAATGCAATCGGCTTAATGATTGGTTTTGACCTTTACAACAATACAACAGCAGGTCAGATGAATAAAGTACATCTTGCCTATGGTGTTGTACAAAATACCACTGATACAAACAATATCGAATATTTTAATACTCCCGGAAGTTCATTTCACTCTGCTGATCTAACGTCTACCCTTCCTTTGGTAGGCCCCACCTTTAAACATGTTGAGGTGACCGGAGAAGTGGATCCTGCAACACCAACTAACTGGATTATTACTTTAAAAATTGATGGAACCTCAGTTATTAACCAATCTTTTGCACCTGCCGGAGCAGCAGCAGCAATAACCCAGGGATATTTTGGCTTCTCTGCATCTACAGGAGCAGCATCTGTAAGAAACTCCATTAAAAATGTAAAGATATATACGGACAAAGTTGCAATATTACAAAACTCTGCAACACAATCTTTCTGTCCCAATCCTTCCACAGGGAACGGTGTTGTGAATTTAACTACATTCAATTCGCAGTTTGTAACTACACCAGCGAACTATACATTTACTTACTATGTTCTAGGTAGCTCAACACCAATTGCGAATCCTACCAATTATCAATTCAATGCCAATACAACGATATCCGTTGTCATAAAAGACAATGCAGGAGTCCTATGCGATAATCCTGACGGAAAAATACTCCTCGTTCTCGCTCCGTTCACAGCAAGTAATGTAACAATATCTGAATGTAACAATAATAAAGCTGGCATAGCAACATTTAACCTTGTAACAGCACCTGTAACAGGAGTACCTGGCGTCATTAAGAAATTCTATAAAACGTTAAATGACCTCAACGCGGGAACCAATGAGATTACAAACCCAGCAACTTACACTTCTGCTCCAGGAATTGTTTATGTGAAAGTAACAACCCCTCAAGGCTGTACTGGAACAGCACAAATCACCCTTGCATTTCTTCCTGAAGTAGTTGCTAATGATGACACTATACGTTCATGTTTTATTGATACAAATATTACATCCGGTTTATTTAATCTAACCACAGCCAACATAACAACACAAACTGGAGTTATCAAAAAATATTATACAACCCTGGCAAATGCTGTAGGTGGTACTAACGAAATAGTAAATCCGGCAGCATATGTTTCCACTACCGGCGTAGTCTATGTTAAAGTAACTGATGCCAATAATTGTTATACTATTGTAAAGATCAATCTTGTTGTTTTACCTCCGGTACAATCCTCCGTTCTTAAAGATCAGACAATTTGTATCGATGAAACAGCAACTTTAGATGCAGGTCCGGGTTTTGATGGTTATCTATGGAATACAGGAGCAACCACTCAATCTATTCAAAATGTTCCTGTAGGAATTTACTCAGTTTTGCTAAAAACAGGAAACTGCCTTACCAATCAGATCGTAAGAGTAAAAGCAGCTCCACAACCTGTTATTACAAGCATTGATATTACCAACAGCACAATCACCGTCAATGTAAATGGTGGCACTCCACCCTACAAATTTTCTTTAGATGGTGTTACATGGCAGGATTCAAACATATTTTCAGGTTTATCAAGAGGAGAACATAAAATATTTGTTAAAGATTTTTACAACTGTAACCCTATTGATGTACAAATCACTGTTCCTAATCTTATCAATGCTATTACACCAAACGGAGATAACGTAAATGACTATATCGACTATTCTGCCCTTGCTTACAAAAAGAATCTGGTATTCATTGTTTATGATAGATATGGAAATAAGCTATATGAAGCCGATAAATTGAGAAATTACAGATGGGATGGCACTTCCGGTGGTAAAAAAATATCTACTGCTACTTACTGGTATACGATCTCTTGGAATGAAAATGACAAAAACAATACTCAAACAAATTACAATGGCTGGGTATTGGTTAAAAATAGAGAATAATAAAGAAAAGATCACTCCATTATCGGTAGTGGTCTTTTTTATTACTTAAGTTTTATTATAAAACAAAAAGGACTTGAATTAATTAAATGGAAAAACAATAACACTTTACTCCACTCACCTCAATGAAAAAAACTTTACTCTTCTGCCTTCTTATCATCTTGATCAATCTGCCCAGTATTCTTTTCTCTCAGACATATCAACTTTCGGGTAACCCAGTAAATACTACAGGATGGGATCTTGTTTCAAGCGCAAATGTAAATACTGATTTTATACAACTTACCGCGGATCAAGGAAATCAATATGGTGCTATTAAACTAACCAACCCAATCAATCTGAGGTATTGTGACAAATGGAAGGTAGAATTCGATTTTAGGATCGACGGAAATGGGACTGCCCAATTCGGGAGAGGGGACGGCTTTACCTTTTGGTATCTGGCTAATCCTCCAACAGGATTTGTTTCAGGAGGCGGATTAGGAATCCCGGCTAATGCTTCAGGTTTAATGGTTGGGTTTGATATTTTTAACAACACCACAGAAGGACAAATGAGCAAGGTTCATATTTTGTATGGAACCAACAACTCTCTTAACAACAATATAGAATATAATAATACTGCCGGCAGTACATTCCACTCTCCTGATTTGAATCCCACACAGCCATTTGTCGGCGCAACCTACAAACATGTAGAAGTAAATGGTGAAACAGATCTTGCCAATCCTACCAACTGGCTTATTAAGGTAAGAATAGACGGGGTACTTATTGCAGATCAATCTTTTGCCCCATCTGGAGGTGCAATTGGAATGACTCAGGGATATTTCGGGTTTTCAGCAGCAACTGGAGGAGCAAGCGCGAGACATTCTATTAAAAATGCTAAAATTTTCGTAGATAAAGTGCCTATTTTACAAAGCACTATTACTCCTTTCGTATGTGTAAATCCTGCGACAGGAAACGGAACTGTAGATTTAACATCATACAATTCTCAGTTCGTAAATAATCCGGCAAATTATATTTTTACTTATTATGTTCTGGGCAACTCGACACCTATTGCCAATCCAACAAGTTTTCAGTATACAGGAGCCACAACAATCACAGTTGTTGTTAAAGATCCTTCCTCCACATTATGCGATAATGGAGATGGAGTCATTCAACTGAACCCAACTCCTTTTGCAGCAGATGATGTTACCATAACAGGATGCAACAACAATAATGCAGGAACAGCTACATTTGATCTAACCACGGCTGCAGTTACAACTGTTCCTGGGGTCATAAAGCAATATTACCCGTCATTGACAGACCTTAATGCCGGCACTAATGAAATTATGAATCCAACTGCTTATGCATCTCCTGTAGGATCTGTTTTTGTAAAAGTGACCACTCCACAGGGTTGTGTAGATGTTGCACAAATCACTCTAAACATCTATCCTGTTGTTGTTGTAAATGATACAACCCTTAGATCTTGTTTTCTGGAATCAAATCCATCTATGGCATCATTCAACCTCACAGCCGCAGCAGTGGCCACACAGGTTGGAATTTCTAAAAAATATTATCCATCTCTGACAGATGCCATAAATGGGACAAATGAAATCACAACACCCGCAGCATATATTGCTCCGAACGGAGTCATTTACATTAAAGTCACTAACGGAAACGGATGCTATGCTGTAGCCAAAGTCACACTAATTGTACTCGCTCCCGTATTGTCTACTGTCCTACAGGATAAAACAATTTGTATTGAAGACAAAACAACATTAGATGCAGGTCCTGGTTTTGCATCTTACTTATGGAGTACCGGGGCAACAACTCAGGCTATTACCAATGTAGGAGTAGGTGTTTATTGGGTTAAATTAAAAACAGGCGAATGTATTGCTACACAAACTGTAAAAGTTCATCCCGCAGAACAGCCGGTTATTACCAATGTAGATATTTCAACCACCACAATAACAATAAATGTAATTGGCGGAACTCCTCCGTATCAATATTCATTAGACAATATTATCTGGCAGAACTCCAATGTGTTTGCTAATCTACCTAGAGGAGAAAGCACTGTATTTGTAAAAGATGCCTATGATTGTGAACCGATCAATGTTACTGTAACAATTCCAAATATAATTAATGTGATTACTCCTAACGGAGATGGTATTAATGATGTAATTGATTATTCGGCATTAGCAAATAAACAAAACCTTGTGTTCAATATATTTGACAGGTATGGAGCTAAGATTCACCAAGGAGATAAGTCTACAAAATATAGATGGGATGGAACCATAGGTGGTAGAAAAGTTCCTACAGGAAGCTATTGGTACTCTGTTTCATGGAATGAAAATGACAAAAAGAATACTTCTATCAAGTATTCCGGTTGGGTTCTAGTAAAGAATAGAGATTAACTAAAATAGGTAATCAAGAGATAAAGAATCACTCCTTAAAACAGAAGTGATTCTTTTTATCAAATCAGACCCAAAGACGTATTTTGTATAAACTAAAACTAAAAATTAAAATCTATTATTTATCATACTTAAAATATCTCAAAAACAAATAACCTAATAACAATGAAAAAAACTATACTTTTTTATTTCCTTCTTATTTTACTTTGTCTTCCAATACAGCTCATATCACAAACTTATCAGCTAGCAGGTAATCCTGTAAATACTACGGGATGGACAATGGTTGCTCCCACCGTTGTGAATACGGATTTTGTACAGCTTACGCCCGACACCAATGATAAATCAGGTTCTATAAGATTAAATGAGCCTATAAACTTAAAGTATTGTGACAAGTGGAGAGTAGAGTTCGATTTTAGAATGGACTCCAATCAAACTTATACCGGCGACGGTATCGCGTTTTGGTATCTGGCCAATCCACCAATCGCAAGCATCCTCGGTTCCGGGCTAGGTGTATCTCAAAATGCAATCGGTTTTATTACGGCTTTTGACACTTATAACAATGCTACAGGAAGCTCAGGAATGAGTAAAGTACATGTTGCCTATGGACAAGTTCAAAATACGACAGACACCAATAATGTCGAGTTTTATAATGTTCCGGGAAGCTCTTTTCACTCAGCAGATCTTAATTCAACACAACCATTCCAAGGAACAACTTACAAACATGTTGAAGTAAGCGGAGAGGTAGACCCCGCAGCTCCTGCCAATTGGATCGTAAAAATAACACTTGATGGTACATTAATCGTAAACCAATCCTTTGCACCTTCAGGAGCTGCAGCCGCAATGACTGTTGGGTATTTCGGTTTTTCAGCATCTACAGGAGGAGCAAGAGCCAGACACTCTATTAAAAATGTAAAAGTTTATGTTGATAAAATCCCTCTTTTACAAACTGCAATTACAAAATCGATTTGCCCAGATTTAGCTGGAATGGCAACTATTGATCTTACGACATTAAACTCACAGTTTACAACAACACCTACTAATTATACCTTTACATATTACATTACAGGAAGTGGAACACCAATTCCTAATCCCACAAATTTCCAATACACTTCAGATACCAATATTTCTGTCGTTATAAAAGACCCAACATCTGTATTATGCGACAATAATGACGCAACAGTAACTTTAAAAGTTGCTCCAATTGTCACTGTAAACGATACCACTTTAAGATCCTGTTTCCTTGAGGCAAATCCCTCAACAGCATTATTTAATCTTACGACCGCTATTGTAACAGGAACTCCGGGAGTATTGACTAAAAAATATTATCCATCTCTAGCAGATGCTCAAAACGGAACAAACGAAATAGCCACTCCAACTGCTTATATTGCACCAAACGGAGTCGTGTATATCAGAGTCACCAACTCAAACGGGTGTTACGCAGTGGCTAAAGTCACTCTAATTGTACTAGCTCCCGTACTTTCTACTGTTCTAAAAGACAAAATAATTTGTATAGAGGACAAAACTACTTTGGATGCAGGTCCAGGTTTTGCATCTTATCTTTGGAGCACAGGAGCAACAACACAGGCTATTACCAATGTAGGAGTAGGTGTTTATTGGGTTAAACTAAAAACAGGAGAATGTGTTGCCACTCAAAACGTAAAAGTATATCCTGCTGAACAACCAGTTATTACCAATGTAGATATTTCAAGCAGCACGATCACAGTAAATGCCATTGGTGGAACTCCTCCATATCAATACTCATTAGACAATATCAACTGGCAAGATTCTAATGTGTTCACTAACTTACCAAGAGGGGAATGCAACCTATTTGTAAAAGATGCCTATGATTGTGAACCAATCGACATTACCATAACTATTCCTAATTTAATTAATGTAATTACTCCTAATGGAGATGGAGTAAATGATGTAATAGATTATTCAGCCCTTGCTGGTAAACAAAATCTGGTATTTAGCATCTACGATAGATATGGTGCTAAAATCCATCAGGGTGACAAATCTAATAAATACACTTGGGACGGAACTATTGGCGGTAGAAAGGTTTCCACAGGAAGCTACTGGTTTTCTGTAACATGGAATGAAAATGACAAAAAGAACACTCCGATTAAATATTCAGGTTGGATATTGGTGAAGAATAGAGAATAATATAAACATTCATTCATATCAAAAGGGTTGCTTCAAAAATGGAGCAATCCTTTTTTTGTGTTATTTATAAACAGATAATTCATAACAACTCCATTTTATTCATATTCAATTCTTAAATTTGTCCTATGAATTATTTGGAAGCTTTAAGCAGAAGATATTCTGTAAAAAAATTCAATAAAGAGATTATACCTCAGGAAACACTTCATAATATTCTTGAGTCAGGAAAACTGTCTGCAAGTTCTTTGGGGCTGCAACCTTATAAAATCTTAGTTGTTGAAAGCGAGGAAATGAAACAAAAACTAATTCCGGCTTTTTATAATCCATCTCAAATTTCTACATGCTCTCATCTCATTGTTATTATTTCAAAAAAAACAATTGACGAAAGCTACATCCGGGGCTATTTCAATCACATTTCTGAAGTAAGAGATATTCCTTTAGAAAACCTAAATCTTTTTAAAAATAGTATAAGCCAGCACGTTAATCAAAAAAACCAGGATGAAATTTTCAACTGGGCAGAAAAGCAATCGTATATCGTTTTAGCAAATTTAATGTATGCGGCAGCTATTGAAAATATAGACACCTGCCCAATGGAAGGTTTTCGTGAAGATTTAATTGAAAAAATCCTGGATATAAACCCGGAAACAGAAAAAGTAACTGTTACACTGGCAATTGGCTACCGTTCTGAAGAAGATCTCTTTCAGCACATGAAAAAAGTAAGGAAACCAAACGAAAAATTGTTTAAATTTATTTAATGATTAGACCATTGTCTTAAAGCAAGCATATGATAAAAGCGGATGTATTAATAATTGGTTCCGGAATCTCGGGACTTTCTTATGCCATTAAAGTTTCTGAACAACTTCCTGATGCCAAGATAATCATAGTAACAAAGTCCGATGAGGATGAAAGCAACACTAAATATGCACAAGGCGGCTTAGCTGTGGTTACAGATTTCAAAAAAGACAATTTCGACAAACACATTGAAGATACTATGCGCGCCGGTGACGGTGAAAGTAAACGTGATGTTGTTGAAATGGTCGTAAAAGAAGCTCCTAAAAGATTCAATGAAATTGTAGAATGGGGTGCAAAATTCGACATGAAAAATGGTGAGTTTGCACTAGGTAGAGAAGGCGGACATACGGAAAACAGAATTGTTCACCATAAAGACATTACCGGTTTTGAAATTGAAAGAGCCCTTTTACAAACGGCCAAAAACAGCCCAAATATTGAGATATTAGATCATCATTATGTCATTGATATCATCACACAACATCATGTTCCGGGAAAAGAATTAAATGAAGGTGACATCCATTGTTATGGTGCATATATTTTGGATGAAAAATCCAAAGCCATTAAAAAGATCACTTCAAAAATAACACTTGTGGCAACAGGAGGTGCAGGACATGTTTATAAAAACACAACCAACCCAACCATTGCAACTGGTGACGGGATTGCTTTTGTTGCACGAGCGAAAGGAAATGTTTCTAATATGCAGTATTACCAATTCCATCCAACAGCATTGTATAGCAAAATTGATGGAATGCTTTTCTTAATTTCTGAAGCCGTTCGGGGAGATGGGGCTAAACTTAGAACCAAGAGAGGGGAGAAATTCATGCACAAATATGACGAACGTGAAGAACTTGCATCAAGAGATATCGTAGCCAGAGCCATTGATAACGAAATGAAAATCTCCGGTGATGAATATGTAGGCCTAGACTGCAGAGAAATGAATAAAGAAAAATTCCTGGATCATTTCCCCAACATTTATAAAAAATGCAGAGAAGAAGCCATCGATCCTTTTACACAACTCATCCCGGTTGTTCCCGCTTGCCATTACTTGATGGGCGGAATTGAAGTCGACAAAGACGGACAATCATCAATCAATAATTTATTTGCAGTCGGAGAATGTACCAATTCAGGGTTACATGGAGCCAACAGACTAGCTTCCAACTCTTTACTTGAAGGTCTCGTTTTTGGACATAATGCAGCAATTAAAACAGTAGAATTGTTGAATAAAAATAATTTCAATTTTGATGACTTAAAAGCTGTACCGGAATGGAATGAAGAAGGAATGAAAATTATCGATGAAATGGTCATCGTTAGTTATCTTAGAAAACAGCTTCAGGAAATGATGAGTGATTTAGTAGGTATCGTAAGAAGCAACAGACGTCTGAAGATGGCACTGCAAAAACATCATGAAATAGCAGCTGCTGTTGACGAGATCTACCACTACTCTATTCTTTCTCCTCAATTATCAGAACTAAGAAACTTAACAACCGTTGCCTACCTCATCATTACCCAATCTATGGAAATGACAGAGAACAAAGGAGCATTTTACAATAAAGATTTAGCTTAAAAAGCATACCATATGAAAAAGCCAAACTACGTAACAGATAAGGCACTTAAAACTTTTATAAAATCAGCTCTTGAAGAGGATATTCAGGACGGGGATCACTCCACGTTATCCACAATTCCCAAAGATCTTAAACAAAGTGCCAAACTTTTAGTAAAGCAAAATTGTATTCTTGCTGGGGTTGAATTAGCCGAAATTATCTTTAAGACTTTCGATAAAAATTTAAAAGTAGAGACTTTTATCAAAGATGGAGAGGCAGCCAAAGTAGGCGATGTTGCCTTTATTGTTACTGGAAGTGCTCAATCTATACTTTCTACGGAACGACTCATCTTAAACTGCATGCAGAGAATGAGTGGAATTTCAACACTTACCCACGAATGGGATTCAAGATTAGTGGGTACTAAAACCAAATTATTAGATACCAGAAAAACAACTCCCAATTTTAGAATTTGTGAAAAATGGGCTGTTTCTATTGGCGGAGGTACCAATCATCGATATGGCCTTTATGATATGATCATGCTGAAAGACAATCACATTGATTATAATGGCAGCATTACCAATGCCGTAAAAATGGCTAAAGATTATATCAAAAAAAATAAGAAAAAGCTTAAAATTGAGGTTGAAACCAGAAATTTAGATGAAGTTCAGGAAGCAATTAAAGCAAAAGTAGACAGAATCATGCTTGATAATATGGATGTAAAAATGATGAAACAAGCCGTAGATATGATTAATGGTTCTTGCGAATCTGAAGCATCAGGAGGAATCACCAGAGATGAACTTAAAGAAATCGCAACTACAGGTGTGACCTACATCTCTGCAGGAGCCCTTACTCACTCCGCTGAGAACATTGATTTAAGCCTCAAAGCCGTGAAGTAACGTTGTATTTTTAACAAAAATAAGCATGCTTTTTTACATATTATGCAATGCATTTTTTTAACACAAAAACACTGCTTTTAGTTAAAATACTACTAATCAACACGTTAATAATTCTTAATATTAGTTAAAAATTAACATTGAGTTAATATTGGTTAAATTTTATTTATCGACTTTTGCATAAAATTTAAATCTAACTATTACTAACGATTATGAAATTAATCAACAAATCGATACTGACTGTAGTAATTACATTGTCTACAGCTAGTGTTTATTACGCTCAAGAAACACAGGACACAATCAAAAGGTCTAAAGACATTGAGGAGGTAATTTTACAAGGTGTAACCGATATCGCTAAAGATAGAAAGACACCTGTTGCAGCTTCTACTATTAAAGCAGCACAAATTATCGAAAGATTAGGTAACCAAGAACTTACTGAGATTTTAAACACTACACCTTCTGTGTATGCTACTAAATCAGGAGGAGGTTTTGGAGACGGAGGTATTGTGATGAGAGGTTTTGAATCTCGAAATATCGCTGTAATGGTAAACGGTATGCCTGTAAATGATATGGAGGGTGGTACAGTGTACTATTCTAACTGGACAGGCTTATCTGATGTTACAAGTTTCATCCAAACTCAAAGAGGTTTAGGCTCATCTAAATTAGGAATTGCTTCTGTTGGAGGAACAATTAACTTTATTACCCGTTCAGCAGATATGAAGAAAGGTGGTGTAATAAGATTGGGCGTTGGTAATAACGATTACTTAAAAACATCATTTGCTTACAATACAGGAAAATTAAACAACGGATGGTCTTCATCATTCTTAATAAGCAGAACTGCTGGTAGCACTTATATTCAAAATACAGATTTTGAATCTTATGCATATTATTTTGCTTTAGGTTGGGAGCCAAGCAAAAAGCATAACTTCCAATTTATGATTACGTCATCTCCTCAATGGCATGATCAGAGATCTTTCGCACCTTCTATTTCAGACTATATTAAGTATAATCCGGATAAGGATGGAAAACCAGACAGAACTTATAACTCAGACTGGGGATACTATACAAACGCTGAAGGCAGAAAAGTTGCACTTGCCAATAGATCTAATTATTATTCAAAACCAGTACTTATGTTTAACTGGGATTGGACAATGAGTGAAAAATCCAAGTTAAGTACTGTTGCCTACATGTCTAACGGTAGAGGTGGAGGAACTGCAGATATTGGTAGAGTAAACAATAAAACAATTAACGGTACTGATGCAAATGGCCAGCCATATTTTAGAGACGCACAAGGTCTATACAATTATGACCAAATTTTTAAAGAAAATGCTGCTATCGACGTAAATGCTGCTGGAAATGGAGCAACTTTAATTCGTAGATCAAGTATCAATTCTCACAACTGGTATGGTATTTTAGCAAACTTCCAACACAAGATCAATGATAACTGGAATTTCTCAGTTGGAACAGATAACAGATATTATTATGGATACCATTATCAGGTTGCTTCTGATTTATATGGAGCAAGCGGCTATAAGGATAACACTAATAAAAACATTGCCCCTAATGTCATTAATCAGACTTATGATTACCAAAAGTTGGTTTGGAACCCATTTGGAGGAAGCCAAGTTCCTCTAGAGAACAGATTAGCTTTCAGTAATGATGGTGAAGTTCTTTGGTACAGTGGATTTGGTCAGGTTGAATATACCAATGATAAAATATCTGCCTTCTTACAAGGGTCAGTTTCAAACCAAGGTTATCAAAGAATTGATGAGTTTGTAATTGATGGCGTTACAAAACAAAGAGATCAGATCGTTAA
Source organism: Chryseobacterium sp. FW101-FHT12H09 (assembly GCF_058790395.1). Classification (NCBI taxonomy): domain Bacteria; kingdom Pseudomonadati; phylum Bacteroidota; class Flavobacteriia; order Flavobacteriales; family Weeksellaceae; genus Chryseobacterium; species Chryseobacterium sp. FW101-FHT12H09. The sequence goes on along the minus strand of NZ_JBYTCP010000002.1, from coordinate 694,073 downwards.
TAGAAAGACTGGATTCAAAAACTTATTTGGATACAATGTTAAGGGAGGACTTAACTATAACATCAACGAAAATCACAATGTGTTTGGAAACATTGGTTACTATAGTAAGCAACCTTTCATGAATGCAGTTTATCCAAGTAATCAGCAGGTTGTTAACCCTCAGTTAACTAACGAGAAAATATTCTCTGCAGAAGTTGGATACGGATTCAGATCTTCTAAATTTAATGCTAATGTTAACATTTATAGAACAGAATGGAAAGACAGAGCATTAAGAAGAAATATTACGGTTCCAAACGTAACAGATGCTTATGCAGAAATGAATGGCATTACAGAAATCCACCAAGGTATTGAAGTTGATGCAAACTATAAACTTAATAATTTTGTAGAGTTTAACGGAATGTTCTCTTGGGGAGATTATTATTACAAAGGAAATGCAACCGGATCAACATTCGATGGAAACAACCAACCTTTGACAGTTGCAGGAGATTCAAATGTAACAACACTTTACATCGATAAGGTTAAAGTAGGAGGATCAAGCAACAACAGTATTCCACAAATGACAGCGTCATTAGGAGCTACTATTAAACCTGTAAAAGACTTGAGTATTTATGGAGGTTGGAGATTCGTTGGTAAATTATATTCTTCTATTGATATTGCTACATTCTCAAATATTGCTAATCAAGACAGAGGAGTATTACAATTACCTGATTATAACCTAACAGATATTGGTATATCATACAAAATTAGATTAAGAGATAACAGCCAGTATTTTACAGTGGGAGCAAACATTTATAATTTATTTGATACTACTTATATTGCCGATGGTGCTACAAACACTTTTGGTAGTGATAAAATTACTGCTAATAACGATCCTGACAAAGGGAAAACTTATGAACAAGCAGGTAGAATGTATAAAGGTATAGCTGATGGAAACCGTGTATATTTTGGTTTCGGAAGAACTTGGTCCGCAACATTATCTTTCAACTTCTAATAATACAATTTTAGATTTTATAAATATCAATCCCAGCTTTGGCTGGGATTTTTTGTTATCTTTGTGATCAGAAAAATAGAAAAATAGGATATGGATTTTTACAAGATTTTACTTAGTGCCCATAAAGGGTTTGGGTATCTGGAGCTTCTTTTAGTAGCATTATTTATTATTGCACTTTTAGGAACCATGTTTGGTTTCAGTGGGAAAGTGAATAAATTTTTGAAGAAGATTACCCTCTTCACGATGATTTTCTTTCATGTTCAGTTTTTAATTGGGATCATTATGCTGATCACTAATTTTACAAAAGGATTGGATATGGGATCAGTAATGAAAAATGCAGACCTAAGGTTCCAGTATGTAGAACATCCATTTTCTATGCTAATTGCAGCAGTATTGATGACGATCATCAATAAAAAAGTAAAATCCAATGATACCATTTCTTTAGGAATTGTCATTATGGGATTAATTGCAGTTGGTTTATTTGCATTCGCGTTCCCTTGGACAAGAGTCTTTGGGGCATAATATATTAACTTAAACATTGTAATCATTAAGATGAAAGTAGCTGTAGTAGGTTCAACAGGAATGGTTGGACAAGTTATGCTTAAAGTATTGGAGGAGAGAAACTTTCCTATCACAGAATTAATTCCGGTCGCTTCGGAAAGATCTATTGGTAAGAAGGTGAAGTATAAACAGGAAGAGTATACGATTGTAAGCATTAATGACGCTATAGCTGCCAAACCTGATATTGCAATTTTCTCAGCCGGAGGTTCTACATCGCTTGAGTTTGCACCAAAATTTGCAGAAGCCGGAATAACGGTAATTGATAATTCTTCAGCATGGAGAATGGATCCTACAAAAAAACTTGTAGTTCCGGAGATTAATGCAAATGTATTAACTGCTGAAGATAAGATTATTGCTAATCCAAATTGTTCTACAATTCAGTTGGTGATGGTTTTAGGACCACTTAACAAAAAATATGACCTTAAAAGAGTTGTTGTCTCTACTTACCAGTCTGTAACAGGAACTGGAAAAGCAGCGGTTGATCAATTGAATGCTGAAATCAATGGTGACAATTCTGTAGCGAAAGTATATCCTTACCAGATCTTTAAAAATGCTTTACCGCATTGCGACGTTTTCAGTGATGATGATTATACTAAAGAAGAAATTAAATTAATGAAAGAGCCTAAGAAAATTCTAGGTGATGATACATTTAATTTAACAGCAACTGCAGTAAGAGTTCCCGTTCAGGGAGGACATTCTGAAAGTGTAAATATCGAATTTGAAAACGAATTTGAACTTGACGAGGTAAGAAAAATCTTATCTGAAACCCCAGGAGTTATTGTAATAGATGATGTTAAAAACAACCTCTATCCAATGCCTTTAGATTCTGAGGGAAAAGATGAGGTCTTCGTTGGAAGAATACGGCGAGATCTTTCTCAGCCGAAAACGCTCAATCTCTGGATTGTAGCTGATAATCTGCGAAAAGGAGCTGCAACGAACGCAGTACAGATTGCAGAATACCTGGTAGCAAACAACTTAGTATAAACTAACAAAATAAAAAAGAGTCTCAAAATTGAGATTCTTTTTTTTATCAAACTTATGAACATTCAGAGTACGAATAAAAATAAAATAGGTTTTCAGAAGTGGATTGCAACTTTTGGAATAATCTTATTTATCGGAAAAATTATCGCCTGGAAACTCACCAATTCAGATGCCGTATTTTCTGATGCCATGGAAAGCATCGTTAATGTAATCAGTGCATTTATGGGACTGTATTCTTTACATCTTGCTGCCAAACCCAAGGATGAAGATCATCCTTATGGGCACGGAAAGGTAGAATTTGTAACCTCGGGTATAGAAGGAGCTTTGATCGCTATTGCAGGGATTATGATCATCTATGAGGGTGTCAATAGTCTGATCGTCGGAAAGATACTTAACAAATTAGATTGGGGGATTGCTATTATAGCAGCTACCGCCGTGGTTAATTATTTATTGGGTTATATTTCCATAAAAAAAGGGGAAACTGATAATTCACTGGTACTCATATCCTCAGGAAAACACCTCCAATCTGATACAATTACGACACTTGGTGTCGTGCTCAGTTTAATTGTCGTCTACTTTACTAAAATATATTGGCTGGATTCTGTCGTAGCACTTATTTTTGGAGGGTACATCATCTTCGTAGGGTATAAAATTGTTCGAAAGTCACTAAGTGGAATTATGGACGAGCAGGATCCTGAAATATTAATCCAAATTGTTCAGATACTCGAAAATAACAGAAAAACTGAATGGATAGATATTCACAATATGAAAATACAACAGTTTGGATCTTCTCTTCATATTGATGCACATATTACGCTTCCCTGGTATTACAGCCTTCGTGATGCTCACAAAGAAATGGAAAATGTAATTATTCTTTTAGCTAAAAATATGAAGCGTACTATCGAATTTAATTTTCATATGGATGATTGTAAGACCATTTCATGTCCCATATGCCAGATTATGGACTGCCCGGTCCGTGAAAGAGAATTCGTAAAAAGAATAGAATGGACAACCGGTAACATTATACTTGAAATCAAACACACTGTAAAATAAAAATTTTTACTAGCCTCCCTTTACCATCTGTTTTCTATAATAAAACATTGGAACGATTAAAAGTATTGCCAAAGGCTGAATCACAAACCGTCTCATATAGAAAGAAAAAAGATAACCTATTTCAAATTTATTGTAAATACAATACAGATAAATAGGAAAAGTAATCAGGAAAATTATCATTATCAATATACCTCCCTGCATTGTCCATGTTTTATCTTTAAATAAAAAATGAATAATTAAACAAGAGAAAAGTAAGTTTAAAATAAATCTGAATACATATCCCAGAATTAACTGCCCCCATTCAAAAGAAGGAAATATCATACTTTTATCAGCTTCATGAAAATAACCCAGGAATGGGTCATAAAACAATTTGTCCTCAAGTATTCGCACACTTATAAGACCACAGATTCCGATTATTACTAAAAACCAATTAAGAATTTTCATTTTTTAAAGCAAAGAATTTAATCCATATAAGCCAAAGTACAACTACTGTCCCATAAATAATGGCAGGAAAAAGAAAATCATGAGCAATTCTCTCATATTGTTTAAAGTCACTTACAACAATATTTAGGCCTACAATTCGTAGAATATTCATTATATAAAGCAAAAAAAGGCCAATAAATGCAAAAATAAAAGTTTTGAGGCCTTTATAAAAAGCAAAAACAAAAGAAATAAATAGGATCATAACTGAAATAGCATTACATCCTTCTACCATTCTTGTCACATAAACTTTTTTCACATAAAACCAGACCTGTTCTTTTGAAACATCATTATACAACTGTGTAGGATAGTGTAAAGCATTTTGGATCCAGCTTACCTGTTCCGCAATTATTCGTGAAAAAGGATCTAGTCCTGATTCTTTAAAACTATTCAGGTAAAACTGATAACAAAAAAGCAGCACCAGATAGATGATGATGAACCTCAACAGAATACTTAAAACTGGTTTAAAATCCTTTAGCATGATGCAAAGATAAAAATTAGACTGTAATTTAGTATATTTGTTTCCATATTATGACTTCTGAAAACGCACAACGATTTTTTGAAAACTATATAGGTGAAAAATCTTCTGAGTTCGTCACATTGGCTCAAAGCGGATCCGCGAGGGTGAATTTTTGGGCAAAAGCAGACAACAAAAAATACATTATTACTTATAATGAGAATATCCAGGAGAACGAAAGTTTCTTCTATTATTCAACAGTTTTTTCCAAACTAACCCTTAATACTCCTACTATTTTTGCTATTTCCGAAGATCGGAAAATGTACATTCAGGAATTTTTAGGTGAAAATACCTTATCTGAAATCATTTCAAATGAGGGCTTATCGGAAAAAGTAAAATCTTTGGTAAAGCAAACACTAGAAAAACTTTTCCAGCTACAGAAACAGACACAAGGAAAAATTGACTTTAGTAAAACATTTGAATATGAAAGCTACGATGAACTTCCGGTCATTCATGATCTGTATTATTTCAAGAACTTTATTGCTGATGTCTTGGAACTCGAATATCATAAATCAACCTTACTAAAGGAATTTAAGAAAATTTCAATTCGTATTGAAAATCTTGAGCCACAGGGAATAATGATCAGAGACTTTCAGTCAAGAAATATCATGATAAACGAAAATAACAATGTTTCTTTTATCGACTATCAGTCCGCTATGAAAGGGCCTTTAATGTATGATGTAATTTCTTTTCTTTTTCAGGCTAAAGCCAATTTCCCTGAAGATTTAAAAAATGAGATGCTAGAGTTCTATATTGCTCAGTTTGAAAATAAAGAAACAGAACACCAACTAAAAGACTCGGTAAAGCCGCTTCAAATGATGAGATTCCTTCAGGTTCTGGGTGCCTATGGTTTTAGAGGGCTTATTCAAAGAAAAAAACATTTTATATCAAGTATAGAACAGGGTATTGAAAATATAATACAGTTTGCTGAAAAATGGGACCATATGAAAGAGTATCCTGAACTAAAAAAAGTAATACAACAATTAGCTCTTGATAAAACGAAGTCAAAAATTAATGAGATCTTAAACGATAAATAGATTCTCTCCTATTTTAAAGCTTCCTAATCCTTAATTAAGTTTAATAAGCCTTTGGTTTAAAAATAAAAAATAAAAATGCTACACATAGATATACACAGCTTCTCATATAAAAAAGGAGGAATACCAAAAGATGATTCTGGAAATGGGGGTGGTTTCACTTTTGATTGCAGGGGAATTTTAAATCCTGGAAGAATTGAAGAATATAAAACCCAGACAGGCAATGATATCGGGGTTCAGGAATTTCTGGAGAGCGAAACTGAAATGCCAAAATTTTTAGAACTGGTAAAAAGTATTATATCCATTAATATCGACAATTATCTTTCAAGAGGATTTGAAAATCTTCAGGTAAACTTCGGATGCACTGGTGGACAGCATAGATCGGTATATTCTGCAATAAAAATAGCTGAATATATCAAGCAAAAGTATCCGGAAGGAACAGAAATAAGCCTACATCATGATGAGCAGCATCATCTTAATTCGTAAGCGATAAGCGATAAATTATAAATGATTAATTTACACACTGCTTATTTTATCAATGATCATTCATCATCTATCAACAATAACAAATGAAAGCTTTAATTTTTGCAGCCGGAAAAGGAACACGTCTAAAGCCTTTTACAGACCATCATCCAAAAGCGTTGGTTAAGGTAAATGAGGTTCCACTATTAGAAAGAAATATCAAATATCTTAAAAGTTTCGGGATCAACGATTTTGTCATAAATATTCATCATTTCGGAGATCAGATTGTTGATTTTTTAAAGGAAAACAACAATTTTAATTGCAAAATTGAAATCTCTGATGAAAGGGAGGAATTGCTTGAAACCGGCGGTGGTTTAATTTTTGCTAGAAAACTCCTTGATCATGGAGAAGATTTTCTGATCATGAATGCGGATATTCTTACTGATATAAATATTACTGATCTTGTTACCTATCACAAAAAGATAAAAGATTTTGCTACTTTAGCCGTTTCGGACAGAGAAAGTTCGAGAAAGCTTCTTTTCAATGATGATTTGGTACTAAGAGGGTGGTTAAATGTACAAACCGGAGAACAAAGGCTTGCAGAATTCAATAAAGGATTTAAGGCATTAGCTTTTAGTGGTGTCCATTGCATTAACCCCTCTATCTTTGAGAAAATAAAAAGAAAAGGCAAGTTTTCTGTTATGGAAGAATATCTGGATCTTATGCACACAGAAAAAATCCATGGTTATGTACACGACTGTCTTTTGATAGATGTTGGAAGACCGGAATCTGTAATAGAAGCTGAAAAACACTTTAAATAATTTGAAATGGAAATTAATGAAACCAGGGATGAAAGTTTAGTAAATCCAGAACTTGATATAAACGAAACAAAACTACAAAATAGCCTAAGGCAAAAAACCTGGGATGAGATCATTACAAAAGACAGTTGGATGGTTTTTAAGGTAATGGCTGAGTTTGTGGATGGTTATGAAAAATTGGCAAAAATTGGACCTTGTGTCTCTATTTTTGGATCTGCAAGATTGAAGCCGGACAGCAAATACTATGAAATGGCTGTAGAAATTGCAGAAAAAATAACCAAAATAGGCTTTGGTATTATTACAGGTGGAGGCCCCGGGATTATGGAAGCAGGAAATAAAGGTGCTTTTAATGCTGAAGGAAAATCTATTGGTTTAAATATCGACCTCCCTTTTGAACAACATTTCAATCCTTATATCAATAAATCCTATTCAATGAATTTCGATTACTTTTTCGTGAGAAAAGTAATGTTTGTAAAATATTCTCAGGGATTCGTTGTAATGCCTGGAGGATTTGGGACCCTTGATGAACTTACAGAAGCGATTACCCTTATTCAAACTAACAAAATCGGAAGATTCCCTATCGTATTGGTTGGTTCTGAATTCTGGAATGGTTTACTGGAATGGTTCAAAGCAACTTTATTAAAAGAAGGAATGATTGCTGAAGATGATCTGGATCTTTATAGAGTGGTAGATACTGCTGATGAAGCTGTAGCGCACATTAAAGCATTTTATGACAAGTATGCTGTAAATGTCAATTTCTAATTGGCATATTATTTGTGACTTATAAATAACAATTATGATTGTAAATCTATTAATTAAGATGAAAAAACTTTTATATATATCAGGAATTTTAACATGTTTTGTGTTAATGAGTTTTATGTATGTAGACTTTTTCTCCTCAATGACAAAAGTTGATTATATTGATGGAAGCAAAACATTGAAGTTCACCACAAAAATGAATACAAGTCATATTTCTGATGCTATTAAAATAAATCCCAATACAGCAGGATTTGAAGCAGAAGTAAAAAAATATGTAAATAATAATTTTGATGTGTACGTCAACGGTTCGCCTAAAACAATAACATTTACCGGAAGTCAAGTAAGCGGAGAAACTGTATGGGTATATTTTGAGACTGGCGGTGTTTCAGATATCAATACCTTAAAGATTAAAAATACAATACTTCTAAGTGCCTTTCCAAAGCAGAGTAACATCGTTACTATTTCTTATAAAGGAAGTCAGAAAGTAATGAATTTCCAACGTGGAAAAGAAGTAAACGAAGTATCTTTCTAAAAAAGAATCAATTTAAATAATAAAGCCACTACACCTGTAGTGGCTTTTCAGTTGGTGTAGTATAATACAAAAGTCTGTTTATAATTTCTTTTAATTCCCAACTACTCTTATATTATCCAGTTGCCATATTGCGGAAGCGGAAACCGCAGAGGTATATTTAAAGCCAATAATAATATCCTTATTCAAATAAGCATTCAGATTAATATTGCCGGAATAAGTCCAGGTGTTAAACAAATTAGCATCCTGATCAAATACAGCAGATAGTGGTTCCCACAGCGTTGTTGCAGGATTTCCTGTATAATTTTTAGTCACAAAAACTTCCAGTGGGTTACCATTATTTTTAACATCAGTATCGAAAGATAAAAAAGCGGAAGAAAACCCTTGCAAAGAAATGGGTTTTGAGATCAACCAATCTTCGTTATCTTTATTTAAACCATTCATTACCACACATGGTTTTGGGTTTCCAAACTGCTGAATATTCCAGATCTCAGCTCCTTGGATACTTATATTGAACCAATCATCTAGGTTTCCATCAAAACCTTCAAAGAAAAATCTTTTCCCTATAAAATTAACATCATTTAAATTTCGTATTTGCATCCGCCAGGAAGAATTATAGCGGTTTATAACAAACGTAAGGCTCCCTTTTCCTTCCGGAATCGACGTTGCTCCAAATGTAAAAAACCCCGCGTTTCTTAATATTGTAGAGTTTCCATTGGTATCCACAATACTTCTATCTGTATCAACTCCAGAACCCGCTACATAATTAACATAGCTTTTCCCTAATTCAGAAGCTGCAAACTGAACATTAGGTACTTTAACCAATATATTCAAATAATCAGTCTTCTGAGCTTGTTTCAGGTCTGCCAGTTCTAAAGGTTTTATAACTTCAATATCCAAACTTGACCCATTACATACACCACAAATATATTTACTGAATAAAGTACCAGGTATTCTTCCTATTGCATACGTTGGATCTACTGAGCCAATCTTCACCACGCCTCTATCAGTTCCTAATCTTAATCCTTTTGCATTAATTCTGATATGTGCTCCTACAGGAAAATCGGCATAATTACCTGCTTTATCAATTTCAATTTGTAGTCCTGCAGTAGGGTTTTCAGATTTATCCTGAAAAGAAATTGTTTTATAGAAATTTCCGTTTTCATCAGAAGAGATCACATAACCGTCAAAAATCTGATCCGTATTAATTAAAATAAAACCATTTGCCGGAGCCTGTGCTTTGAAATCTGCCATTGTCATTGTGGGAGCAGAAAACTTATTTGTACATCTGATTGGAGGGGTATCCCAATCATCTTTTTGTACACAAGAACTAAGAGAAACTGTAGCAAAGACAATTCCTGTTATTAAACTAAAATATTTTTTTCTATTCATTTTGTTGTTTTAAAAATAGTTAATGATAAGTGCTAAAATCTAAATTGCAGGTTAACAAAATAAGATCTTCCCTGAGTATACCAGTATTTTGGTCCGAACAAAGTAAATTCTCTGTCATTATCTTGCATAAAATTTGAGAATTTAGCATTTCTTGTTTGTTCAAAACCTCCAGTAATATATCTTTTGTTATTCATAATATTATTTACTGAGGCCGAAAGCAAAACATAATACTTCCTGATAGACCACGATTTACCAGCATTCGCATTAAAGAAAAATGAAGATGGTAATTTATTCGGCTTTAATACCCTTCTTAATTCAGATGTTGTCAGGTTATAATAAGGAGTTGAAGAATTATTATTTTGGACAAATGATTCTGTTCTTATTAATGCCGAAGGATCCAGATAACTATCATCAAAATAGTTCCAGTTGCCCCCAAACCACCAGTATTTAGGTGAATTATATTTAAACCCAAAGGAATAGGCTTGTTGTGGGGTACCTCCCTGTCGATAATTTTTAATGTATGCTTTTCCTACGTTCATATAAGAAAGACCGTTGGAAAAAACACCTGCTGCATCTGAAGCGAAGTAAGTGACAGGATCATTCTGATAAGTGAACTGTCCATAACTTATTAGTCCCTGTAAAGATAAGGTTGGAGTAATTTTAGCATCAATCCCTAGCTCTACACCTAAATTTCTTTTTTTCACATCAGTCATTATCTGGGTTATAAAAGCGCTCTGCACTGATGTCTCATTTCCCTGATCATCAATATTATTTAATTGAATACCATCTGCAAAGAATCTTTGTACTGTTGTTTCATTACTTGTATCAACTAAATACCCACTTAGCCTTAGTTTCAGAAATGGAGAAGACATGACATAGCTAAGGTCATTTGCCCTTATAACCATGTTCTTGATATTGGGAGCTGTCGAGCTATTTACCCTCGGATTTATGAACAGATCTTCAAGAGAAGGCGCCTGAGAATAATAAGCTCCATTATATATAAAAAAATTCCTTCCATTTAATTTATAAATGGCTTGCCCCTTCAAACCATAATTCCAGAAGTTGTAATCTGCACTCTTTCCTTTAGAATCTTTATACAAATAATGATTGAACAACCCCTCCCTGCTTGAAGTTGAATATCCTGCAAGAGCTGTAACAAATAAATCAAATTTCCCAGCTATAAATTTCAATCCAGGATTTACCTTTATCTCTTGCCTTCTGAAGATATAATTGTATGTCATTCTGTCTCCAATCTGTTTGGTAACATTCTTTTCGCCTTCATTAAATAAACCAGATTTTCCGGGCTGGTTGGTTGCCGCAAAAGGATCCCGGTTTAAAACAAAATCAGCACCCATGAGATCCTTTACTTGTCTGTATAATTCGGAACGATAGTTCTGATATGATACATTAAGTAAAAACTTGGTTGTCTCATTAAAATTGCGGACGAAATGAGTAGATACATTAAAGATTTTATCATCACTCACATCATTAACAAGATAATATAAAGCTCTTTTACCAGTTCGTCCATAATAGTTTTCAATAGGTTGTTGCTTGTTTCTCCTGTAAAGATTATCCCAATTCAATTGAGTAACATTTGTATCTCCGGAAGTCCAAGTAGCTAAAGAGGTCTGATATCCATCCTGTACACTAGTCGGTACTTCACCAGAACTAGTAGGAACTGAAGCGTTAGGATTCAAAGAATTATAATAACTGGGTAGATTTCTATAATAAGTAGGTGAAGGATTCTGCACATTCTGCCAGTCTAACCGGGAGCCCTTATCTTTTCCAAACTGATAGGAAACAGAAGTCCAAAGACTTGATTTTTTATCAATTTTCCAAAAGTCCTGGATCTGGAATATTGGTTGAAAACCTTTTCTAATCCGCTCACTCCTCTGTTTACCATCTTGATATCCCCAATAAGAATTGTAATGAACTCCTCTGTAATTATATACTTCTTGTGTGCTAGGGCTTGCAGTAGATCTCCGGTAAGGAGCTCCGATAAAATTAAATGTTATGCTATGTTTGTCGTTAATTCTTTTTTCAATCCCTAAATAAGCAGAATATGCATTATAAAAAGTTCCCTCTTGAATCCCTTCTTCAGCCCATCTCCTGGCACCCATTACTGTAAATGCCCAGCCTTTTTTATTCATTCCTGAGCTGTAACGCAAAGATGTTCGGTTTCTGTAATTCCTATTGGTTAAAGACTGAGTAAACTGGAAGCCCTTCCTATATTCACCTGCTTTCGTATTTTTATAAATCACAGAACTATTCCCTCCATAGGTATATTCGGATGGTGCATGATTTGCAGAAATTTCAGGATATCTTGTAATCTCATTCAAGCCACCCCAGTTTCCGAAATCTACATTTCCGTTATCCAACTTGATCATCGAAACTCCATTCAGCATAATCTCTCCAGTTCTTCCATCTATTCCTCTTGGTCGGAACCAGTAAAATCCTAAGTCAAATGCTGCAATTCTACTAAAAACATCCATAGAGGATTGAAGTAGTCCTACGGTAGAGGTCTGATTGTTGCCATCATCGTCATTATTGCTGTCTATAATAGCCAGGCCCTGATCCAAATTAGCAAGCTTAGAATATAGGGTAATGATTCCTAAATCCTTCCTTTTTTCGTCATCCGTGATATCGAACTCCATTACTTTGATTTCGTAATTGGATTTCGTCATTACAATTTGATAATGTCCCGACTGTAAATCGACAAATTGGAAATATCCAATCTGATCTGCCGTTGCATCATTTTCGCTCCCTTGCAAATCTACTTCTACCCTTTCAATGGGTTTTCCATCATCATCCTTTAGATACCCGAACACTGTAGTTTGAGCAAAATAATGAGATGTGGGAAGTAAAGTAAACAAAGAGACTAATGATAGTTTTTTCATCATAAGTGTATGTTTTTTTCTTGTTTTGCTCTCATTTTCTATTCTTTAAAAAAATGGGCATCTATAAATTTAACAAAATTTACAATCTAAATACTATGTAAAATTGTTTTATATTACCAATATAAGATCTCAGCAAAAACACAAAAAAAATCGAATTGATCATTTTAAACTTTAAATACAAAACCGGTTTAAAAAATAATGACAACCAATTAATTTTACATATGATGAAAAAAAATTTAAGCTTTTTAATTATTCTTTTTTCAGTAATAATTTTTGCACAGCAAGGGAATATTAGAAAAGTTGTAGCTATAGGTTTCCTAAATGTAGAGAATCTTATGGATACAATTAGATCTGCTGACTACATAGATGGGACGAAATCAATTAGTAATCCTGCCTTTCACAGAAGTATTCCTTTTGATTCGATTAAATTTTTAACCGTAGAAAAATACGACGGACAATGGAATGACACCTTATTAAAAGGAAAGAAGGTTGTAAAATACCAAATAAGCTCTGAAGAATTTACACCAAATAGTTCCAAAAACTATAACACCCAGATTTATAAGACTAAACTTGCAAATGAAGCAAAAGTAATTTCTGAGCTCGGATCTCAATATACAAAAACAGCACCTGCAATAGTGGGTCTCATAGAAATCGAAAACAGACAAGTGATAGAAGATCTCATAAAAGAACCAGCGTTAGCCAAATATGATTACGGGATTATTCATTACAATTCTTACGATTATCGGGGAATTGATGTTGCCTTGATCTATCAAAAAAGAAGATTTACCATTACAAATTCTTTAAAAAAGGAACTGAAAATTTTTAACGAAAATGGGAAAAGGGAGTATACGAGGGACATTTTAGTGGTAACAGGCTTTTTGGATAATGAAAAAGTTGCTTTCTTCATGAATCACTGGCCTTCTAGGAGAGGAGGTGAAGCGATCTCTCTGCCTAAAAGAAATGCTGCCGCACTCCTTTTAAAACAACAGATGGATAGTGTAAGGACAGCAGATCCTTCTACGAAACTTTTCGCAATGGGAGATTTTAATGATGACCCTGTCAGTTCAAGTTTAAAAAACCATCTAAAGGCCGTAGGAAAACTCAAAGATCTTAACGAAAGCACACCATATTTAAATCTTATGTTCCCTTTATATAAAAAAGGAGTTGCTTCTTTGGCTTATAGGGATGTACCTAATCTATTTGATCAGATCATTGTGTCAAAAAATCTAATTTCTGCTCAGCTAACCAAAGAATATTCAGTTTACAGAACTGAAGTTTATGCTCCGGCTTATCTTATTAATAAAGAGGGAAATTACAAGGGCTATCCTTTCAGATCGTGGAATGGAGATCAATTCACAGGAGGCTACAGTGATCATTTTCCTGCATTTGTCATTCTGCAAAAAGAACCATAATGTAAATGGCTTTTTATGTAACTTTATGAGTATGAAAAATTTAATCCTTTTATTGCTAATATTTTGTCTTCCTTTTAGCTGTTCTTCACAAGATAAATCTAAGACTGACAAAGAAAAGTCTGAAATAAAACCATCAAAGAATGACGATGGGGAATGGGATATTGATGTATTAGATACCCAGTATGATTATTTTTTAAGCGCTATTGCAAAACCAATGAACCAATATTCGGAGTCTTATTTGAAATCTAGAAATATAAATCTGGTAAGTGAGTGGAATTCCTACTTCAGTTCTGGAAAATATAGAAATGTAATTGAATCATCAATTAGCTATGATCCACGAGAAAATTACGGATTAAAGTTTGAATATAAATTGTATCAGGTTTTTGCCTACGTCAACTGGAAATATGGACTAAGAATGAATGGACTTAGTGGCAGTGATGTCACACGATTTTAATAAAAAAGGTTCAGAAAATTCTGAACCTTTTTTATTTTATAATAATTGAAAATTATTTATTGAAGAATTCTTCAACTTTATCCCAGTTTACTACACTGAAGAATGCTGAAACATAATCAGGTCTTCTGTTTTGATAGTTTAAATAATAAGCATGCTCCCAAACATCTAATCCTAAAACAGGAGTTCCTTTAACATCTGCAACAGGCATTAGTGGGTTGTCTTGATTTGGTGTAGAAGATACAGAAACCGATCCGTCTCCGTTTTTAATCAACCAAGCCCATCCAGAACCAAATCTTGTTTTAGCAGCATCAGAAAAATCAGTTTTAAATTTCTCAAGACCACCATAATTATCAATTGCAGCCTTTACATTTCCTACAGGTTCTTTGCTTCCGCCAGGTGTTAAAATCTCCCAGAATAAAGAGTGGTTAAAATGACCACCTCCATTATTTCTTACTGCAGGCTTATCAGTCCCTGTTTGGCAGATTTCTTCAATTGTTTTTCCAGCAAGCTCAGTTCCTTCAATTGCTTTATTTAAATTATCTATATAAGCTTGGTGGTGCTTTGTATAGTGAATTTCCATAGTTTTTGCATCAATAGTTGGCTCTAATGCATCATATGCATATCCTAGTTTTGGTAATTCAAATGACATATTTTTTATTTTTAATGTTATATTTCAAAGTTAGCCAATAATTGACCGATTATCAAAAATAGCGGATTATTTTAATAAATCTTTAACATTGACAGATTAGATTCAAATAGTACTATTTGAAAGTAAAAAGCACAGATTTTAAAATCTGTGCTTTTTATTTAACAATATTAAATTAATCTATCTATTCATAGACATCAGGAATTCTTCATTATTAAGAGTTCCTTTGATATTTTTATTCACGAATTCCATAGCTTCCACAGGATTCATTTCAGAAAGATACTTTCTAAAAATCCACATTCTCTGCGAAGTTACTTCATCAAGAAGTAAATCATCTCTTCTTGTGCTTGAAGATACCAAATCAATTGCTGGATAAATTCTTCGGTTCGCTATTTTTCGATCTAATTGAAGTTCCATGTTACCTGTACCTTTAAATTCTTCAAAGATAACTTCATCCATTTTTGAACCAGTATCAATAAGAGCTGTAGCAATGATAGTCAAAGAACCTCCGTTTTCAATTTTTCTAGCCGCTCCAAAGAATCTTTTCGGCTTGTGTAAAGCGTTAGCATCCACCCCTCCTGAAAGAACTTTTCCTGAAGCTGGTGTAACGGTATTATATGCTCTTGCTAATCTTGTAATTGAGTCTAATAAAATGACCACATCGTGTCCGCATTCAACCATTCTCTGAGCTTTAGCTAACACAAGGTTGGCCACCTTTACATGCTTTTCTGCCGCTTCATCAAATGTAGAAGCAATTACTTCTGCATTTACACTTCTTTCCATATCCGTAACCTCCTCAGGACGCTCATCGATAAGGAGAACCATCATATACACTTCCGGGTGATTGGCAGCGATGGAATTAGCAATATCTTTAAGCAACATTGTTTTACCCGTTTTAGGCTGTGCAACAATCATTGCTCTCTGTCCTTTCCCAATTGGTGCAAATAGATCTACAATTCTTGTGGAAATAGTAGAATTGCTACCTGTAAGATTAAATTTCTCTTCAGGGAAAAGAGGTGTTAAATATTCAAAAGCAACACGGTCTTTAATAAATGCTAAATCACGACCATTAACTTCCGTTGGTTTTAATAATGAGAAATACTTCTCACCTTCTTTTGGAAGTCTTACAATACCTTTTACAGTATCCCCTGTTTTTAATCCAAAATTTCTGATTTGTGCCGTTGAAACATACACATCATCAGGAGAAGAAATATAACTAAAATCTGAAGAACGCAAGAATCCGTAATTATCTGGTAAAATCTCTAGAACTCCTTCGATACTAACCATTCCATCAAAATGGAATTCTTTTTTAGATTCGTGGTGCTCTTCCTTATCAGAATGTCTGTTTTGATTCTGATTTTGGTTTTGATTCGGGTTCTGGTTTTGATTTTTGTGAGGATTTCCACTGTTTTGTGGATGATTGTGTGTTTTTTGAGGTCTTGCCTGATGTTGAGGATTATTAGGCTTTTCTTCTGTTGAAACAGGCTCTTGAGTTTCTGTATTTCTAGGAATTTCTGTTTTTTCCTGAACAGCAGTTTCTGTTGTATTGTTATTAGGAAGTACTCTTTTCCTTTTTTTCTTTGCCTGGGATGAAGCAGAATTTTCTTCTGTTGCCGAAGATATAACTTCTTCCTGTTTTGGTGTTTCAGAGACAACTTCTATTTTATCATCAGTAATTGGTGTTGTTTCTGTTGGTGCTGTAACCTCCGTTTTAGGTTTTGCTGTCCTCTTAGGGGCAGCTTTCTTGGCAGGAGCAGGAGCCTTAATTTCTTTCTCCACCGTTTTATCTTCAGCAGTTATACTGGTTTCTGTGGTGTTGAAATAATCTTTTGTAACTTTAGGGTTAGAAGCTTGAAAATCAAGAACAGCAAAAATTTTATCATTTTCAGTGCTGTTTCTTGCAACTTTAACGCCCAAATCTCTTAAGATTTTAGTCAATTCCGTTACGGATTTTGACCTTAACGTTTCAATGTTAAACATATGTATGTAAAAATGTAATTAATTGTGAGTAAGAAAAGTAAGTCCGGCGACTTTTGTTTTCAAGTACATTGTATAATGCAAATCTACACTTATTTTTGAATTGTGCAAAATTTATGTTATTTTTGCCAAGAATTTAATGTTCAATGCTACAAAGAATACAAACTATATGGACTTTTCTGGCAGTTTTAGCTGCTGTTTTTCTTTTCATCACAGGACAAGATGTTGCTATTTTTGGCAATATACCTGTTATAGATAGTGCATCTATTGTACTTGTTTTGGTTGGATTACTAAGTGTATTCAGCTTTAAAAACAGAAAAAGACAAATTTTGCTGAACACAATCAGCATCATTATAAACGCTTTGTTGATTGGTGTATTGATTTACTGGTTACTAAACTTATCCGGAGGAATTCAATTTCCTGAGAAGGGTATTGAGCCTGTTTTCCCGTTGATCGCGATTATTTGTTTGTTCATTTCAAACATTTATATCCGTAAAGATGAGAGGCTCGTGAAATCTGTAGACAGACTTCGATAACCTTACAACGATTTTTTGAGTAGAACAGCTTCTTTTTGGAGCTGTTTTTTTTATTTCAAATTCTTTAAAGGCTTAATTTTTAGATGCTATTCTTTATTTTCCATAAATTTATTTTTATATCGATGCAACATTTTAAATAAATCTGCGACATATAGATCTATAAAATTATGATTCCAATGAAAAAAATAACTTACCTCGCTTTCTCGTTTTTCTCAGTAATAACTTTTGCTCAAGAAGTTTCAAAAGAAAGAATCAATACTGTTATTTCAACACTATCGTCAGATGAAATGAAGGGCCGAGAAATAGGAACAGTTGAGAATGACAATGCCGCGAATTATATTGCCAAACTTTTTAAAGAAAATAATCTTGAATACTGCACAGGAAACTCTTACCTTATTTCTTTTGATTATAAGGGAAAGACAGTTTATAATGTATGTGGAGTTAAAAAAGGGAAAACCGATAAATATCTGGGTTTCTCGGGACATTTTGATCATATAGGAACAAACAACAAAAGCGGCGACAATATTTATAATGGAGCTGACGACGATGCAAGTGGAATAACAACTCTTGTAGGAATTGCAGATTATTTTAGAAATAAAAAACCTGAATTCTCTATGCTTTTTATGGCTTTTAATGGAGAGGAAAAAGGAATGCTGGGTTCTCAAGCAATTTCAAAGGACAAAAATCTAGATCCTATTTACAACAATTTGTATGCTCTTTTCAATTTTGAAATGGTAGCAACAGAGTCGGAGTTTGGGAAAAATGCTCTTTTTATGACTGGAGACGAATTTTCTGATCTTGATGAATTATTTAATCAAAATGCAGCAGAAGGTTTAAAAATACATCCTGATCCTTATGCAGCAGAACAGTTGTTCTACAGGTCGGACAACGTAAGTTTTGTAAAAAAGAAAATCATTGCCCATTCTATTTCTACAGCTGATATGAGTAAAATAAAACATTATCATCAGGTAAATGATGATGTAAATGTTGTTGACTTTGATAACCTTACTCAAATCATTAATAATTTTGGAAAGACTTTGGATAAATTAAGTCCTAAAAATTTCGCTCCGAAGTATAACGATAAAGTAAAATTTAATTAAGAACGTCTACTCTTTTAAATTTACGTAATTTTGCTTTTCCAATTTTTTCATTAAATGAACGAATATATAAAAATATTAAAATTCGCAAAACCCCATCAGAAATACATTTACGGAAGTTTATTTTTCAACATCATGTATTCTGTATTTCAAATAGCTTCGCTAGGGACTATTCTACCGGTTTTGGGAATGCTTTTCGGCACTATAAAACCTGAAAAATATGAATCAGCTCCTGTTTATTCGGGAGATATTATTGATTTCTTCTCTTACTTAAAAGATTACTCCAATTACTACGTGCAAAGTCTGGTAACCAATTACGGTTCACTGAAAGTTCTTGCATGGCTTTGTATCATTACTGCTTTTATGTTTCTTTTGAGAAATGCATTCCGGTATTTCGGATCTTTTCTTTTAATTAATTACCGTGTAGGGGTTACTAAAGATCTTCGTGGTGCTATGTACCGCAAAATACTTTCTTTACCTGTTTCGTTTTTTACTGAAAGCCGAAAGGGTGACCTTATGTCCCGTATGTCAAATGATGTGGGTGAAGTTGAGGGGAATATTTTAGGCAGTTTGATCGAACTGATCAATGCACCATTTATGTTGATCAGTACTTTGGTGACTTTATTCTTCTTAAGCCCCGAAATGACACTTTTCTCTTTATTGGTTTTACCCGTAATGGGAACAATGATCGCTTTGGTAGGGAAAAGTCTAAAAAAGGATTCTCATGAAGCTCAGCAGGAAATGGGAACCATCTTTTCCATTGTAGATGAGACTCTGAAATCATCAAAGGTGATCAAGATCTTTAATGCTGAAAAAATAATGGACAGTAGATTCATGCAATCGATGAACAAATGGATATCCAGCTCAATAAGCCTAGGTAGAAAGAAGGAATTGGCATCACCAATGAGCGAATTTCTGGGATCAATCACCTTTTTGATCATCGCATGGTATGGAGGAAAACAGATCATTGTTGAACAAAGCATTTCGCCAGCCGATTTCTTAGTTTTCTTAGGAATGTTCTTCCAGATACTACCTCCGGCAAAGAGCTTATCAACAGCTATCTCTAACGTTCAGAAAGGAGAAGCTTCTTTACAAAGAGTATTGGAAATTCTTGATGCAGACGTTAAAATTGAAGAAGTGGCTGAGCCCGTTTCAATATTTACTCTTCAAAATAACATCCATTTCAAAGACATCGGATTTTATTATGATAAAGATAATTTAATTCTTAAAAACTTTAATTTAACGATTCCGAAAGGAAAAACTGTTGCATTAGTCGGACAAAGCGGAAGTGGAAAAACAACAATTGCCAATCTTTTAGCAAGATTCTATGATGTTTCTGAAGGTGAAATTTTAATTGATAACACTAACATTAAGCATTTAAAACTACAGGAGTATAGGAAACTTTTAGGAATGGTAACACAGGAATCTGTATTATTTAATGATTCGGTTTACAATAATATTCTGATGGGGAAACCTGAAGCAACCAAGGAAGAAGTTATAGCAGCGGCTAAGGTGGCCAACGCGGACACTTTTATCACACAGCTTCCAAATGGTTATGACACCAATATTGGAGACGATGGTGGTAAATTATCCGGAGGACAAAAACAAAGGGTTTCTATCGCCAGAGCGGTTCTTAAAAACCCACCGATTATGATTTTAGATGAAGCTACTTCAGCTTTAGATACGGAATCTGAAAAATTCGTTCAGGATGCTCTTGAGAAAATGATGGAAAACAGAACATCATTAGTCATTGCACACAGACTTTCAACTATACAGAAAGCCGACTGGATCGTAGTGATGGAAAAAGGTGATATTGTAGAGCAAGGAAGCCACCATGATCTGATTGCAAAGAGAGGTGTTTATCACAAATTAGTTGAGCTTCAAAATTTTGATTAAATCCTTTTAAATTAATTTTTAAAATGAATCCCATACAAGAGTATTTCTACAGAATTGAAGAACCTGATAGAAGTACTCTTTTGTATTTACGGAAAAAGATATTGGAATCTGATCTGGAGAACATTACAGAAACACTGAGCTTTGGATTACCTTTTTTCAAATACAAAAAGAAGATGCTTTGTTATTTATATTATAGTAAAAAATATAAAAAGCACTACATCAGTTTTTATCACGGGGACCGATTGAACGCCCCGGAGTTGATCCAGGAAGGCAGAAAGAAGTTTAAAATCCTTTTAATTGATATGGAAGAGGATTTACCTGTTGAACTTATTTTAAGCCTTATTAATGAAGTAAAACAGCTCATTAGAGTATAAAAACTAGTAGAGTTGATTACTTAACAAGGTCTATAGTAGCTAAAAACTGTATACTCAATGATTAAAACAAATGCTGCCATTTGTAATTAATAATAAAAAAAGCCACTTCTTTTTGAAACGGCTCTCTTATATATTTTTCAATTGAATTATTCCTTCATTTTTGCGATCACATCAATACCTCCTTTCGTTATATCTCCAATCTTACAAATGATCTCTGTATCTAGGGGCAGGAAAACATCCATTCTTGAACCGAATTTAATAAAACCAAATTCATGACCTGCCTTTGCCTGATCTCCTTCATTGCAGTAGAAAACAATTCTTCTTGCTACATATCCTGCAATTTGTCTAAATACCACTTTATGATTTGTTAAACTTTCAATAGCAATAGTTGTTCTTTCATTTTCTGTAGAAGATTTTTCGTGCCATGCCACTAAGTATTTTCCTGGATGGTATTTTTTATAAATTACCTCTCCTGAAACAGGATATCTACAGATGTGGACATTCAAAGGAGACATGAAAATGGAAACCTGAATTGCTTTTCCTTTAATAAATTCTGTTTCGTCAACTTCTTTAATCATTACTACTTTCCCGTCTACCGGAGCAATTACATTCTCTTTATGATCAAGAATCTCACGGTTAGGAACTCTGAAAAACCAAAATACTAAACTGTAAATAATGAGTAAAGGCATAATGATCAAAAGCGACCACATTTTAAGAAAATAAATCGCTAAAGCACCAATTATAATGAAAAGTATTGTTGCTGCTGTAATCGTTCCTTTTGATTCTCTATGTAATTTCATGAGTCTAAATAAATTTTTCTAAAATAAAGTACAAATATACGACAGGAACGCAGATTAAAAAACTATCCAGCCTATCTAATACACCACCGTGTCCCGGAATGATGTTTCCACTATCTTTAACACCAAAATTTCTTTTGAGCTGGCTTTCTACTAAATCCCCTAAAGGAGCAAAAGAAGCCACTAAGAATCCAACAACCATCCAGTTTCCACGGAGATCATGTTGATATTTTTCAATAAAATAAGATAGAACTAAGGTTAAGATTACACCTCCTGCGTAGCCTTCCCAGGTTTTCTTAGGAGATATTTTAGGCGCCATTTTATGTTTTCCAAAAAACTTTCCTGTGAGATAGGCAAAGGTATCGCTGCTCCAGATTAAAATAAAGAGAAACAACACTTCTAAAGAGAACTTATCATCATAACTGGAATACTTCGGAAGACCAAGAGCAAAACTAAAAGGCAAAGCCACGTAAATGACCGTAAAAATCAATTTACCACTGTCGAAATATAATTCGGTAGGATATTTAAATAAAGTAACCACAGCAATTGCTATTAAAGACAGGGCTAATATTTCACTTAATCTAAAATCAAAAAAGAAATCATGGTAAAAATATCTCTTCGAGAACATATAAAAGATAATCATAACAACCGGAAATACGATCCATTTTTCATATCCTTTTCCAAACTTCATGATCTTTACACACTCCCACGATCCAACCACCATTAAAAATGTGATCAATCCATAATATAGATATTGCTGTTTAACGAGATCCGGAGAAATGCTATTGATCAGTTGGGCTCCGAGTGGAGTTACGCAGAGGATAATAATTGCCACGTAAACAATACCCGAAATTGTTCTTTGAATGAGGTTTTTGTCCAAAATGTATAATTTAGAAAATTGATGCTTAATCTTCAAGCAGCAATAAAAACAGTTTTGTGTTAGAATTAGAAGAGGTATCTAATTTTGATTGACTTCCGCTAATTGAGGTTAGGTTTTTAATATTACCATTCCTTTTTATTTTCCCCATTGCATCATTAAGATTATTTACAATCTGCGAAACATTAGCCATGATAATAATTTTATTAGGCAATCTCGAAGAATGGTAATGAAGAATATTATTATGCGACAGCATGATCCTTCCATCATAAGCAATAAGATACTCACAGGTAATAAATGCCGCATCATTGGAATGTTCCAATTCTGAAGTGCAGGGAGTTTTCACAACAGTCAAAAAATTCTGAAGTTCCTTATCCCAGCAGAACATATTGTGAATACCTTCAATTTTAATAATTTGATTTAAAGTTTGTAGAGCCTCCGCTTCGTCTGCACAATAATTAAAAAAACCACCCGAATGCGTAAATAACTGCGCAAACTTATAGTCGAGATCCGCATTTTTTAGCGAATCCCCAAGCTTCTCCAAACTCTGGCTATCATCTTCCTCAGGTTGGTTGGTTAGTTTGCTTACAATTCTTTTAAATAAACTCAACTTATGTTTTTTTAGTCAACTTTATACAAAAATAGAAAATAAATTATAATAGATTCTAAAAATGTAGCTTTAAATATGAAAAAACCTGGCAATTTTGAAATTACCAGGTTTTATTTCTTTTATTTTTTAAGGATTTAAAGTTGAGTCGGACTCTCAGGAGCCTGAATTTCACTTTCTTCCTCTTTTTCCTTTAATAATGGAATGGTATTCGTTACAGGTCTCTCTGTTAATTCA
This sequence comes from Chryseobacterium sp. FW101-FHT12H09, assembly GCF_058790395.1. NCBI lineage: Bacteria > Pseudomonadati > Bacteroidota > Flavobacteriia > Flavobacteriales > Weeksellaceae > Chryseobacterium > Chryseobacterium sp. FW101-FHT12H09. The sequence goes on along the minus strand of NZ_JBYTCP010000002.1, from coordinate 670,689 downwards.
GGGTCCCATGCTCTCTTTCCGAATATTTCCTCTAAATCTTCACGGAAGATCACTTCTTTTTCCAAAAGTTTACCTGCCAAAGCATCTAGTTTATCCTTATTATCAGCAAGAATCTGCACTGCTCTTAGATATTGATTTTCAATAATTGATTTTATTTCAACATCAATTTTATTTGCTGTCTCTTCAGAATAAGGTTTTCCGAAATTATACTCAGATTGCCCTGAGCTGTCATAATAAGAAATATTACCAATATTTGGGCTTAATCCGTAGATCGTAACCATTGCCTGAGCTCTTTTCGTTACAGTTTCAAGATCAGAAAGCGCACCTGTTGAAATATTGTTAAATATTACTTGCTCTGCTGCTCTACCTCCTAATGTAGCACACATTTCGTCTAACATCTGTTCTGTAGTAGTAAGCTGTCTTTCTTCCGGAAGATACCAAGCTGCTCCTAAAGAACGTCCTCTTGGAACAATCGTTACTTTTAAAAGTGGTGACGCATGCTCAACCAGCCAAGAAATTGTAGCGTGACCTGCTTCATGGTAAGCCACTCTTTTCTTTTCAGAAGGCTTGATAGCCATGTTTTTCTTCTCAAGTCCACCGATGATTCTGTCTACAGCATCAAGAAAATCTTGTTTAGTAACTGATGTATGACTATTTCTTGCTGCGATAAGTGCTGCTTCATTACAAACATTTGCAATATCAGCTCCACTGAATCCTGGTGTCTGTTTTGCTAAGAAGTCTCTATCTACATTTTCATCCAATTTGATCTTCTTTAAATGAACATCAAAAATTTCTCTTCTTTCATGTAATTCCGGAAGATCCACATAGATCGAACGGTCAAAACGTCCTGCTCTCATCAAGGCTTTATCTAAGATATCCGCTCTATTGGTCGCAGCCATTACAATTACATTTACATCCGTTCCGAAACCATCCATTTCAGTAAGAAGCTGATTCAGGGTATTTTCTCTCTCATCGTTACCTCCTGAGAAATTATTCTTCCCTCTGGCACGTCCGATTGCATCAATCTCATCGATGAAGATAATTGCTGGTGACTTCGCTTTTGCCTGGGCAAATAGATCTCTTACTCTTGATGCACCTACTCCAACAAACATTTCCACAAAGTCAGAACCGGAAAGTGAAAAGAAAGGAACTTTTGCTTCTCCTGCTACTGCTTTAGCCAATAAAGTTTTACCTGTTCCCGGAGGACCTACCAATAGAACTCCTTTTGGAATTTTACCTCCAAGTCTTGTATATTTTTCAGAATTTTTCAAGAAATCTACAACTTCCTGTACTTCTTCTTTGGCGCCTTCTAATCCTGCAACATCTTTAAATGTTACCTGAATTCTTTCTTTTTCATCAAAAAGCTTTGCTTTGGATTTACCAATAGAGAAGATTTGTCCTCCAGGTCCTCCGCCACCCCCCATCTTTCTGAAAAGAAGGAAATAGAATAATCCCAAAATAGCAATCCATATCAATGCTGAAAATAAAATATCCATAAAAGGATTTTTACCTGCACCATAATCTTTTGTGGTCTTAATAGTCGCATTATCTGCTCTTATCTGATCAAATTTTTGAAGGAAAAGCTGTAGGTCTCCATATTTTACAGTGTAATCTGCTTTAGGAGCCATTTCGAATGCTGATAACGGATTGTTTTCTTTGGCGGTCTTACTCACCATAGCCGTTTTAGCAGCCTGAGTCAGGAATACGTCAGCCTTTTCAGTGTCTTTATATATAATAATATTCTGAACTTTTCCCGATTGCATTTCTCTGAAGAAACCATCTTCATCGATAGCTTTTGCACTGTTGTCTCCTAAAAAATTGGATCCAAAAAATAACAAAAGTGCTATGATTGCAATTGGAAAAAACCAGTTAAATCCTTTATTGTTCATTTATACTTTTTAAAATTAAATTTCATTTTCAATTTTGGTAATTTTAGCATCACCCCACAATTCCTCAATATCATAGTACTCCCGTACCTGTTTTTGGAATATGTGAACAACTACTGTTACGTAATCTACCAAAACCCACATTGCGTTATCAGTTCCCTCGACATGCCAAGGTCTATCCTGAAGTTCGTTTCTCACTTTCTTCTCTACACTTCCTGCTAATGCAGAAACTTGTGTGTTTGAGTTTCCACTACATATTACAAACGTTTCTGCCACTGAGTTTTCAATGTTGGAAAGATCGAAGATCATAATGTCTTCTCCTTTTACATCTTGGATAGCTTCAACGATTTTATCTATTAATTCTTGCTTTTCTACTGTCTTATTCATTAAAAAAATACTATAATCTGCAAATTTATTGTTTTTTCTTTACTTTAGCCTTACTTTTAACCCTTTAAAGTCTTAAAGTTTTCTTAATGGCTCAACTATTCTATCTAAAAGAGTGTTCTTCTACTAATGACGAAATTTCAAAGTTTTTACTTTACGAAAATTCAGATTTTATTGCTTTACATACATTTAACCAAACTAAAGGCCGCGGTCAATACGGAAATACATGGTCTTCCATAGCTGAAAAAAATCTCGCATACACACTAGCTGTAGGCACTAATCATTTCAAGCTCACGGATTTTATGTTCAATTATTATACCGCAATTGTTATCAGGGATTTCCTTGCCAATATGACTGAAAGTGATGTAAAGATAAAATGGCCCAATGATATTATTCTTAAAAGTAAGAAAATAGTAGGGATATTGATCGAAAAGAAAAAAATTAATCAAAAAAATTATTTCATCATTGGAGCAGGAATAAATATTCTTCAGGAGAAGTTTGATGAAATTTCCAATGCTGGTTCACTTCTAACGCTGACAGGCAGAAAATTCGATCTTGAGGAATTCACTTTAAAGCTACATGATTTCCTGGTTGAAAAACTGAATAATATTCCTTCAGAGGGAGAAATAATGAAACAATTCAATCAAAATCTATTTAGAAAAGATGAAATTTCTGTTTTCGAGATCGACAAAAAGAGACAAAATGGCATCATAAAATTCTCCGATGAAAAGGGAGAAATCTGGATCAAACTGGAAGAAGGTATACGTTCTTTTTACCACAAAGAAATTAAGCTTCTCTATTGATTTGCTCTTCTCAGATATAGATATAACGCAATAGGTAAAAAGATAAGATTCGGAAACCACATAGCCAGTGCTGGAGACATACTTTTATTTTCCGAGACTACCTTTAATGCTTCAAATGAAAACACAAAAATAAAGGCAAGAGAGATCCCAATTGCTAAATTAATTCCAAGACCACCTCTTTTCTTTTGTGAGGAAAGAGAAAGCGCTAAAAACGTCAGAATAACAATAGAAATAGGCATTGAAGTCCTTTGATACAATTCATTCAAATGGGTATTCAGATTACTGTTTCCTTTTTCTTTTTCCCGCTGAATAAATTTCAAAAGTTCTGGAGTTGTTTTATTTTGTCCTAATAACTCATTTGGAAAGAGCTCTTCCGGAGCATGGCCATAGCTTTTTCTTAATTCGGGTCCATTCGCTAGTTTTTCAGAATTATTTTTATTGATGGTTTTCTCGGCGTAGTTATTCAAAACAAATTGTTTTTTGGGTACATCCCAATATACGTCAGATGCCTTTAGTTCATAAAGCATCCTTCTGTTTTTATCAAATTTCTGAAATATAAAACCGGAACCTCTCCTTTCTCTTTTATTCCATGAATTGATAAAAATATATTCTGTTCTGCTAAGCTGTGCCGTAACAGGAGCCGTTCCTAAGACCTTTTCTTTATTTGCTGCGTTGTATGTATATGCCTCAAGCTCATTCTTCTTAATATTTGCCCAGGGCAACACAAAATGATTGATTGCAAGAGACAGAAATGCAATAAACAATGAGGTCAACAAATATGGTTTTGCAAAACGGTGAAAACTGGCACCACTACTGATAACAGCAACAATTTCAGTATTATGTGCCATTCTGGAGGTAAAATAAATTACCGAAATAAAAACCAAAATAGACAAAAATGTCATGACCAGATTGATGATCCAGAACGGATAAAAATGGACAAGAAAATAGGTTAAATTTAATTTAGCATCAATAGCCGTTGCATTTTCAATCCTTGGGATCTTCTGCTGGACATCGATTACTAAAACAACTATAGACAACAATATGAGCATGAAACCAAAAGTTCCAAGATATTTTTTTATGATATATCTATCTATAATTGTAAACATAATCTTCTTTTATAATCTTTGTCTAAGAATAGGATCAACTGATTTTTTCCACTCATAGAAATCGCCAGCAATAATATGTTCTCTCGCAACTTTTACCAAATCTAAATAAAAAGCTAAATTATGAATGGATGCTATCTGCTTTCCAAGGTATTCTTTTGAAACAAACAAATGGCGGACATATGCTTTTGAATATTCTTTATCTACAAAACTTGTCCCAAACTCATCTAAAGGCGAAAAATCTTTCTTCCACTTTTCGTTTTTTAGATTCATTACTCCCTGCCATGTAAAGAGCATAGCATTTCTTGCATTTCTTGTAGGCATTACACAATCCATCATATCGATTCCTAATCCAATCGATTCCAAAATATTCCATGGAGTACCAACTCCCATCAGATATCTGGGTTTTTCTTTAGGTAGAATATCTGTTACCTCATCTGTGATCCTGTACATTTCTTCCTCTGGTTCTCCTACAGAAAGACCACCGATTGCATTTCCTTCCGCTCCTGCTTCCGAGATAACCTCAGCGGAAATTTTTCTTAAATCAGAATATGTAGAACCCTGGACAATAGGGAAAAACCTTTGTTTATGACCGTATAGTTCAGGATTTTTTTCATTCCAGTCAATGCATCTTTTTAACCAGCGGTGTGTCATTTCCATGGACGCTTTTACCTGGTTATACTCACTAGGATAAGCAACACATTCGTCAAAAGCCATAAAAATATCTGCCCCGATCTGCCTTTGGATCTCCATTGATTTTTCAGGTGTAAAAAGATGATAGCTTCCGTCGATATGAGATTTAAATTTCACTCCTTCTTCAGACATTTTTCTGCTTCCTGAAAGTGAAAACACCTGAAAACCGCCTGAATCCGTAAGAATAGGAAGATCCCAATTCATGAATTTATGAAGCCCTCCTGCTTCCTGCATGACATCCATTGTTGGACGAAGATATAGGTGGTATGTGTTCCCTAATATAATTTGGGCTTTAATGTCTTCTTTTAATTCTCTTTGGTGAACCGTTTTTACACTCGCAACAGTTCCTACCGGCATAAAAATAGGCGTCTGAACTTTACCGTGATCGGTAGTAAGTTCTCCGGCTCTAGCTTTCCCCTCAGAGGTTTTTTCTATATTAAAAAATTTCATTCTTCTGTTTTATTAATTCATTGCCACTGGCTTTTACATTACCAACTGGTGCGCTTTCTACATTTAAATTAGTTTGACAAAGTGGGAAGATTTTTATTCTTCTTTAGTTTATCATTTACATATTTATCCGCTTTAGGATCTTTTTTTAGTATTATCTTCTGTGCTTCATCAGCAATATCAGTCATCTTTTGTTCGACAACATAATATTTAAAACTTTCTACAAAGTCATCGGCTTTTACATTGTGGGTCTTAAGAACATATCTTGTTCCACTCTCTAAATTCGTATTCTGAAACATAAAAGTTGCCTGATCATTGATTGCAAGATCAGCCAGTATTTCAGACATTTTATCTTTGGAAACAAGATTCTTAGGTGTATCAACGTATTTCTTACAAGAAAATACAAACATCAAAACAAAAAGAAAAATCAATTTTTTCATAATCTGTTAATTAATGATTTCCATTTTAAATTTAAAACACCAAAAACGGCCTCATGAATAATTCCGCCATTCATTTTACTTTCTCCTAAAATTCTATTGGTAAAAATAATAGGTACCTCTACAATTTTGAAGCCTTTTTTAAAAGTTCTGAATTTCATTTCAATTTGAAAACCATAACCTTTTAACCTTACATTCTCCAAATCGATATTTTCCAAAACCTTTTTCGAAAAACAGACAAATCCAGCTGTAGTGTCATGAATAGGCAGTCCTAAAATAAATCTTACATATTTGGATGCAAAATAGGAAAGCAATACCCTTCCCATTGGCCAGTTTACGACATTTACTCCTTTTGAATAACGCGAACCAATTGCCATATCTGCGTTTAAGCAAGCTTCATATAATTTGGGTAGATCATTTGGATTATGAGAAAAATCTGCATCCATTTCAAAAATATAATCATAATTATTTTGAAGTGCCCATTTAAACCCATGAATATAAGCTTTCCCTAAGCCGTCTTTTACATGCCTTATTGAAAGGTGAAGACCATGAGAAAATCTTCTTTGCAGATCTTTTACAATTTCTGCCGTTCCGTCAGGAGAGGAGTCATCTACAACAAGAATATGAAAGTCTTCTTCCAATGCAAAAACTTTGGAAATAATATTTTCAATATTTTCCTTTTCGTTATAAGTTGGAATGATGACGAGTTTTTTCATTTCAGTTTGCAAAGATAGTTTATTTAACCTTTTTATTTTATACAAAATATTCTATAATTTTGCAAAAAACAATCGGTTGCTATTATCACAAAATTTCGTAAACCATGTAAGGATTCCTGAGAACAATGATTGGGTGATCTTTATATTGCTGGGCTGCATATTTTTATATCTTTTCATGATTAATATCGTAGAAAGAGGCGCCAATCTAAAAGATTTTCTGCTTCAAAAATATTTTGATGCCAGTAATAATTTAGCTAGCTGGATCATCACATCCTGTGTAATCACACTTACTTTAGCTGTATTATTATCACAATACATTCCAGTTGTCCCTAAATATATTGCCGATTTACAAGTATTGGGGTATCAAATGAATAAATTTGGATATTGTTTATCAGCAATCAGTCTTTTTTATTTAACAAAATCTACTTTAGGCTTTTTATTTTATCAAAGTATAGGAGACACAAAAAAATGGCTAATTTTTTACTTTACCTCCACTAAATTTTATTTCATTCTTTCATTTTTATTAATAATTCTGTGTGTTACCCATTATTATTTCCCAATTGACAGAAATAAAATATTTTTTTACTATTTAGCATTCTTTTCTTTTGTGTTTATTTTTAAGGTTTTTTTCTATTTATTTCACAAGAACAACATCTTACCTGAAAAATGGTATTATAAATTTTTGTATATTTGCACCCTCCAAATAGCGCCATTATTGTTGCTTTGGAAATTGTTATTTTTTTAATAAAAGTCAATGATGAGAATAAAGTCTATATTGGTTTCTCAACCAGCGCCTAGTGAGTCTTCTCCATACCTGGATATAGCGAAGAAGGAAAAAATAAAGATTGATTTCCGTCCGTTCATCCACGTAGAGGGAGTTGACAATAAAGAACTTAGAACACAAAAAATAGATCTAACGCAGTATACTGGCATTATCTTTACCAGTAAGAATGCGATAGACCATTACTTTAGACTAGCTGAAGAACTGCGTTTTGCTGTTCCGGATACGATGCGATACATCTGCCAGTCTGAAGCGATTGCTAACTATCTTCAAAAACACATCGTCTACAGGAAGAGAAAAATCAGCTTTGGGGAGAAAAACTTCTCAGATCTATTACCTCTTTTCAAAAAATTTCCAACTGAGAAATATCTATTACCGTCTTCAGACGTTTTAAGTCCGGATACGATTAAGACACTTGACACTGCAAATATTGACTGGACAAGAGCAATCATGTACAGAACGGTATGCAGTAATCTAAGCGATATCAATATTAAAGATTATGATATGTTGATATTCTTCAGTCCACAAGGAATCAAATCGTTACAGATGAATTTTGAAGATTTCAAACAAGATGAGACAAAGATTGCGGTCTTTGGAAATACTACTTTAAATGCAGCTGAAGAAGCGGGATTAAGAGTAGATGTAATGGCTCCTACCAAGGAAACACCATCCATGACCATGGCACTTGAAAAATATATTAAAAGCCTTCATAAGTAGTTTTTAATATCACATAAAATATAGCCGTCTTTCAATAAAAGGAAAGATGGCTTTTTTTTAATTAAATTTGAACAAAAATTAATATTGAATAAAATGTCTGCATATATTTTTCAAAGTGAAAGTATAAAATGATGCTCTTTCGAACCAATAAAAAATTAAAATACCCCGGATGAAAGCTCCCCAACCAAAAAAGATAGAAAAAATACTCGAAATACACGGCGATAAAAGGACAGACAATTATTTCTGGCTTAATGAAAGGGAGAATCCTGAAGTTATAAAATATATTGAAGAGGAAAATGCTTATTCAGACTTCATGATGAAGGAAACTGAAGATTTTCAGGAGGAGCTTTATGAAGAAATGAAATCCCGTTACAAAAAGGATGATGAATCTCTACCCTATTTTTTTAATGGGTATTGGTATATGGTTCGCTATGAAGAAGGAAAAGAATATCCTATTTTCTGTAGAAAATATAAGAGCCTGGAAAACCCTGAAGAGATTATTCTTGATGTCAACATCCTTGCAGAGGGAGAAAGCTTTTTCGAAGTTGGAAGTATTGCTGTAAGCCCCAATAATAAATTAGCTTCTTTTTCTTCCGACAATGTGGGACGAAGAATTTATTCGATCAATTTCAAAAATTTAGAAACTGGAGAAATTCTTTCAGATAAAATTGAGAATACAACAGGAAAAGGAGTTTGGGCCAATGATAACGAACACGTTTTTTACATCAGAAAGGATGAAAGTTTACGTGCATTTCAGGTATACAGACACAAACTGGGAACAGAGCCATCAGAAGACATTTTAATCTTCCATGAAAAGGACGATACGTTTGATGTCAATGTTTTCAAAACAAAATCTTTACAATACATTTTTATTGCGAGCTCCAGCACTATTTCTGATGAACATCGTTTTATTCCTTCCGACAATGTTTTTGCCGACTGGAAGATCATTCAGCCTAGAATAGATGATCTGGAATATTCAGTAGAGCACTATGAAGATGAATTTTACATCATCACCAATGCTGATGAAGCTTTCAATTTCAAAATTGTAAAAGCTAAAATCGACAATTGCGGAATGGAAAACTGGGTGGATGTAATTCCTCATCGGGCCGAAGTTTTACTGGAAGGTTTTGAAATATTTAAAGATTATCTTGTTCTTGAAGAAAGAGAGCAAGGTCTGTTACAGATAAAGATCATTGAAGAAAAAACCAAAGAATCTTACTATCTCCCATTTTCAGATCCTACCTATACCGCTTATATCGGCGTTAATTTAGAATTTGACACAGAGATTTTACGCTATGGCTACACTTCTTTAACACAGCCAAGTTCTACCTACGAATATAATATGAAAGACAAAACAACCATACTTCTGAAACAACAGGAAGTTTTGGGTGGAAAATTCTTCCCTGAAAATTATATTTCTGAAAGAATTTGGGCAGATTCCCGAGATGGAGAAGCAAAAATTCCCATTTCCCTGGTTTATCATAAAGACACCAAAAAATCTGAAAATACACCCTTACTATTATATGGATATGGAAGTTATGGACATACCGTAGATGCAAGTTTTTCTAATGTAAGACTTTCCATTTTAGATAGAGGTTTTATTTATGCCATCGCACATATCCGTGGTGGAGAATATTTAGGCAGAGAATGGTATGAAGATGGGAAAATGTTGTTTAAAAAGAATACATTCTTTGATTTTATAGATGCGGGGAAATATTTAATAAAGGAAAATTACACTTCATCTAACCATCTTTATGCGATGGGTGGAAGTGCCGGTGGATTATTAGTGGGAGCAGTTATTAACTACGAACCAACCTTATTTAATGGTATAGTTGCACAGGTTCCTTTCGTAGATGTTGTAACAACAATGCTGGATGAAACAATTCCTTTAACAACAGGGGAATATGATGAATGGGGTAATCCGAATGACAAAGAATATTATCATTATATGAAGGAATATTCTCCATATGACAATGTAGAAGCTAAAGATTATCCACATATGCTTGTCACAACAGGCTTGCATGATTCTCAAGTTCAATATTGGGAACCAGCCAAATGGACGGCAAAATTAAGAGAGCTGAAAACCAATGACAATCTTTTACTTTTTAAAACCGATATGAGTGCAGGACATGGCGGAGCGAGTGGAAGATTTGAATCACTTAAAGAAGATGCATTGGAATATGCATTTCTATTGAAATTAGAAAATAAAAAAGAATGATTAACGAATCCGAATATTGGAAAAAAATAGAACAGTTTTTTGAAGAGAATTTTGAGACTGAAAAAAATCCACCTATTGAAACAGTATTGTTTTTAATTGGTTTACAGGAATTGGGAAGTGGTCAGCAAAAATATTCAAAAGACGATAAATTAAATATCCTTCATATTGCTGTTTGCAGATTATTAGAACCGTTTGGTTATTATAAATTTACGCATTATGAAGATGGATGGCCACAGTTTGAAAAATTGGAGGATCTTCCGGAATTACGAACCAACGAACAGACATTGCTCATGAAAAAAGCAATTATTCAGTATTTTCAGGACGAAGAACTGATATAAAATGAAATGATAATATGACAATTTGAATTATTTTCATTATCATATTTTTTTTGCCTAAAATAATAGGGCGGGCTTAAGCCCGCCCTATTATTTTCTATTTTATTGTTGAAGATTTCAAATTGACTAATTAGCTTTAAGAATTTCTTCTAGCTGACTCAGCCCCATTTTAAAACCATCTTCAAAACCCATTTCAATTTGTTTTTTCATGGCATCCTGAGATGCAAAATGAATATTGACCGTCACTTTTGCACCCTCTTCTATTCCTGTAAATCCAACAAGCCATTGTGCTTGTGGAAAGTCTTGATTAATGTTTCCCTTGTCATCACAAAAAGCATCTACACCGTCAAAACTTCTATGCTCCATAATTTCTCCGTATTTCAATTGTCCATACATTCTTTCACCTTCAGGACCAACCATGGCATAATACCAAACTCCATTTTCTTTAAAATCCATGCTTACCGTTTCACAACTCCAAGGTTTTGGAGCCCACCATTGATCCAATAATTCAGATTTGGTAAAATAGTCCCACACTTTTGAAACATCAGCGTCATAGACTTTCATAACATAAACACTGTTCGAGTCAAAATCTTTGTTAAAAATGATACTTGATTCCATACGTAATTATTTTTAACAAACTTAGTTCTTTATTTGTAGGCAACGCTTTTCATATGACAAGTAATTTTTACGATTTATAAAAAAATGTTAAAAAACATAGTTTTAAGAAAAAAAATACAATTTTTTGGCTCGTTTTTTGTTTATGAAGTCTTAAAACAATTAATTTTAACATTCATCATTCCAAACAACTTAAAAAAAGATAATGAATAATAAGTTCATCCCAATAATTTCAGTGTTCATGACGATCTCACTGATTGTCTTTGTTACACTCCAATTTTATTGGCTGAAAGGATATTACGGTGCCCTGGAACAAGACTTTTCTAATAAAGTCTATTCAGCATTGGAAAACACTGCTAAAAACATCTCCGAAATTGAAGTTGAAAAGTACCTGAATGAGGATTTTAAAAATTTCAGGAAAAATGTCATTTCAAATAATAATCAGCCATCCCTGACTACGATTCAACAAGTTCAGGATTCCGGGACACAAAGACAGATTATTTATTCTAAAAATATCATTGAAAAAACTCAGCTCCCAATTTCTAAAAAAGGAGATTCTTTAAAACTTACTACATTATATACTGACGAAGCAGCTTATAAGCTGAAGAGAGATACCACTAACCGGGAACTCCTTACGACCGATATCAATCAGGATATAGAAAGCGGTGATTATTCGATGAAGGAGTTTGCTAAAGTATATGGAAACAATCTTCCTATTACTAAAAGAGTGGATGATAAGATATTGGACTCAGTTCTTACAAAGGAATTGAAGATGAAGGGTATTACCGCTAAATTTGGTTTTGGTGTTACGGATAAGAATAATACACTTACCACCGTTTTCAATAAGGTTTATAAAGAGAAAAAGGATAACAATACCTATAGCTACCCACTTTTTACAGATAAAAAAGAACGGACTTTATATAATCTGGCTTTAGTTTTTCCTAAAAAGGAATATTCATTAGCCATGAATAACTGGCCAATGCTGTTGGGAACTTTCCTTTCATTACTGACTATTTTAGGAATCTATATCATCTCTATCAATTATATGATGAGACAAAAGAAGCTTGCAGAAATAAAGACCGACTTCATCAATAATATGTCTCACGAGTTTAAGACTCCTTTAGCAACTATTTCAGTGGCTACAGATTCTTTAGCCAATGACAAAATTGCGACCAACCCTGAAAAAGTAAGATATTACTCCAGTCTTATAAAACAGGAAAACCTGAGGATGAAGAAACAGGTGGAAAATGTTCTTAATATGTCTAAACTGGAAAGAAATGAAGTTAATTTATTTTTGAAAGAAACCAATGTAAGAGAACTTATCAAAAAAACAACGGAGTCTTTCAATCTTATTGTAACCCAGAGAAACGGTTCTCTTACCCAAGAGTTCACTGCTGATAAGTACAATTTTAAAATTGATGAATTTCATATTTCAAATATGTTGGTGAATTTATTGGATAATGCCAATAAGTATTCTCCTGATACTCCTGATATCAAAATAAAAACAAGAAATGAAGGCAATTTCTATGTTATTGAGATCTCAGACAAAGGAATGGGAATGGAAACCCAGAACAAAACGAAAATTTTTGAAAAGTTTTTCAGAGAAGAAACAGGAAATATTCATAACGTAAAAGGACAAGGCCTAGGGCTTTCCTATGTTAAGAAAATTGTAGAACTGCATAAAGGTCAGATTATAGTAGAATCGAACAAAGGAGAAGGAAGCATATTTACTATAAAACTTCCAATGACCTAAAAGGGATAATTGGAATAAATAAAAGATAAACCAAATAACAAATATAACAGAAGAGAGAGTGAGGAAGTTCATTCTTATTATTAATTTTTAATTTTTAAAATTATGAGCAACAGAATATTATTAGTAGAAGACGATCAGAGTTTTGGAGCGGTATTGAAAGATTATTTAACGATAAATAATTTTGAAGTAACTCTTGCAACAGATGGAGAGCAGGGGCTAAAAGAATTCACAGAAAATGAATTTGATATCTGTATTTTCGATGTTATGATGCCTAAAAAAGATGGGTTCTCATTAGCGGAAGACGTAAAAAAGATTGATAAAAACACCCCGATCATTTTCTTGACTGCAAGAAATATGAGAGAAGATATTTTGAAAGGATATCAATTGGGGGCAGATGATTATATTACAAAACCTTTTGATACTGAATTGCTTTTATACAAAATCAAAGCAATCCTTCAAAGAAGTTCAACATTAGAAAATGAAGAACAGGAACAATTTAAAATCAGCAATATCTTCTTTGATTCTATGCTAAGACAATTAAGAGTGGGCGATAAAGAATATAAACTTTCTCCAAAGGAAAATGAATTGCTTAAGCTTCTTTGTATCCATAGAAATGATTTCATGCCTAGAGATCTGGCACTAAGAAAGATATGGAAGAAAGAGAACTACTTTACAGCAAGAAGTATGGACGTTTATATCGCTAAACTTCGTAAGCTTTTGAAAGATGATGAAGGATTGGAAATCATCAACGTACACGGAGAAGGATTCAGACTTTTGGTTAAGAATTAATTCCAAAATAAGATTATAAATATAAAATTAGCAAAACAATTGAAAATGTTTTGCTAATTTTGTTTCATACGATAGGATATGAAAAATACATTTTTAGGTCTTGCTGCTGTTTCAATACTTATAGTTTCTTGCAAAAAAGACGAAAGAGCAACCTATGTCAAAGAAGAAGCATCTGTTCAGCAACCGGCTGTTACTGTTAATAATACACCCAAAACTTCAATTTTAGATCAAGCAGGAATTAAAACCAATGCACAGTATACAGCTACGCCAGCTCCTACTGCAGTTACTGCTCCAGGCATGAATCCTCCTCACGGACAACCGGGGCATCGATGTGATATTCCTGTAGGACAGCCTCTAAACAGCAAACCTGCTCCAACACAGGCTCAAGCTACTCAAAATGTTGTCGTTAATAAGAATGGATCACAAACTATTCAAATAGACCCTAATTCCTTACAACCGGGGAAATTCACGGTTGACAAAACTGGGAAAGCGGTAAAAACTGCTCCTGGCATGAATCCTCCACATGGACAACCGGGACACCGATGTGATATTCCTGTGGGACAGCCTTTAAACAGTAAACCTGCTCCGGCTGTACAACCAGTACAAAATGTCGTACAAAATACACCGGCTTCAACACCACAGCAAAGTTTGGCGAGCGGTGATAAACCAAAATTAAATCCTGCTCATGGAGAGCCTTTCCATAATTGTTCTGTGAAAGTAGGTGATCCTTTACCATAATTTTTGTAATTTTGCCGTTGTGAAGTTATTTCAGATCATAACCATCATTTTCTGTTTAGGGATCTTTTTGATTCCTAAAGATAACTTCGTTCTAAAAGCAGCTCAGGAAACATGTTGTAAAGCAGAGTCTAAAAAAGAAGACTGCTGTAAAAATCATCAGTCGAAATCAACTAAAGATCACGAAAAATCAAAATCATCATGTAATGACGATTGCTGTTCGACCTGTGTAGCTTGTTTTTCATTCATAGAAACGCCTTTTTCTAAAGGTTTGCTTTTAGAAATATCTTATTACAAAGCGAATAAAAAACTACAATTTCAGTATTGTGATCCTCACCTTTCGGATCGTTTAAAAGAGATTTGGGAACCGCCCAAGCTAGCTTAATTAAATATATGGATGTTCATTAGACCACTAATGAGCTGTTTTTTAATTAATCTAAATTTTAAACAAAATGAAATTATTTATTTCCAAGTTGATTCTTGGTATATGTCTACTATCTATTCAATTTATATTTGCTCAGGATCTTAAAAGTCAGTTCCAGGTAAAAGGAAACTGCGAAATGTGTAAAGAAAGAATAGAAACCACAGCTAAAAAAGCGGGTGCAAAAGCAGCAAGGTATTCTATCGACACTCAAACATTAACTTTAGAAACTGAAGGCAATATTTCCACTAATGATATTCTTAAAAAAGTAGCCGAAGCCGGTCATGACAATGAGAAATTTAAAGCATCCATTGAAACTTATGAAGCCCTTCCCGGATGTTGTCATTATGCAAGAGATCTTCAGCCTTCAAGTACCACTGTATCAGCTCAGGCTTCTAAAGCAGACAATGAATTTTATGTAAAAGGAAATTGCGCTTCATGTAAGGCAAGAATTGAAAAAGCAGCAAAAGACGCTGGAGCGAGCTCTGCAGAATGGAGTGCTGAAAAACAATCTGTTATTTTAGATTTCGATACTACAAAAACCTCAGCAGATAAAATTTTAAAAAAGATTGCTGATGTGGGACATGATAATGAAAAGTATAAATCTTCGGACAGTGTTTATAATCACCTTCCAGACTGTTGTCTTTATGACAGAAATGTTGCGTTAGGAGAAAAAGGAGCAGGTGTACATGTTGATGAAATTGGAAAGCCTGAACATCATGAAGAAACTGATTCAACTTCTTCAACCAGTCAGTATCAAGGTAATCACGAAAAAAATATTGAAGAAGTAAAATTATCTGCCTCCAGAGCGTCTACTTCATTAAGTAAGAAAGATGCGGGTTTGGTTTTTAATATTGATAAAAAGGAATTATTAAAGGCTGCTTGTTGTAATTTATCAGAAAGCTTTGAGACCAATGCTACAGTGGATGTTTCATTTAGCAATGCTGTTACAGGAACTAAACAGCTTAAAATGTTAGGACTTGATCAAAAATACACCAGTTTAACAAAAGAACTTTTACCTGAAATCAGAGGTCTGGCATCGGCTTATGGATTAAATTTCATTCCTGGGAGATGGATCGAGAGTATCCAGCTTACCAAAGGTGGAAGCACCGTTACTAACGGATATGAAAGTATTACCGGACAAATCAACACTGAACTTTTAAAAAATTCAGAAAAACCAGAAACCTCATTAAATCTTTTTTCAGACTTCAATGGAAGAGCTGAAGCTAATATTACGAGTGTTTCTCCTATCAATGAGAAATGGTCACAGACCTTTCTATTACACGGAAACGGAACTTTTGGAAATACAGATATGAATGATGATGGTTTTCTTGACCGTCCGAAAGGAACACAGATTAATACAGCATACCTTCTCAATTATAATGATCTTGAAAAGTCCGGATTTGGTTCTCATTTCGGAATTAATTTTGTTAAGGATAACAGGACTGCAGGGCAAACCGGTTTTGACAAAAAACTGGCTCAGGATAAGCAGAATGCTTATGGAGTAGGAATTGATATCTCTAGATTTCAGATGTGGAATAAAACAGGTTATGTGTTTAAAGGAAAGCCTTACCAGAGCCTGGGTTGGATGAATCAATATGTTTACCACCAGCAGGATAGCTTTTTCGGGTTGAGAAATTATTCAGGTAAACAGAATACATTTTATTCAAATTTAATTTTTGAAAGTATCCTTGGGAATACTAATCATAAATATAAGGCTGGAGCAAGCTTTATGTATGATGGTTATGATGAAACCTACCTTACAACCCCTTACAAAAGAAATGAGATTGTACCGGGAGCTTTTGCCGAATATACATTAACAGGATTAAAATATACTTTGGTAGCTGGAGCAAGGGTCGATTTTCATAATCTAGCGGGGACACAATTTACTCCAAGATTAAATTTTAAATATGATTTCACTCCACAAACTATTTTAAGATTATCAGCTGGAAGAGGTTTCAGAACGGCTTCTGTTTTTGCAGAAAATCAACAATATTTCGCTTCTAACCGTACGATTCAGATCATACAGAATGGGGGTGATATTTATGGTCTAAAACCCGAAATAGCCTGGAATTATGGCGCAAGTTTACAACAGGAATTTAAAATTTTCGGAAGAAAATCTTCTATTGTTGCAGATTTCTTCAGAACAGATTTTCAGGATCAGGTGATGGTTGATCTTGACAGATCACCTCAGCAACTGGTGCTTTATAATCTTGAAGGAAAATCTTTTGCTAATAGTTTACAGGTACAGTGGGATTTCATTCCTTTAAAAAACTTCGAGGTAAAAGTAGCTTATAAGTATTATGATGTACAGGCAGATTATCTGGATGGAAGAAGAGAGGTTCCTTTTATGGCTAAAAATCGTGGGTTTGTAAACCTTGCTTATTCTACCAATAAAAATAATAATGGTGGATATTGGAGCTTTGATACAACATTAAACTGGGTTGGAAAACAAAGACTTCCTGATACATCAAGTAACCCATCCGAATTTCAATTGGCAGGATATTCTAATTCTTATGCCGTTTTAAACGCACAAGTCTCAAGAAGTTTCAACAAAAAAATAAGGGCTTATTTTGGTGGTGAGAATTTAACTTCTTACAATCAAAAGAATGCAATTGTAGATTTTAAAAATCCTTTTGGTAATTATTTTGATGGCGGAATGGTTTACGCGCCTATTATGAAAGCGAATTTTTATGTAGGTCTTGATGTGACTTTCTAGATCTTAATTATTTAAATCATATCAACAAAACAGCATCAATATTGGTGCTGTTTTTCAATTTAAATGAACCATATTTTGAATTAATTAAAAAAAAATCAATCTGGAATTAAAAAATTATTACCTTTACACTTTATCATATGTATGAACATACTAACTAAAGACTTTACTATTGATCACAACAGCAAATTACCACTACATGTACAGGTAGAAGAGCTTTTCCGCAAACTGATCAAAATGGAAGTGTATAAAAAAGGAGCTTTATTACCAAAGGAAGTGGATCTGGCTAATCTTTGGGGAGTTTCCCGGAATACGATCCGACAGGCAACCAATAAATTGGAGCATGAAGGACTTATTGTTCGTAAAAAAGGTGTCGGAACCCGAATATCTGAAAAGAAAAGTCTGGTAACAGGACTTGATCACTGGTATAGCTTTACGCGGGAAATGCTGGAAAAAGGCATCAATGTGATCAACCAGTCACTAAAGACGGAAATGATACAGCCCAATGAGGAAATATGTAATTTCTTTAATTGTACACCTGATAAAAAAATATTTAAGCTTTCTAAGTTGAAGGGAGAGAACTCAGGGGATCCAATTGTATATTTTGAAAGCTATTTTCATCCAAGAATTGGTATTGATAAAAAAGATGATTTTAATATCCCATTGTATAGTATGCTACAGGAACAATATGGAATTATCGTGCATCGATCCCGGGAAAACATAAGCGCTTGTCAGGCTGGTGCTGTAATAGGAAAGAAACTAAAAGTTTCTGCTACTTTTCCGTTGTTGAAACGCGAACGTTTTGTTTATGATATCAATGGGAAACCTGTAGAATATAATATAGGCTATTATCGTTCGGATAAATTCACTTATACTATCGATATCAATAAATCTGCTGAGAGCTAATTTATTTTTTTTAAATTCAATATGTTCAAACATTCTAACATATAATCATAAAATGAAGTCCATGTCCAACAAGTATTTTCTTTTGCTGATGTCTTTTCTTATGACAGGCAACTTTATTTATGCTCAGAAAAAGGTTCCTTTTTTTGGCAATGTTCAAGCAACGAATGGCTACGCCCGTGAAATAAGTGGTGAAAATATCGATTATTTTTCAGCATTTCCAGATCACGCTACCCGCGCACTACTTACCCGTACAACTGATGGCGCTAAAACCATTGAATGGGAAACAGCACCAGCACCAACGGAAAGCAAGGAGCCTTATGTATATTTTAACTGGCTGGTTTCTCACTCGTCAGGCAGTAGCGGAGGAATTCGTAATTTCGATTTATATATTAATGACCAAAAAGCGTTAACTCTAACTACCTATCCAGCGAATCAACGCCCAGATTGGATTGCCAAGGCTGCTGATAGTACAGCCTTTGTATTCCACCAAACAAAAATGGATGGATTGAAAGACTCTTATGGCATTGCCTACCTCCGTATACCAACCCATAAAATAACACCTGGTAAGCCACTTCGTCTAAAACTTGTAGGACAGGCTCAGGATAGCAGAGATTGGTTTATGACCTACAAATTTACTTTTCAGGAAAAAATAGATGCCAGTCCAACACCTTTTATTTTAAAAGATGGTAAGCGTCTTATCACCCTTACCACATTACATTTCGGTCCGGAGCAAAAAATAACGGCTAAAATTGATCATAAAGACTCCTTCTCTTTTGTTATGCCTGATGGTATCAAAACATTCGACATTCCTGTTTCACTCTCACCAAAAGGAGGTAATGTGCTACTAACCGTTAGCTCAGGAAAAAAGGAGCTTCTTCGGAAAACCATTGAAGCTGGAGTTGTTGTCCCGCGTACTTTATATTTTATTCATCACTCCCACACTGATGTCGGGTATTCACATTTACAATCAGAAGTAGAAAGAATCCATACCAAAAATATCTATGATGCTCTCAAGATGATTGAGGAAACCCGAAACCTCCCTGAAGAAGCTCGTTTTAAATATAATGTTGAAGCTCTTTGGGACGTAGAAAACTTTATGCAAAAGGCAACTCCTGAGGAGAAGGAATCTTTTATAAAAGCTGTAAAAGAAGGAAATATTGGTCTTTCCGCGATGTATGGTAATATTTTAACAGGGCTCAGTCAGCCGGAGGAATTATTCCATTATACAGAATATGCACAAAAACTGGAAAAAGAATATGGTTTTAAAATTAACAGCGCCATGATGTCGGACGTTCCAGGATTTGCTTGGTCTTTAGTTCCTGCTCTTACATCCGCAGGAGTAAAGTACTTTTCCAGCGGTCCTAACTACCTGGGAAAGACCAATCCTTATCTGGGTGATCGTGTGGGTAATTTTGTGAAAAGCTGGGGAGATAAACCTGTTTGGTGGCAGTCACCATCCGGTAAGGAAAAAATATTATTCTGGACTGCTGGAAGAGGTTATTCTTCCTGGCACGGTATACATCCTGGAGGAGTATTTGACAATGGTCAGAAAAAAATATCAGAATATCTTGATGATCTTACGAAAAACAATTATCCATACGACATGGTTCAATGGCGTTATAATATTGTATCAGATAATGGACCAATAGATCCTTCTATTTCAAGATTTGTAGATGAGTGGAATAAAAAATATACTTCACCTAAAATCGTACTGAGTACAAATGAAAAGATGTTTGAAGTATTTGAAAAAAAATATGGAGATCAGATTCCAGTTGTAAAAGGTGATATCAGCCCTCACTGGGAAGACGGAGCTATGTCTACAGCCAAGGAAGAAGGCATTAACAGAAACACCAGCCTGAAACTGCAACAGATCACAACACTCTACTCAATGTTAAATCCTCTTGAATATAATAATCAAAACTTTTATGAAGCATGGAGAAACGTAATCCTTTTTCATGAACATACATGGGGAGCATTTAATAGTATTACAGCCCCAGATCTTCCTTTCGTTAAAGATCAATGGCAGGTAAAAAAACAATTTTCTCTTGACGGCAGTACACAGACAAACAAACTTGAAACGGATCTATTACACCCATTGACAGATCCGGCATCTAAAACCATAGCTGTTTTCAACACATCATCTTGGATACGCAGTGGCACAGCGATCATTCCAGCAACTACACAAGGTAATACTGTTCAGGATGCTGCTGGTAACATGATGCCATTACAAAAACTGGAAAATGGAACTATGGCATTTATTGCGAAAAATATTCCACCACTAGGTTCTTCAACCTATACCATTATAAAATCTACATCTCCTAAAGCAAGTCCTTTTTCAATTACTTCCAATAGTATCTCTAATGGAAAGGTAACATTAATCTGGGATAATAAAACAGGAAGTATTACTCATTTTACAGATAATGGGACAACGAATTACGCTGGAAGCTTTAACAACCAGGGTTTAAATAGTTATTGGTATGTACCTGGATCTGACCCGAAAGAAGCATTATCTAATTCGAATGTGCAGGTAAAAGTATTGGAAAATGGTCCTGTAATGGCTAAGATCTCATTAACATCAGAAGCACCAGGAGCTAACAAACTCGAGAAAATTATTACGCTGTTTGTTGACAATGATGAAGTAGCATTAGAAAATATTATAGATAAAAAGTCTGTCCGTACTAAGGAATCGGTTCATTTTGGTTTTCCTTTCAATGCAGGATTCAAAAACATTACAGTAGATGCGGGTTATGGTATTATGAAATATCTTACTGATCAGCTTCCGGGTTCCAATATGGATTATTGGTACAGCCGCCGTTGGGTAGATGCTTCTTTTGGACAGCAAGGTATGCAATGGATGTTATTAGAAACACCATTAATTGAAGCTTCGGAAATGATAGATGAAAGAATGGTTATTGATAACAGCCATAAAAAGTGGAAAGATAAAGGCACACCTGGCACCACTAATTGGTTCAGTTATGCGATGAACAACTATTGGCATACCAATTACAAAGCAGATCAGGAGGGGCCGGTACACTATCGCTACGCACTTCGTCCACACGGTACTTTTAATGCTGTGGAAAATGAAAAGTATGCAGCCGCTTTCACACAGCCTCTCATCGCAATTCACGTTCGTGAAAAAGCACCTATCGAGGGAAGTCTTTTTCAGATGAACAACGATAAAATTGTAGTGACAAGTGTAACACCGCAGGAAGATCATAGTTTTCTTATAAGACTTTATAACCCTGACGAAAAAGAACAGAATACTGCGTTCAAATGGGGGAAATTAAAACCATCAAAACTGATCAACCCTAAAACAGGCAAAGTATTTTCAGCTAACGAAACATTTAGTTTATCAGGTATGGACGTTATTGAAATTAAAGCAATCCCATAACATAAAAGCAACCAGAATGTCAAAACCAGTCATTACCATAGACATGGGAGGTACCAGAATTAAAATAGGTATAGTATATAATAATTCTTTGCTGGCCTCTTCTTCCATCGATGCTAATTCCAATAATGGTCTTAGATCACGGCTACCCTATATACAGGAAACTGTAGAGAAGTTACTGTTACAGGAAAGACTTTCTTTGACAGGTATTGCCGGATTAGGCATTGCCTCTCCCGGTATTGTGGACAATCATCAGAAAAAAATACTTTCTATTGATAAAAAATTTGGCGATGCTCCAGAAATTAATTTAGAAGAATGGTGCCTACAGGCATTTGGCCTACCATTTTTTATTGAAAATGATGCACGTGCTGCATTACTGGGAGAATGGAAATATGGGAAAGCACAGGATTACGATAATATTGTTCTCATGACTCTGGGAACAGGAATAGGAAGCGCAGCTATCATGGAAGGGCAATTGCTGAGAGGCAAGCATTTCACTGCGGGTATACTGGGAGGGCATTCGGTTATCAATTACAAAGGAGGGTTATGCAATTGTGGCAATAAAGGATGTGTAGAAACAGAAGCTTCTACCTGGAATCTTGCAACCATCATAAATTCTGATAAAAATTTCGCAGAAAGCAGACTTGCCTCCATTCCAGAAGTTGACTATGAATTGATTTTCGGCTTGGCAGAAGAAGGAGATAAAACAGCATTACAAATACGCGATCAAAGTCTTCAGGCATGGTCTGCATGTGCTATTAATCTGGTCCATGCTTATGATCCGGAAGCACTTATACTTTCTGGTGGAATCATGGCGAGCGGTTCTCAAATCATCCCTTATATAAGAAAACAAGTTGAAGCTCACGCGTGGACACCTTGGGGAACTGTAAAAATTGAAACAGCAGAATTTCCTCAGACAGCTGCTTTATTAGGTATGGCACATTTGATATCCAATTAATAAAAACAATAGAATAAACGAAATAGTACGGAATGAAATCAAATTTTAATAAATTCCCGGTCGTTGAAATACAAGATCACCATTGTATGGCAGGATGGGAAAACATTGCAGAACAATTAAAAAGAGATATTCCTAAGGTAATCGCAGTGGAATGTTATCCGGGTGTATTTGTGGAAGAGATCATTACCTCATTACAGAAATTCTTAAATCCTCAACTGCTTGTCAATACGCAGCAAGCTATGAAATCAGAGCACGAAATAGCAGCAATGGTGCAACCCTATGTCACGGATGATCCGGTATTCGGTTATATCGCACCTCTGAAATTGGAAGATTATTTTGATCCTTCTACAATAGCTGAATTTCAAAACCAGATCGCTGATATTAATGGCTGTACTGTAGTGGTTGGTCCGGGTGCCACTTTGCTTGCAAAAAAACCTGATCTCACGATCTATGCTGATATGCCACGATGGGAAATACAGATGCGTTATCGTAAAAATACAGCCTGTAATCTTGGTAGATTCAATTATACCGACTCTTTTGCATATCAATATAAACATGCCTACTTTGTAGATTGGCGTGTCTGTGACCACTATAAGAAAAGAATACTGAATAATTGTAACTTCGTTTTGGACACTACATTACTCAATCAACCCAAAATGATAAGTGTTAATGCTCTATTTGACGCACTTCAGCAAACAGTAAAAGCTCCTTTCAGGGTCGTTCCTTTTTTTGATCCAGGCCCTTGGGGCGGTCAGTGGCTGAAAGAAGTTTGTGACCTGGACAGAAGCCTTCCCAATTATGCATGGGGATTCGATTGTGTTCCCGAAGAAAACAGCCTGTTGTTAGGTTTTGGTAATCAGGTGGTAGAAATACCTTCCATTAATTTAGTGTTTTTCCAATCGGAAGCTTTATTAGGAAAACAAGTATACGATGGATTCGGAGATGAATTCCCTATTCGTTTTGATTTTCTGGACACCATGGAGGGAGGCAATCTAAGTCTGCAGGTACATCCACTGAAAGAATATATTAAAGAAAAATTCGGGATGCCTTATACGCAGGATGAAAGCTATTATATGCTGGATACCAAAGAAGACGCTTTTGTATATCTGGGTCTAAAAGAAGGTGTTGATCCTGATTCTATGATGCAGCAGCTGGAAATAGCCCAAAATGATCAAATCCCTTTTGATGCAGAACAATATGTACAAAAATGGCCTGTCCGCAAACATGACCACGTATCTATACCTGCAGGTACTGTACATTGTTCAGGAGCAAATTCTGTGGTATTAGAAATTAGCGCAACACCCTATATTTTTACATTTAAGCTTTGGGATTGGGGACGAATGGGACTGGATGGCAAACCAAGACCTATATCACTGGAACATGGTAGAAATGTAATACAATGGGATCGCACCTCATCATGGACAAAAGAAAACATTCTAAATCTTACTGAGCCTGTTGCTGAGGGAGATGGTTGGCGTGAAGAACGTACCGGGCTGGATGCATCATCGTTTATTGAAACCCGAAGACATTGGTTTACTAAAAAAGTAGTTCACCACACCCAAGATGTTGTCAATGTCCTGAATCTCGTGGATGGGCGTGAGGTAATAGTAGAAAGTCCAGACCTAAGTTTTGAGCCATACATTATTCATTATGCCGAAACTTTTATTGTTCCTGCCCATGTTGGAGCTTATACTATTACCCCATATGGTGAAAGTATAGGTAAAGAATGTGTTACCATAAAAGCAAGCGTCCGTACAAATATGATCACCAATAAAGTTTTAAAATAAACCACATGCAATCAACTGTAAATTCTAATATGATCTATAAAGCAACTCTGGTGGCATCTGTAGGCGGCTTATTATTTGGTTATGATACTGCTGTTATCTCCGGAGCTATTGGCTTTATGCGAACTTATTATCACTTATCTGATATTATGACAGGCTGGGTTGCTTCCTGTGCTTTATTAGGCTGTATCATAGGAGCCATGTATTCCGGAGCACTTAGTGACCGTGTCGGTCGTAAAAAAGTACTCATGCTTTCAGCGTTATTGTTTACTATTTCTTCTATAGGGACATCACTTGCGCCGAGTCTTTGGCTCTTTGTAGTATTCCGAATTATAGGTGGTATGGGCATCGGTATCGCTTCTATGCTCTCTCCTATGTATATCTCAGAAATGGCACCTGCTGCAATAAGAGGACGGTTGATTTCAATATTTCAACTTGGGATTGTATCTGGTATTTTAGTTATTTATTTTGTAAATGCCTATATCGCCGGTATACATAATGACTCCTGGAATATCTCAACCGGATGGCGATGGATGTTTGGTTCAGGAGTTATACCTTCTATTATTTTTATATTGTTATTGCTTACCGTGCCCGAAAGTCCTCGTTGGCTGGCCGGACAAGCAAGGAACGTTGAGGCATTGGCTATTCTAAGTCAGATCAACGGGCCAATAATAGCACAACGAGAATTAAATTCCATTACCGCATCGTTGAAAGATGAAAAGCCTTTTTCTTTTTCTATTCTAAAAGAACCTAAACTAAAACGGGCATTATTTATCGGTATACTACTCGCCATATTCTCACAGATTACCGGAATTAATGCCATCATGTATTATGCACCGGAAATTTTCAAATCAACAGGTGTAGGATCAGATTCTGCATTTATGCAAACTGTTTTGGTAGGTATCATTAATGTAATTTTCACCTTTGTAGCTATAAAGTATGTTGATACCTGGGGACGTAAAAAGCTGTTGCTATTTGGTATTTCAGGTATGGCTATTTGTTTGTTTATTATTGGGTGGGGGTTTTACATTCAACAACAAGGCTATTTGATACTCATTGCAATTCTGGGGTATATTGCTTGTTTTGCAATGTCAATGGGACCTCTTGCTTTTGTTGTTATTGCCGAAATATTTCCTACGAAGGCGCGTGCTACAGCAATGTCCGTTGCCACATTTTTTCTGTGGTTAGCTGTATTTTTAGTGTCCCAAACCTTTCCGGTACTTATAGGAACTATAGGTAATTCTTATACTTTCTGGTTATATATGGTCATTGCAATAATCGCTTTCCTGTTTATCTGGAAAAAAGTTCCTGAAACCAAAGGAAAAACCCTGGAGGAAATAGAGGACACATGGAATCAAGAGAAGGTCTTTTGAAAATAAATCTATTTAAAAATCCCATTTTCTTATTGACTGTTCGAAAATATTAAGTTTTCAGAACCAATTCCTTTTACAACAACCTTTTTCCAATGAGATGGTAATGTACTTTTTATTTTTTTCAATGATCCTTTTTCATCGATATCAACTCCTCCAAATCCCATGATCATTGTCTGAAGAGTACCTCCAGCTCCAGTAATAAAGTAGGGGTTATCTCCTTCAACCGTTTCGGCAAAAACTCTAAATGGAGGTAAAAGATTAGGTTCATAAGATTCTTTAAACAACTTATAAGCCTGTTTTCCATCCCCCAACCGACTGTATAATAATGCAAAAATAGCCTTGGTCATCGCGGGAGTCTTTTGATTAGGCACTCGTTTTTGATAATATTCCAGATCTTTTCGGATCTGATTTTTATCCTGAATAATGTGAAGAGGGTAAGCCAAGAGATTGACATCTGCCTGTTTAATCGGTTCTCCTTTGTAGGTGTCATACTCCTTTGTAACCCCATTTTCTAATTTTGTAAAAACAAGATGCTCAGCAATATCATCCCAATCTTTGTTTAATGGTAAATCAAGGGCTTTAGCTGCAGCATTTGCAAATTGTAAATTCAGTTTTGCAATGGCATTAGTATATGCGTTATTATCAATATTCTCTGCCCATTCATCAGCTGCTACTACATTTTTAATATGATATTCGCTTCCTTTCTTTTCCACCCTGGACTGCCAAAATTCGGCGGTTTTTTGCAAAACAGGCCATCCTTTTTCTTTAAGCCATTTTATGTCCTTAGTAAAAAGATAATAATACCAGATAGCAAATGCAACATCCCCTGTTATATGATGCTCATAAGTTCCTGATAAAGCCCAAACAGGAGTCTCTTCTTCTCCTGACATAGCGCTTTCCCATGGAAACATCGCTCCTTTATAACCATGTATTGCAGCATTCATTTCTGCTGCTTTTAAACGATCACATCTGTATTCTACAAGGCTTTTAGCCATTTCTGGATGAAAAAACAGCAATGGTTTGAACATGAACATTTCCGTATCCCAAAAAACATGGCCGTTGTACCCAGTACCACTAAGTCCAGCAGGTGATAACGAATGATTAGATCCTTCTCTGGAAAATGAATAAAGATGATACAGCATATTATGAATATCCTGTTGTACCTGTGGATCCCCTTCTATTTCAATATCTCCCTCCCATAATTTTTGCCATTCTGCTTCATGTTTTTTATAAAGATTATCGGGGTCCTGTAAATTTGCGTAGATACTTAATCTTTCTACTGCATTGAATGGATCGTTAACCTGAGATGAGGTAATTAAAGATCCTATTACTGAAAAAGTATAAGGCTTTTCTGAGGTTTTCAGTTTTTTAACGAATTTCATGAGGTGGGTATCACTATCACGCATCTCATGGGAAATCTTAGGTTGGGTGTATTGTTCTTCAGAAAATACAAAAGTTGTACTCGCTGCCACTGTCACTGCTCCGGTAGGACTTTTTGCTACAGATGTAAGAAGAGGAATCGTTGCGTGCGGTGGCGTTATTTCAGTATAATATTGTTGGGGCTGTATAAATCCTTGTGGTGTCTTTATATTGCTTTCAGCAACGAATGCCAAATCTTTTTTAGGCTGAATACTCACAGTAAGCAACACATTATTGGGCAGATGTCTCAATGCTGTATACTTATATTCAACATGGGCAATATCTCCGTAATCAAACGAGCCTGAAAAAGTAGCCGTCTTAAGATCAATCCTCTGGCTATAGTTGCTTATATTATTTCTGTTGATTTGTTGCCAGTTGATGGATAAATTGATATCCAATATATTAAAATTCGAAAGGAAATTACTTGTCCTTCCCCGCCCATATTGATCATAAACTCCAGCTAGAATAACACTTCCTACCTTCAGTGGTTCTGGTGATGAAACAACACCTATCATACCATTAGAAACCGAAATTCCAGTATAGTTATTAGGTTCGATCTTTTCAGATTTGATGATCCATGGATCCTGTGCAAGACAAAGTTTGAAGAAACCCGCAAAGAATACAGAGAAAAGAACAAGTGATTTTTTCATTATCTTAAATGTTTTATACTTATCACAAATCCGCCACCAGGTGCCACTTTTATTTTCAGCTTACTGTTTGAATTTACCTGTTGTTTAGATATTTCATAACGTTTAGGATTAGTCTTCCAGTCTGCATCTTTTCCATCTTTATAAATAGTGGCTTCAAATTTTTTGCCTTTAGGTAAAAATGCAAGATCAACAATAGCCTCTCTGGAGTTTTCATCAGTGATACTTCCAACAAACCATTCATTTTTATTTTTTGCTTTTCTAGCTATGGTAATATAATCTCCAGGTTCTGCCTCAAGAATATAGGAAGCATCCCAGTCAACGGCAACATCTTTAATAAACTGAAAAGCATCAGGATATTTTTTATAGTTCTCAATCAGATCTGCTGCCATTTGGAGAGGACTGTATATTGTAACGTATAGAGCCAATTGCTTAGCTAGTGTTGTACTTAATTTTGCCTTATTATTTCCATACACGGACAAATCACCTTCAAAGATCCCCGGCGTATAATCCATTGGCCCACCTATTAATCTGGTAAAGGGCAATATTGTTGTATGATCCGGTCTGTTTCCGTTAAAAGATTCAAACTCTGTTCCGCGCGCAGATTCCTGGGCAATCCAATTGGGGAAAGTTCGGTGTAAGCCGGTTGGCCTTACCGCCTCATGTGAATCAACCATAATATGATATCTGGCTGCCATTTCTGCAACGTATTTATAGTGGTTTACCATCCATTGACTATCATGATATTCGCTTCTGGGAATTATAGGGCCTACATATCCGGTTTTTACAGCATCATACCCATTATCTTTCATAAATTGAAAACTCTCTTTAAGCTGTCGTTCATAATCAATGACTGAAGATGTTGTTTCATGATGCATTATAATTTTTACTTTTTTGCTTTTTGCATAGGCCTGAAGTTCTTTTACATCAAAATCCGGATACGCTTTTGTAAAACTGTAAATTTGTTCTTTTCTGTAAGCTTGATTATCTTCCCAACCTTCATTCCAGCCTTCTACTAAAACTGCATCGAATCCATTTTCTGAGGCAAAATCTATATATTCTTTTACATGTTTTGTATTGGCTCCGTGTCTTCCATTCGGTTTTAAGGTTTTATAATCTGTTTCCCCAATTCTGACGTCCTGATTATCAGAATATGCCCAAGTAGAACCTCCGCCTGTAAAATACTCCCACCAGACACCAATATATTTGGTTGGTTTAATCCAGGAAGTATCTTCTACCTTGCTTGGTTCATTAAGGTTAATAATGAGGTTAGAGGAAAGAATCTGCCTTGCATCATTACTGATAATCATAGTACGCCAAGGACTTACTGAACCCGTTTGAATGAAACCCCTGTCTCCATTTTTATCGGGCGTTAAATTCGAAGTTAAAGTAAAATTTTTATCATCAATATTCAATGTCATCGCTGCAAAATTGACTAAAGCAGCTTCATGAATATTAATGTATATCCCATCTTCTGACTTCAGCATCAATGGTGTCTGTACAGCAAGACTAGCGCTTGGAGCTTTCGATGCCAGTGATTCTTTTCGAACGTCGTCAATTAATTTTGAAACTTCTGATAATTTCGAAGTCGTTACAGGAAACTCATTCGTATCGTAATCTGCGGGTATCCAAAACGCTTTATAATCTTTTCCTAAATTAAAATTCGTCATTTCATCTTTTATGGTAAAATGTCTTAAGTCATTCTGAACCGGAAATTCATATCGAAAACCCAGCCCATCATCAAAAAGTTTAAACCTTATATCAAGTTTCCACCCTGTTTTATTTTGAATTAAATGAACAAGCATTTCGTTGTAATGGTTTTCAACTTCTTTGTTTGGCCCCCAAACCGCAATCCAACTTTTATTAAAAGATGAATATTCAACCTTATCAACTTTAAATTCAGAAAAATACGAATAGGAAGGTTTTAAAACAAACCCCAACCGACTATCTTTCAGAATTGATTGATCCTTATAGTTTAATGAATAATATGGAACTCCCTCACCTTCAATTTTAAAATTTAATTTTAGCTGACTATTGGGAGATGAAAGGGATTGCCCTGATACAATAGCTGCAAACAGCATAAACACACAAAAAGATATAATATTTCTCTTCATACTATTTAATCTTAAAAAAGCCCCTGCCCATCATCTCTCTTAGTGGGAGAAATGACGGACAGAGGCAGATATAATTATTTTAGAATTATCTTCCGAAATCGTCCTGTACTCTCACGATATCATCTTCATCTGATGGATTAGACGCATCAGTATGCTGCCATATTTCAGCCACAACTCCCCAATTATCTAAACCTATCAAGCGGTGTCTTTCGCCTTGCTGAAGTTTTATCTGATCCTTAGGGTTATACTCTACCAATTCCCCCTCTTCATCAGTATCACTAGTTTTGATGCCTACTTTTCCTTCAACAACCTGCCAGATCTCAGCTCTTCTGTGATGATACTGCCAGCTTAATCTGGCTTCAGGAGCAACAACCAAAATCTTTGGACTTAGTTTTCCACCTATCTTCAGGCTTTCTACATCGATCCCATCAAAATACTGGTTGGCAAAATCCTGTGCCTGATTTTCATCAATCACAAAAAAACCACCCCAAGGTCTTCCATCATCTTTTGCAGCAAGATTAAAGCCCTGAGCTTCTAACATTTTCTCTACTTTCTCAAATACTTCTTTTTTTTCTGCGCTCATACAGTTTTAATGCTATTTAAATTTAATTCTATTTGTTTAATTATTACTTCAAATCTATGAAGTTATTCATCCTGATATCTATTCTACGATTACCTTTCCTGAAGAAATAATTTGATCGTTCGCCGATTTTATTTTATAAATATAAGTACCAGTGGCTAAATTTTGGGTATTAACTGTGATATTATTTTTATCAATATTCTGTTTTTTAACCAACTTTCCTGAAATATCATAAAGTACAACCTCACTAGCAGAATGATCATTGATGATAAAATGAATATCATTTCCTTTTTTAACTGGATTTGGATATACACTATTCCCTTTATCCATGTCAACATCTCTTGTAGATAATGGCGTGCTGCAAGGAACATCTGTACTCCAGTTAGAAGCGGACATATTGATTAAAGCCGCAAAATGAGTATTGGAAGTAGCATCTAAAGCTCCATTGCCACTACCTTCATCCATTTTCCAATTCGCTTCAAGGCTAAATGAATTTGCTGCAATATTACATTTATTATCCATAATCTCCTGAGGTGTTAATGCTTTTTTCCAAACTCTGAATTCATCTAAGAAACCGTTGAGTGTTCTGGAGTTATCATAATTTCTCGCCAGATAAAGGATCCCATTTGCTGTAAAATTTCCTGTTGCAGCAACACTTGCATCCAGATTTCCATTAATGTAGATCTTCATGGATACACCATCATAAGTTGCCGCTATATGATACCAGGCATTGGTATTCAGTCCTGTAGTGCTATTAAGCTTTATCTGGGACGACCCAAAACTTAAGATGAACTGTAATTTGTTATTCGCAAGATTCCCATCACCAAACCTTAATATTGCTGAATTATTGTCTCCAACTTCAATACCAAGCACTGATGAAATGTAAGGGAAGGCAGGCTTAAATGAATTTACTTTAACCCAACCTTCGAATGTTAAAGCATTTCCACTAAGGTTAAATTGCCCAGCATTAAGATAATTTGTACTGCCATTGAAAGAAAGTGATCTTGGACCAGGACTTTGAACAGGAAGAAAACCACTGTTAAAAGTAGCTTCACCTGAGTATGTGCTGGTATTAGTTCCACCGCATACTGACTGTACTTTCCATACATAGTTTGTGTTTTCTGACAAATTTTGTAAAGTATAGGTGTTGGTTGAAATATTCGGAACTGTAGTCCACGTCGATGCAACAGCAGTTTTATATTGCAGTGTATAAGTAGACGCAGTTCCTGTATTCCAGGATAATTTAGTAGTTGTTCCCAGATAATTACTTGACACTAAACCAGCCGGAGTTTCACATCCGTTTCCTGAATTAAATCTCGGTGCAAAAAGATAAGTACTCTTTAAAGTTGAAGAGCAATTGGATTGTATTCTCCAGTCATAATCTGTGTTTAGAGTTAGATTATTAATGACGATATTGCTTCCTGTATAATTATTGGCTGCATTAATCCACGTATTTGAGCCTACCGCTTTATAATCAATTTTATAAGTCTGAGATCCATTGGAAGTCCAGTTTAGTTTCGCTGTCGTTCCTGTAACATTAGTAACTTCAAGCCCCAGTGGCGGATCGCAAGTTGCCCCCTGAGTCCAAGAATAAAGCTGACCGCTTAGCTGTGTGTTTTCATTATAAAGAATATTCGATCCTGTACTCAAATAACTGGCAGCATTTGTTCCTTTAAGATCATACCACATAAATACTCCATAGCCATCATTTTTTGTATTGGTAGCCAGAGTGGTAAGTGTAGATGCAGAAGTATTCTGTATCCAGGTTGCTGCAGCTGAAATCTTGGAATTAGCAAGAGGTGGTATACTAGGTGCACTATACGTTCCATAATAAGCATTCCATCCATAATTGATGTAATTTCCTGCCTGATCACCATTGTAACTCTGTCTTGTCGTTGCCGGGCCGATAAAATAAAAAGTGATTAATTTATCCGGCATTGCAGCTTTAAGCTCTTGTAATAACATAACAAAAGAGCTGTTATTAGGCTGTCCTGTTCCGTTATTTCCATAATCAGAATATTCATCATCAAGATCAACACCATCTAAACCGTAGGTATAAACGGTATTTGCAATCTGCAATGCAAAATCACGCGCTGCTTCGCGGTTTGGAAAGTTACAAAGCCCTGCTCCCTGATGATTTCCAAGAATATCCAGCAGTACTTTGATTCCTTTTTGCTGTAAAGGCCTTACATAAGTATCTACATCGTTCAATACTTTTGTGACATTATTATTGCTGGAAATGTAGGCCCTACTTTTAGAAACATCATAATTAATGTTAGCTGCAAAAATAATAGCAACATCAAAAAGTTGCTTGTTGGTGTTTTGCAAAGTATAAGACCCTGCATTTAGCATATTGCTGTTATTCACTTCTACATAGCATATTCCTAAAGGATTAAGCTGCGCATTTAATAATGATTTTGCTTGAAAGATCAATAAAATCAATACAATAAGAATAGATTTTTTTTTCATATTAAAATTTGTTTTTAGAAATGGTAGAATCACTGGGCTTAGACTCAATGATTCTACCAATGAAAATATTATTAGTTAACGATTAATTTTTCAGTATGTTTCAGGCTTCCATCTTGAGACTCAAATTGAATGATATAATTTCCTATTGAAAGTTTAGACATCTCATATTGGTTATTCCCAGTATTTAATGTTTTCATTTCTATGATACTTCCACTGAAACTATAGACCGTTAATTTCCCTTTGTTATATTCTTCAGGAACAGAAATAGTAAGCGGTGATGATTTACTTAAAGGATTAGGATACAGTTTTATTTGTTTTTTATCAGCCACTTGCTCCAGTCCTGTTCTTTTTTGATTTCTTCCGTTTTCTGAAATTTTTTGAGTCCCTGTAGCACATGGAATATCTGTTCCCCAGTTAGAAGCATCAATTCCGGTTAAAGTCAGTGTAACACTGTTTCCTGAAGTATCCTGAACTGATGAACCACTTCCTTCATTAAACTTCCAATAGGCAGCGAGAGAAGTAGCTGGAAGTGTGACGTTACACATATTCTGGCTAACCTCTGTCTGATTTAATGCCCGTCTCCAAACGCGAACCTCATCTACTTTACCATTGAAATTTCGGGATACATTATATAAATAACCAACATTAAATGCTCCGTTAGAAGTGAAGTTCCCACTTTGGGAACGGCTTGCATCCAGAGTTCCATTGATGTACAGTTTCATAGTAGCCCCATCATAGGTTGCCGCAACGTGATACCATGTATTAGCATTTAATGCTATATTAGAAGCCAACTTTTGTTGTACATTATTAATACTTAATACAAACTGAAGTTTATTATTGGCAAGATTACCATCTCCTAATCGTAAAAATGCAGAATTACTGTCGCTTATTTCTGTTCCCATAATAGATGAAATATAAGGGAATCCTGATTTAAAAGATGATGGTTTTATCCACCCTTCAAAAGACAATGCTGAACCGCTTAAATTAAGATTTCCGGCTGAGCCTGATTCGCTGCTTCCATCTAAGGAAAGAGCATAAGAACCTGTTGGAACGGTTGTTCCGGTACCACTGTTAAATCTTGGAGCAAAATTATAGGTACTTTTTACACTGCAATTTGTCCTTATTCTCCAATCATATTCCGTATTCTGCGCTAATCCTGATATCGTTACCGAAGTGGAAGTAGTAGCAGCTGCAACACTCGTCCATGTATTTGAAGAAGCTGGTTTAT
Organism: Chryseobacterium sp. FW101-FHT12H09; assembly: GCF_058790395.1. Taxonomy (NCBI): domain Bacteria; kingdom Pseudomonadati; phylum Bacteroidota; class Flavobacteriia; order Flavobacteriales; family Weeksellaceae; genus Chryseobacterium; species Chryseobacterium sp. FW101-FHT12H09. The sequence continues at coordinate 636,274 of NZ_JBYTCP010000002.1, read as the reverse complement.
AATCTACATCATAAGTATTCGTTCCAACAGCTGACCAATTTAGTTTTACACTTGTCCCGGTAAGATTGCTTGTATACAATCCAATTGGAGCATCACAATTGGTTCCTTGTGCCCATGACTGTAAAGGAGAGCTTAAAACAGTTTGTTCTCCATACAATGTTTGTGTTCCTGCTGAAAGTTGTGTGGTCTCACTAGTTCCGTGAAGATCATACCAAAGAAATAACCCATATCCTCCAGTTTTAGTCTGACTTGCCAAACTGGTTGTTGTAGAATTAGAAGTATTTCCCATCCATATGGCTGCTGGGGAAATTTGCGCCTTTGTAAGAGGAGGAACACTTGGTGCAGAGAAAGTGCCATACATTGCATTCCAGCTGTAGTTAATGTTATCTCCTACTCTGTTTCCATTCCAAGAAAGTCTTGATGAAGCTGGACCATAATAATAAAATGAAATGATCTTATCCGGCAATAATGCTCTTAATTCCTGAATCAGCATTACAAAAGAGCTGTCATTAGGCTGCCCGGTTCCATTTTGACCGTAATCTGAATACTCATCATCAAAGTCGATACCATCTAAACCATAAGTGTTTACGGTATGAGCAAGTTGTAAAGCAAAATCTTTAGCAGCTTCACGGGTCGGAAAATTACAAAGTCCCGCTCCCTGATGATTCCCCAAAATGGTCAATACCACTTTCATTCCTTTTTGCTGAAGTGGCTTGATGTAAGTATCTGCATTGGTAAGTACTTTGGTTACATTATTATTACAATACAGATATGCTCTGCCTCTGTTGGTGTCATAGTTAAGGTTTGCAGCAAAAATATTTACCACACCAAATAAGTATTTATCTGATGTTTGCAGTTTGTACGATCCTGCATTCAGGATATTGTTATTGTTCACTTCTACATAGCAGATTCCCAAAGGATTAAGCTGTTGTGCTTTGATAAAAGAGTTTGACTGAAAAATCAATAAGATCAGTGCAATAAGAATGGATTTTTTTTTCATAATATGACTTGGTTTTGTTGTTTTTTAAAGTATAAAATACTGGAAAACAGCTTGAATTAAGCTTTATCTAAATGTTATGAACAAAAAAAGAACCTGGTGTTACTGTAAAGTTTCTACGTCAATAAATCTTGATTTTCGTTAAAGGTTTTCCATAATAATTCTCCAAATAAGGTGTTGGACCATGCAAACCATTCTCTTGTAAACTTTTTGTCATCATCCTTATTAAAGGATTCATGCATGAAACCTGTTCCACCATGCGTTTTTTGTAAAGTTTCTATGCACCATTTTATTTCACCTTTATCTTTAGTTGTAAGGGCTTTCATAATGATGCTCATTGGCCAGATCATATCAAGACCGATATGAGGTCCGCCAATTCCTTCAGCCAGCTTTCCTTTGAAAAAGAAAGGATTATCCTTTGACCACACATATTTTCTGGTATTTAAATAGATAGGATCATCAGCTTTTACTGCTCCCAGATAAGGTAAACCTAAAAGACTCGGACAATTGGCGTCGTCCATCAAATTATAACTACCGAAACCATTCGTTTCAAAAGCATATATTTTCCCATACTCGGGGTGATCGTAGATTCCATACTTTTTGACGGCAGCATCGACCTCATCAGCCAGACTGCTTAATTGCTGAGCCAAAGCTTTTTCATTTTTTATCTCCGAAACCATCTCCGCGGCCTGTCGTAAACTTACTACTGCAAATAAATTAGATGGGATCAGGAACGCATAAATAGTGGCGTCATCACTTGGACGGAACATTGAATTGATAAGACCTACAGGATTCGTAGGATAACCATAACCTCCCATCGGGATTCCATCTGTAGCCCAAGCCGTCGTACGTTCGAATTTGTAAGGACCTAAGTTTGTTTTTCTCTGTTGCTCAGTAAAAGTTTGTAAAGTAAGTTTAATACCCCGCAACCAGTTATCATCAAAAGGTTTTACATCTCCCGTTGTTTTCCAGAAATTATACGCCAGACGAATAGGATAACATAATGAATCGATTTCCCACTTTCTCTCGTGAATACCTGGTTTCATATCTGTATGATCATACTCTTTCCACTTGCTTATCTTATTATCATCATTATAGAATGCATTAGCATAAGGATCTTTTAAGATGAATTGTGTTTGCTTATGTATTACTCCAGAAATGAGCTTATGTAGCTTTTCATCCTTTTTTGAAAACTGTAGATAAGGAAATACCTGAGCCGAACTATCGCGAAGCCACATGGCATCTATATCTCCGGTAATAACATACGTATCGGGAGTTCCGTTAATTTCTTTATAAAAAACTGTAGTATCTAATGTATTCGGGAAACAGTTTTCGAAGAGCCATGCTAATTCTTTATTTTTAACTTTCTTTTTAAACGCTGAAATCGCAGTTTCTACTGCTTCACTGGTAAAATGCCTTTTATCTTTAGGAACACGGACCACAGGGAATTCTTCAAAGCTAAAACTTTTCGCAAATGTATTCTGACTCCATAATAAACCTGCTCCAGCTAATGCACTTGTTTTTAAAAATTTTCTCCTTTCCATTGATACTTTTATTTCGTTGTTATTTTATTAATTCTATTTTACGGGCTTATTTCCCATCACAAATCTCAATTCGCCACCATTCATAATGTCGCTGTGGTTCAATTCCCAGCTTTTAAATTCTTTCCCATTCAGATACATTTTCTGAACATATATATTCTTATCAGATATTTTGTCCGCAATCACGGTGAAAGTTTTCCCATTCTCCAGTTTTAAAGAAACTTTAGGGAACTGAGGAGCTCCAATCGCGTAAACCGGCTTACCTGGAGTAACCGGATAAAATCCTAATGAAGAGAAAATATACCAGGCTGACATCTGTCCGCAATCTTCGTTATTTACAATTCCATCAGGTTTTGCCGCATACATATTATCGCGGATGAATTTTATCATTTTCTGAGTTTTGTATGGAGCTCCCGCATAATTATAAAGATAAGGAACATGATGTCCCGGTTCATCACCAAATCCTAAAGATCCAATAAATCCTGAAATATCAACATGCTGCTCACCCTCCATTTTAAGTGCCTCGGTAAAAGTCTTATCCAGTTTTTCTTCGAATCCTTTTTTTCCGCCATACAGATTCATCATTTCATCAATCTGATGCGGAGCAAAGAAATCATACGCCCAGATATTTCCTGAAACCCAATGAGGTTGTAATTTTTTCCAGTCATTTAACGGAAAATCAGGTAAGAATTGACCGTTTTTTTGTTTCGGCCAGAAATGGCTATTCTCTTTATTGAATGTATTAAGGAAATTCATTGAACGTTTCTTATAAACTTCCGCATCCTCTTTTTTACCTAATTTTTCTGCCAGCTGCTGAATACACCAGTCGTCATAGGCATATTCAAGAGTTGCGGAAACAGAAGCCCCATTTTCTGATGGTGAATAACCAAGTTTGATGTAATCATTAAGACCGCCACCGCCATCACTGCTGCTCATTTTATCCGTTAAAGAAGCGTCTTTCATTGCAGCGAATGCTTTCTCCTGATCAATTCCGGGCACTCCTTTAGAAATGGCATCCCAAATAACTGATACACTATGGTAACCAAGCATACAGAAATTATCATATCCACAAAGCTCCCATATCGGCATATGATCTTTACGGTCTGTATATCTACTAATCAGAGAATTTGCAAATTCTTTAGTATGCTTCTGATCCATAATAGTAAGCAGGGGATGTGTCGCTCTAAAACCATCCCAATACGAGTACGTACTATAGTTTGTGAACCATTTCGTATTCATATTTTCCTGAGCGGCTACATAATCTCCATTGGTATCCATATATAGATTTGGTGCAATGAAAGTATGATAAACTCCTGTGTAGAAGATTTTTCTCTGATCGTTTGTTCCTCCTGTTATCTGAAATCTATTCAAGAGGTCCCGCCATGTATTTTGTGCTGTTTCTTTAGCTTTGGCAAAATCAATATTTTTTGCTTCAGCGTCAAAATTTTCCTTTGCTCCTTCTGTACTTACCGGAGATAAAGACACTTTTACCTCGATGCTTTCGTTCTGTTCAGTAGAAAACCTTACATATGCTTTTGCATCTTTAGCAAGGGCAAAATTTTCATTATCTTTTATTTTTCCCTCAGAATAGGTTCCATAAGACTTAAATGGTTTTGAAAATTCCATTACGAAATAGGCAAATCTTTTTCCACCCCATCCATTACTGTAGCAATAGCCTGAAATTTTGTTATTTCCCTCTATTCTTACCAGTGTATGATTAATATTTCCGAAGATTTTGTTCGTTGGATCAATGATAATGTTTGATTCATCACTCTTTGGAAATGTATATTTATGAAAGCCTACTCTTGGCGAAGCCGTCAATTCTGCTTTTATGCCATAACTGTCCAACATCACAGAATAATATCCAGGTGAGGCAGTTTCTTTTTCATGACTGAATTTGGAACGATAACCGCTCTCCGGATTTTCTTCTGAACCGGGAAGCATTTTTACTTTTCCAACGGTAGGCATTACCAAAATATCTCCAAGATCAGCCCAACCGGTTCCACTAAGGTGATTGTGGCTAAACCCCATTATAGTCTTACTGCTGTAATGATATCCTGAACACCAATCCCAGTCACCACTTTTTGTATTCTGATCGGGGCTCAACTGTATCATTCCGAAAGGTGTTGTAGCTCCCGGGAATGTGTGGCCGTGCCCGCCAGTTCCTATAAAGGGATCCACCCATGAAAGGACATCATCCTTCCGTTGTTGAGCATTAACCGTTTGAAAAAACAGAGCAATAAAAAAATAGATAAGCAGTTCTTTTTTCATAATAGAGAGATCTTGAACATTTTTAAGACAACACAAAAAAATGAAAATTTTATTTTAAAAGCGAGAAAATGACACTTTTCATTACAATTTAAATAGAATTGTTTTTCATAAAATCAATAATTTCTGAGATATATCCAAAAGCTATAGCAACTGTGGTATCAGCAGCACCATAATATACAGTAACTTTATCTCCTTCCGACAATGCTGCACAAGGAAAAATCACATTAGGAACATCTCCTGTTAGCTCATACAATTCTGCCGGAGCTAACAGATAAGGTTTTGTTCTGTACAACACTTTTGAAGGATCTTCAAGGTCAAGCAATGCAGCTCCCATCGAATATCGGAAACCACTGCATGTATTAATTACTCCATGATAGAATAACAACCATCCTTCATCGGTTTTTATTGGAACCGGGCCACCTCCGATCTTAGTACATTGCCATGCGCTATCTTCAAAAGGTGTTACTTTCATTACACAACGGTGTTCACCCCAGTATTTCATATCCGGACTATAGCTGATGTAGATATCTCCAAACGGAGTATGCCCATTATCACTTGGACGACTCAACATCGCATATTTACCATTGATCTTTTCGGGGAAAAGCACTCCATTTCTGTTAAATGGTAAAAAAGCGTTTTCACACTGGAAAAATTCTTTAAAATCAAAAGTATAACCGATTCCTATGGTAGGCCCATTATATCCGTTGCACCATGTGATCCAGTAACGGTCTTCAATAAAGGCAACACGTGGATCGTATTTATAATCAGATTCGATCATTTCAGTATTTCCTGCCTGCATTTCAATAGGATTGTGATTGATATCCCAGTTAATACCGTCCTTACTAAAACCTGCGAAAATATTCATTTGCACGGCTTTGTTGTCACATCTGAAAACTCCCGCAAATCCATCTTCAAAAGGAACTACGGCACTATTGAATATACTGTTTGATGTAGGTATCGCATATCTGTTGATAATTGGATTTTCGGAGAAACGCCACATTACATCGTGACTATCTACCGGACGATCCTGCCAAGGGATCATTGCTGATTGAGGTGTCATAAAGTATTTTTTACTTTTATTTAAAATTATTTGATAATTGAATTATTCTTCTTTTTGTTTTTCCGGATGAGGAAAGGGTGCTATAAATGTGACTGCAAATGCAGGAATAGTAGCAATCAGAACCCAGATGAAAAACATTTTGTATCCGATCCAATCACTGATCATTCCACTGAACATTCCAGGAATCATCACACCCAGATTCATGATCCCTGTTGCAAATGCATAATGGGCTGTTTTATGTTTTCCCGGTGCTATCTGCTGCATCATATACAACATAAGCCCAACAAAACCAAACCCATAGCCAAAGTATTCTACGACAACAGCAATACTTACTGGTAAAAGAGTATCTGGTTGGTAATGAGCCAATAAGGCATACACTACAAACGGAACATTGAAAGCACAGCAAAGCCAGATTAAAGATCTTTTCAACCCTCGGGCAGAAATAAAATAACCCGCCAGTACAGATCCTAAAATAAAGGCTGCTGATCCATAAGTTCCATAAATAAGACCGATATCCGATGTGGACAATCCTAGTCCTCCCGAAGCTCTCGGAGCTTTGAAAAACAATGGGGCAATCTTTATGGCGAATCCTTCTGCAAAACGATATAAAATAATGAACAATACAGACCACATAATATTACGTTTTGTGAAGAAAGAAGTAATCACTTCCAAAAGTTCATGCCGGACATTTCCAGCCGTTTTTTCATTTTTCTGCTTTTCCTGTTTATTTTCTTTCGGTAAAATAGAATAATGATAAATGGCCAAAATGAAAAATAAGACCGCATAAACTCCCATGATGATCATCCATGCATGAGTAACTCCCTTCGTTTTCTCTAAAACCCCAGCGAAGTAAACCAGTACTCCACTGCTGATAATCTTGGCCAGGTTATAAAATGCTCCCTGCCATCCTATATATTTTGCCTGTTCTTTATTGGTTAAAAAATTGATATAAGTCCCGTCTGCTGCAATATCATGTGTCGATCCACAAAACGCAACAACAGCAAAAAGAGCGATACTATACTTGAAAAATTCTGGTAATGGAAGAGTGAATGCAACCAAAGCAAACAGAATCCCTATCGCAAATTGAGTAAAAACAACAAAGAATTTTTTTGTTTTATAGATTTCCAAAAAAGGACTCCAAAGAGGCTTAAGTGTCCAGGAAAATAAAATCAGAGCAGTCCAGAAAGCAATCTTTGAATCCGAAACCCCCATATCCTTATACATGATCCCGGAAACAGCATTAATAGTCACAAAGGGTACACCCATTGCAAAATACAATGTTGAAATCCAGAAAATAGGTTTTATTGAATGAGTCTCGGAGCTGGTCTTTCCCATATTACTTTTATACAAAGAGAGTATCTCAAGGGTTCATTCCGATTTAAACGAAACTTGATGAAGAAATAAAAAAACAATAGATTCTTCCTACATCGGAACGAAAAAAATCAAATAAAATCTGACCCTTGAGACTTCCCCTAAATTTTTAATTTTTTAAATTAAATTTATGGTTTCTTATCCCACCATAGTTTAGTTCCACCTGTATCTGCTCCATCTAAATATTGCAAGGCCTGAGGATAATTAAATAGTGAATTTTTAGTATCTACAGTAAATGGAATTCTACGAATCATTGCATCTGTACTGATAAGCCCGCCACTATCATTTTGTCTTACTTTGAAAAGAATAGGATAACCGGTTCTTCTTTGCTCTGCCCATGCTTCAGGTCCGTTAGGATAAAGCGACAACCACTTTTGGGTAATGATCCTTTCTAATTTTCGTTCATTAGAATCAGCATTGTTCCAGGCAATGGTAATCGTACTCAATTCAGGGTGTCCAAGACCTATATTATTAGCGGTATTTTTTGGATCAACATACGGAGCTTCTGTAGCAGTGTTATTGGCAAGATATGCAGCAACACTAGCGCTTTTCCCCCATTCACCAAAAGATTGCTGAACTCCAGTTTCATAATCTGCCTGGATTCCACCAGCTCCAGCATAACCTCTCAGTGCTGCTTCTGCTTTCAGGAACCAGGTTTCGGCAGCGGTAAACAATTTCATTTTACCGTCAGTAGCAGAGAAATAATCTCCATTTGCCGATTTTGCCTGTGGCTGAGAAAATCCTCCATAAGTAGTTTTCCCATTTAATAAATCAATTCCTTGTCGTATTCCAATATACTTCCCATTAATTTGAGCATCACTGTCCGTTGCAGGAATTGCATAGGCAGGAAGTCTAGGGTCATTATACCCGTTCATATAGGCCATTAATGGTGCTCCTATAAGACAATCTCCCCAACCATAGATAATGAAACTCAATTCAGACTGACCAACGCTGATCAAAGCATTATCTTCATTTTCAGTAATTAATCCTGCAGATGATGCAAGCGCTTCTTCAGCATATTGCTTGGATTTTGCAGGATCAGCATAACTCATACGCATCGCTAACCTCAATTTAAGAGAGTTAGCTAATTTTGCCCATTTACCCATATTTCCCTGATAGACTAAATCTGCTTTTTTTAATGCAGATTTATCTTCTACATTTTGTGTTGCAGGGCTATTCTGTATCATTTGTAGATCATTAATAGCAGCCGTAAGATCAATAATAAACTGATTATAGGCATTTTGTTGAGAATCAAAATCCGTAGTACCATTGGCATTCGGTGTGTCATATTTACTGTATACTACTGGACCATGGTTATCAGAAACCCTTGCAGCAGTAATTACTCTCAATATTTTTTTAACTGCAAATGTTCCTTTAAAATCTATACCTGGATAGATTTTCTTAGCAGCATTATCAATGTTGATAGAATAATTGAAAATATCCTGTTGTCTAGCAATAATCCTGTTGTTCCATCCATCCATCATATAATAGGTCATATTATTTTTTCCCCCATTAAACTGTGATGCTGTACTGAACATCCCGCTGAACATATCGGCACTCAAATTAGGATAGAGCTGGTAATCTGCCTGAAGCCCTCTCTGCATAGAAACTAAAGGGTCTACCACCAATTTAAAATCTGCATAAAAATTTTCAGGCCCTCCTAACTTTTCCTGATTATATTGATCAAGTTCACTGGTACATCCGGAAGCAGAAGCTAATACTACCACTCCTAGTACCCATGTTTTTATATTAATGATTTTCATTTTGTATTGTAAAATTAGAAGTTAGCTTTTAGTGATAATCCAATAGATCGGGTGATCGGTAATCCAAATGAATCTACCCCTACACCACCAGGTGTATTTCCTGATACCTGCTCAGGATCGAACGGCGCCTTTTTATAGAAGAAAAACAAATTCGTTCCTACAAGACTTACTGTTGCACTTCTCATATATTTTGAATTCACATCAAAGGTATAGGAGACTGATGCCTGGCGTAAACGTACTGTTGTAGCACTATACATATAGGCCTCATCAATCCCTGTATTATTTTCAATTCCTCCAATTGCTTTATAGTATGCTTTTGGATCTGTTTTGCCAGTATAGATCTGTCCTGCATTAGGTGTTCCCGGTGCATACACTGAATTTGGAATAGATACCCCTCCTGCATCACGAGCATTCGCAGAAGCCTGGCTCACACCATAAACATCATTCGCTTTTTCAGTAAGTGATAATACCTGTCCTCCAAATTTCCCATCAACAAGGAAGGAAATGCCTAATTTACCAATATTAAAATTATTGTTAAAACCTAAGATAAATTTAGGATTTGGGTTACCTAAATAACCAAGGCTCCCTGTAGTTGCTAATGGAATACCATCTTTATCCACTAAAATACGACCCTGATCGTCTCTTTGATATTTAATTCCATAAATATCACCAAACGAACCTCCCAATTTCATTTTTGTGTAGTTTCCACCACCAGTCAATGAAAACAGTTGATCCTGAGGAATATTTAGGCTTGACGGAAATAGTTCCACGATCTTGTTTTTGTTCACAGATCCATTCAATGTGGTTGTCCAATCAAATTTCCCTGTGTTGAAAATCTTGTATGATAATGAAGATTCAAACCCCGTATTCTGTATCTTTCCGGCATTAATATAATATGAACCAGTAGGAATGCCTCCTAAATTGGAAGAGATCAATGTTTCTAACAATTGATTAGTAGCATTAGAGTCATAATAAGTAAAATCAAAATTAAGCCTGTTTCTAAGTATTCTCAATTCAGTACCTGCTTCAAATGTTTTATTAAGCTCCGGTTTTGGAAATAGATCCTTATAACGGGGATCAGTAACAAATGAACTCTTAGGATATACAATTGTTCCTGCGTCTACTCCAAAAGAATATCCTTTATTATATTCTAGCATTGCGTTTGATATATTTGGTGGCAACCCTAGCCCAACAGTAGCATAAGATGCCCTTAATTTCCAGAAATTAATAACTTCCGGAAGTTTAAAGACCGAGGATAATATAGCATTTGCACCTATTGATTCGTAGTCAAATCCTTTTCTACCAGTTAAGGCCAAAGTAGAATCCCAGTCGTTTCTGAATGTCATGTCCAGGTACAACATATTTTTGTATCCAACAGACGCACTGGCAAAAAATGACTGTACCTGTTTTTTTAAGTTATAATAAATATAATGATACCCATCTCCCGGAGCCCTGTTTCCTGGCCACAAAAGGTTATTTAGTGCAAATAAATTGGGTGTTACCAGACTGGCGTTATCAATTTGCGTTACTTTATTTCTTGTTGTATTAATACTTCCTCCCACTGTAAAGTCTAGAGAAATATCCTCACTTAATTTTGGGCTACCAACCAATAAAACATCTCCATAAGTGGAAGAATTTTCATATGTATTTCTAAGCAATCTTCCATTCGTTCCATTGACCAACAATGCCGGGTCTGAGTAGGCAGAAATTCCTCTCTGGCTATCGGAGATACTCCAGCTGTAGTTTCCACGCACTCTGGCAGTCAACCAAGGATTGATCTGGTAGGATAGAGCTACTGCACTGTATGTATTTTTGTTACTTACTGTCACCTTATCTCTATTCAATATCCAATATGGATTCTGTGTAGCAGGATTTCCTTTAAATGATCCGTCTGGCTTTACCTCCCACCAATTTTGGGCTGGAAGTAAACGATTTTTATCAATGTAGGAATAATTATCTCCCCCATACTGATCAAAATCTACTCCTCTAGGCAACCAATACAGACTCGTTAAGGGAGAAAAAGATACCCCCGGGGATTGTCTGTTTTCACTATTCTGTATGGAACCAATGAAGTTAGCATCCAACGTTAATTTATCATCCAGAAATTTACTGGAGTTTCTGAAAGAGACATTGTACTGATCAAAATAAGAAAGAGGAACAACTCCTTTGTTGGTTGTATTTCCTAAAGAAAAATAATTTGTTGATTTCTCATTTCCTGATTGAAAGGAAAGACTATTAACCCATGTTGTTCCGTTTTGTAGAAAATCTTTTAAGTAATCCTTAGAAGATCCTTTTGCTCCCCAACTCTGAACAGAGGCACCTGGAGTGTCGTTCGCCACAGATGGATCATAGGATAGATAACTGTGTTGCAATTTAGGAAGACTATATGCCCGTTCTACACTGAAACTAGAACTATAGCTAATAGAACTTCTTCCGGCTTTCCCCTTTTTTGTTGTGATTAATATTGCACCGTTACCACCTGCAGAACCATAGAGCGCTGAAGCTGAAGCTCCTTTAAGAAAATTCATGCTTTCAATATCATCTGGGTTGATGGAGCTTAATACATCCCCCGCATCTGGCATACTTGAATACTGACTGATCTCAGGAGCTTTCCCCGCATCATTGATGATTGGAATTCCATCGATCACATACAATGGCTGACTATTAGATACAGATTTATTCCCCCTCATTACCACTCTTACGGAACTTCCTACACCATTGGTTCTATTGATCTGCACATTGGAAACTTTTCCGTTGATGGAATTTAAAAGATTGGGAGTCTTTACAGCAGTCAGTTCATCTCCGCCAATCTGTTGGCTTGAATAGGTAAGAGAGCGTGCTTGTTTTTTGATCCCCAAAGATGTCACAACAACCTCTTCAATATCGGCTGTTTTAGTTGTATCGGCTGGCTTAGCTTCTTGTGCATATCCAAACACAGAAAAGGCTAATAAAACCGGTATAGCAGTTTTTCTCATAGGTAGATTAAATAGTGTTTAATTTAGAATCAGTACTTTACATCTTGTTTTTACTTATAAAACAAACCCAACTTATTTTGCTTAACATTTATGTATCATAAACACCAAACAATTAAAGTTTTGTTAAAATTTAATTCATATTGACAAATCTAATTTTTGTGCTCAATTAGATATAATACTATTTTGTCATAAAACGATATTATTTTTTCTAACATTTTTTAAGCCGTCTTATTTTCTCCTGACAGACAGTCTTTTATAATACTTTTAGAGATTAAAAATAATAGGTGTTTTTGATGATTTTTGCATGCAAATTGTGATTTATAATCAATTTATTCTGTCATTCTTATCGGTTTACTGCTTATCAAAAGAAAATCCGAATACCTAAATCCGGACTCAAGAATATGAAATCTTTTAAATAAAAAATATCATTCTATCTTTTTAACTCCTTTAAACTGCTCCTTAAATTCTGTGGGTGTTGTTTTTTTTATGGATTTAAAAACCTTATTAAAGTTGGCAATATTATTAAAACCTGCTTCAAAAGCAATTTCAGAAATAGTAAGGTTTTTTTCCATTAGCCAACGGGCAGCATAACTTACTCTTATCTCATTGAGGTAGTTCACAAAAGTTTTACCTGTCCTTTTCTTGATAAACCTATTAAAGCTCACACTACTCATATTGATCAGTGAGGCTATATGATCTAAGGTGATTTTATTCTCAAAATTTTTATGAACGAAATCATGGATCGTTTTCATTTTATCACTATCCACAAATGTCTCAAGTTCAATACTATAGGATGATAAGAGTGTCTTGTTTTCAGCGGTAGCCAATTCATTTAGAATTTTCATGATCTCTATAAAAGACTCAAAACTATTCATCTTTGATAAATTAAGAAATGATTCCTTCAGCTTTTCTGCCGTTTCCTTCGAGAACAAAATTCCCCTGATCGATTCATTGATCAAATTGCTAATGGGTTTCAGAATATTTTTCTGCATCAGAGATTGGTTAAAGAAATCCTGATTGAACTGTACTACAATTTCATACGTTTTCTTGTTCTTACATTTATAATTCGCCCAGCAATGTGGAAGATTAGGACCAACCAGCACTAATTCGATCTCTCCGATCTCTCCCGTATGATCACCTACCATCCGGCGATATCCTTTTCCTTTATAAATAAAATTGATCTCAATTTCCGGGTGATAATGATAGGGGAAATCAAAGGATGTTTTTATCCTGTCAAATACAAGAAAACTATCCTCTGGAGATAGAGGAGTTATTTCTCTCAGAATATTTTCTAAACTGCTCATATAGTTTTTAAAGAAAATTATATTTAAATGTAAATATTGATCATAGAATTATCGGAAATATATAAATTTTTATTCTTACATGCATGATACGAAGAATTAATAGAATTGACATTATTCATTTTTGTATCTTTATTGTTAAAGTATATCAATGCTCTCACAAAGTTTAATTTTTGAAGACCCTTATAAAAAGTTTGGATTCGATGTTTTTTCTGAAGAAAATTTAGACACCCTTAAAGAAAATAGGTTCCGTTCCGAGATCAAAATTTTTTTTGTTCCTCCTGGATATGAACTCAGTGTGGATTTCAATCATTACAAGACAGACGTACCTACGCTGTTTTTTCTTACTAATCAATACCTCGATGTAAAAAAGGGAAACCCGAACGAATCTGTTCTTCTTTATTATAATAGGGACTTTTACTGCATTCAGATCCACGATAAAGAAGTTGCCTGTGATGGGCTTCTTTTTCACAACATTTTTGAAATTCCAAAAGTAGAACTTGATTCAGAGGAGTCTATCGTTATTGAAAGTTTACTTAAAAATATAAGGCATGAGCTCGAATGGAAACAGTCGTCGAATGAGGAAATGATCAGAACCTATCTGAAACAGATTATCATTCATTCAACAAGAAAATGGAAAAAGCAAAACCTGGAAACGGATGTCGTTAATATTCCTGGTAATGAATTGGATGTATTCAGAGACTTTAGCAGAAACCTGGAAATCCATTTCAGGGAAAAACATAATGTTGCCGATTATGCAGAAATATTGCGTATTGCCCCAAAAACATTGACTCATAAATTTAAACATTTAAATTTGGAATCTCCAAATCAGTTGATCATTAACAGGATTTTGCTCGAAGCGAAAAGGCTACTATTTTATACGGATAAACCGGTAAAAGAAATTGCTTACGACCTCGGATATGAAGACCCTGCTTATTTCAACAGACTTTTTACAAACAAAGTAGGCAGTACACCTTCCAATTTCAAAAAAAGTTACTCATCGGGAAAAAAGTACAATATTTAGTTCTTTTTATCTATTGAGATCAACCCATCAACACCATACCTTTGTCATATCAAAAATCAATTTAAAATAATTTAAAAACAAAACATTATGAAACGTAACGCAACAGCCGTTTGGAACGGTAACATCAAAGAAGGAAAAGGAAGTTTAACGACTCAAAGTACTACTTTAAACGAAACACAGTATTCTTTCAACAGCCGCTTTGCTGATGGAGTAGGAACAAACCCGGAAGAGTTATTGGCTGCTGCTCACGCAGGATGCTTTACCATGAAACTAAGTGCAGAATTATCACAAGCAGGTTTTACTCCTGAGGAATTAAAAACAACTTCTGTGATTACCCTTGATCCAAGTATCGGAAAAATTACGAAGTCGGAATTAACTTTAACTGCAAAAGTTCCTGGCCTTTCTGAAGAGGATTTCCAAAAGTATGCTAAAATAGCTGAAGAAGGATGTCCTGTAAGTGCAGCTTTCAATTTTGAAATTACCTTGAATGCTACTTTAGCTTAAAACCTTACTACTATAACCAATTAACAACCTTAAAAACCAAACATTATGTCACACCATATCCAACCCGCAGAAACCGATCCACATATTCTAAAAGATATTCGCGCATTTCTTAAAGAACTCAACGGTGGAGGCGGAAAACCAATTGAAGAAATGTCGCCTGAAGACGCAAGACAAGTTCTTGTGGGAGCACAAAAATCAGTAAGTTTTGATTATTCTGATATTGAAGAGTCTGAAAGAACAATTACCCAGGATGGAATTTCACTAAATATCCACATTGTAAAACCTAAAGGAGCAAAAGATAATCTTCCGGTATTTATGTTCTTCCATGGTGGCGGATGGGTTTTAGGAGATTTTCCTACTCATAAAAGATTAGTGAGGGATCTTGTTGTAAAAAGTGGTGCTGTTGCAGTATTCCCGGATTACACACCTTCTCCTGAAGCTCAATATCCTACAGCTGTTAATCAAGCATATGCCGCTACAAAATGGGTTGCTGAAAATGGGAAAGATATTGGCGTTGATGGTTCAAAATTAGCGGTCGTTGGAAATAGTGTGGGTGGAAATATGGCTGCAGTAGTTTCTTTGATGGCAAAAGACAAAAACGGACCAAAACTTCAATACCAGGTTTTATTATGGCCAGTTACTGACTCTGATTTCTCAAGAGAATCTTATGAAAAATATGGACAGGAAAGATTTTTAACTGCTCCGTTAATGAAATGGATGTGGGATAACTATACCACAGATCTTGAAAAAAGAAAAGAGAAATATGCTTCACCATATCAGGCTTCTCTTGAAGAACTGAAAGGATTACCTCCGGCATTGCTTCACGTTGCTGAAAATGATATTCTTCATGACGAAGGGGTAGCCTACGGAAGAAAATTGGACGAAGCAGGAGTTCCTACCACACTTGCTGTTTATAAAGGATTCATTCACGATTACGGAATGCTGAATCCATTGGCTCACATTCCCGCCATTCAGGAATCAATAGCTCAGGCAGCTTCAACAATAAAAGAAGCTTTATTTAAATAAAATCATATTAAGTCTGGGAGTTAACACTCTCAGACTTAGTTTTAAAACCAAATATACCATTTGGTATATTTTTGTATATTTGCATATAATTTCATGATTATGTCAAAAGCAGAAAAGACCAAACAGTTTATTATTGAGACAACAGCCCCCTTATTTAATAAGAAAGGCTATCTCTCAACGACGCTTTCGGACATTACGGAAGCTACAGGATTAACAAAAGGCAGTATTTATGGCAACTTTGAAAACAAAGACGAAGTGGCGCTTGAAGCTTATAAATACAATTCAACATTATTGAGTAAGAGTATGGCCAGATCTTTGGGAGAGGACTTTCCTTCTGCCCTGGATAAATTAAAGGCCTTTGTCAATTTTTATCGCAAAAGCTGGAAAGCAGTTTTTCTTAATGGTGGATGTCCTCTGATGAATGCTGCTACCGAGGCAGACGATACTTTCCCAATACTAAAAAAACAGGTAACTCTATCTTTTGAGGGGTGGATTAAAAAAATCTCAACAACAATTGTTGAAGGTCAGAAAAATGGAGAGCTTAAGAAAAATGCGAACGCCAACGAATTGGCTTCCCTATTCATTATGCTAACCGAAGGAGGAATTTTACTTTCCAAAACAACTGGTGATGAAAGCTATCTAAATCTTGCCTTAGACAGAATATTATTAATTATAGATCAGGAACTCAATATCATTCCATCATAAATTTTATCATATGGAAACAAAAAAAGTGGCTATTATAGGATACAACAGAATTCCTTTTGCCAGAATGAATACCGCTTATGCAAATGCCGGAAATCAGGATTTGCTGGTCTCTGCTTTAAATGGATTAATAGACCGCTATCATCTGAAAGGGAAACTTCTTGGAGAGGTTGCCGGTGGTGCTGTTATCAAACATATTTCGGAAAGCAACCTCATCAGAGAAACCGTAATGAATACTTCTCTGGATCAGGCAACTCCGGCATGTGATCTGCAACAGGCCTGTGATACTGGAATTGAAGCCGCAATCTATATTGGAAATAAAATTGCCTTGGGTCAAATAGAAAGTGGCATCGCCTGTGGTGTCGAAGCAATGAGCAATATTCCTTTTGAATCATCAGCAAGATTGCGTAAAGCTCTCCTAAAAGCTAATAAAGAAAAATCAGCTTTCGGAAAGTTAAAGCAATTATTAAGTCCTAAGCTGAAAGACTGGATGCCAATTCCTTATAAAGGGCAAGAACCTAAAACTGGTTTAGTGATGGGTGAACACACGGAAATAACTGCAAAATACTACCAGATATCCCGGGAAGATCAGGACGAACTGGCTTTTAAAAGTCACAAAAATATGGCAAAAGCTTATGATGAAGGTTTCTTTAGTGATATGATCACCCCTGCTTTTGGCCTGGATAAAGACAACAACCTGCGCATTGATACAAGTCTTGAAAAATTAGCTCAGCTAAAACCCGCTTTTGATAAAAAAAACGGAACCTTAACAGCTGGAAATTCTACCCCATTTACAGATGGAGCTTCAGCTATTTTATTAGCAAGTGAAGAATGGGCAAAAGAAAATAACCTCCCGATCTTAGCATATATTACCTTTTCAGAATTAGCCGGAATTGAATATGTTGAAAATAAACAAAATTTACTTTTAGCGCCTGTTTTTGCAGCAGAAAGAATGTTGAAAAAAGCAGGAATGAGCCTTGAAGATTTTGATTATTATGAAATCCATGAAGCTTTTGCAGCACAGGTTCTGGCAACAATTAAAATTTGGGAAAATGATGATCTCGCTAAAAAATTTGGCCTCGAAAAAGCATTGGGAAAAATAGACAGAAATAAACTTAACGTAAAAGGAGGAAGCCTTGCTGCAGCCCATCCATTTGCAGCAACAGGTGGTAGAATAATTGCCACACTGGCTAAACTTTTAAATGAAAAAGGAAGTGGAAAAGGCTTTATTTCAATTTGTGCGGCCAGAGGGCAGGGAATTACAATGATCTTAGAAAAATAAGAATTACAATATGGATCGATTAGAACAGTTAAGACAATTCATTGGAAGGGAATTTGATCAGTCTCCTTCACCTTTTATGAAATGGCTGAATCCCATTATTATTTCCGTAGAAGAAGGAAATCTGGAATTTCAGTATACCGTACGTCCGGAGTGGCTGAATCCTATTGGCAAACTTCATGGTGGAGTAACCGCGGCTATTGTTGATGACATGATAGGTGCCACTATGTTTTCACTAAATGAAAATTCTTTCATAACAACCATAAATAATGTCATCGATTATTTTTCAACTGCGAAAGAAAATGATAATATTGTAGCGGAAACTAAAATCATTAAAAGAGGGAAGCAATTTGTGAATGCCCAATGCGAAATATGGAACGCAGATAAAACAAGATTAATTGCAAGGGGAACCTCTAATTTATTTAAAATCAATAACTAGGTATGAAAAGAGTTGTCATTACAGGAATGGGTGCTGTTACACCCTTGGGAAACAATGTCGAAGATTTCTGGCAAAACAGTATTAATGGAGTAAGCGGAGCTGCTTTGATCAAACATTTCGATGCAGAAAAATTTAAAGTTCACTTTGCATGCGAAGTAAAAGGTTTTGATCCTAAAGTTCATTTAACTCATAATGAAATAAAAAGAAGTGATCTTTTCACACAGTATGCAATGTATGCCTCTGCAGAAGCGATTCAGGATTCAGGATTAGATTTTGAAAATATGGATCCTTTTGACACCGGAGTGATCTGGGGAACAGGACAGGGAGGGATGTTAACTTTCGAAAATGAAGTTGCAGAATATTATACTGGGGATGGAACGCCCCGTTTTAATCCGTTCTTTGTGCCAAAATTCATTGCTAACATGGCTTCCGGAATGATTTCCATGAAATATGGACTTCAGGGAATTAATTATACCACCGTTTCTGCTTGTGCAACTGGAAATACAGCATTAATGGATGCCTTTAACTATATCCGTTTAGGCAAAGCAAAAGTAATTATCAGTGGGGGTTCAGAAGCTGGTATTACCCCGGCTTCAGTGGGTGGATTCTCTACTATGAAAGCCATGTCTACGAGAAATGATGATTTTGCAACAGCAAGCCGCCCTTACGACGCTGAGAGAGACGGCTTTGTGATCGGAGAAGGTGCTGGCTCTCTTGTTCTTGAAGAATATGAGCATGCAAAAAGCAGAGGAGCAATAATATATGCTGAATTGGTAGGTGCAGCAATGACTGCAGATGCCTATCATATGACTGCACCTCATCCTGAGGGAGCAGGGGCAATCAAAGCGATGCAGCTATCTCTTAAGGAAGCTGGTGTAAATGCAGAAGATATTGACTATATCAATCCACATGCTACCTCAACACCCCTGGGCGATCTAATTGAGCTAAAAGCGATCAGCAGTATTTTCAAAGGAAGTAAAAAACTGGATATCAGTGGAACGAAATCAATGACGGGACATTTATTAGGTGCTGCAGGTGCTGCAGAAGCGATACTCTCGATAAAAGCGATCCAAAATGGAATTATTCCACCAACCATTAACCTTCATAACATTGATCCGAATATTCCAAAAGATGTTAACATCGTATTTAATGAAGCAAAAGAAAAGGATATTACTTATGCATTAAGTAATGCTTTTGGATTTGGCGGGCATAATGCAACAGTGATTTTCAAAAAATTTAGCCACTAATATCTCGCAGATCAAAGAGATTCAGCAGATTTTAGATACAAAAAAAAGCAGTCAAAATTGACTGCTTTCTCATTTTATTCAGAATCAGGAATAAAAAAATCATCTTCACCCTCTGCAATTGGAATATAAAGCCTCTCCCATTGATCTCCCTTCATTATTTCCCAACTATGACCAACACCATCAGTATCTCCTGCAACTAGAATTATTCCCGGTTCAATTAGAAATGTAGAACCATCACTAACTTTAAATAAAATTTTTCCTTTTAATGTGACCACATACTGCCTCCTGGGAGCTGGATGTACATTCTTTTCCCATTCTTCTGTCATGGTACTTATCCAAAAAGTAGTGGTATTCATGGATTTCAATGTGGGTATTTTACCTTTCTCGAATTTGCTTGTTCCATCAGGATTACTTAGCAATCTAAAAGAAGGTACAAACTCACTTTTGTTTTCCATGTTATATTTAATTATTTCTTACGGCACCATTATATATGTGAGCACCATTTATATTACTCCCTGTAAATTAAGACTTCAACCATTCAGACGAAGAAAGATAATTCTGATCAGGATAATAAATGAAGAGGCAATTTCTTCCTTTTATGGTATTAATGATAGGAGCAGTAAGGTCTTTTGGAATTGCGGGACACCCCCAGCTTCTTCCAATTCTTTTATGCATTGTGGCAAACTCTTCACTTACATAGTTCGCTCCATGCATTACAATTGCTCTTTTGTAGGCCGCATCATTAAATCCTTTATCCATTCCCAGTAATCTTAAAGAATATCCGTTGTCTCCATTATAGGTAGCATCCGTAATATAAAATCCCATGCTGCTTTGAAGTGAGCTTTCAGTATTTGAAAAGTTTGTTGCAAATTCCTCACCGGTGTTTTTTCCGTGAGCAACCAATGAATTAAATAGTACTTTCTTTTCCTGTGTATCAATCACCCAAAGTCTGTTTGTATTTGAAGACATAGAAAAATCGCAGATAGTTAATAAGTGCGAATCCTGGTTCAGCAATCCTGCCTTTTTCAAATTTTCAAATCCTGTTAATGCTTTAAAAAACACTTCTTCATTAAGCTCATGCCCTGGTTCAAATACAATTGATTTATATAATGCTTCTGATGAAGATACTGTACTTATCGTCTTCTCAGATTTCGTATCGTTTACTCTTTCAATTTTTTCTGTGCTTATGATCTCACTCCTTAAATTTCCTTTCTCCGGGGAAACATAAAATGAAGTAGTAACCATATACGCAAAGCCTAATAGGCTATATAATCCTTTCATTCAATCCTATGTAAAATATCAATTAGTGGAGCAAAATTATAAAAACATAATTACCAGACAGTTATAACTCTAAAAAGTTTAACTCTATTTAAGAAACTTTAACGGCCGTCAAAAGCATCTATCTGATTATAAATCTCTTCCAGTCTTTTCCAATAACTCCTATTTACAGGTTCATATAGAACATAAATACATTTGATGGCAAAAATATCCAGTGTACTTCTGGATTCCATCCAGTTCATAATATTTTTAACTAATCTTTTTTCATCAAATCCGCCCCATTCTCCAGCCGGATTTAATAGATTAGAAAAGAGCACTGGAAAAACTTCGTACTGATCAATTCTTTTAATTTCATCAAAACTAAAAGGGCTTTTATAAAGGCTTAAAGCTACATATTGAAAATCCGATTCCTGAAGTTCTGTATCCAGGTATAATTCGGATAATACATTCCATACCAGTTTTCGCTCATCCAGATGTTGCAGCTCTTCCAAAACAAATCTATTCTTTGGAATCCGGAACAAATTCCAGGCTCACGGAATTCATACAATATCTAAGTCCGGTAGGTTTTGGTCCATCATCAAAAACGTGCCCTAAATGAGAATCACATCTTTTGCAAAGCACCTCTACTCTTTCCATCCCATAAGCAGTATCTCTTTTATAATAAACACCTTCTTTATCGGCTTCAAAGAAACTTGGCCACCCGCAACTGCTTGCGAATTTTGATGTGGAACGAAACAAATGATGCCCGCAGACGGCACAATAATAGTCTCCTATTTCATCAAATTCATTATATTTTCCTGTAAAAGCCCTTTCCGTTGCAGCTTCTCTTGATACAGCATACAGATCCGGAGCCAAGATTTTTTTCCATTCTTCATTGGAAATGTTCAATTTTGTGGTATCTGTTCTTGAATAGTATGGATTGTTTTTTGCTTGGTTTTCCATAAATGTAATTTTGACAGGTTGAAGATTCTGCGAATGTAGTTGCAGAAAAACGATTACTCTAAATGAAATTAAAATTTCATAACCAAATTTACTAAATTTGATCATATGAATGATGAAGCTAAAAGAAAACAATTAAGAAAATATAAAGCTTTTGCTACTGGATTATTTGTTGTGATGGCGATAATTTTTGTGATTACCACTATTCTCCAGAAAACAAATACTTCCCATTGGATCGGTTATGTCCGTGCATTTTCTGAAGCTGCAATGGTAGGTGCCTTGGCTGACTGGTTTGCAGTAACCGCTTTATTCCGCCATCCGCTTGGGATCCCTATTCCCCATACCAATCTTATCGAAAACAGCAAAGAAAGATTGGGAGACAACCTTGGAAGCTTTGTGGTCACCAATTTCCTTTCCCCTCAAAATATTCGTCCCTATATTCAAAAGCTTAAAATTTCAAATTTTGTCGGTGAATGGCTGGTTAAAGAAAAGAATCAGGAAATTTTAATTAGAAACCTCTCTGATATTGTCCTTGACATTCTAAATAAATTGGATGATTCTGCTGTGAGTGGTTTTATCAGTAAAAAAGTTTCTGAAATGACGAATGATATTAAATTCAACGTTATTATTGGAAACGGGATCAATTATCTATTGGATAAAAACGACCATCAAAGGATTATAACCAATCTTTCAAAACAGATCAAAGACTATATCATTGAAAATGAAGAAATGATCGAGGACCGGGTGAAAAAGGGCAGTTATTCTTTTATCCCCTCGTTCGTTGACAATAAAATTGCCGAAAAAATAGCAAGTGGGCTTTCTGATTTTTTTAAAGAAGTAGAAGAAGATCCTCAACATGAGATCCGTTCATTAATTACAAAAAAGATTTACGAATTTTCGCAGGACTTAAAAGAGGATCCAAAATGGGAAGGTGAGTTTAAAAATATCAAAGATGGGCTTCTTAAAAATGATAAGCTGAATGAATATTCTAATGATATCTGGATTTCTATTAAAAGTACTCTGACTAAAGAGCTTCAGGAAGATCAATCTTCTCTTAAAAAATACATCTCCCAAAACTTAAATGAGTTTTCTCAGAATTTAAAAACTGACGAAAAACTTCAAAACAAAATTGATCATTGGGTACGTGTTACCGCTTATAAATATATTCTTAAAAACACCCATCAGTTTGGGAACCTCATCAGCTCAACGGTTGGAAATTGGAAAGGCAAGGAGCTAAGTGAAAAAATGGAACTTGAAGTTGGTAAGGACCTTCAGTTCATCCGGGTAAACGGAACACTGGTAGGAGGATTGGTTGGCTTAATTATTTACACTATTGCCCATTTCTTTATATGATCAAAAACTAAAACTAAGTATAACCAAATCATGAAAAAAATCATTTTACTACTCCTATACTTCATAGGCTGTCTTTCCTTCGCTCAAAAAGTTGAACTGAAAGACATTACAGATTCATCACAAATCTTCAAAGGAGAAATTGCAGGAGTTCCAATTACTATGCAATTACGTTATGCTGGAATTGTAGATTGCAGTCAATATCAACATTTTGTCGATGGATGGTATTATTATGATAAGTACCAGAAAAAAATCCCGTTAACCGGTATTTATGATTATGGAAATCTATATCTCTACAACTTTGGAAACAAACAAAAACAAAGTTCAAAAATACTTGTTGAAAAGATTACATCACCGCGACTGATCGAAAAAACAGACAGTATTGCAAAAACATTGAATCCCAAAGAAATTTTAAACTTTCAAAGTGATCATGCAGAACATGAAATTTCCGGAACTTTTATCCTGGGAAATACCACACACCCTGCAAAACTATTAACGAGAAACAGTATGATCTACAGATTCAACAACTATCTGATTCTCCCTAACAACAAAAAGATCAATACTTACGATTTCATAGATCCATACGGTGGCAATGAACTTGTTTCTTATATTTCCGATAAAACCGGAAATAGGGTCTTATTGTATTTTGAACGTACCTCCAATTTCAATGCTTGTGGAATGTGCGGCGCCAGTGAAGGAGAAAAGGGATATCGGGTTTTATACTTTACCAGCGACTGGAATTACAAAAAATACCAGGATTTTCTTACGGAAAGCTGTATCAATAATATTTACGATACTACAGAAAGTAAGACCAAGGATCCAAAAGTTTTGAAATTTAGTATTAAAAAAACAACGACAAGTCCTGCTTATACTTTGGTTGTAGATATTAAAAATGCTTCAGTTGTAAAATCGAAATAATATTAAAACAAAGGAAGTTGTTTATTTACAGCCTGGTTCTGCCATTTCGACGAAAGGAGAAATCTTTTAAATATTAGCATGCTCTTTTAAACGTTAGGGATTTTCTACAGGATTAAACCTTGGCATTCTTACAGAATACCAATTCAAATGTCACCTGAATTTAAAATCTATTCTACCTTGGCAGTCTACTTGCTCTTTTTAAAAGCTCTTGGTTGATTTCGTTGATCAATTCCGGACCTTCATAAATAAATCCTGTATAAAGCTGTATTAAACTTGCTCCAGCATCCAGTTTTTCAATAGCATCTTTTGCAGAATGAATCCCACCGACTCCAATGATCGGGAAAGCTCTACCACTTTTTTCAGAAAGAAAACGGATTACCTCTGTAGATCTTTTTGTTAAAGGTTTTCCGGAAAGTCCACCTGTTTCAGATTTATTTTCAGAAGTTAAATTTTCGCGGGAAAGTGTTGTATTTGTAGCAATAACACCAGCAATCTTTGTATCTTTTACAATATCAATGATGTCCAATAATTGATCGTCGGATAAATCTGGAGCTATTTTTAAAAGAATAGGTTTTGGATTAGCTTTCTCAGTATTCATCTGCTGTAAAGTACCTAAAAGCTGTGTTAAAGGCTCTTTATCCTGAAGCTCACGAAGGTTTGGTGTATTGGGAGAACTCACATTTACTACAAAATAATCTACATAAGGGAAAAGTTTCTCAAAACAAATTTTGTAATCGTTTACAGCTTCTTCATTAGGAGTCACCTTGTTTTTTCCTATGTTTCCGCCGATAAGGACATTTTTATTTTTTTTAAGTCTTTCAACAGCAGCATCTACTCCTTCATTGTTGAACCCCATTCTGTTGATGATAGCAGAATCTTCTTTCAGACGAAAAAGTCTTTTCTTATCATTACCAGATTGTCCTTTTGGAGTCAGCGTTCCAATTTCAACAAAACCAAAACCAAGATCTGAAAGCTCTTCAAAAAGCACTGCATTTTTATCAAAACCAGCAGCCAATCCAACTGGATTCTTAAATTTCAAACCGAAGACTTCCCTTTCCAATCTCTTATCTTCAATAGGTTTTGGAAGAAAAAGTTTTGTTAAGAAAGAGAAATTTTTAAGCATTGAAAAAGTAAAATA
Organism: Chryseobacterium sp. FW101-FHT12H09; assembly: GCF_058790395.1. Lineage (NCBI taxonomy): Bacteria > Pseudomonadati > Bacteroidota > Flavobacteriia > Flavobacteriales > Weeksellaceae > Chryseobacterium > Chryseobacterium sp. FW101-FHT12H09. The sequence continues at coordinate 611,151 of NZ_JBYTCP010000002.1, read as the reverse complement.
GTGAACTTCTTCAGGGTCAAATTTAAAAAGAATGGGACGGATCAGGTTTTTGTACATTGCCTTTTTTGGGAGACAAAGATAGCTGTTTTAGTGGAGAGTTGAAAATGGAAAGTTGAAAGTGGATAGGTCTTACAAACATGTCAGGAATACAAAGTCAAATCAAAATTCAAAATATCTCCTACTCTTTTGAATTCGTCATCGATAGTTGCATTTACCATAATTCTTTCGTTAGAAATAGGATGATTAAAAACCAATTGATGGGCGTGAAGTGTCATTTTGTTGATGCTAAATGTTTGAAGCCACAACTTATTTTGTTTGTTGCATCCGTGCTTACGACAGCCTAAAATAGGATGTAAAATATGCTTAAAATGCTTTCTCAACTGATGAAATCTTCCCGTTTCAGGAATGGCTTCAACTAAACAATATCTTGAAGTTTGATGTTTTAAAAAAGGTAATTCTATTTCTGAAATCTGTAAACGATGATAATACGTAATCGCGTTTTGCCTGACTTCGTTTTCATTAATTAAATCATAATCAATAGTTTCCTCTTCTTTTGCCCAACCACGAAGAATTGCAATGTATTTCTTTTCAACCTGCCGTGTAGCAAATTGCTCACTCATGATTTTCAACGTTTCTTTATCTAAAGTGAACAGCAAAACACCCGAAGTTTTTCGGTCAAGGCGATGTATGGGAAAAACATATTGCCCAATCTGCTTTCTTAATTCCTGAATAGCATAAGTATCTGCTTCTCCGGAATAAAAAGATTTATGAACCAATAATCCGCTTGGTTTATTGATGGCAATAAGATATTCATCGCGATAAAGAATTTCTAACATGGGACAAAAGTAGAAATTTTCGATCGATCTAGCCCGATTATAGTAGCATCATTTTGCGGAGTAAATACTTGATATTTCATTTACAATTCATCCTGTTAATAAAAATTTCAGTCCTATTTTCAAAAATCTCTATATTTATGTAATTTAAGAATATGAACGAATATTTTAATTTTTTCGTAGCACTTGTTATTATTTCCATAGTGGCAGTCGCTATTACTTTAGCAGCGACAGATCCTAAAAAGAATAAAGTAACAAGAATATTATTATTAATTGTGGCTGCAATTATATTCATTATCGGAGCTGGTGGTTGTTTGTTGATGACAATTTCTAATGTTGGTTCTTATCGATATTGATCCTTTGTCAAGCATAAAAATATAGTTGTAAAACTAATCGAACGATCTCTAAACCTGAAAAATCTCAGGCCTTTGGTTTCTGTTAATCTCATTATTTTCACGGAATGGTTTATCATTAAGCTATCATTTTTAGCATCCTAAATATTTAAAAGCAGTTTTTTAACTGCTTTTTTTGTTGAATTTCATGAATTTGGATTCCAAATTCATATTTTTGCACTTCAGACGTAAAAAAAATTATGGCAAAGCAAGAAGATGTTTTCAAGAAAGTGATTTCTCACGCTAAAGAATATGGTTTTATTTTCCCTTCCAGTGAGATCTATGACGGTTTATCCGCTGTTTATGACTATGGGCAGAATGGTGCTGAACTAAAAAATAATATCAAACAATATTGGTGGAAAGCAATGGTACAGCTTAACGAAAATATTGTGGGTATCGATTCAGCGATCCTTATGCACCCAACTACTTGGAAAGCATCAGGCCACGTGGACGCTTTTAACGATCCATTAATTGACAATAAAGATTCTAAAAAGCGTTTCAGAGCAGATGTTTTGGTAGAAGACTATTGTGCTAAAATTGAAGATAAAGAAAATAAGGAAATTGAAAAGACGGCAAAAAGATTCGGAGATTCTTTTGATAAAGCTCAGTTTGAAGCTACCAATCCTAAAATCCTGGAATACCGAGCAAAAAGAGAGGCTATTCTTTCAAGATTAGCGAAATCTCTGGAAAATGAAGACCTTGCTGATGTAAAATCATTAATTGAGGAATTGGAAATTGCTGATCCGGATACCGGTTCAAAAAACTGGACGGAAGTAAGACAGTTTAACCTGATGTTCGGAACGAAATTGGGAGCTTCTGCTGATTCGGCAATGGATCTTTATTTGAGACCTGAAACGGCTCAGGGTATTTTTGTTAATTTCTTAAATGTACAAAAAACATCCCGTCATAAACTTCCTTTCGGTATCGCTCAGATCGGAAAAGCATTCAGAAATGAGATTGTTGCAAGACAGTTTATTTTCAGAATGCGTGAATTTGAACAAATGGAAATGCAGTTCTTTGTAGCTCCGGGAACAGAACTTGAATTCTATGAACAGTGGAAAACAAAACGTCTGAACTGGCATCTTGCTTTAGGTCTAGGTAATGAAAATTACAGATTCCATGATCATGAGAAATTGGCTCATTATGCTAATGCTGCTGCAGATATCGAATTTAATTTCCCATTTGGTTTTAAAGAACTTGAAGGAATTCATTCAAGAACAGATTTCGACTTAAAAGCTCATGAGAAACACTCAGGAAGAAAACTTCAGTTTTTTGATCCTGAAAGAAATGAAAACTATGTTCCTTATGTTGTCGAAACTTCTGTAGGTCTGGATAGATTATTTCTTTCTGTATTCTCTCATTGTTTAAAAGATGAAATCCTGGAAGATGGTTCAGAAAGAACAGTTCTATCTCTACCCCCTGCTTTAGCTCCGGTAAAAGCGGCAATTCTTCCTTTAATGAAGAAAGATGGTATGGCAGAATATGCTGAGAAGATCTTTAATGACCTAAAATACGATTTCAACTTATTCTATGAGGAAAAAGATGCCATCGGAAAACGATACAGAAGACAAGATGCTATTGGTACTCCTTATTGTATCACAATAGATCATGATTCCCTTATTGACCACACCGTGACGATAAGAGACAGGGACACCATGAAACAGGAAAGAGTTCCGGTATCGGAATTAAGAAGGATCATTGATGAGAAAGTGAATTTCAGAAATTTACTTTCAAAAATATAGAACGAAAGCCTTGATTTTTTCAAGGCTTTTTTATTTTCTATAGGTTAATTCATTATTTTTGGCGCAAATTATAGCTATGAAAAAAATTCTATTGGTGGCCTTCGGTCTTGTTCAGGCGTTATATTATTCGCAAACACAGGATCTGGCGGCACTGGCTTCGGGAAAGTACATCGGAATGAATGCCCTTTTTGACACAAAAGATAATCTATACGGTTATGTTTCTGTATATTCCTATGGAAAGACAGGAAAAACCACTAACAAATTCGGTTATGTAATTCTGGATAAAAATTTAAATCCTGTTGCCAATAATGAATTTGAAGGAGACAACAGTGTTGGTTCTTATTTTGGATATTTAGATTTTAAAGGAAAGATCATTCTACAACCTACTGACATCACTTACATCCAACTTTTCAAAAGAGTACTGACCGCTCCTCCTCCTTCTATGGTTGTTGATCTAAAAACAAATACTGTTGCCCCTAAGGTCTATTATGACTATAAGGAAGGTGTTTTTACAGAAATCACTCAGCCAAAAACCTGGAAAGAGGAAAGAAAAGAAAACCGTGAAGAAAAGAAAGAAAAAGGGTATAACTACGTTTCTGCCGTTAGCGAAGTAAAAGAAGGAGGATTTATCGCTGTGGAGTATCATGACTATGGCAAATATGTCAATAATAACAGCATTATAAAATTTAATGAAAACAAAAAAGAGATCTGGAGGTATAAATACAACACCAATGGAAGCAAAAAAGTATTTTCTGATCTTAGTGTTTTAGATAAAGATGAAAAATATATCTACGGAATTTTAAGAAATGTAAATGGAGATGATAAAACATTTTCTATGCTTGTCATTGATATGAAAACCGGACAGGAGATTTCTAATAAACCTGTCACAGGCCTTTCACCTGAAACGATCTATAATATTGATTTTTTTGCAACAGGGGAATCTAGAATTGATAATGATAAAACTTTTGATGATAAGATTGTTTTAACCGGAAAGAATTTTGTTTCTGATAAAATGCGTGGCTTTGCCCGTCTGGTTGTCAATAAAAATGATTTTACTACAGATTTGAAGGCTTTAAATTTCAAACCTGATTATTCGGCTCACCTTAAAAATATCAGCGCAGATGGAGGGGTGGAAAACGGATATTACCTTCAGACCAAAGACATGTATTTTATGAGTGACGGAAGTGTCGGAATTTTATCTGAAAAATTTAAACCTGAAGGCCAGTACAATGCTCCCAAAACGACAGATCTTGTATATATCTATACCGATAAAGATTTCAATATAAAAGAACTGAAGGTTTTTGAAAAAGAAAAATCCAAGTGGGTAAATGCAGATTATCTGTTTTCACAGTATCTGAACGATGGGAAAGACGTAGTTTTCTTCTACCGCGATTATCAGAAAGATGAGGCAACGAGAGAAAAAAAATGGAATCTATTTATCAATACTGTAATCGATGGAAAATTCAAACAGGAAGTCATTCCGATTTCTGAAAAAGATAACTTTACAGTAACTCCATATGTAGGAAAAGAAGGTTATATTCTTTTGAGAGAATTTAATGAGAAAGAAAAATTCAATAAAATACGTCTTGAAAGACTTAACTACTAATAAAAGAATCCTGATTTGATCAGGATTCTTTGTTTTGATAATAATCAGCTATATTTTTTATATCCTCTAAACTGAGGTTCCACATAAAATTAAGGAATTGCTGATAGCTTTCACTTTGATTTTTGGGATCAACACGATCCAGATATCTGTTGAGATTATAATTTTTCCGGCCTTCATAAATCTTAGCAAAGCATTTCCCCAACCAGCTTTTATAATATTTTTCCTCTACGCCATCCTGTAAGAATTGAAGACTTGTATACACTCCTAATCCATAATCTTCAGAGTGATAAAAATCAGGTAAGACTTCCATACTTGCGATTTTTTCAAGTGAAGCAAATGACTCAGAAGCCTTTTCCGGCAATGCAGCAACGATTAATTCCGGGAATCTCTTTTTAAGCTTTTCTATCCGTAAAGTAATTTCAGGATGAGAGGCTAAAGAATCCTTATTTAGTTTTTCTTTAAAATGATTGTAATCATATATCGAAAAATCTTCCTTTTTAAGCCATTTTTCCTTAAACTCCTGCTTGGGAAGATTAAAATACTTCCTGTAAGTCTCTAGCTTTAATACCTTTGGTGAAATGGTATCAAAATCCTGAAGCCGTAATAGGGCATTTACAAATTCTTCTTTTTTAAAATCACTGTTTTTAAAGATTGTATAACCTAAAGAATCTGCCTGCATCTCATGCCCTCTTTTTTCTATTCCTTTTTTATACATCCTGTTCTTCAAAACGTCGAAAGCCCTTTGGTTCAGGTTTACTTTCGCTGATTTTAGATTATTGACAGTGAGTTTATCTTTTTCATCCTGAGTGATATAGTTTACAAATGCCTTCAGAGAATGCTGTTCAATTCTATGTCCCAATTCGTGCGAAATCACTGACGCAATCTGGTCATCATTATCCAGCCAGTTAAATAAACCTATATTAATTACGAAAGTCCCGTCTGCAAGACAATAAGCGTTGGGAGTATTATCTTTAGCAATCAATATTTTTAAATCTGTGGGGATCTGCGGATTATTCTTTCTCAAACGCTGAATTAAAGATTTAATCGTAGGATCAAATTCAGATTTGAAAATGAAGTCTTTATTTTTAACCTGTTTTTCAAAATCAGCCCCTATTTCTTTATAAATTTTAGCTAATTCTGAACCCGTCTTTCCTGAGTAACTGCTTTTTAGATTTTTAATCAGCAGCTCATTATTTGCATTAAATGTCTTTAAAAAGGCTATCCTTTCTTTATAGTCTGCAGTATCTATTGTTTTATAAGTCTGTGAAAAGCAGCTTATGGAAAATATGAACAATGCAAATACAATAAATCTTTTAATCATCTTTTCTTCAATAAGCGCAAAAATAACTTATTTGCCAATAGATTTTTATTTTCATGCTAAATTTATTTTAAATTTGTTAAAGACACATTTAAACAAAAATGCTAAAATATATTATTGGCGGAGCAGCTGCCACAGTAGCTCTTTCTTATCTTTTCGGATACGATTATTTATTCAGTGGAATTGCTAAAACGTATTTTAAAGGCAGGTCAAGCGCAAACATTGATGATGGAAAACTCTTTCCCAGTAATATCATTGCAACAGAGTCACCAAAGCTTTGGGAAGAAGATCCATTATACAACAAAACAGACTTACCTAAAACCATAGTTGACAACCTTATCCATTCTAATACGGCCTCTTTCTTAGTGATCAAAAACAGCAAATTAGTTCATGAGCAATATTGGAACGGATATGATCAACTATCTAAAACTAACTCTTTCTCTATGGCTAAAGCTGTTACAGTAATGCTTTTGGGGAAAGCTTTAGAAGAAGGTAAAATAAAAAATATTGACCAGAAATTTTCAGATCTTTTCGATGATTTCAAAAACAAAAAATTTGGCGATCAGCTTACCCTAAAAAATCTTGCTCAGATGGAGTCTGGTCTGGATTGGGATGAAGATTACAAAAATCCCTTTCGTCCCAATGCAAAAGCTTATTATGGGAGGAGTCTTATAAAAGCTACTTTTACAAAAAGATTTAAAGCAGAGCCAGGTTCAAAGTTTGAATATCAAAGTGGTTCGACACAACTATTAGGTTTTGCCATAAAAAAATCAATAGACCAAACACTAGCAAGTTATTTATCAGAGAAATTCTGGATTCCTTTAGGAATGGAACAAAATGCAGAATGGAGCGTAGATAACAGCAGAATGGAAAAAACATACTGTTGCATACATTCTAATACCCGGGATTTTGCCAAACTAGGTCAACTGTTTTTAGACCATGGTAAAGCTGATGGTATTCAGGTTCTCAATGCTGAATTTATTGAGCAGATGAGAACACCTACAAAAAAATCGGATAACATTTACGGAATGGGACTTTGGATCAATCATGACAATCCCATTAAACACTATTATTTTCTAGGACTTCAGGGTCAATATATCATTATGATACCTGATCATAATATGGTTATTGTAAGAACCGGAAGCTACGAAAACTCACCTAAAAATGACAGAGGAAGACCTGATCAGGTAAAATTTCTTGTAAATGAAACCGTAAAATTATTTCAATAGGATTATGGAAAAGCATAGCATTAAAATTGATTTATATATTGAAAAATCTCAGGATTTTGCCAAACCTATCTTAAATTACCTTCGTGAAATCATTCATGAATTCTGTCCCGATGCTGAAGAAACTATAAAATGGGGTTTCCCTCATTTTCTTTACAAAGGAAAAAATCTTTGTGCTATGGCCTCCTTCAAACAGCATTGTACTTTTGGATTCTGGCTTGAAAAAGAAATGAAAACAATGCAGGAAATCACAGAGACTATTGAGAAAAACTCGATGTTTAGTTTAGGAAAGATTACAAAAATAGAAGATCTGCCCTCAAAACCTCAACTGAAAAAAGCAATTAAAGAAGCGATGGATCTTATGGATATGGGTGTTACCATGAAAAAAGCACCTGTTTCGAAAACTGAAGTTCCCATTCCGGATGATCTTCAAAAAGCATTGGACAAAAACAAAAAAGCTTTAGATATTTTTCAGAAGGCTTCACTTTCTTTCAGAAAAGAATATATCCTATGGATTTCTGAAGCTAAAACAGAAGTTACCCGTAATAAAAGAATGGAACAGGCTCTGGAATGGATATCTGAAGGTAAATCCCGCAATTGGAAGTATGAAAAAAAATAAAAAGATCCCCATACTATAATATTATCATCCTGGTAAAACTCCAATTATTTTTCACAAGCGCAATGTTCCTGAGAAGCTTGAAAGCTCCAATAATTGTACGCATCTGTTTATAAATCATACAGTTCAAAATCGACGTAATTAATGAATACAACAAGTTAATTCTATTTTAAATACGTCAAGTTTTGGCGCTATCCATATGTATTTTTGTTTCCTAAAAGACTAAAAATTGTATTATGGATAAAGTGACTTTAGAACGGATAGAAAAACTTCACCCTTTGGTAAGAGAGGAAGTAAAACAAATTATTAAAGAATGTGATGAAGCTCTTGCTGGCAGAGCTAAAGTAAGAATTACCCAAGGTTTGAGATCTTTTGAAGAGCAGGAAAAACTATATGCGATCGGAAGACTTACGACGGGAAAGAAAGTAACCAATGCCAAAGCAGGGCAAAGTATTCACAATTATGGGCTAGCGGTTGACATTTGTTTGATGATCGACGGAAAAGCAGTTAGTTGGGATACTGCAAAAGACTGGGACAATGATGGTGTTGCCGATTGGTATGAATGTGTAAAGATTTTTGCCAAACATGGTTGGGACTGGGGAGGAAACTGGAAAACATTCAAAGACCTTCCGCACTTTGAAAAAAAGAACATTTTAACAAAAAAAGGCCTAATAAAAACTACCTGGAGAAACCTGGCTAAAATGCCTGCGGATAAGAGCGGATATATCATTATATAATTCTCTTTTATTTGAAAATAATTATAATACGACAAGTTCTGTCGCTTCCCTGATCTACCTTTGCTTTACAAGAAAACAATAAAAAACAATGAAATCTACATGACAAAAATAATTGTTTTATCTAGAAAAATGAACCTTGGTTTTAAACATTAAAGATTGTAAGTGTCGCTTTAACAATTAATACCATCACATGAAAAAGACAACCATTCTTTCTTTAGACGGCGGCGGAATAAGAGGTATTATCACCTGTATTATTTTACGTTACATAGAAGAACAACTACAATATTATGATAAACCCAATGCAAAACTTGGCGATTATTTTGATTTGGTAGCAGGAAGCAGCACAGGAGGACTCATTGCTTCTATTATACTGTGCCCGGATGAACACCGAAAAGCAAAATACTCTATTCAGAAAGGATTAGAATTATATGCTGAAAAAGGTGGCGACATATTTCAGGTTTCTTTTTGGGAGAAACTGGTAAATCCGTTTGGCTTACTCAACGAAAAGATTTCCCAAGAAGCACTGGAAAAAAATCTAAATGATTTTTTTGGACATCTTGAATTAAAAGAATTAATAAAACCTTGTTTGATTACCAGTTATGATATTGAAAACAGAAGGGCTAAACTTTTTAACTCATGGGAAGCCAGCTTAAGTACGGATAACTTTTATGTAAAAGATGTTTGCCGGGCAACTTCAGCAGCACCTACCTATTTCAGTCCTGTACAGATCAAATCGATGTATGGACAATTATTCAGCCTTATTGATGGTGGGATGTTTGCGAACAACCCTGCACTTTGTGCTTATGCGGAAGCAAGAAAGATCCCTTTTGCGGAAGTGCTGAGAAACCATCAGAAAGCCAATCACCCTACAGTAAATGATATGATCATGATATCTATAGGAACAGGAATTGAATCCCGCAGCTATTCTTTTAAGAAATTAGAAAAAGCCGGAAAAATTGGCTGGGTAACTCCTATTATTGATATTTTGATGTCTGCTAATGCAGAAACTGTTGATTACCAACTTTGCCAGATGTTTCAGACATTGGGTTTGAGAAATCAGAAGAATTATTATCGGATCAATCCATCCTTAAAAAATGCTTCTCCTGCAATGGATAATGTAAGACGTTCTAATATCGAAAATCTGATACAAGCTGGATTAAGTTATATAGATGATAATAGAGAAACATTGAATCAGATTGTACAAAAACTCATCAGAAACAAAATATAAGCTAAAAAGCTTATATTGGACTAAAATAAGCTTATGAGCTTATATTAATAGATTCCTATTTTTTTAATTAAAATAAAAAACACGCCAGATTTTGGCGCTTTTCGAAGTTATATTTGAAGTATAAATAAGACCAAAATAAAACAAAATAATAATGGAAGAAAATTATAACACGACGAGTTTTGGCGCCACCTTAAACTATCTTTGAAGTAACAAAATAACCAAGGAAACAAGAACTAAATAAACTTGTTCCAGTCTTAAAAATATCCAAATTAATTTTTAATTAATTATCAGTTTTCAGTACCTAAAAACACTGAACAGGATATGTATTACCCTAACTGAATATTAGTCTGCTAGCACTACTATATATTATTAACCAATTATTAATAACCTTTAAAATTTTTAAATTATGGCAAATTTAGTTCAAGAATTAAACAGTTTAGATTTTAGTGTTTACATCGGTGGGCCTATGCAGGCAGCTATTAAAGCACAACACGATGCATCTATTTCGCAAGTAAACTTCATTAAAGAGGTAGGTTTCAACCCTGCCAATCACCCGACAGCTCCTTCAGAGCTTAGATATGTAGATTTTAAATATAAAAAGTCGGTTCCTGGTGAAAATGGTGCTATCATAGATTCTACTGTTACACTACAGGTTCCGTTTCTTTCAATGCTTACAATTCCTGCATTAAGAATTGATGAGATGACGATTGATTTTAACGCAAAATTAAACTCAGTGGAAACTCAAGCTATTTCAAGTGAATTCACAGGAAGTGCTTCTGTAAGCGGAAAAATTTGGAAAGTAAAATTCAATGCTTCTGCTTCTTATAAAAAGACCAATTCAAGTACATCAACTACAGAGAAAACGTACACTTTAGGTGTCCATGTAAAAGCTGTAAATGATGAGTTACCTGCCGGTCTTGCAAGAATTATGGACATGCTAGAAGATGCTATTGTAGCTAAAGCCGCTGAACCAGCAGTTTAAAAACCCTATTTATTTTTGGATGGTTGCTTCGGCAGCCATCCTTTTTCAACCAACTTTTTATAAATAAAAAAACTTATCATGCCGAAATTGAACGAATATTTGGGAGGCATAGTCTCTGAAATTGCTTCTGCCAGAAAAATGGCAGACTTACAAACTGTACAGATCGCTAAGGAATATGCTCAAGACGATTTATTGAAACATTTTTCTATTCCAAGAATGAAGGTTGGAACTGTAGATCTTACAATTCCTTTTGCTACCGCTGGAAATTCACCTATAATGATTTTTAGAGATTTCGCCTACGATGAAATTATAAAAGTGGCTAAAACAGATTATGACCCTTCTGATATAAAAAGTGATCAGAGTCTTAAAGCTTTTTTGGTCGACCTTGAAGTTACTTATAATGATGCCATCAAAAAAATCAAAGAAGAGAACACTACCACGATTACAGATTCACAGATCAAATATTTTGATCCCATTCCCCAATATACATTGGAATTTTGCCAATCGTTGCCTAATTTCAGATGGAAACTGACCAATCCACAATTTTTTCAGCAGAGTATTTCTAACAGAACTATTTTTGAAGCGAGAAAAGTAATTGAAAAAATTGAAGATCGTGAGATTATTGTAGAAGCCAGCAAACTAATGGCTTTAGATGCAAAATGTCTGATCTATGCAAAAATGAGTGTAAGTGAAGCTGGCATGGAATGGTCGAGATATGAAGATATCAATGGAAACATCATAGAAACGCTAATCCCTGAATAATATGGTAAAAAAATCACAATTTATATTGGTTTCTCAATTAAAAGAGAAATTACAGGAATTTCCGAAGATCGTTTCTTATCTAGAAAAAAAAGACCCTTTCTTCACTGACAAAATTTTATCCTGGTTAAAATCTATAGAAGAAATTTTTTCCACGAACAACATAAGTGAAGTTTCAGAAGTTGCGGGATTCAGAGCAAAAATATTAGCAGGAAAATTTAGTGATGAAAGAGGATTCAATACTAAAAAAAATCAGATAAAAATTGCAGCTAACCTTCTTTATGATGCGCAAAACTGCGTAATTAATGTTTTATTGCCACATGAAGGAAAGATGAATGAATGTAGGGATATCACGAAACAAATATTAGCATTAACAGCACAGCAAAAAGGCCTACATTACACCAATGAGATGGACTTCCACGATTTTGTTCAAAAGGTATGGTGGTATATTCTCTCAGATAATGACCTTAAAATAGGAGGAGTGAAACTCAAATCAATGCTTTCAGAAATGGATATCATTATGCTTATTGCTGATGAAATAGATCTGGAAGATTTTTCTTAAAAATTTAAAAAATAACTCATTTTTTTTGAGTTATTTTTTTTTACACGTCAAGTTTTGACGCCACTAGCTCCTACTTTTGAAATATAAACCAAGACACAAAAAACAATCTTTAAAAACTTTTAAAAGCCATTGAATTCAACATTAATTAATGCTGGACAGCCAGAAATATGTTCAACCTTTAAAACACCCAACATGGAAACACCAAATCACAGTTCAGATATAATTTTCGATAAAGATCTCTACACTATTGAGTGGAGTGACATCGAAAACGTGGAGATAGATTATGAAAACTATCTCAATGATATTGAAGTTTTCTTCAAGGAAGATTTTGAAAATGAAATCCTTGAAGATGATATTTATTAATAAAAACATATTAGTTAGTGAAGTTCTGGAGCTATCCAATAATTCTTTCAGACCAAATTCCATAATGCCTTTGAATCACCATTCACAAGTATTGGATAGCCGGAACTTTTTTAAAAATAAACATATTTGAAATTCTCATATCTTTATATTTATTAAGAATGAGCTAAGCCTCTTTAAAACTTATCCACAAAAATAAAACACGACATATTTTGTCGTATTAAGAATCTATATTTGTTTTAGAAAACTAAAAATGAGACACGTCAGGTGTTAGATTAAAAAAACAAAAAAGAAACTATAGCCATAAAATTATCCGAATGAAAAAAGATTTTTATTTAACAAGATACGCCTTAATCATTAAAAAATTAGAAAGTGCACCCGCTACCTATTCGCAGCTGGAGGATTATCTTTTAAACTCTTTTGAATTTCAGGATGCGGATATAAAAAGCTATTCGATCCGCACATTGCAGAGAGATATCCGGGAGATATCTGACCTCTTTAACCTTTCCATTCACAATAAGAAAAAAGGTGATAACCGTTATTACATTGAAAGCCGTCCCACAATGGAGGTGGATGAATATAATCAAAAATTACTTGAATCTTTTCAGGTTAGTAATGCTCTAAATCTACACCCTGATTTTTCGGATTATATCTTTTTTGAATCCCGAAAGCCAACTGGAGTAGATCATTTTTATGATCTTTTCTTCGCCATTCGAAATAAAAGAGTCGTTTCTTTTGAGCATTACAACTATAAAAACAAATTGATGACTTCCCGAAAAGTACATCCTTTGGCTTTAAAAGAATCTAAAGACCGATGGTATCTCATCGCTATTGATACCAAGGATAAGATTTTAAAGTCTTTTGGACTTGATCGGATCAATTACCTTGACGTCAGTAAAACTAAATTCCGTGAAAAATATAAATACAATTTCAGGGAGTATTTTAAAAATGCTTTTGGAGTAATGAACTTAACTGAGCAGAAGCCTCAAAAAATCACCCTAAAATGTACCCGCCATCAAGGCGAATATATCAAAAGTTTTCCGCTTCATCAATCACAAAAAGAAACTAAAGAAACACCTGAAGACATCTATTTTGAATTCTTCCTTCATCCAACTTATGACTTTATGCAGGAGATCCTTTCGTATGGAAAAGAGGTCAGAGTCTTAGAACCGACATCTTTAGTTGACGACATCCGTAATCATTTAAAAGAATCTTTAAATAGTTATCTTGAAGACTAAATTAGTTTCATTTAATTTTAGTTTTTTTTGACTATTTTTACATAAATATCTCAAAATTGAAATCTTTATTTCTCTTTTTATCTTGCTTTATTTCTTCGGTTTTCTTTTCTCAACAAAAGGAAGAATTTAAGCTTGTGAAATCTTACTATAACCAGCATCGCAGTATGCTGAATACTGAATTTAAGAAAAAGTTTGATGCTGAGACAGGCAATTTTCAAAAAGCTTCCATTAAGCAGGATTTTCTTTTTTTCATGAAAAAGATGGACAGCATTGAGAATGTTGCTTTAATAGGCGCTTTGTTAAAAATAAAAAACACAGAAGATCTCAGCAGATTACAGCTTGAAAACAAAACGATATCGCCGGAAAAAGCCCCAGATATCTTTCCTATTACAGATAAATCTGCAGATTATCCGGGAGGTATTAATGCATTGCGAAAGGAAGTGGCCCACCTTTTTTATATAGATGGCGTTCTTTCCGAAACGAAAATAGTAAAAGCCACTGTAGCTTTCATCGTAGAAAAAGATGGAACTATCAGCAATGTAGAAGCACAAGGCGACAATTTTACCTTCAACAGGCAAGCTCAAATTGCACTATATTCTCTTTCAGAAAAATTTTCTCCTGCTATTATCAATGGAGATCCTGTGAGATATCGATTTAAGCTTCCACTAACTATGAGTTTTGAATAATGTTTACGGACGAATATTTCATGAAAATGGCTTTTCAGGAAGCAGAAATTGCTCTTGAAAAAGATGAGGTTCCTATTGGGTGCGTGGTGGTTTCCAATAACCGTGTTATTGCAAGGGCACACAACCTGACGGAAACGCTTAATGATGTAACTGCCCACGCAGAAATGCAGGCCATTACTTCAGCAGCCAATTTCCTGGGAGGAAAATACCTTATCAACTGTACACTATATGTTACATTAGAACCTTGTGTAATGTGTTCAGGAGCTCTTTCATGGTCACAAATTTCCAAAGTGGTAATTGGAGCACGAGATGAGCAAAGGGGCTTTATTAATAAACACCTTAGTCTTCATCCTAAAACGGAGATTGTAACAGGAATTATGGAACATGAATGTTCTGGTATTGTAAAAGATTTTTTTAAATCAAAAAGATAAGACTAGTCCTTACAGGTAATATTGAAGATACTCTTCTCTATTTTCTTATATGAATTCTGATTAGGTTTTAACTCAATTCTACGATATTTATATAAGGTATTCAGATCGTGGTATGCATCATCTTCTGAAACGGCATTTGGCTCTTTTACTGTATAAATTTCTTTTGCATCGTTATAATTGTAATTGTACTTTAAATAAGCTTCTTCATCTAAATCCGCGCTCCTTTCTCCTGGCCCATAAGATTCAATATTGTAGGCTTTATTACTGATAATAAATTCTTTTGAAACCGCTGATACACCCTCGCTAACAAATTTTCCCATCTCTTTTAATTCTTTTGGACTAATATCTTTTCTTGGAGAAGAAGGACGGTTATCATCTCTGAAATACAATTGACCCCCTTTCAGGCGTGCAATAAATGGGCGCAGTCTTGTTGCAGATGAATAATACATAATAATAAAATCATTATATTTTTTATTTTCTGCCACATAAAATGTTTCCTTTGTCTGATCAAACATAGTCGCTGATAAAACAAGATCTTTAAAATCCTTATTGAATTCCTTTAGCAATGGATATGGGAGACAATTGGCATTTTCACCTAAAATGGGCTGTACTCCCTGATCGGTATCTCCTATATACGTTTTAGCATTGATATCAAAATTATCAAACATAATTTTTGTTCCTTTAAGAGCGGAATCATACCTGCCATAAACATCGAAGGGAAATTTAGGAGTAGATGGGGTAAATGAAATTACATTTTTATCGTCTATACTCCATTTTCCGGCAATGATCTGCCCAAAAGTAACCATAGCAAAATTATGATTCTCAAAAAGCATCCAGTGATATCCCCCATCATCTGGATTTCCAGAACTAACATGATAAGTCCCAGCTACTTTTGTCTGTGCATTGATAATAAAAAGAGATAATAAGAAAAAACAAATAGTTATTTTTTTCATAGTATTAGTTTAATGAGCCTTCGATAGAAAGCCATCTCTAATATAGTCAAATAAAGCTACTTTTTCTTAAAAATAGAATACATGGAAATATCAAAATATTCTCCATCCTTCTTGAGATGTTGTTTTAAGATAGCTTCCTTCTCCATTCCAATCTTTTGCATGATACGGCCTGAAGATGGATTGTGAAAAAAATGAGTAGCAAATATTTTATTATATCCCAATTCTTTAAAGCCAAAATCAACAACAGCTGATGCCGCTTCTGTTACATAGCCTTTATTCCAAAATGGAACGCCCAGCCAATAACCTAATTCTGCTTTATCATCACCCCTATCATGAATTCCAATAGCACCAATTATCTTATGTTCTTTATTTCGAATCGCAAAAGTGTATCCTGATCTATTTTCAAAAGCTTCGTGGGAAATCTTCACCCAGAATTCAGCATCTTTTACAGAATAAGGATACGGAATATTGGAAGTAAGTTCCGAAAAAACTTTCTCCTGCAGATATTCTACAACATAAGGAATATCTTCCGTATTCAATGCTGAAAGAATAAGTCTTTCTGTCTCTATTATTGGGAATTCTTTCATGATCTATCTTTACCTAAAAAATACAATCCTTTTAGTGTATGAAGTCGGTCTGTGATATGTATTTTATTCGTTAATGGTTTGTAAACATGAGAAACACCTCCTGTTGCTATCACAAAACAGTCATCATTTACTTCTTCATTAATACGGTCTACGAAGCCTTCTACCATCCCCAGAAACCCATATACCATTCCACTTTGCATGCACGTTACAGTATCAAGCCCCAGAACCGATTTCGGCTTCTTCAATTCAATTTCAGGAAGCTGGGCGGTTTGACTGATCAAAGAATTTAATGAGGTTATAATTCCTGGTGCAATAATAACCCCAAGGGTTTCACCTGTTTCTGTAACACAGCTCGCCGTAAGTGCCGTTCCAAAATCAATAATAATTTTCTTGCGATCGGGATACATGGTGTGTGCCGCAACAAGATTAGCATAAATATCAGTTCCCATCTGCTTAGATTTTGCCTGTACTTCAGAAGGGGTATTTCTATCAACAATTACAGGAAGAATACCGTGAATTTTTTTTATGGCTGAGCTCATTACTTTGGTAAGCTGAGGCACTACTGAACCAATAATTATATTGCTTATATCCTTAGGTTCGATCTTATAAGTCTGATAAAGCATGAGCATTTGCGCATACAACTCATCAGCCGTTCTATAGGGCTTTGTATTAATTACCCATGAAATATCACAGTTATCATCATCAAAAAGTCCAAATCTGATATTGCTGTTTCCTATATTTATAACGATAGAATTCATTTATTCTTTAAACTAAAAGGGTTTGAAAATAACTGTAAAAATAAACCTTTACAATTAAAAAATTAAATACAAATTAATTTTATCTCAATTAAATGAGATTCAGCTATATAATTTTATAAAATCACAGTTAAGAGCTATACAGCTGCATTTATTAAATCAAATGAAACACTTATATATTCATCCTGTTACGAGGGACTGTTTTAAAATACATTTGTTATCCAATCAATTTAAAGAAAATAATATGAAAAATTTAAAGAAAATGTCAAGAAGTGCATTAAAGTCTATAACAGGCGGAGATGTAGTTTGTCCTATGCCTAGTGGTGTACCGGCATTGTGCCCAGGTACCAAATGCCCTATTAACCCATGCCTTGTTCCTAACTGCAGAGTTTCGATCCAGGATTGTGGTTCACCTGTAATATGGTAACCATTTAGTCATTCTCAATATTATATTAAAATAAAAGAGGAGTATTTTTCAATACTCCTCTTTTATTTTTCTTTGTTTTATTTAATTTCAACAAAATTATCTTCCATATTTACATCAGCTAACCGCTGACTAAAATCGATTCCTAAAACCTCTAACTGAGATTTAGAATAAGGAATCGTCAGGGTATATTCTTTCTGAGTCCATGGCCAGTAATTCATTGTCTTGAAATCCCCATACGCATCTTTCTGTTTCCATGTATGCGTAAGATTAGTAGGAATTTGATAAGTAACAATTTTTTTATCTTTCGTCACAACGCTGAAATCAATAGGCATAGGTACCTGTCCGTTATTAATCAAAGTAACAGTGGTAGACTTTGCATCATATTTCACATCTTTGATTCCATAATCAATAGTTTTTGTGGTATTGATCCAGTAATGATGGAACCACTTCAGATCCATTCCGGATACTTTCTGCGCAATATGAAGAAAATCCCTATCTGTAGGATGTTTTAAACTCCATTTATCAAAATACTGCTTCAGAATCTCCGAAAGATTTTCTTCACCAACTATATATCCTAATTCAACCAAAAACAGCTCTCCTTTCACATAGGTAGAAAAAGTATAAGATGTCCCGTTATCATGATGGTCTCCCAACCATACAGCCGGCTCTTCAATTCCTTTTTTCACAAAACTTCTATAAGCGTTTAATCTATCAACAAAAGGATTAGGAAGTTTATCTTTTGGAGGAAATAGCTGATTCATTACATAGCCTTCTGCATAACTTGTAAATCCTTCATCCATCCACGGACGAACTGATTCATTAGTCGCAAGCATTTGCTGATACCAGGAATGTGATCCTTCATGAGCCATTAATCCCATTAAATCTTCCATATCTTTTGATTCCCCTAAAATCATGGTACACATTCCGTACTCCATTCCACCATCTCCACCTTGGATAAAAGCATAAGTAGGATAGGCATATTTTCCAAAATGCGAATTCATGATCTGGAAATATTTAGTAACATAAGGTTGAGCTTCACCCCAAACTTTAGTTTTATCGTTTTTCTGATATACTAAAAATACCTTTGGCCCATTTGGAACATCAAAACCGTTAACAACGTAATCTCTATCCGCACTCCATGCAAAATCCAAAATATTTTTAGCAGTCCATTTCCATATTGCTTTTTTATTTTTTTCAGTTTTAATCTTTGCGTTGGCATCATAGCCTTTTACTTCCGTAGGGTTTTCAAGGATTCCTCCTGCTCCTATTACATAATCTTTATCTATTTTAATGGTAACATCAAAGTCTGAAAACGGTGCATGAAACTCTCTTCCTATATAATCAAAAGTAGCCCATCCATCATAATCATATTCTGAAATTTTGGGATACCATTGCGTCATGGTCATATCTACTCCTTCTCTATTATTTCGTCCACTTCTTCGAATCTGTTGTGGAATCACAGCATCCCATTCCATAGTGAAAGATGTCGTAGAGTTTGGCTTGATCGGTTCACTCAGATAAACCTTCATTATTGTTTCCTGGATTTCAAATTTCAGGTCTTTCCCATTCTGTTTGATCCAGTGTATATTTTGCGCTCCCTCCTGATCTTTAGGAATAGAAGCTAATCTTGAAACTCCGTCCTTTTGCAATCTTGAATCACCATTTTTACCTTGACCTGCTACTCTTTGATCCATCATTGAGTTAGGTTTAAAAGCATTCCAATATAAATGAAAATACACCACATTAAGTTCATCCGGTGAGTTATTCGTATATTCTAATGTCTGGGTTCCCTGGTAAGTAAATTTTTCTGCATTAACATCAATATCCATCTTGTACTTCGCAGCCTGCTGATAATAAGGTGTTTGTTGGGCCTGAAGCTGTGAAATGATAAAAGCAAAAATGATTGCAATCGACTTTTTCATTTAAAATTTATTTTTTTTAAAGGTAAGTAATTTATCCAAAATCCTCAAAAATGCAGAGTTATATAGGATTTTCATCTTATTTAATTCTATTTCCTCGCATATTAAGAAAATGATTCTGAATGGAAATCTATTGTTATGGATTCATCAGTTTTTTTATCAAAGTAATCTGACCCAAATGATAGTAGCTATGCTCAATCATCCCATCGATATTCCTTCTGTACGTTCCGTATTTCTCGTCTGCAAAAACTTCATCCAGCTTAGCATCAAGCATTTGTTCAAGCAATGTAGCAAACCTCTCGGAGTCTAACCACAGCTTATTCAATAATTCTTCCCAATCTTTCTGAGATTCAATAGGAGGAAGATCAAAACTAAATTGATCTCTTATTTCAAGATCCCCACTTTCAAATACATTAACAATTCCTGCAATATAATAATCAATATGAAAGGTTAAAGCCGCAATGGTATTCAGAGAACCAACTTTTGTCGTTGCTTGTTCCCAGGTTACATCAGAAAGTTGATCTTTAAAATTGGTATTGGCAATCCAAAATCCATCAAGTAAAACTTCCCTGAATCTTTTTGATAGTTGTATTACTGAGCTCATTTTTAAAATTTTGTATCTAAAGATAATTAAATTTAAAATCTCGTGGATTTAGCAGATAACAGAGATTTTTTTTAACCACAAATGCACAAATACTTACACGGTTTAAACACAAATATATTCGTGCTATTTGTGAAAATAATTAATGCTATCCGTGTTTAAAATCAAAAAACCTCAAATGCATACACACCTGAGGTTTATATTTAATTTAAAATTAAATTATTTTTTAGAAGAAACTTCTTTCTTTCCGCTTTGCAAGATCTTTTCAAGGATCTTTAAAGTGATGAGGTATGTTGGCTTCACTCCGGTAAGTCCTAAACCTCCAGAAGAAAGGGTGCTTCCCGTTTCCAATGGATTATCCGAAGCGTAGTAAGCGTAGCAAACAAAAAGATCCGGTGCAATATGATGTCTGATCTTAGATGCTACCTGAATTGCTTTTTGATAATGTGCACCCTCCATTTCAAGACCTATCGCTTTCCATGAAGTATTCATGAAGTAAGATAAAATGTCTCTATTTTGAAGCGAAGTTCCTAAAACGGTAATCATTGTCCCTTCAAAAGCTTTCAGTTCATCATCCTTAAAATCATCAAGCTTTAGAGCATTTTCAAAAGGATAGTTATCCGCTGTCCCTTCAAAAATATGAGAAGTAGGAATCATAATATCTCCTTTTGCTCCATTTAGGATTCCTGCTTTACCCATGATAGAAACAGATTTCACTTTCATCATATAGACTTCTCCTGTATGTTCGAAAGGTCTTAAAAGCTCATCCATTACTTCAAAAGCCTGTTCCCCGAAAGCATAGTCAAAAACCATGATTACATCATCTCCTGAATATTTTGCATGTCCGAAAGGAGTGTTTTTAAGCTCTGTTTTGCTTAAATCAATGATCTGAACATCTATATTACTTCCACTTTTGTCGTCTATATATATCAATCCTTGATCAGCAGCATATTTTGAAACTTTATCACGAAGATCTTTTTTATCAGAAATTTCACCATATAATTTATAGTCTACTTCCTTATGATCTTTTTTCTTCAAAGCATCATTGGCATACAACATATTTTTTACGGAGTGCATATTCGCTGAAATAATATGCAAAGGACGCATATGAAGATTATTTTCAAATAAAATCTCCTTCACTTTATTTGCCCACTTCTCTCCAAAATAATGATGCCCTACTCTTTCCTTTAATATAGCACTGAAATGAATTTCTCTTTCTCTGCTTTGTTTAGCATCATCTAAACTTACTTTTCCTAAGTTGTAAATGATCTTAAATAAACGATCAGGATTTTCATCATCACCAAAAGTATTATAAGCCCTTAATGTTTCCTCAAAAGTTCTTCCTATTAAAGAAGACAAATGAATAAGTGCTACTTCTTTTTCCCTTCTGCTAAATTTCTTTTCACCTTTTACTACCTCTTCGATAATTTTAAAAGCCCGCGTAGGTTTCCAGTTTTCATCCTGAATGAAAGCCAGATTACGGATCTTATCGGCTTCAATAAATAAGAATGTTAAGTGAGTAAGAATATCATAGATTTCTGAACGTCCCAAAAGAACTTCAATATTCATCTGGTGTTCATCTATTCTATAACAGTTTCTCCTTCTCTTTTTAGGAACAATAGGTTCGAAACTTCCTTTATCAAAACCCTCATCTGATGTAAGATGAATAAAAGCACATTCCTCAATTCCTTCAGGAAGTCTGTCTAAAACATACATCAAACCATCAAGCTCCAATTTATTGGGAACATTCATGGTACCATAAATTTCAGGGTTGATTGTTTTTAACAAACTTCTGATACTTTCTCCTGAAACACCCCCTGGCTTAAAAAACCCTCTATAAAACAAATGTCTCATAGAAATATATAATCTTTCAATAGCCTCTGTTGTTTCTCTTGCTCTAGAATTTGTCATAAAATAAATTTCACACAAATATACGACTCTTTGGTCAATTTTATTTTAAGTATCTTTTAACAAGCATTTTATCAATATTAGTTTTTACGACATCTTCTAAAAGCTCAATCAACAGTTAGAAATTATTTTTTTTCACATTACCCCTATATTTTTTAGGGTTAAAATGTTTTCGATTCATTTTTTTTGTAAATTTGCCCTGTAAAATTAACCCTATTATGTCAACTTTAAGATTCAAAGCGTTAGAAACATTACCATTTAAGGACTTTAGAAAGGATAATTCTATCGAAGTTCCTGCAAAATTGTCAGAACTGTTCTGTCAAAATGTTTTCTCAGAAGTAACAATGAGAGAATATTTAACGAAAGAAGCATTCAACTCTATTATGGATGCTATAAAAAAAGGGACTAAAATCCAGAGACACATCGCAGATCAGGTAGCTGTAGCTATGAAAGATTGGGCAATGAGCAAAGGGGCAACACACTACACACACTGGTTTCAGCCTTTAACAGGAACAACTGCGGAAAAGCACGATTCTTTCTTTACACCAATCGAAGGTGGAAGAGCAATCGAAAGATTCAGTGGAAACCTGCTTATCCAGCAAGAACCGGATGCTTCTTCTTTCCCGAACGGAGGAATCAGAAATACATTTGAAGCAAGAGGCTATACCGCTTGGGATCCTACATCTCCAGCTTTCATTATGGGAACTACACTTTGTATCCCTTCTATCTTTATTTCTTACACAGGAGAAACATTAGACTATAAAGCTCCTTTATTAAGAGCTCTAAATGCCGTGGATGAAGCTGCAACAAACGTAATGCAGTATTTTGATAAAAACGTAACAAAAGTAACTCCTACTTTAGGATGGGAGCAAGAATATTTCTTAGTTGATTCAGCATTATTTCAATCCCGTCCGGATTTAGTATTGACAGGTAAAACTTTACTAGGTCACTCTCCGGCAAAAGGACAACAGCTTGATGATCATTATTTCGGATCTATCCCAACGAGAGTGATGAACTTCATGAAAGAGCTGGAAATAGAATGTATGAAGTTAGGAATTCCGGTAACAACAAGACACAACGAGGTAGCTCCTAACCAATTCGAGCTGGCTCCAATGTTTGAAGAAGTAAACGTTGCTGTAGACCACAACTCTTTATTGATGGACATCATGGCAAGAGTTGCTCACAAACACCATTTCCACATCTTATTCCACGAAAAACCATTCGCAGGAGTGAACGGAAGCGGGAAGCACAACAACTGGTCACTTGCTACTGATACAGGAGAAAACTTACTAAGCCCAGGAAAGAATCCTAAGAAAAACTTACAGTTCTTAACGTTCTTCGTGAATACCATTAAAGCAGTACATGAGTATGCTGACCTTTTAAGAGCAAGTATTGCTTCTGCAAGCAATGACCACAGATTAGGTGCTAATGAAGCTCCACCGGCAATTATTTCAGTATTTATTGGAAGTCAGCTGTTCAGAGTTTTAGAAGAGCTTGAAAAAGTAACAAGCGGGAAATTATCTCCTGAAGAAAAAACAGAATTAAAATTAAATGTAGTTGGAAAAATTCCTGAAATCCTATTGGATAACACGGATAGAAACAGAACTTCTCCATTTGCATTTACAGGAAATAAATTTGAGATCAGAGCGGTAGGATCTTCTGCAAACTGTGCAGAATCTATGACCGTAATGAATACCATTGCTGCAAAACAGCTAAATGATTTCAAAAAAGAAGTTGATGCGCTTATCGAAACAGGATTAAAAAAAGACGAAGCGATCTTCAACGTCCTAAGAGAATACATCAAACAATGTAAAAATATTATGTTTGAAGGTGACGGATATTCTGATGATTGGGCAAAAGAAGCTAAAAAGAGAGGTTTGAATAACTGGAAAACCACTCCTGAAGCTTTAAAACAAGAAATGAATAAGAAGTTTTTAGCTTTATATGAAGAAATAGGAGTATTTACACATAGAGAAGTAGAAGCTAGAAATGAAATCAAACTTGAAAAATATTCAACAGTTATTGATATTGAAGCAAGAGTTTTAAGTGATATTGCTAGAAACCATATTATTCCTTCAGCTTTAAAATATCAAAACAGATTAATTGAAAACGTAAAAGGTCTTAAAGAAATTTTTGGAGACAAAGAATTCAAAGTATTAGCGAAAGAGCAAATGAGCCTGATCACTCATATTTCTGAGAATGTTTCTAAAATCAAGTTAGGTGTTGAAGAACTTATCATTGCGAGAGAAGCTGCAAAAGCGGTTTCTGACAGCCAAAAACAAGCAGAGCAGTACTGTAGTAAAGTAATTCCTTTATTTGATGGAATCAGAGAAGCTTCAGACAATCTTGAAATGATGGTGGATGATGAACTTTGGCCAATGACGAAATACAGAGAAATGTTATTTACAAAATAATATTTATAAAGTTCCATATTAGTTAAGCTCTCCGAATATTCGGGGAGTTTTTTTTATTTCCGTTATCGAAAACAAGACAAACTAAAGGCCTAAAAAACAATATTTTACACAACTTCAAAATTGATATAAGATTTAGTTTTAACTTTGTACTTCATGAAAATCCTGATCATCGAAGATAATAAAGAACTTGCTCAGAGCATGACCTATTATCTTGAAGAAGAGCATTACATCTGCGAATGTGCCTATAATTATAATGAAGCTTTGGATCGCCTGAGCTTCAACACCTATGACTGTATATTACTGGATATTATGCTGCCGGATGGCAATGGCCTTAATTTGCTGAATCATGTCAAAAATGAGAAGATCAACAGTGGTGTATTAATCATTTCTGCCAAGGATGCATTAGATGATAAAATTAAAGGTCTCGAAAAAGGAGCCGATGATTATATTACCAAACCTTTTCACTTACCTGAATTGCACGCAAGGTTAAGAGCAGTTTACCGCAGAAAAAAAATGGACGGGTATAATGATGTAAAATTTAATGAGATTCTATTGAACACCGATACTTTTGAAGTTTTTATTCATGAAACAAGATTAGAAGTCACTCAAAAAGAATTTGAACTATTGCTTTATTTTTTAGTAAACAAAAACAGGGTTCTATCCAAACAGTCAATTGCCAATCATCTTTGGGGTGATTATACTGATAATTTAGCTAATTTTGATTTTGTATATCAACATGTTAAAAATCTCAGAAAAAAAATAGCTACGGCACAGGGTAATGATTACGTGGAAACTATTTACGGATTGGGATATAAATTTAATGCGTTAAAATACCCGAGCTCATGAATTTATTAAACAAAATATCCATTTGGTTTATCGCTATTGTACTGTTGGTCACCCCTCTCAGTATGTATATCTCTTACACCAATATTAAAAAACGATTGGATAATGTAGAAATAGAACGGTTGAGATCAGTGAATAATTATGTAGCTTCCCAATTAAAAAGAGGTGAAACCCCGGAAAAAACATCCCAGGGTTTACCTATATCCATCAAGCCATATGCGGGAAGTGGTATCGTTCCCACAAACCCTGAAATTATACACACCTGTCTTGATAACAATGGAATTTCCCGTAACGAATGTAAAATACAGATCAATTCCTTTGTAACAGCCGCAAATAAAACGTACAAAATCTCTTCCTACAGCTATATTACGTCTACAGAACAAATTATGCAAGGGATGTTAAGTGCCTTAATTTTAAAAGTATTACTCATCACTTTTATTGTTTTTGTTACTGCCAGAATATTATCAAGGTACATCCTCAAACCCTTTCATCACGCCATTGATAACATCCATCATTTTAATATCCAAAAAAAAGAACCTCTGGATCTTTTACCGACAAGCACCAATGAATTTAAAAAGCTCAACGAGTTTCTTAGATTAATGACTGACAAAGCGATAGAAGACTATGCTTCGGTTAAGGAATTCAGCGAAAATGCTTCTCACGAAGTACAAACTCCCTTAGCTATTATACAGAGTAAAATTGAACTTTTGGCAGAAACAGAAATTAATGGAAAACAAGCTGCCTTGCTTACGGATATTCAAAATTCCATTGATAAGCTAAGCAGGATCAACCGCTCACTGATCCTACTTACCAAACTTAATAATCATGAATTTTTAACCGAACAGAAATTAAAATTCTGCAGGGTTGAAAAAGAAACCATAAATGCTTATTCTGACCATATAGCACTGAAGAATATTACCCTCAACAGAAATTGCGAAAAAGATGTATTTATAAAAATCCACCCTGCTCTAGCAGAAATACTTTTAAGTAATCTTTTATCCAATGCTATTCGACATAATTTAAAAAATGGCAATATAGAGATTAACCTTACCAGTCAGTTTTTTCAAATCAGCAACACTGGTTTACCTCCGGATATCCCTACCCAGGAACTTTTTAAAAGATTTAAAAAAAGCAATCAGTCCACTGAAAGTATTGGATTGGGGCTGTCTATTGTAAAACAAATTTGTGAGGTTAATGCATTTCCGGTTTATTATGATTTCGTAGATGGATGGCATAGCATTACAGTATATTTTAGCAGTATAGAAAATCATGTTCTTTTTGTTCCGGCTAAAATCTTTAAAAATCCTTTGACAAAAATTGGAAGCATACAGCCTAACCTTAATTTTGCAGAATAAAAAAACACTTTCTCAAATAGGACGTTTGATCAAATTAAATAGAACTTCAAATTTGCTTCAAAATATGTTTTTTACTTTGAATAAAGAAAAAACTATACTCGATGCTTTTAAGAGCTTTTATTCTATCCATCTCAACGATTTTTTTAATCAACAAAGTGAGTGCGCAGGAAGTCATCTCACTACAATCTGCGCTTGAAACAGCGGTTCATAATTATGGAACCATTAAAGCAAAAGAATCCTATCGTCTATCCTCTCAGGAATCTGTAGAATTGGCTAAGAGGCAATATCTGCCCAACCTTAACTTAAGTGTACAGCAGGATTTTGGAACAGTGAATGGCCAGAATGGACCTTTATATGGGTTTGGAGGTTATGGAGTCGCTTCATCCGGCCTTCCACTACCGGAGCAAAATTGGAATGCATCCTTTGGTGCTTTGTACCTTGCAAATGTCAACTGGGAATTCTTTTCATTTGGTAAAGCCAAACAAAGGGTTAAAGTTGCTGAATTTAAAAACCAAAGAGACACCAGAGACCTTTCTGATGAAATCTTTCAACACAAAATAAAAGTAGCCGCCGCTTATCTGAATGTACTGGCAGCTAAAAAGTTGAAGTTATCCTACGAAAAAAACGTAGGAAGAACGGATACTATAAGAAGAATTGTTGAGGTTAAAGAAAAAAACGGGCTCGTTCCGGGTGTTGATCTATCTCTTGCTAAAGCTGATTATGCAAATGCTATGATCACCTACACAAAAGCCAAGGACAATGAACAGGAACAGGAGAATAAATTAGCACAACTTATGGGAATTCCGGCTCAGGAATTTAAATTAGACAGCACTATTCTCAAAAGGGTCCCCGTAGATCTTCCATCAGAAAAAACATTTGTTTTAAAAGATCATCCCCTTTTAGCATTTTACAAAAGCCGTATCGATGTGAGTGAACAGGAAAGACAATTTCTGAAAACTCAATATTACCCCTCATTTTCTATGGTTGGTATTATCCAGACTAGAGCGTCGGGGTTTGGAAATGGATATGCACAGAATCAGAATGACTACTCCACTTCTTATTGGGATGGAATTCATCCTACCAGAAGCAATTATCTGATCGGCTTGGGTGTATCCTGGAATTTTACACAAACCTTCAGACTATCAAAAGAAATCAGTGCACAGGATTATGTAAGTCAGGGGTTAAAACACGAATATGATCTTGCAGAACAACAGCTTAAAGCACAATTGGATTTATCTGAAAACAAATGGAATAACGCGCTTACTGTATATGACCAGGTTCCAGCCCAATTAAAATCAGCAACCGATGCTTATATCCAACGCTCTGTATTATATAAAAATGGATTAACTGATCTGGTTGATCTTTCCCAATCAATTTACGCACTCATAAGAGCAGAAACAGACAGAGATATCGCCATCAGCAACGTTTGGAATGCCTTATTACTAAAGGCAGCAGCTACAGGTGATTTTACCGTTTTTGAAAGCGAGCTGTAAGGACTAATATAAATTACATCAACAATAGATCAATGAATTTAATAAGATTTGCATTAAGAAAACCCATTACGATTCTGGTACTTGTAGCAGGACTGTTTTTCTTTGGAATACGGTCAGCAAGCTCCATTAAAGTAGACATCTTCCCCAAACTGGACTTACCGGTTATTTATGTTTCACATCCTTTTAGCGGATATACTCCACAACAGATGGAAGCATTCTTTGCTAAACAATACATCAATATCTTCCTTTTCGTTAATGGGATTAAAAGTATTGAAACTAAAAACATCCAGGGATTGACATTAATGAAAATAAATTTCTATCCGGGAACAAATATGGCTCAGGCTGCGGCTGAGCTCAACTCATTTTCAACAAGGATTCAGGCAGCATTTCCACCAGGATCCAATCCACCTTTTATCATTCGTTTTGATGCCTCTACACTCCCTGTTGGACAACTCGTTTTAAGCAGTGACAAAAGAAATAATAATGAACTACTCGATTTAGCAAACGTTTATGTACGTTCAACTTTCACCTCAATTCCAGGAATTGTTTCATCTCCACCTTTCGGAGGAAATATACGTACCGTAGTTATCAATGCCAATCCGGATTTACTCCGTCAACATAATTTAACCCCTGATCAGCTGGTAGAAGCATTACGCTTAAACAACCAGACAGCTCCTTCAGGAAATGTGCGTATTGGTGATAAATTTTATATCACCCCAACCAATACCATGATCAAGAATGTAAAAGATTTTGGGAATATTCCTTTATATAAAGGCGGTGTTCAGAATCTTTACTTAAAAGATGTGGCAACAGTAACTGATGGAGCTGATATGACGTCCGGTTATGCATTGGTTAATGGTCGCCGTTCTGTTTACCTGAGTATCGCTAAAAGTGCCGATGCATCCACCTGGGATGTTGTTCAGAATCTTAAAAAACAACTTCCCCAGATCCAATCCAATCTTCCGGACGATGTAAAAGTAAGTTTTGAATTTGACCAATCTACTTATGTAATTAATTCTGTTAAAAGTTTAATGAGTGAAGGAACAATTGGTGCTTTACTGACAGGATTGATGGTAATATTATTCCTCGGAGATATACGGGGAGCTATTATTGTAATCCTCACCATTCCGATATCTATTATTTCGGCGGTTCTATTTCTTAATCTTTTCGGACAAACTATTAATATCATGACGCTAAGTGGTCTCGCATTAGCTATTGGTATTCTCGTCGATGAAAGTACGGTGACGATAGAAAATATACATCAGCATCTGGATATGGGGAAACCAAAAGCATTAGCAATATGGGACGCCTGTAAAGAAATTGCTTTTCCAAAATTATTGATCTTATTCTGTATTCTTGCTGTTTTTGCACCGGCATTTACAATGGAAGGTATTCCAGGATCTTTATTCTTACCTCTTGCTTTGGCTATAGGATTCAGCATGATCATCTCTTATTTCCTTGCACAGACCTTTGTTCCGGTAATGGCCAACTGGATCATGAAAGTAAAACACCACAAAGCAAAAGACGGCCACATCATGACTGAAGCAGAAGAGTTGAAAGCTGCAGGTTTAAGTGATGAAAGTGATACATGGAGTCAAAAAGAAATACTGCTAAAAAATATAGACAGCAACAGGGATGGTAAGGTAAGTTTATTCGAAAAAGTGAGATTCCGTTATCTAAAATTCCTGGATCGCATCATGCCTTTTCGAAAGATCATTGTTTCTGCATATATTTTAGTTGCAATGGGACTTGTTGCGCTGCTTCTGAATAGTATAGGAAGAGATGTTTTGCCTCAGGTAAATGGTTCTCAATTTCAGGTTCGAACCCGTATTCCCGATGGAACAAGAATTGAAACAACTGAACTTCAAACTTTAAAATTACTGGACGGGATTAAGGACATTGTGGGCAAGGACAATATTTCAATTACTTCAGCTTATGTAGGAACCCACCCTAACCTTTTCTCAGTGAGTCCAATATATCTTTGGATGGCAGGATCCCATGAGACTGTATTACAGGTAGGTTTAAAAGAAGGATTTCATACTAATTTAGATGATCTCAAAGATAAGATTCGAGAGAAAGCTAAAAGCATTAATCCCGAAATGAAGCTTTCCTTTGAACCTATTGAATTAACAGAAAAAATTCTAAGCCAGGGATCTCCTACTCCAATTGAGGTGCGATTATCCGGAAGAAGCAAAGAATTGAATGAAGCTTATGCTAAAAAAATAGAAATAGAACTTAAGAAGATCCCATATCTACGGGATGTACAAATAGGACAGTCTATTAAATACCCTTCTATTGATATTAATGTAGACCGTATTCGTGCCGCTCAGTTGGGAGTTGACATGACAGACATTTCACGCTCATTGGTGGCTTCAACTTCTTCATCCAGATATACAGAAAAGAATATTTGGACTGATGAAAAAGCTGGATACAGCTACAATGTTCAGGTACAGATCCCTGAAAATAAAATGAACAGTAAGGCAGAAATTGCTGGCATTCCATTACAGAAAAATTCGAACAGACCTAACTTAGGTGATGTAGCAACCATAAAAGACAGTTTCACGTATGGTGAAACAGATAACCTTGGTGCCATGCCAATGCTTACAGTAACAGCAAACTTAAATCATACCGATTTGGGAAGAGCCTCAAGAGATGTTCAAAAAGTCATCAACAATTTTGGAGAACTTCCAAGGGGTCTGAATATAGGATTAATAGGATTAAGTCAAACCCTTAATGATACTTTAAGTAGTTTACAAAGCAGTTTGATCATTGCTATTATGGTAATCTTTTTAATGCTTGCTGCTAACTTCCAATCCTTTAAGGTTTCTGGAGTCGTATTGGTCACCGTACCTGCCGTATTATTAGGGGCCCTTGCTCTATTGATCGTAAGTGGCTCAACACTTAATTTACAATCTTATATGGGTATCATCATGTCTGTCGGAGTATCTATCTCTAATGCAGTATTACTTATTACAAATGCTGAACAATTAAGAAAGCATAATGGCAATGCTTTACTGTCTGCTAAAGAGGCTGCTGCTTTAAGAATAAGACCTATTGTAATGACGGCTCTGGCAATGGTTGTAGGAATGGTTCCCATGGCTTTGGGATTAGGAGAGGCGGGAGATCAGGTTTCTCCTTTGGGACGAGCTGTAATCGGAGGGTTAATCGCTTCTACATTTGCAGCTCTGTTTATTCTTCCACTAGCTTTTGCATGGGGACAAGGAAAAACATCAACACAAAGTGTATCGCTTGATCCTGAGGATGAAGAAAGTATTCATTTTATACCCGAACTTTCAAAATAAAGAAAACCTAATGGCTATTAAAAATTTAATTATGAATCGATTATATCAATATGTTATTCCAGTTGCAGTTCTACTTTTCAGCCTACAGAGCTGTGAGCAGAACAAAGCTGAAGTAAAAAAAACAACAACTCCATCGGCACCGGAAATAGAAGCAATTAATCCAAAACAAGGAGATTTTG
The DNA here is from genome assembly GCF_058790395.1 of Chryseobacterium sp. FW101-FHT12H09. Classification (NCBI taxonomy): domain Bacteria; kingdom Pseudomonadati; phylum Bacteroidota; class Flavobacteriia; order Flavobacteriales; family Weeksellaceae; genus Chryseobacterium; species Chryseobacterium sp. FW101-FHT12H09. The sequence goes on along the minus strand of NZ_JBYTCP010000002.1, from coordinate 579,699 downwards.
CATCATCTACTACCATTCCCGGTGAGCTTCAACCTTTTCAAAAAGTTGATGTCTATGCAAAAATAAGCAGTTTCGTTAAGAAATTATATGTGGATGTAGGAAATGAGGTAGTTGCAGGACAACTTCTAGCAACATTAGAAGCACCTGAGATGAATGCACAACAAAATGCTGCTGCTTCCACATTAAAATCAAAAGAAGCAATATATATTGCCAGCAAGGCAAAATATAACCGATTGAAAGAAACAAGCAAAACACCTGGAACAATATCTGCTCTTGATCTTGAGCAGGCTCTTGCTGCACAACAGTCTGATATCGCTCAACTGGAAGCAGCGAAAGCTTCTTATCGGGAAGTAATGGATGTCAAAAATTATTTACAGATCAAAGCCCCATTCAGTGGAAATATTGTAACGAGAAATGTAAGCGCCGGAGCTTATGTAGGTCCATCAGGAAAAGGATCTGAACTCCCACTCTTTAGTTTAGTACAACAAAATAAATTACGTTTGGTGGTGAATGTTCCTGAGTCATATACAGGAAGTCTTAATAAAGATGGGGAGATAAAATTCTCTGTACAGTCTATCCCGGGAGAAACCTTTACAGCTAAGGTATCAAGGTTTGCAGGCGCGTTGGATAATCGTTTACGTTCCCAGTCTGTAGAAATGGATGTCTACAACAAAGATAAGAAGCTATTACCGGGAATGGTTGCTAATGTAATCCTGCCTCTAAATGACAATAATAAAGCCTTGTCTGTTCCTACATCAGCCGTATTAAATTCTACACTTGGGGTATTCGTTATCAGAGTAGAAAAAAACACGGCACATTGGATACCCGTTACAGCAGGCATTTCAAATACCGACACAACTACGATTATTGGACCTGTGAGCCCTAATGATGTAATTATCAAATTAGCCACTGAAGAAATCCGTGATGGACAGAACATAAAAGTGAAGCTCTCAAAATAGATTAATCTTAATATCCTGTTAATAGGAATTTTTATTCATTTTTTGATTAGAAACAAAAATAATCCCAATAACAAAGGAATCACCATTTACTTTGTTAAAGAATCTTAATAAAAAAAACCGCAGTATCACCAAAAAAGGGATGTTGCGGTTTGTTTTTCTTTAACATACGTAAATAATATGTTAAAATGTGTTAAAGTAAGAACCTGATATTAATCATATCAAAGCTCTTCAAGTTGGAATCTCTACTTTTGTAATGCTTTTAGAAATAAATATTCCTTATTTAACACGGATAATCAAATATATATGAAGAAAAGAGTTTTGTTTTATTTAGTTGCTTTAGTCTCTACTGTATCATTGCAATCATGCGTTACCAACTACGTTGTTGCAAAGCCAGCAACTTACACTAAAGAATACAAAACAGATGCCAAACTAGCTTCTATTGATACCAAGAAAATGGAGCAGGATAAGAAGCAATTGATCAATTCTTTTATCTCTGAGAAGGCAGCCGTTTTAAACAACGCAAAAAATACTTTAAAAAATTCTGAGATTGCAAAAGCAATCAAACACAATACAACAATCGACAATATCCTTAACGAAGCTCAAACGTACCTGGGAACTCCTTACAGATATGGAGGAACAACAAGAAACGGTATAGATTGTTCAGCTTTCGTTCTTTCTGTATTCGGTGCTGCAGCAGGTCTTAGTTTACCAAGAGTAGCGGCTTCTCAATCTCAGGAAGGAGAAAGAATCGAAAAGGAAAACTTACAAAAAGGAGACTTGATTTTCTTTTCACATGGAAGAAGAATTTCTCACGTAGGTATTGTAGAAAGTGTTTCTGAAGATGGTGAAATTAAATTTATTCACGCAGCCACTTCAAAAGGAGTTATGATTTCGTCGCTTAATGATTCTTATTGGGGTCCGAAATTCAGATTTGCAAAAAGAGTGATCAATGAAGAAGGTGATGCATATAACAACTTAGCTGCAACTACAGCATCAACAGCGACAAGTTTTTAATTTTAAATAATTGATTTAAATAATGAAAGCCATCAAATATATTTGATGGCTTTTTCTTTTATTTTATTTAAGGCTCTTAACTAGCTATTCCTTTCGATCTCTATATCTAATTTATATAAGAGACCATGAACTTCAGAAAGTGAAAATTTTGCCTTTTTAAGCCTGTTGGATTCAGGATTGATCGTATAATTAAAAGAGCTCCTAAAATCAACCTTCTCAAGGTTTGTATTCTCGAAGATTGCTCCCGACAAATCACAATTCATAAAGAATGCATTTGACAGATCGCATGCTTCAAAATCTACCTCAATAAGCTTTGAATTTTTAAAAGAGGTTTTCTTTAAGGAGGTTTTATAAAAAGTAGAGTTATTCAGAGAACAACCTTCAAATCTAAAAGAAAGTCCAAATTCATTACAATCGTTAAACTGTAAACCGAACATTTTACTGTCTTTAAAATATACGTCTCTAAATGCTGTTGAAACCAGCTTGGCCATACTCATATTACATCCAATAAATTCACAATCTGTAAATCTAAATTCTGAAAGATCTGCATATTCAAAATTACAATTGCTGAAAATACAGTTTTCATATTCTCCTTTTTCCAAGGGAGACTGCCCAAAATTTATAGCATCAAAACTTTGGTCTGAAATATATGCTTCCTTCATAAGCCGTTTTAAGTAATTCTTGGTAATGATAAGATTTAAACCAAGCTATTCTTATCAGAATAATTTAGTTTAAAGAAGATAAAAGTCATGGTAGAAAAGGCCAACAATGAGCTTCCTCCATAACTAAAGTAAGGCAATGGAATCCCAACAGTTGGAAAAAGCCCCATAACCATCCCTAAATTGATTGAAAAGTGCATCAGTAGGATCGAGGCAAAGCAATAACCAAATACCCTGTTAAAAGTAGATTTCTGCTTTTCTGCGAGATAATAAATTCTCCCTATATAGAGCATATAACACAATACCAAACCTGCACTTCCTACAAAACCCCATTCTTCACCAACTGTACAGAAAATGTAATCGGTACTTTGTTCAGGCACAAACTTCCCCTGAGTCACAGATCCTTCACGATATCCCTTTCCCAAAAGCCCTCCAGAACCAATCGCCGTTTTAGAATAAAGAAGGTTATATCCCGAAGTATCTCTAAAAGCTTTTTCACCTTTATAGAGAACCTCAATTCTCTCCCTTTGGTGTTTCGGCAGTTTTTCTAAAACGTATGGTGTTGCAAAAGCCAAACCACAAAGCAGGATAATGGATCCCGCAATACTCGAAATCGAAATAACATCCCAGGACATTTTATAATAGTTCAGGGCTATTAAAATTCCAGCAATTATCAAAATAGCAATAGTGACGTAAATAGGATTTACGGCTAATGAAACTAAGAAAACCGAAGCAAATAGAAATCCAATTCCAAATAATAATCCACTTAATCCTTCTCTATATAAAGCGATAAAAAAAGCCACGAAAACAAGCAATGACCCAACATCCGGAATTGCCAATACCACTACTGCAGGGATTCCTACAATTGCTAAAGACGTTAGGAGAGACTTTTTATTACTTAAATTAAAATCGGGTCCTGACACATAATTAGCCAGCATTAATGCTGTTCCTAATTTGGCAAATTCAACCGGCTGTAAACTTAAAGGTCCAAATTTATACCAGTTCTTCTGTCCCAATACTTCTTTTCCAAAAGGAAATAAGCCGATCAGTAATAGAACTCCAATAATATAAATGATCCCAGCCATGTTTTCAAAGAACTTAGTCCGGGTAAAGAAAATAATTAAACCAACAAAAACAGATACTCCAAACCAAACAGCCTGTCTGGTTCCACTGGCAGGCTCAACACTGTAGATATTTGCTATTGCAAAAATGCAAAGCAAGAAATACAGACCCAGACCTAATTTATCTAATCCTTCTGTCCATTTCATTGCTCTTTGGTTTTTTTAGTTTGAGTTTCTGCGTTTATCTGCTTCTGCAATTTTTCTTTTTGCTTTTTGATAAAATCTAAGCTGTCTTGCATTTTCTTAAGCTTCACAGAATCCAGTTTTGGATCTTTATATAAACCTTTACGTTTTAAATCAACAATCCATTGTCTTTTATATTCAGGCATAAAACTGGCTGAGGTCATCTTTTTATAAAGATTCTCCCTTTTCAGATCACCGGTAATATATTTTTCTGCGATTACAGTACTGGCTGGCCCTGCCCATGTTGCTCCAAATCCGGCATGTTCCATTACCGCAACTACAACAATTTTAGGCTTATCTGCAGGAGCAATCAATACAAAAATAGAATTGTCCTTACCCTGAGGAACCTGTGCTGTTCCTGTTTTTGCTAATTGGGTAAAATCGTTTGATTTTAATCCCCTTGCTGTACCATTTAAAACTACAGCCTCCATTCCTTTTAGAACTGGACCAAAGTGTTTAGGATCAACTAAAGTTTTATGTTTCTTTTTAAATCTAGGATCAGGATTGGGCTTCCCGTCTATGGATTTTACAATATGCGGTGTATAGTACCATCCTTTATTAGCAATAGCTCCAACATAATTTGCCAATTGAAGAGGAGTAACCATAACATCACCTTGTCCCATCCCATTGAAAACTGCACCAGTTGCTAAAACATCCCAGTTTTTATAGTCTTTTTTAGAACCACTAGCTTTAAGAATGTTCTTCATTCTTTTTTCATAAAATTCTCCAGAAGGAATCCTTCCTTTTGCTCCTACGGCAAAATCATTATTTAAAAATTCTCCAACTCCGAAGCTACTCATAATGGCCTTCCACTCATCAACTCCTTTTGAAGGATTTCCAGGATATTTATTAACAATAGCCAAAAATGCATAGGAGAAATAACAGTTACTGGAAACCTGAATTGAAGGGATCAAAGGAATTGCACCACCGTGGCCTTTTATCCTTAATCCTCTATAATTAAATCCTCCTCCACAAGGAAAGATTGTATTTTCATCCATTACCCCCATCTGCATTGCAGATAAGGCAGTAAGCAGTTTAAAAGTAGACCCTGGTGGATAACCGGCTTGTAAAGAGCGATCAAATGTGGGTTTATTTTCGTAAAGTGTATCTTTTGATAAAGCGTATAGATTTTTTGATTTGGAGGGCCCTGTAAAAAGATTAGGATCAATATCCGGACCAGTTGCAGCAACTAGAACCTCACCATTATTAGGGTCTAAGGCGACAATTGCCCCATGTTTGTTAACCATCATTTCTTCGGCCATTCTCTGAAGATCATAATCGATGGTTAAGGTAATATCCTTTCCTGTAATTACATCTTTATCCAGTGCTCCATTTTTATATGAGCCAATGTTTCGGAGTCTGATATCCTTTTGGATATATTTCATCCCCTTTACTCCGCGAAGCTCTTTTTCATATGATTTTTCAACACCGGTTTTTCCAATGAAATCTCCAGGAAGATAATAAACAGAATCTTTTTTAATATCCCTTTCATTGACTTCACTGGTATATCCCAGAAGGTTTCCGGAAGTGGAAACTTCATATTGACGCTGAGGTCTCGAAACGATACTAAACGCAGGATATTTAAATATAATTTCCTGAACCCTGGCAATATCTTCTCTGCTGAGATCTTTGATAAAAGTCATCGGTGTCAGCTTGGAATAATATTTCTCTTTGGTTATTGAATTGATCTTCTTAATAAAATCAGACTTACTGATCTTCATTAAATTACAGAATCCCAAAGTATCGAAATCAGCCTTCATTAAAGCCTGAGTAAAAGAAATCTCATAGGCAGGCTGATTGCCTACCATAATTTTACCATTCCTATCAAAAATCACCCCTCTCTGTGGGATAACGTATTCTATTTTAATAGATGTATTGGCTGCATTCAAAGCATACCGGTCTGTAAATAGTTGTAAATAAGCAAGCCTTGCCACAAAGATCAGGGCAATAACGGCAACAACGGCAAAGATTTTTAAATAGCGTGTGTTCAAACTTTTTGTTTGATTTTAAATATTAATGCGTAAATAACTATAAATATAAAGGAAATTACACTTGTTACCAACACATTAAATAATATTTCAAAAAACCTGCTGAACTTAAAGAACTCAATATACTGTACTAAAAGCTGATGCAAGAAAATACTTGAAAAAAGAAACAGTAAAAACTGCCCCCACTGAAGGGATTGAAATGAAAAGAAGTCAGTGGACGTGTCGGTAGACGTCCTAAAAATCAATGTTCTGAAATACGCGATGAGTGTAGTTGCAAGGGCATTGATTCCCCACGAATATAAGAAAGCATCTATAGAAAGACCTATTAAAAAACTTAATGCTAAAAATTGAAATTTATTTCTAAAGAAAGGATAAAACATGACAAATACAGGATATAACACCGGAGTGTATTTTCCGAACAGCGTGATCCTGTTCAAAACAAAAATCTGTAATGCAACAAGAAAAATCATGATTAAAATATCCGTAAATAGTGTTCTGCTAATCATTTTCCTTTTTTATTACTGCCTGTAATGTATCTTGAATCTTTTGAACCTCAGCTTTCTTCAGACTTTTTACAACAAATACTTTACTTAAAGAACCCATCTTCTCGCTTAGTTCTACTGAAATGTCCCAAAACCCTGTTTTATTATCTACGGAGTATCCCGCAATAGTACCAATCATAACACCTTTCGGAAAAATTGCAGATTTACCATCAGTAACAATGGTGTCTCCGATTTTCAAGGCAACATATTTGGGAACGTCTGATAAATGCATAACTCTGGAGTTATCACCACTCCATGTTAATGTCCCAAAATATCCTGATTTTTTTAAAGCAGCATTGATTCTGATCCGGTTTACACTTAACACCGACTGAACTAACGCATAGCTATCTGTAGAATTAATAACGATTCCGGCTACTCCTTTTGGCGCCATAACTCCCATTTGAGGAAATACACCATCTCTTCGACCCCGGTTGATCGTAAAATAATTATTTCTTCTGTTTATACTGTTGAAAACGATTTCGCCATCCACAAATGTATAGATCTGCCCACCTCCTAAAGTATCATGAACTTTTCTAAAAACAGGTTTTTTTGCGCCATCTTTTCCATACAGTTCAATCATTAATGCTTTATTCTGAGCAACAAGATCTTCGTTGATCTGCTTCAGCTTCAAGTAAGAAACTCCCTCATCAATATACCCTGAAACCCAAGAATTTAAAGCGGCCGATTGACCAGCGATCCAGGATTTCTGCATGGCATTTTTGGAGAATATAAGAACCAGAGCAATAATTTGCAAGAAAATAAAGAAGACAAAAAGAGCGTTCTTCGAAAATAATCTCAGCAAAAATCCCATTCAGATAGTATCGTAAAAAGTTAAAATTATTTGATTAAGAAATTGAATTTATCCATATTCTTAAGTGCAATCCCTGTCCCACGAACTACCGCTCTCAACGGGTCCTCAGCTACAAAAACAGGAAGACCTGTCTTCTTGTGTAATCTGTCTGCCAGACCTCTTAACAATGCACCACCTCCAGCAAGATAAATACCTGTTTTATAAATATCAGCAGCCAATTCAGGAGGCGTTAAAGAAAGAGTTTCCATTACAGCATCTTCAATTCTGATAATAGATTTATCTAATGCACGGGCAATTTCTTTGTAACCTACCATAATTTCTTTAGGCTTACCAGTAATAAGGTCTCTACCTTGTACCGGGATATCTTCAATATCAACATCCAGATCTTCAACAGCCGATCCTACTTCAATTTTCACTCTCTCAGCAGTTCTTTCACCAATGTAAAGATTATGATGTGTTCTCAGGAAATAAGCAATATCATTTGTAAATACATCACCTGCAATTTTTACAGATTTATCACAAACGATACCTCCTAAAGCTACAACTGCAATTTCAGTAGTACCCCCACCTATATCAATGATCATATTCCCCTCAGGTTTCTGAACATCAATTCCAACTCCTATTGCTGCTGCCATTGGCTCATAAATAAGCCTAACCTCTTTAGCATTCACCTTTTGTGCAGAATCTCTTACTGCTCTTTTTTCCACTTCGGTAATTCCTGAAGGGATACAGATTACGATTCTTAAAGCGGGTTGGATAAATTTACCTTTGATTCCAGGAATTTTTTTGATAAATTCTTTGATCATGTGTTCAGAAGCATGAAAATCTGCAATTACCCCGTCTTTCAAAGGACGGATGGTTTTGATATCTTCATGAGTTTTCCCCTGCATATGTTTAGCCTGTTCACCCACAGCTATCGGCCTGCCAGTAGATCGTTCAATTGCAACAATTGACGGCTGGTCTATAACAATTTTATTATTATGGATGATAAGTGTGTTAGCAGTTCCCAAGTCTATCGCAATTTCTTGCGTAAACATATCGAATAAACTCATATTTTTCTTCTGATTTAAGTTTACAAAGATATAAATTAAACACTACCAATGAAATTTGATAAGCATATAATTTGGTTAAAATTTTATTAAAATTTGAAATTATTTATTAACGGTCAATTTAATTTCTTATAATATTAAATTCAAAGTCGGAACAGCAACGGATTTATAGTTTTTTACGATAATTATCATACACAATTTCAGAAAGTCTTTAATTAAAAAAAACGTAAATTTGTCGCCGGATATGTTACACTACTCTCATATACATCAAACTTCAAATTTCGCGGTACTTTCCATAAGCTACGAAAAAGCTGATGGAGAAACACGGGGAAAGTTTGCATTTTTTGATGAAAACATAAAAAATTTCGTTACCCGAATTCATGATGAAAATTTAGGGGATGCTTTTGTGGTTTCAACTTGTAACAGAACCGAAATTTACACTACTACATCCAATTATCTTTTAGTGGCTGAGGAATATTGCAAAACGATTGGTGTTAATATCACTGATTTCCTATTATTTGCTAATATCCTAACCAAAGAAGAGGCTTTAACACATCTTTTCAGAGTGGCTGCTGGTCTTGAAAGCCAGATTATTGGAGATTTTGAAATTATTGGACAAATTAAAAAGGCATATAGCCGTTTTAAAAAGGAAAGACAAAACTCTAACCCCTATTTGGAAAGAGCTATTAATTCTGCTATTCAGATTTCAAAGAGAATTAAAAATGAGACTGGGATCTCCAATGGTGCAGCTTCGGTTTCTTATGCCGCAGTTCATTATATTTTAAATAATCAGAAAAGAATTACCGAAAAGAATATCTTACTTTTAGGAGTAGGAGAAATTGGACAAAATACGGTTGAGAATTTGGTAAAACATGTTTATCAGCCAAAAATAAAGATCACCAACAGAACTCAAGAGAAGGCCGAGAAAATTTCTGAGAAATACAATATCCCTCATGTTGATTATGCTGACTTTGACAAGGAGCTGAAAAGCACAGATATCCTGATCGTTGCAACTGGAGCAAAACATCCTATTGTGAATGCTTCTCATTTTCCAAACGGAAAAGAAACCTTGGTCATCGATCTTTCTATTCCCCATAACGTTGAGAAAGATGTTACCAATAATAAAAATGTAACATTAATTGATGTGGATGAGCTTTCAAAGCAGATCCAGGAGACGATTCAACAAAGGGAAAAAGAAATTCCTAAAGCAGAACTTATCATCAAGGAAATGGCAAAAGATTTTCTTGAATGGGAGAAAAAGAGAAAACTAGCTCCTAATATTCATCATTTCAAAGCGGTTTTAAAAAATATGGAACGTAATGAGATGCACCAGTTCTACAGAAAAAATAAATACATCAATATAGACGATATGGCACTTTCTGAGAAGATGATCCAGAAAATTACCAGCCGTTTTGCAAAATACATCATAGACAACCCTTGGAAAGCCGAAGAAATTAGTAAATTAATGCACGAAATATTAGTTGAACAACCAAACAACGAATTCAATGAAAAGCATTAGAATAGGAACGAGAAATTCCGCACTTGCACTTTGGCAGGCAAGAGAAGTTGCAAGATATTTGCAGAATAACAATTATACTACTGAGATTGTTCCAATCCTCTCTTCGGGTGATAAAAATCTTAACCAGCCCCTTTACGCTTTAGGGATCACTGGTGTTTTCACAAGAGATCTGGATACTGCATTATTAAATGATGAAATAGATATCGCCGTACATTCTTTAAAAGATGTTCCTACAAAATTACCCGAACATCTTGAGCTTATTGCTTATTTGGAGAGAGATTTTCCACAAGACGTTCTAATAAGAAAAGAAGACGCTAAAAATAAAGAGTTTCATGAGCTGAAACTGGCGACAAGCAGCTTAAGAAGAAGAGCATTTTGGCTGAAGTACTATCCTGATGCAATATTTTCTGATATTCGTGGGAATATCCAAACACGTCTTCAAAAATTAGAAGAACAGGATTTTGATGCCACCATCCTTTCTTTGGCCGGCATTAAAAGAATGAAAATGGACATTGATTATGAAATGCTTCCTTTAATGATTCCAGCACCTTCTCAGGGGGTTATTGCAATTGCTGGACATTCGGATAAAAAAGAAATCAACGAAATTGTAAGCAAGATCAATCACAAACAAACTCAGATCTGTGTTGAGATCGAGAGAAACTTCTTAAGCACTCTTGAAGGTGGATGTACTGCACCCATTGGGGCTTTTGCTGAAATATTTGATGATCAGATTCGTTTTAAAGCAGCATTATGTTCATTAGATGGTAAAAATTGTATTGCCACAGATGAAAGCTTTATCTATAATGATTCTGAAAATTTTGGAGAAAAATTCGCAAAAATAGTTCTTGAAAACGGAGGTAAGGAACTGATGGCAGAAATTAAAAGCCAAATATAGACCACTCTTTCTTTTCTACTTCACCAAGTTTTAAATCATGAAAATCTTATTTACCAAAAATATAGACCCATCTGTTTTATCCAAAGAATTAGGAGAAGACATCTTGGTCGATTGTATTGAAGTAATTAAGACCATCCCTATAGTGGTAAAACCTTTTGATCTAAAGAATTATTCACTCATTTTCACAAGTGCAAAAGGTGTGACGTCTTTCTTTAGAAATCAATTTAAACCAAACGAAAATTTTACTGCCAAAAATTACAATAAGATTTATTGTGTAGGAGAAAAAACGAAGCGGGAATTAAGAAAACATGGCTTTGGGACTTTTAAAGTTTTAAAAAATGCAGAAACTCTTTCAGCATTTATCATTGGACATTGCCCACACGAAAGGTTTGTACACTTTTGTGGAAATTTAGCAATCGATGTTCTAGATAAAGACCTGCCATTACAAAATATTAAATATCAGAAAACCACGGTTTATAACACAGAGGAAATTAATCCTTTGATTACTGAAAAATATCATGCTATAGTTTTTTTCAGTCCGAGTGGAGTTCGTAGTTTTGCAAAACAAAATTCATTGAACCATATGAAGCTCTTCTCAATAGGAGAAACTACATCCAATGAATTAAAAAAGTACACTCAAGAAAGAATTTTTACTTCTGAAGGCAATAATCTAGTTTCAATTTTAGAAATGATCAGAAGAGAAATTAATAATAACCGATAAATAATGACTGTAAAATCAATCTTATCGAAGTATTAGTTTAAAATAAATTATGATTAAGAACGACCTATATTTAAAAGCACTTCGCGGAGAAACCGTAGAAAGACCTCCCGTATGGATGATGAGACAAGCAGGAAGATATCTGCCTGAATTCATTGCACTTCGTGACAAGTATGATTTCTTCACAAGATGTCAGACTCCGGAATTAGCTGCTGAAATTACAGTACAGCCGATCCGCAGATTTCCTTTAGATGCTGCAATTTTATTTTCTGATATTTTAGTGGTTCCTCAAGCAATGGGAATTGATTTTAAAATGAAAGAATCCGTTGGCCCTTGGTTGGATAATCCGATCAGAACAATGGAACAGGTTCAGAATGTAGTTGTTCCAGATGTAAATGATACTTTAGGATACGTTTTTGATGCAATCGAATTAACGTTGATAAAATTAGATAATGAAATTCCTTTGATTGGCTTTGCGGGTTCTCCATGGACGATCCTTTGTTACTGTGTAGAAGGAAAAGGAAGTAAGGCTTTTGATATTGCAAAATCATTCTGTTTCCAACAACCGGAAGCAGCTCATTTATTACTTCAGAAGATTACAGATACCACTATAGCTTATTTAAAAAGAAAAGTAGAAAAAGGAGTTTCTGCAGTACAGATCTTTGATTCTTGGGGCGGGATGCTTTCTCCTGAAGATTATCAGGAATTCTCATGGAAATATATCAATCAGATTGTTGAGGCTCTAAGTCCACTTTCTCATGTTGTTGTATTTGGAAAAGGATGCTGGTTTGCTTTGGAAGATATGACCATGTCTAAAGCTTCTGCCTTAGGAGTTGACTGGACGATCAAACCTGAATTTGCAAGAACGCTGACGAACCATACAATGACCCTTCAGGGAAATTTTGATCCTGCAAGATTACATTCAACACCGGAAACGATCAAGAAGATGGTAAATGAAATGATTCATCGTTTTGGAAAAGACCGATACATCGCTAATCTGGGACATGGTATTTTACCAAATATTCCTGTCGAAAATGCAGAAGCATTTATCAGAGCCGTAGTAGAATGGAAACCATAAAAAAATAAGAAAGCCTCCTGATCAGGAGGCTTTCTTATTTTTTTTATTCTTTTATAATCTTTTTACTGATTATTTCTTTTTTATCATCTATCAGAATCAGATAACTTCCTTTTGGTAGATCTGAAAGATTATAGCCATCAGATAGCCCTATAAAAGTTTTAACTTTTCTACCAGACATATCAAGCACCGTAACTTTAGAATCAAATTTCAGGTTATTGGATTGGATATGAACAAAATCTTTTACTGGGTTAGGATAGACTTGCATTTCATTTTTCATTGAAACCTCTGTTGTCCCTAGAGTTCCTGCCGTAATAACAACATCATCTACTACTGTTCCAAAGGAATAATCTCCAACGTCATCATATACAAACCTCAATTTAAAATTAGCATTAGCATAAGGACTAAGATCTATATCCGTCGCATCAACATAACTTGTCAGTATATAAGTTAGTGTAGCCAGGTCAATAGTCCAATCGCCCGCATCCCCTGAATGTGTAAACACCTGCACCCACGAGGTCCCATTAAACACTTCCACTTTTAGGACGGTATCATCAATGTAAATCTGGTTAGCATACTTAAATGACAACTTCGGATTTGTAACTCCCGAAAGATTGATCACCGGAGAAACTAATCTCGCATTGGTATTGATCCCATTAGGCCCTGCCTCATCATCATCAAAAAATGCAGCACCACTGGGAAATGAAGCGAACCCACTTTGCATACCCACTCCCCAATTATAAGCGGTATCAGGATTATCTATTGTCCACCCCGCAGGTAAAGCATTTCCGTTAAAGTTTTCAGAAAACACCTGTGCATTACATATTCCACAGGCTACTAGTAAAAGTAAATATTTCTTCATGGCAAATTTTATTAGTGATAATAAAATTAAACATTAATATTCATTTAATTATAAAATTTAACATTATATACGATTATAGCGGAAAATAAACATATAAATATTAAAAACAAATATTTAATTTCTCTTTGTATTTCTGCTATTTGAGTCTCAAAAGCACAATCCTCTATTTAATGAGATTTATTTTTATATTTGATTACTAATACATTAAACCTATCACTATGAAAAAATTAGACAAAAAAGAAATGAAGAAAATTATAGCCGGAGGTGAAATCTGCCTTGAATGTGCGTATGGATATTATCAGGTCATTATCCAAGGAAGATGCTATTGTGTTCCTTGGGAATAGCTATTAATAAAAAAAGCAGTTTTTCAACTGCTTTTTTGTTTTTTAACCCAACATCTTTTTCGCTTTTCTCACCCCTTCAACGAGTAAGTCAATTTCTTGAAAAGTATTGTAAACCGCGAAGCTTGCTCTCACTGTTCCCGCGATATTAAAGAAATCCATTATAGGTTGTGTGCAATGGTGTCCGGTTCTCACTGCGACCCCCATTTTATCTAAGATCATCCCTACGTCAGAGGAAATCCCTATTCCTTCCAGATTAAAAGAAACAACTCCCGTTCTATGTGCTTTCTCTCCATAAACTTTAAGGCTTTCAATTTCCAAAAGTTGTTTTTGAGCATATTCCAAAAGAATGTTTTCATGTCTTTGAATATTTTCCTGTCCAATTCTTTCTATAAAGTCAACAGCAGCACCTAATGCAATATTCCCACCCACATTCGGAGTTCCAGCTTCGTACTTAAACGGAAGTCCTGCGTAAGTTGTGCCATCAAATGAACATACCGCAATCATCTCTCCTCCTCCATGGAATGGTGGCAAAGATTCCAGAACTTCTTCTTTTCCATATAAAATACCTGTACCCATTGGTGCATACATTTTATGTCCTGAAAATACAAAGAAATCACAATCTAATTTTTGAACATCAATTTTAAAATGTGGAGCAGATTGGGCACCATCAATTACAATATAAGCGTCTGAGTTCTTTCTTGTTTTTGAAATAATTTCTTCAATAGGGTTTACAATTCCTAATGCATTGGAAACCTGATTTACAGAAACTACTTTTGTTTTTTCGCTTAAATATTGATCTAAGTAATCAAGTTGTAAAATACCATTCTCATCAATTGGAATTACACGAAGTTTCGCACCTGTTCTTTCGCAAAGCAATTGCCATGGAACGATATTGGAATGGTGCTCCAGGTACGAAATAATAATTTCATCATCTTTTTTTAACTTCTGTGTAAGGATATAAGCGATGAGGTTTAATCCTTCTGTTGTTCCTTTTGTAAAGATTACTTCAAAATCATGTTTTGCATTAATGAATTTTTGAATCTTCCGTCTTGAAAGTTCCATTTCTTCTGTTGCAAGCTGACTTAAAGTATGGATCCCTCTATGAACATTTGCATTGATTTCAGTATAATATTGAGTCCAAACTTCTAAAACAGAATTGGGCTTTTGAGATGTCGCTGCATTATCCAAGTAAACCAGAGGCTTACCGTTTACCTGCTGATTTAATATAGGAAACTGACTTCGTATTTCTTGAATGTCAAACATTTATTATAAATTTTACAATTATAGCGTTCTTATTTAGAACACTTCAAATTTACAGCTTTTTTTTCGAAAGACTAAAGAATGAATACCAATATAGATGTAATCTAAAATAAAAAACCTGTCAAAAAAATTGACAGGTTCTATATAATTGTTTAAAGCAATTCTTATTCTGCTGCAGTTTCTTCAGCTGCTGGAGCACCTCCCTCAACTTCAGCTACAACTTCTTCTTCATCTTCATCATCACCTGCTGCTGCACCACCTTTCATTGCATTTCTAGACATCTTAACAGCTACAACAACTGCATTGTCTGGATGCATGAAAGAATAACCTTCAGTTTTGATACCTCCAACATATAATTTGTTACCGATTTTAAGTGAAGTAATATCAATAACGATCTCATCCGGCAAGTTTGCAGGGATCGCTTTTACTTTCAGCTTTCTGAAAGACTGACGTAAAACACCACCAGCCACAACACCTTTAGAACGACCTGTAATTCTTACAGGAACTTCCATAACTACTGGCTTATCATCAGATAACTGATAGAAGTCAGCGTGAAGAATCTTGTCCGTAATCGGGTGGAACTGAATATCTTGAAGAACTGCTGGAATTGTTTGTCCATCAACCTCAATAGATACCGTGTGTGCTTCAGGAGTATATACCAAACCTTTAAAAGCTTTCTCTTCAGCAGAGAAGTTTAATGGTCCTGTTGTACCTCCATAAACAACACAAGGAACTAATTCAGCATCACGTAAAGCTTTTGTAGACTTTTTGCCCACGTTTTCTCTTTTTGTACCTTGAATTGTAATAGATTTCATTTATAAAAATTTAAAATTTTGTTTAAAATATAACTCGCAAACAGCAAATAATCAATTAGATAACAAATTTACTACTGATTGATTGATGCTCATGAACCATCTTCATAACGTCTGCAAATAATGGGGCGCAAGATAGCACTTTTATTTTAGATGACAAATTATTTTTAACAGGAATTGAGTCAGTTACAATAACTTCCAGCAATTGGGACTTCTCAATATTTTCGTAAGCTTTTCCTGAAAGCACACCATGAGTAGCCATCGCTCTAACAGTTTTCGCCCCTTTTTCCATTAAAATATCTGCAGCCTTACAAAGTGTCCCAGCAGTATCGATCATGTCATCGATAAGAATAACGTTTTTACCATCTACATCTCCGATAAGGAACATCTCCTCTATTACATTCGCTTTCTTTCTTTCTTTGTAAGCAATTACTACTTCAGCACCTAAATGTCCGGCATAGTTTTTAGCTCTCTTTGCTCCTCCCATATCCGGTGAAGCAATCGTAAGGTTATCTAGGTTCAATGCTCTTATATAATCTACGAAAATAGTGGAAGCATAAAGGTGGTCTACCGGAATTTCAAAGAACCCTTGAATTTGGTCTGCATGCAGATCCATTGTCATGATTCGTGTCGCACCCGCTGCTGTTAGAAGATTCGCAACAAGCTTTGCACCTATCGGAGCTCTTGGTTTATCTTTTCTGTCCTGTCTTGCAAGTCCAAAATATGGAAGTACAACAGTAATACTTTTTGCAGAAGCTCTTTTTGCAGCATCAATCATTAGAAGAAGTTCTAAAAGATTGTCTGCTGGCGGGAATGTAGATCCTATTAGAAAAACTCTTCCTCCTCTTACAGATTCGTCTAAAACAGGTTCAAATTCCCCGTCACTAAACTCCTGGAAGTTTATTTTTCCTAGTTCCTGCCCATAATACTGAGCAATTTTCTCTGCCAAGTCCTTACTCGTCCTTGTACTAAATAGATAACTTAACTGATCGGCCATTTTTACTTTTTAAGATTTTGCAAATTTAAAAAAAAACCACAAGAATTACTCTTGTGGTTTCTAAGTTTTTATTTCTTTGATATTTTAAGGGAATTTTATTCCCGAATAATTGTTCGCGTTTATCTGTGGTAATGTAGATTTATACCTTGCGTTAATAGATTTAATAAATTCATTAGCAACAATAGCATACCCTCTACCAGTCAAGTGAACTCCATCAAGAGAGAAAGCACCGCCTGTTACAAATTTAGCCGTATACTTTACTCCATCAAATGAAATCCCAGATTGATTATTAAGCTCAACCATTTTTTTATTCGCATCAACAAATGCATATCCTTTAGAATCTGCTGCTGCCTTAATGGTAACATTGTAAGCATCAATAGCCGTATTTACATCTGTAACTTCTGTTAATGTCAGCACATATTTATCTGCAAATGGGTAAGCAATTCCCTTTGCTCCAAGTGCTGCAGGAACTCCCGGAGGCAATGTTTGAAGTGTTCCTATTTCAGCTTTTGAAGTTAAAGGAACCAAATCTCCAGCTTTAGCCTGTCTAGCCTGGCCATAAGTTGCCCCTAAATATGGCGCTAAAGCCACTAGGGTTGGGTTGCCCGAAGCCAATGCTGCACCGGTAATCTGATTATTTAAAGGAGCCAGACTTTCATCGACAATAAGCAAAGGGTTTGAATCCGTTTTAGAAAGTAGCTTTATTCTGTCTCCAGCACCAATAGCCGTTAATATCTGACTTAATGGACCGTATAAATTAGTATTTAAGTTATCTATAGTTGCATTTCCAACAGTTACATTACCACCTCCCAGAACAGCTGCTGTTAAAGGATTGTATGGCACTGTCGTTAGAGAAGGAATAGAAGTAACACTTGGAATATTTGCTATTACCCCTTTAGCATTTGTTGATGCTATTTCATTAATTAATGCATTGTAATACTGTGTAAACTGTGCTGGCGGTGTAAGTGTTTCAACTGTAGCATCTCCCCCTGCAAGAGCATATAGTAATGCATCGTTATTTCCTATCCATAATGAAAAGAATGTAGGATTTTGTGCTTTAAAATCAGCTATTACAGATGTTGTAGGACTTGAAGCAAATCTCACAAAATAAGGATTAGCTGTTTTTGCCGGAATCCCTTGGATATTTCCATATCCCGGAGCCAGTAAATGAGCTACTTTTGCTCCCGGTACTCCCATATTATTAAAAGGACCTGTTAGAATTGTATTAACAACTGCGGTTGCAGTATTATTATTTGCATTTTTAATATCCGGGGATCCATTTACAAAAGCATTAATAAATAATTTTGTATTAGCAATCTGAACTGGACCTATAAGACTATTTAAGATCAACCCACCGTTATTATCTGGCATTAATGGCTGCTTAAACTCACCACCTCCAACAAGTTTCATTTGTTGAGCAATCATTGATGGATAAGATTCATTTTGTCCATCTAAATAAAGAGCACCATCTCTATACCCTGAAGTTAATGAATTACCTAATGCAACATACTTAGAAAAGTTTGCTTCACCTTTATCCACTTGGATATCTTTTACATCCGTATCAAAATCATTTTCGCAGCTTGTCATAAATAAAAGAGCAGAGACAGCGATTGTAGAAATTATAATTTTTTTCATAGTCTTTCAATTAAAATGGGTTATAAGATAAGCCTAGACCAAAATAGAACGCGGTAGCTTTAGCCTGTCCAACGAAACCAAGATTGGTATTATTTACGTCTCTGGCTTGAGGCATTGCATACCCTCCGGCAATATCAACTCCAAATTGCTTTAGTTTAAACCCTACCCCTCCTGTTACTACATAGGTATTAAACGAAGGTGTTTCAGCAATAAAGTTATTATCAGAATAAGGAGATTCATCATAATAAGCACCAAGACGACCAAAGATCATATCACTGAATGCATACTGTGTTCCCAATCTGAATGTTTTTGAATTTCTAAAGTTTTTAGGAGCAACAAGAATTGTTGGGTCTCCTGGCTGATTTCCAATAGGAGCATTTGCAAAATCTAATGTTAGTTTGCTGTATCTTTCCCATCCATGATAGTTAAAGTCGGCAGAAACCAACCATTTTGGAGTAATCTTATATGTTAAACCAACCGTATATTCTTCTACTAAAGGTAAAGTCGCCGTAAAGCTATCCTGTCCGTTAGCACCCAGACCTAATAATGAATAGATAGATTGTGATGGGAATTTAAATGTTGCTGTTCCGTTTTTAGCTTTCATATCAACAGGTGAACGGTAGGCAATACTTATATCAAGTTTTTCTTCCGGTCTGAAATAGAAACCGAAGCCGTATCCATGTCCACTTGCTTTTTCGTCATTAATATTAACCTCTCCTCCAAACTGGGTAACAGCTTTATCCCAATCCACCTTTCCTCTTGCATAAATATAACTTGCCCCAAAAGCTAACCATGGTGCCAATTTTACAGAAACCATTGGCTGGAAATAAAAGCTTTTTAGTTCTAGTTTCTGAACCATTTCTCTTCCTTCCCAATTATTTGGCCACTCAATAGTACTACCAAAAGGCGTTGAAAAACTAAAACCTACTGATAGATTTTCTAGCGGTTTATAAGCAATAGCCGCATATATCGGTGTCCCAATAGGATTATCAGTTTCTGTACTCTGTAAAGTATTCAAATTCTGAAAAGTAACTTTGTTACTTGCTCCAAATCCTCCGGCAACTATACTCAGTTTAGAAGGAATGAATGACATACCTGCAGGGTTAAAAAACGCCACACTTGCATCTTCAGCATGAGCACTAGTATGTGCCATTGCCAATTGTTTTACCCCTTGCAAGGAAACTCTGAAGCCTCCGGCGTAAGATAAAACACCTGCCAATAAAGCAGTTGATACTAATATTTTTTTCATAGACTATTATTATATAACCCAAATATAAAATTATTTTGAATAGGTCTGTTAATATTTCTTAATATTTTAAACATTACAGGAAAAGAAAATTATGTTTAAAATAACACTTTGGGAAAACATCAGTCTAAAAGCATATATACTAGCACATTGATAATATTTTATTGAACAATTGTAATATTTGTTTAAGATTAAACAATGATGTTATGGAATATTTGAATTTTTTAGAATTACATAAAGATAAAAATATATAAATTTGCAAGATTAAATATTAGTTATATGAGTTGTGGATGTAAAACATCCGGCGATTCTGCGCATTCTTGCGGACCCAAGAAATCCGCGAATGGTTGTGAAAGTGTAAATACCTGTGGTAATAGTTATAAATTAAGTGTTTTCGACTGGCTGTCTAACATCAACAATCCTCCTTCTAACAGGTGTGATTTTGTAGAAGTTAGATTTAAAAATGACAGAAAAGCGTTTTATAAAAATGTAAATAATGTTCCTTTACATATAGGTAGTGTAGTCACCGTAGAATCGAGTCCCGGACATGATGTTGGTGTGGTAAGTCTCACCGGCGAATTAGTGAAAATTCAGATGAAAAAGAAAAAATCTTCTGAAGAAACCTCACTAAAAATATACAGATTGGCCAATCAGAAAGATATTGAAGTTTGGCAGGAAGCAAGAAAAAAAGAAGATAGCGTAAAGATTCAGGCAAGAAAAATTGCTCACGGTCTTGGGCTTGAAATGAAAGTTACTGATGTTGAATATCAGGGTGACGCTTCGAAAGTAACATTTTATTATACTGCAGATAACCGAATAGATTTCAGGCAGTTGATAAAAGAATATGCTTCAACGTTCAGAACTAAGATCGATATGAAACAAATCGGTTTTAGACAGGAAGCTGCAAAAATTGGGGGTATCGGTTCATGCGGTAGAGAGCTTTGCTGCTCAACCTGGCTAACGGATTTCAGATCGGTAAATACGAATGTTGCAAGATATCAGCAGCTTAGTATTAATCCTCAAAAACTGGCTGGACAATGTGGCAAGCTAAAATGCTGTCTTAATTATGAATTGGACAGTTATCTTGATGCATTAAGCAATTTCCCTTCTTCATCAACAACATTAGATACAGAAAAAGGAAGAGCTTTCTGTATCAAAATTGATGTTTTCAAAAAGAAAATGTGGTTCGCTTATGTTGACAGTTCAGTAGCTTGGTATGATTTCGATATTGATCTTGTAAAACAGTTTATTTCTAAAAATAAACGCGGTGAAAAGATTCTGCCACTTGAAGATCTTAAACAGCCTGACATCCCATTACAAAGTATTGATTTGATTCAGGAAAACAGCGTTGACAGGTTTGAGAAAAAGAATAAAGCTTTCAATAAAAACAGAAATCAGAATCAGAATAACAATCAAAACAGGCCAAACAATAATCAGGGACCTAGAAAAAACAGACCTGAAAGACCTGAGAGATCAGAAAATGCAAATTCTAATCACAATCCAAAACAACCAAGGCCTCAACAGCCAAAAGTTCAATTAGAAAAAGCAGAAGCTGTATCTGATCCTGACAAAAAACCGCAACAAAATCCGAACAAGAAAAAATTTAAAAAGAAATTTCCTCCAAAAAAAGATAACAATGCATAAAATTTTAGGATTACTATCCCTTATTCTTTTCTTGAGTTGCAATTCTTCAGGAGAAAACGTTACCATGAATTCTGTTGATAACAAATGGAATAAGAAAAGTGAGCAAAAATTTAATCTTGAAATTTCGGATCCACAGAATCCTAAAAATATTATATTTGTTGTAAGAAATAATAACAATTACCCTTACAGCAATATAAGGTTTATTGTTAATTTCACTAATCTTCAGAACAAGAAAAAAGAGACAGATACCTTAAACTATGTCCTTACAAAACCAAATGGAGAATGGCTTGGTACAGGTTTTGGAGACACGAAGGAAACTCTTTTTCAGTATAAATTGAACTATAAATTTCCAGAAAAAGGGAAGTATGAAATTGGATTAATACAAGCAATGAGAAATGACTTCCTTCCTGGGATTGAAGATATTGGAGTAAAAATAGAAACGGCTAAACCGTAACCATAAATGGAAGAAAACAAAAAAAACACAGGAAGCAAAGGAAAAACCTTTCCACTTCCACCCAAAAAAAATACTTCTTGGAAAAAATGGGCTAAATTTATTTGGCTTGGACTTATTGTTGTTGTCTTAGGTATTTCAGGGCTTTTCTTTGCCGTTTCTCAAGGCTTTCTTGGTGAAATGCCTGATGTAGAAGAGCTTGAAAATCCTGATATTTATGTAGCCTCTCAAATTTATTCTTCGGATGGTGTTCTATTGGGTAAGTTTGAAAAAGAAAAAACTCAACCTATTACATACAAGGACCTTCCTCCTTTTCTTGTTTATGCTTTACAGGCTAAAGAAGATGAGCGTTTTAAGGAGCACTCAGGAATTGATGTCCAATCTATTGCAAGAGCTGTGGCTTATGGAGGTAAAAGAGGTGGTGGATCTACGATCACTCAGCAGCTTGCAAAATTACTTTTTACAGGAGGTGCTTCACAAAATAAAATTAATAGAGCATTTCAAAAACTAAAAGAATGGGTCGTTGCAGTAAGTCTTGAAAGAAGATATACAAAAGAAGAAATTGTAACATTATATTTCAACAAGTTTGACTTTTTATACAATGCAAACGGAATTGAAATGGCTTCAAAAATTTATTTTAATAAAACGACAAGTCAGCTTACATTACCTGAGGCTGCTATGTTTGTTGCCATGTTGGAAAATCCGGTAAAAAACAACCCAATGCGTAATGAAACAAGAGCAAAAGCGAGAAGGGATGTTGTTTTGGAGCAAATGCAAAAAACAGGTTATATTGATGAAGATACCTATAGTAAAGCTGTAGCAACTCCTATTACCTTGGATTACCATCCAATCAAAAACATCAATGATGACTACTCTGCTTACTATAAGTTTTATCTGAAAAAAGAGATTGACAACTATCTTAAAGATCACGAGAAAGAAACCGGTAAAAAATTAAACCTTTATAAAGACGGGCTGAAAATATATGTGACCCTTGACTCTAAAATGCAAAAATATGCGGAAGAGGCGATCAAGGAACACTTAACTGATCTACAGAAAAGATTTGACGCGGAGCAAAGAGGAAGAAAAAACAGACCATTCTACTATTTAACAGATAAGCAGATTAATGGTGTTATGACTCAGGCGATGAAAAGAACCGGACGTTATAAACTTCTAAAAGCTGCGGGAGTATCTGAAGACTCAATTCTAATGGAATTCCATAAACCTATAAAAACATCACGTTTTACATGGAATGGAGAAGAAGAAGTTGAAATGTCACCTTGGGATTCTATCAGATATCACAAGCAAATTGCTCAGGCAGGACTAATGTCTATGGTTCCAGGAACCGGGGAGATTAAAGCCTGGGTAGGAGGAATTGACTGGCAGCATTTCCAATATGATCACATTAAACAAGGTAAGAGACAGGTTGGTTCCACATTTAAGCCTTTCGTATATGCAACTGCTATTATGAAATTAGGAATGACTCCTTGTTCAGCAGTTTCAAATGGAACCTATGACCACAACGGATGGCACGTCCCTGGTAGAGGAGGAATGCTAACTCTGAAAGATGCTTTAGCTCATTCCCAAAACCCGGTTGCAGCACGTCTTATCGAGATGACTGGGGTAGATGCAGTAATACAAACAGCCAGAGATCTGGGAGTTACGGAAGAAATACCAAGAAACAACACCATTGCTTTAGGTTCATCCGATATTACGATTTATGAAATGCTAGGAGCTTACAGTACTTTTGCCAATTATGGAAATCACAACAAACCGGAAATGATCTGGAGGATTGAAGATGCTAATGGTAGGGTTATTAAAGAAGTAAATGTAGATCCGAAGGAAGTAATGAATCCTCGTTATGCATACACCATGATTGAATTAATGAAAGGGGTAGCACAATTTGGGACCGCCTCTGGAGAACTTTCAAGAAGAGGGATTTCAAAAGCAGTAGAAATTGCTGCTAAAACAGGTACTACACAGAATAACTCTGACGGTTGGTTTATGGGAATCACTCCAAAACTAGCTACAGGTGCCTGGGTTGGATGGGAAGACAGAGCAACCCACTTCTTTGGGACTGGTGAAGGACAAGGAGCGAGAATGGCATTACCAATCTGGGCTATCTTTATGAAAAAAGTCTGGGCTGATAAAAGCTTAGGAATCACTCCTGATGATAAATTTGTAAAACCATCAGACTGGAAAGACGGATGTTCTGACCTAAAAGGTTTGAGTGGTGGCTATGGAGATGATGGAGGCCTTCAGACCATTGATGAAATTAAAAATCCCAAACCAGTAGATCAGACTCCAAAAACGAATTCTGGTAAGAAAGAAGAGAACGTCAATGAAAACCTGAATACAGGTGAAGAGATTGATTTTAATAAATAATTTCTCTTTTATAAATACATGAGACCTTTCAAGCAATTTGAAAGGTCTTTTTTTATTGTCGTATCTTTGTATCTATGAATATTGAAAAGATCAGACAGCCCTTTCTAAAAAACTTTCCAGGAGATTTTTCGGGAAACCCTATGCAAAGAGTTACTCCAAAAGTGTTATTTTCAACCATCAATCCTGCGGGTTTTGAAAATCCAAAAGTAATTGCTTTTAATGAAAAACTTTCAGAGGAAATTGGATTAGGCAAATTCGAAAGTTCTGATATAAATTTTCTTGTTGGAAATGATCTTCCTGCAAATATTCAATCGTATGCTACTGCTTATGCTGGACATCAATTTGGAAATTGGGCAGGTCAATTGGGAGATGGAAGAGCTATATTAGCGGGTGAAATAACAAATAATTCCGGTCAAAAAACCGAAATTCAATGGAAAGGCTCTGGAGCAACTCCTTATTCAAGACATGCAGATGGACGTGCAGTATTGAGATCTTCCGTCCGGGAATATCTTATGAGCGAAGCAATGCATCATCTGGGAGTCCCTACAACAAGGGCTTTAAGCCTATGTTTTACAGGAGAAGATGTTGTAAGAGATATGATGTACAATGGAAATCCTCAGAATGAAAAAGGAGCGGTGATCATCAGAACTGCCGAAAGCTTCCTCCGTTTTGGACATTTTGAACTAACTTCAGCCCAAAGGGAATATAAAACACTACAGGATCTTGTTGACTTCACCATTCAAAATTACTACCCGGAGATCACATCATCAGATACACAGAAATACAAGGATTTTTTTAAAAATGTCTGTACAAGAACGGCGGATATGACTACAGAATGGTTCAGAGTGGGATTCGTTCATGGAGTAATGAATACCGATAATATGTCAATTCTCGGATTAACCATCGATTATGGTCCCTACTCAATGATAGACGAGTATGATTTAAATTTCACACCCAATACCACTGATCTACCCGGAAGAAGGTATGCATTTGGAAAACAGGGACAGATCTCACAATGGAATCTCTGGCAGCTGGCCAATGCTCTTCATCCATTAATAAAAGATGAAAAATTTCTGGAAGATACCTTGAATTCTTATGGTAATTATTTTTGGGAAACCCATGATAAAATGCTGTGTAGAAAGTTTGGCTTTGATCAGTTAATAAATGGGGATGAAGATTTTTTCAGCAACTGGCAAGGATTGATGCAGGAACTGCAGTTTGATCATACCCTATTTTTCAATCAATTAGAAAAAGTAGATCAAGAAAACGATGTAAAAGATTTATTTGCGAATGTTTCTTATACAAATCTGACTGATGACAAGTTGAGAAAACTTGAAGATTTCATACAGAAATACAATGAAAGGCTCTCCAAAAATAACATAACAAAAAAAGAGTCCTTGAATTTGATGCAAAAAACAAATCCTAAGTTTATCCTAAGAAATTATCTTTTATATCAATGTATTGAAGAAATTAATGATGGTAAAACAGAATTATTAGATAAACTAACCCAAGCATTAGAGAATCCATATCAGGAAATTTATCCTGAATTTTCTGAGAAGAGACCTTCAAGCTATGATGATATATCAGGATGCTCTACCCTGTCATGCAGTTCTTAAGTTCATAATATAAAGTAAGATACAATTGTCTATTAAAAAAAATGCTTACTTTTGAGTAACAATTACAAAATAGCTTTATTATGAAAAAGACTTTACTCTCTTTAGTATTATTAACGGGCATTATGGGCAATGCTCAAACCGTTTTATTAGATGAAGGTTTCGAATCTTATACAAACTTTGCAATTACAGGCTTAGGTACCTGGCAAACATTAGATTTAGATGGATTAAATACTTACACTGGAGGAGGTCCTGTTGTTGGAGGCACCACTATTCCTGGATGGACAGCCAATTGGACCAATGCAGGAGCTCCAATGGCATTTCAAATATTCAACCTTTCTGCAAGCAATGCCACAAACAACCTTACTTCGGTAACTGGAGTAGATGAAGAAATAAGAAATTTCACTCCTCATGCGGGACAAAAAACTGCAGTATCCTGGGCCGGCGTTCCTGCAGCTGGTGCTACAGCAAATAATGATTGGCTTATTTCCCCAGCAGTAACACTAGGCGCAGGAGGCAATCAATTAAGTCTTTGGGTAAAGGCACTTTCTCCAGCTTTCATTGAAAATTATAAAATTGGAGTATATATCGGTAGTGGTACACCAACTACAGCAGCTAATTTTACAATTATTTCAGGGGCTAGTCCTTTAGTTGCTCCTTACGCAGCATGGCAACAAGTTACACAGAGTCTAGATACTTATGCCGGTCAAACTGTTAGAATAGGTATCCAATATATGTCTGCTGATAAATATATGCTACTCGTAGATGACGTTAAGATTACGACGGGAACTCTTTCTACTAACGAAGTTTCTTCAAAGACCAAAACAAGTATCTCCCCTAATCCTACAAAAGGAGAAGTGAATATCAAAACTGATAAAAAGATAAAATCTTCCACAATACTAGATATGTCTGGCAAATCAGTAATGAATACAAATTCTGAGAAATTAAATATCTCTTCTCTCCCAAAAGGAATTTACCTGATTAAGGTTGAGTTTGCCGATGGAACTTCAACTACTGAAAAAGTAATTAAAGAATAACAATTTTTTATATATCTGTTAAAACTCACCAAAATTGGTGAGTTTTTTATTTTACTTTTGCAAAAACTTTAAACAGGTGAATTTCAAATCAAAATTCGTTAATTTCTTCAAGCTCGTATTCCCTTCTTCATTAACTGAGCTATGGGTATTTCTATTTTTTATATCTTTTTATGGGATTTTAGGATCATATATCGCCCTTAATTACCGAATAATTTTTGACAACAGGATTCCCTGGGATGCCTATTTCAGCTTTGACAACCGCTCTATTGTAATGAGTGGCGGAAGTTTTGAAAGACATCCCCTCTCTTATTATTTCTTCAACTGGATAAGGGAAATTGCTTTTTTTATTTCAAATGGTAAAACAGATTCTACGTTCCGATTGACCTTAGCATGGTTCAGTACAATCACGATAAGCCTAAGTGTACTACAGATTTTTAAATATCTTAAAAATATCATTCATCTACCTTTGATGATCAATCTTTTACTGGTATTATTTTTTGGATTTTTTTCAACAAACATTTTACTTTCCTTTACTCCTGAAAACTTCACCTATACCCTTTTTCTTCTCTGTTTGTATAATCATTATGCCGCAATTAAGCTTAAAAAGGATGAAAAAATACCGGCATTAGCTCTTGCTTTTGCTGCCATTTCAGTAGGAGGTCTTACAATTACAAATATTGCTAAAGCATTTGTTCCCGTATTATTTGAAAAAAATATTTTCAGAAATTGGAGAAAATTCGGAAATGCAGCTCTGCGCGTTGCCATAACCTGCATTTGCTTTGTCCTACTCTATTTGAACCGAATTGATTTTAAATATAAAAACATATTTAACAAGACCAGCGAACAGTATGAAAAATTCTCCAATGTAAAATCTACTTCTACCTGGGATATGATAGCTTCTTATTTTTTCGGTGGCAACATCCTATTCTCAAGCTTCATTATCCGGGACAAAAATAATATGAAAGGCTTTAATTTTAAAGCGTTAATCATGGATGTTTATTCTTCCTGGATTCCTTATTTATTTATTGCAATTCTATTAGGATTAATATTGTGGAGTTATTTTAGAAACTTTAAAAGCAAATTTGTGCAAATAATCATGATTTCATTTCTGCTAGATATCGTTATCCATTGCATAATGAAATTTGGATTACACACTTCATATATCTATGGTGGACATTTTGTTTTCGTTTTTCCATTACTTTTAGGATGGCTTTTTTATGCTTATAAAGCATCACCAAAAGTATTATCGATCTTAGCAGTCACAATAGGAATATTGTTCATCTATTTAGTAGTTAACAACTACATTAGAATGACAGAATTTTTCTGGTTTTTAAACACCTATTACCCATAAAAAAGCTGAGAAGAAAATTCTTCTCAGCTTAACTTTTTATATAGAATAAAAGCTCTATTTTGCTTCAGCACAGAATATTCTGTATTGTATTGCCACCGCAGATTTAAAATATTCTCTAATTTTAGACAAGTCCGAAGATGCACTTTGTTTCGTGAAATAACTTCCTACTAAGATCTTGTAATTAGGTCTTAAAGAAGCATCAGTTTCAACCTTCAGATTTGGAAATCTTTTTCTAAAATAAGACTTGATCTCATTGGCTTCATCATTACTTTTTACTGTCGTGATCTGTATTTTATATCCCAAAATTCTTGGATTCTTTCTACAGATCTCTGCATTTGTCAATTCTCGACTTGGAACATATATTTTTGTCGGTTTTGTATAGGTCTCTTCATTATTTTCTCTAGGAGTTGTAGAAGTAGAAACTCTGGAACATTTATCTTCCAGACCTTCTAAAGCATCTTTTACCTTAGGATCCATAGACATAATCAGCTCTGTTCCGGACAATGTATCCTTCTTTACAACCTGCTGGGCTTCAATAGTATAAAATCCGAATAAGGATAGTATTGTCAATATTTTGATTAAATTTTTCATTTAAACTTGTTTGCGCAAATTTATACAAATTAAAAAATTATACCAAACAGAGTTATTTAGAATCAATACAAATTAAACGTAAATGATATTTTCCCCTTTCTATATGCCGTTAAATTCCTGTTAAAAATATTATTTTTGCGGGATTGATTGAATGTTCAATATTTTACTAACATAAGATAATTTAAATGATTAGTTGGAGAAAGCATTATAAACAAACGTTGATCGCAATAGGCTTATTGCTATCAACCAGTGCTTCATTTTACGGGCAAGACGGCGATCCTAAAAACGGCGAGAAACTTTTCAAAGCGAATTGTACTGCATGTCACGCGCTGGATAAACAAGTTATAGGACCTCCTTTGAAGGGAGTTGTAGAACGTGTAAAGACAGAAGGTGGTGTAGACAAAGATTGGCTTCATAAGTGGATCAAAGACAACAAAGCTCTAAGAGCTTCTGGGGATAAATACGCTAATGAGATTTTTGAAAAATTTAATAAAACTGAAATGTTACAGTTTCCTAATCTTACAGATAAGGATATTGATGACATCTTAGCTTTTACAACTAATCCTCCAGCTCCGGAAGAGAAAAAACCGGAAGCGGGAGCTACTGCAACAGATGCTACGGCAGCTGCACCAGCGGACAAAACAACAACAAACGTTGTAATCATTTCACTTTTAGCGATTGCAGGTTTATTGGTTTGGATCTTACTTAAACTAAGACAATTAGTTAAACTGGGTCAATCTGAAGATTTAGCAGGATTAAACGAAACAAGGGTTCGTTCTTTCAGTGAAGTCTATGAAAAATACCATTATATAGGTAAAGGATTACTGGCAATTTTAGCGATCCTTGCTACTTATGGAATTTGGAACTGGATCATGTGGATCGGTGTTTACAAAGGATATAAGCCAGAGCAGCCTATCTTCTTCTCACACAAAATCCACGCTGGAGAACAGAAAATTGACTGTCAATTATGTCACTCAAGCGCTAAATACGGTAAGGTTTCTGAAATCCCTTCTATGAACGTTTGTATGAACTGTCACAGAACAATTTCTGAATACAATGCAGACCACTACATGGAGCCTGGAAAAGACAAGGCATTCTATGATGGTGAGATCCAGAAGATCTATGCCGCAACTGGTTGGGATCCTGCAAAACAAGTATACACTGGGAAAACTCAGCCTGTAGAATGGACAAGAATCCACAACATGCCGGATTTCGTATACTTTAACCACTCTCAGCACGTTGTAGCTGGTGAGCAGGCGATCATCAATTCTTTCAACAAGAAAAATCCAACGAACAAAATTGATGTTGTTTGTAAAGCTTGTCACGGAAAAATTGATACAATGAATGTTGTTCAGATGGCTAATGACTTTACGATGGGATGGTGTATTGAGTGTCACAGAACTACAGAAGTTGATATGAACAACGGTTATAATAAAGAATACTTCAAAAATCTACATGACAAGTTGAAAAAACAATACCCTAAAGATGGTGGTAAGATTACTGTAGATGCGATTGGAGGTCTTGAGTGTGGTAAATGTCATTATTAATAACTAAAAATTAGAAGTATAAATGGCTTCAAACAAAATACAATTTAGAAGTATTCATGAACTTAAAGACCCAGCTTTAAATAATAGGCTGGCTCAGAAAGAGTTTCAGGAAGAAATTCCGGTAGAAGATTTCCTTGGAGATGCTGAACAAAACGGATCAAGTACTTCAAGAAGAGATTTCTTAAAGTTATTAGGATTTTCTACGGCAGCGGTAACGCTTGCTGCCTGTGAAGCTCCGGTAATTAAAACGATTCCTTACGTGGTAAAACCTCATGATATTATTCCTGGGGTTCCAAATTACTACGCTTCAACATATTTTGATGGTTTCGACTTTGCTAGTGTTTTAGTAAAAACCCGTGAAGGAAGACCTATCAAGATTGATCCAAACCCAGCTGCAGGTGATTTAGGTAAAACTAACGCCAGAGCTCAGGCAAGTGTACTTTCTCTTTATGATAATGATAAAGTAAAACAACCTAAGCTGGACGGTAAAGACGAAACTTTCGATAAAGTAGATGATTTCGTTCTTAAAGGTTTGGCAGAAGCTCAGGCAGCAGGTAAGAAGATTGTTCTTTTATCTCAGTCATTCGCTTCACCAACTTTCAAAAAGTTGTTCGCTGAATTTAAAGCTAAGTATCCTACAGCTGAACTTGTAACTTATGATGCTTTCCCTTACTCTGCCGCATTAGATGCTGCTCAGGAAGTATTCGGACAAAGAGCATTACCTGTTTATGACCTTAAAGGGTCTGAGTTAGTAGTTTCTTTCCAGGCAGATTTCTTAGGAGATTACAATGCATCGAGTTTAGAAACGTCTTATGCTGAAGCTAGAAAACCGGGAGCAAACATGTTGAGACACGTTCAAGTGGAATCTAACATGTCTTTAACTGGTGCAAATGCTGACTCAAGATACAGATTAAAACCAAGTGCAGTAAATAAAACGTTAGTTGAGGTTTATAATGCAATCGTAGGTGGAGGTGCTGCTTCTGACAAGATTGCTGCTGAAATCGTAAAAGAACTACAGGCAAAAGGCAACAAAGCAGTTGTATTAGCTGATGGTTCTAAAGGAGCTCAGGTTCTGGCACACTTAATTAACCAAAAACTGGGTTCAGTAGCTTTCACTGGTAAAGCTAATTTCTTAAAAGAATTTGATAAAGCAAGATATCAGGAATTTCTGGGATGGGTAAATGCAGGTCAGGTTGGTGTATTAATTACAAACAATGTAGACCCTATCTACTCTCATCCAAAAGGAGAAGATTTCAAAAAATCTTTAACAAAAGTTCCTTATGTAATTGCTGTTGCAGATAAGAAAAATGAAATGTATAAGGCAGCGAAAGCTGTAATTCCTGTAGCTAACTGGCTGGAATCTTGGGGTGACATGGAACCTCAGACTGGAGTTTATACATTAATGCAGCCTACGATCCAAAAAATCTACAAATCAAGACAGATTGAAGAATCTTTATTGGTTTGGAAAAATGGTAAAAACAATGCTGCTAATAACTACTATGACTATTTAAAAAATAGTGCAGCTTCTATATTAGGAGCTACCTCTTTCAACAAAGCTTTATATAATGGTATCGTTCCTTCAAACAACGCAACAACGTTGGCTTATACAGGAGGAAATGCTGCTCAGGCTCTTGCTGAACTAGGAAACTTTAAAGCTTCTGATTTAGAATTGGTATTATATACTAAGACTTCTATCGGAGATGGTACTCAGGCCAACAACCCTTGGTTACAAGAATTACCAGATCCATTGACAAGAATGTCTTGGGATAACTACTTGACAATTTCTCCTAAAGATGCAGAAAGACTAGGAATAGAAAACGACCTTAACGCTAGAATGCAGTTAGACGGTTCTATTGTAAATCTTACGGTGAATGGAGTAACAATAAAAGATGTTCCTGTATTTATTCAACCAGGTCAGGCAGACGGATCAGTAGGTCTTGCACTTGGATATGGTAAAAAAGATTCTGGAGCAACTGCTGATACTGGAGTAAACGCTTATCCTTTATTTGATGGCTCTAATTTAGCGGTATCAAATGCTAAAATAGAGAAAACAGGAGAAGATCACGAATTCGCAGGTATCCAGCTTCAAAACACCCTAATGGGTCGTTATGAAATTGCTAAAGAAGTTCCTCTTACTGAGTATTTAAATGTAGCATTTGATGACGAGCATAAAGGATGGAACAAGCCTTTGGAGTATCACACGATCAGTGGAGCTCTTCCAGCAAGAAAAATAGATCTTTGGGATGCTTTTGACGACACAGATGGCCCTCACTTCAACTTATCAATCGACTTAAACTCTTGTACTGGTTGTGGAGCATGTATCATTGCTTGTCAGGCAGAAAACAACGTTCCTGTTGTAGGTAAAGAAGAGATCAGAATGTCAAGAGATATGTACTGGTTAAGAATTGACCGTTACTACTCTGCTAAAGAAAAAATTGAAACTAAAGAAGGTATTGAAAGAGGATTAAATGTTCCTAATCTATACGACATCTTAATTGAGCCAAACGAAAGTCCTGATGTAATTTTCCAACCGGTAATGTGTCAGCACTGTAACCACGCTCCATGTGAAACAGTATGTCCGGTAGCGGCTACTTCTCATGGTAAGCAAGGTCAGAATCACATGGCTTATAACAGATGTATTGGTACTAGATATTGTGCAAACAACTGTCCATACAAAGTAAGACGTTTCAACTGGTTCACATATAACTTAAACGATCGTTTTGATTTCAACATGAATAACGATCTTGGAAGAATGGTACTAAACCCGGATGTTGTTGTAAGAACAAGAGGGGTTATGGAGAAGTGTTCAATGTGTATCCAAGAAACTCAGGCTACAATCTTATCTGCTAAGAGAGAAAACAGAAAAGTAACTGACAACGAATTCAAAAATTCTTGTGCATGTGCTGCTGCTTGTTCTACCGGAGCAATGACGTTTGGAGACATGAATGATAAAGAATCTGAAGTGAGAGAATTATATTCTAGCAACAGAAGATATTATTTACTAGAAGAGATCGGAACAAAGCCAAATGTGTTCTATCACACTAAAGTAAGAAACAGAGTAGAAAAATAAAGTTTAAATAATAAATAGGTAAAAAATGTCAGGACATTACGAAGCTCCGATAAGGGAACCTCTAATTATTGGTCACAAAACTTATCACGATATCACAGAAGATATTGCACGACCTATCGAAGAAAGAGCAGGTAAATTATGGTGGGTATCACTATATGCAGCTTTAGCTCTATTCATCTACGGATTCGGCTGTATCGCTTATACTATCGGGACAGGTATTGGAGCATGGGGGCTTAACAGAACTATTAACTGGGGTTGGGATATTACCAACTTCGTATGGTGGGTAGGTATTGGTCACGCCGGAACCCTAATCTCAGCGGTATTATTATTATTTAGACAGCGTTGGAGAATGTCTGTAAACCGTTCAGCTGAAGCGATGACTATCTTCGCAGTTGTACAGGCGGCAATCTTCCCTGTAATCCACATGGGTAGAGTTTGGGTAGGATATTGGGTATTCCCTCTTCCTAACCAGTTTGGTTCTCTTTGGGGGAACTTCAACTCTCCTCTACTTTGGGACGTATTTGCAATCTCTACGTATTTCTCAGTATCTACAGTATTCTGGTTCATGGGATTAATCCCTGACTTTGCAATGATCAGAGATAGAGCTAAAACGCCTTGGACAAGAAAAATTTATACATTCCTAGCATTCGGTTGGGGTGGTAAAGCAAAACACTGGCAGAGATTCGAAGAATTATCTTTGGTATTAGCAGGTTTAGCAACTCCACTTGTATTCTCAGTACACACTACCGTATCTTTTGACTTCGCAACTTCAGTTATTAAAGGATGGCACTCTACGATCTATCCTCCATATTTCGTTGCTGGTGCGATTTTCTCAGGATTTGCAATGGTACAAACACTATTGTTAATTGCCAGAAAAGTTTGTCACCTCGAAGATTATATCACTATGTATCACATCGAGATTATGAACATCGTAATCGTTGTAACAGGTGGTATGGTAACTGTAGCTTATGCAACTGAATATTTTATCGGATGGTATTCCGGATCAAGATTTGAAGACTTTACATATCTTTCTCCAGGTGCTGCAACAGGACCTTACTGGTGGGCTTTCTGGGCTTTGATTACTTGTAACTTGATTGTTCCGGCTTCTTTCTGGTTCAAAAAAGCTAGAACAAATATTATCTGGACTTTCATCGTTGCATTAATTATCAACATCGGTATGTGGTTTGAGCGTTTTGATATCATCGTTATTAACCTTTCAAGAGATTACTTGCCAGGTTCATGGACGATGTTTAAACCAACGATTATTGACGTGGGTGTATATTTAGGAACAATCGGATTCTTCTCTGTATTATTCTTATTATATGCAAGAACATTCCCTGTAATTGCACAGGCTGAATTAAAATCGATTTTGAAAATCTCAGGTGAAACTTATAAAGCAAAAGAAGGAGATGAGCACCACTAAAATTGTATACGGACTTTATGCTGATGACGACGATTTAATGAACGGCGTTAAAGCATTCAACGATAAAGGAATAACGATAAACGAAGTTTATACGCCATTTCCAGTTCACGGACTAGATAAAGCTTTAGGTTTAAAGAAAACTAGAATTTCTGATGCTGCGTTTTTCTATGCTCTTTATGGTGTTACCATTGGTGCAACTGTAACTTGGTATGTGATGAATCATGACTGGCCTCAAAACATTGGTGGTAAACCTGCTTTTGACTGGGGACACAATATGCCGGCATTCGTAGTTCCAATGTTTGAATTAATGGTATTTTGTGCAGCTCACATGATGTCTCTTACTTTCTTAGTTAGAAATAAGATGTATCCGGGAGCTCCAGCTCAAAATCCAGATCCAAGAACTACAGATGACAAATTCATGATGGAGTTTGTAACTGAAGATGTAGAATCTGTAAAACAGCTACTTATTGAAACTGGAGTTGAAGAAATAACTGTTAAAGACGCTTAAAATGAAAAAGAATGTATTAAGAATTACTGCAATCTTAGGTTTAACAACAGTTTTACTTAATTCTTGCGGACCGAAAGAAAATGCACCCCTGGTATATTTCCCGGATATGTATTTCCCGGTAGCTTATGATCCATTGATGAAAGCTCAGGATGCGTATTCAGATCATGAGAATGAAATCCCAGCGTTTGTTAAAAATAGCTTTGCAACAGGACTTGCTCCAGTAGAAGGAAGTGTTGCTCAAAATAAAGACGGAATTTTTGAAGAAGGATTACTTCCGAAAAATGTAGATGAATATAATGCAGGATATGATGCATCAAAGAAGATGACTGTTTCTCCTTTAAATCCAGCTAATGCAGCTAAGGATATAGAAAGAGGAAAAATGTTGTTCGACCACACTTGTGCAGCATGTCACGGAACTGGAGGTGATGGACAGGGTCCAATTGTACAAAGCGGTGCTTTCTCTGGTGTGCCTAACTACGCAGATAGAGAAATTACTGTAGGATCTGTTCATTATGTATTAACTAACGGTAGAAATGCAATGGGTTCTTATGCGGGACAATTGAACGCAGGAGACAGATGGAGAGTGGCGATGTATGTGATGAGTGCTTTCAAGAAAAATGCAGCACCAGCAGCAGCTACAACCGCTACAGCTACGCCAGCTGCGGCAACAACTGAGACGACTACCGCAACTAAAAAATAAGAAAAGAAATGTATACTTTTTCACCAAAATTAAAATCAACTTCTATAATACTGCTTGTTGTAGGTTTAGTTCTATTTGGTATTGGTTTTTTCTTGAATAAAGGAATCAGCACAGAAAAAATTGAACAGATGATGGAAGCTGTTCATGCTTCAGGTCACACTGCCCCTACTCATTCAAGTGAGATGATAGGTCCTCAGGATCATGCTGCTCATTTAGAACATGCAGAATTACAAATTCACAACCAACCATTAGCATCACTACATTTCGTAGCTGTATTTTTCTTTGGAGTAAGTTGTGCCGTATTGTTCTTCTATTGTATTCAGCACGCTGCTCACGCAGGTTGGCCAATTATTATTACAAGAGTAATGGAAGCTATTGCTTCTTATATTCCATACGGAGGAGCTATTTTGATCATCCTTATGTTATTAAATATCTTCCACCAAGGACACCTTTTTCATTGGATGGATCCGGATTTAACAGATCCAAACTCAGCACACTTTGATGTGATCTTATTTGAAAAGAAAAGATTCTTAAATATTCCTTTCTACGCAATCAGAACTTTGATCTACGTAATCGGAGCTTCATTCTTCGCATGGAAACTGAAAGCACAATCTAAAAAAGTAGATGAGACAAAATCTTTGGTTGAGTATCAATTCCTTTACAGATGGGCTGTTGGATATATCGCATTCTTCGGTTTTGCTTCTGCAGCTTGGGCTTGGGACTGGTTGATGTCAATTGACCCTCACTGGTATTCTACAATGTATATCTGGTATTCTATGGTGAGCTGTTTATCCAGTGGTATTGCTGTTATTATTCTTATCAGTGTATACCTTAAGAAGAACGGATTCTTACCTCAGTTCAATGACAATCACTTACACGATCTTGGAGTATTCCTTTTCGCAACAAGTATGCTTTGGACGTACACATGGTTTGCTCAGTTCATGCTTTACTGGTATGCAAACGTACCGGAAGAGGTTAATTACTTCTTTGGAAGATTCCAGCACTATTCACCTACATTCTTACCAATGCTAATTATCAACTTCTTATTACCTTTATTGGTATTAGTAAGTAGCAGCATTAAAAGAAATTATAAAGTAGTTACCGTAATGGCAGTAGTTGTTATTTTAGGACACCTTTTAGATTACTTTAATATGGTAATGCCTGGAACAGTGGGCCCATATTGGAAAACTCCTGAAGTATTTATACTAATACTAGGTGCTGTCCTATTTGTAGTTGGATTATTTATGTTTACTGTAATGTCAGCATTATCTAAACTAAAATTAATTCCTACTGGAAACCCATTCTTACACGAATCTGAAATTTATGAGTATCCTTTCTAAGGACTTGTAACAAAATAAAACTCTAAAAGACTGATTATTAACTAATCAGTCTTTTTTTATGCAGAAAATTAAGATTTCTGTGCAACCTTTTTTCAAAACTGTTGTCTTATAAGTAAACGGTCTCCACACCAGCAAATAATTAATTATGAAAAGAAACTACCTATTACAAATTCTATTCGTTTTGCTATTCAGCTTTACCAATGCCCAGACCATTACATTCATTTCAGAAAAAAATAATAAACCATTGCCTAAGGTTTCTGTTTTTGGAAAAGATGGAAGTATTTTAGCGTATTCTGATATTGACGGTAAAATAGATAAGCAAGCATTAAATCCGTCCCAGGAAAAATTTCAACTGATCTATGATAATTTTCTTGTAGCAACACTTTCCTATGCAGAGCTTGATCACGACATAATAAAAGTTAACGATCAGGTAAAAGAAATAGAGACCGTAGTATTAAAAAATAACAAACCTGCAAAATACATCATCATTAAAGGAAACTTTAATGCCTATGTCACACTAAATAACAAACTGAATTGCTATGCAGATGGTATTGTAACCTATGTTTTTGATAACAAAACTAAAAAACTAAAAAGTACCAATGCACAACAATACAGAATTTACAGATTGGAAGATCCTTCAGAGGAAAAAAAGCAAACATCATTATGGGACTATGGCAATTCATTAAACCTTCCCAGACTTAAAAAAATAGGAAACCCCGAAGACTATAAAAATAAAGTAACGGTTATAAAAGAATTAAAAGGAGACAAAAAAGATCAAATAGAAATCTCTGGTGAGGCATTACAAGAAAAAGAATTCGCTCTTTTTGGGTATCGCTTTTTTGACATAAAGGCTATTGTTAATCTTTCCTTCGAACAAGGATCTGAAAAAGGATTAAAAGATTTTTTAGAATATAATGATCGGGTCTTTATTAAAATAAAACACAAGAGCGAACCTAATTACAATCAAATACAAACATATACCAATTTCTATCCAACTGAAATCTCATTTGATAATAATGATGATGTTGAAAAAGTAAGATTTGATAAGGACAACAGCAGCTATACATCAAAATTCTGGCAAGATGCATCATTCCCAAATATGCAGGCAATCTTCAGTTCATTCTTTGAAGGAAGTCTAAAAGAACAACCAAACAAACGATAAAATAAAAAAATCTCCTATTTCTTTTAAATGATTTCTTTTAAAGTGAAAAATAATACTATAAATACTACTCCTTTCTTTTACTAGAGCAACTTTTCAACAATAATTATATAAAAGATTCCTTTGGCTGTACTCTTCAAATGGTCCATAAGATCTATTTAGGGATAAATAGCCTAAAGAACAACCAAACAAGTATGGCGGTAGTATTGAGATTCCAGAAAAAAGAAATAAAAAATAAAAAATTTCTATTAATAAAGGTTTTACTAAATTTGTAACAAACCGAATAAAAATGAAAAAGTTTTCTCTTCTACTAATTTTCAGCCTATTGCTTTTTACAGCATGTAAGAAAGATCATGTAGATGCTACGAGTACAAAAACTTTACAGTCAAGTATCAATGACATGGCATCAAGCCTGTCAACCATCAAACAAATCAAGTTTAATGAGGCTCTTTATATCCTTAAAACATTTGGAGTAGATGCCGAAGGTGACGTAAACGAAGTAAAGGCTCTTGGCAAATTAATTAATGGAAAAAAAGTTCCTGAAATTTTATCAATGGCCGATGAGGTAGCTCAGAAGAATAACATCGAATGGGCAAGTACGGCTCCACCTTCATTAGGAGAGATGAACATTTTTGGTGATGAAAAGGCGAAGGAAAGTGATCCAAATGATGTGAAAGCCAGCTCATTGAGTATCATTACAAGGCCTTCAGCTGATGACGGAAACGGAGCAACAGCTATCCAGATCATTCCTAAGCTTGTCGATAATGCAGGAAATCCTGTTGCATTTACGGGCGCCGGCTTAGAAGCTACATTAGAAGTTTTCAGTAATGGAGTAAAGCTTTCAACAGCAAAAAATCTGATGACTGATAATAATTTCAAAGGTTTCAATTTAAGATTTTCTTCTCTTTTAGCTTCAAAAGTGGTTGATAATAAAATAGATATCACGGTATCTGTAAAAACAACTGCAAAAACTTTTAAAATGTCTAAAATCGGGTTGGAAGTAAATCCGTCAGCTTTAAAAATTCCAGCACCTCCTAAAACAGATTCCACAGCTGTACCTACAGATCCAAATGCAGTAATTGATCCTAGCAACCCTACAGGTACTGGCAATACTACAGACCCTTCTGCAACAACAGTTCCTGCAACACCAAAACAACCAGCTGCAGATCCAAAAAATACAGTAAGTAAATTTTTAAATAATGTAAGTTCACAAAATCTTAAAGCAGCATTTGAGTCTTCAAATAACCCAAGCTGGGGAAGCTATGAGTCTTTTTCAAATCCTACTTCAGGCTTTGGATCCGTAAAAAATGTGAGTGTTAAAAATATCACGGCAAATGCCACTAATGCTAACAGCTCAAGTGTGAATGCTACTTATGATGTTACAGACAAAAATGGAAAAACAACTTCCCTGAAAGTAACTTTCGGACTTAAAAATGTAAACGGAGACTGGAAAATTTCCAGCTACAAAATAAACCCATAAATGGCTTCACAAGAATTAATTCATAAATTAGAAAATACCATTGAAAATGTTCCTGACTTTCCTATTCCGGGAATTCAGTTTAAGGACATCTCGCCTATTTTCCTTAACCCAAAATTATATGAAGAGGTTATTGAAGATCTTGTGAAATTCAGCAAAGGAAAGATTGATGCTGTTTGTGGAATCGAAAGCCGTGGTTATCTCTTTGGAATCGCAATTGCTGTTGCTTTGGAGGTTCCGTTTATTTTAATCCGTAAGAAAGGTAAACTTCCACCACCCATTATCTCGGAAAAATATGACCTGGAATATGGAAGTGCCGAAATAGAAACGCGTGAAGGACAGATAAAAAAAGGGCAGCGAATATTAATTCATGATGATTTACTGGCAACCGGGGGTACAACAGAAGCTGCGGCAAAATTAGTTGAAAAACAAGGTGCAAAAGTAGTACAGTTCAGTTTTTTAACCGCTCTAGGAGATTTAAATGGTGATGAAAAACTAAAAAAATTCAATGCGGAAATCTATCATATTTTAGAATATTAAATAATACATTCAAAGTATTTTGTAAATCCCTCAGAAACAATTAAATTTGCAATTCAATTTTTAAGAATTTATGGCAAAACTTGCAAAGAATGCTCAAAAAGAGCAAGAAGGTAAAGAAACAGTGGAATTTTTTAAAGATCTTGACAGAGAGGCTTTAAATACAGAAAGATTCCTAGAAAAATACTCAAAACCACTAGGTATTGTTTTTGGGGCTTTGGTTTTAGGAGTTTTAGGATTTTTCGCCTATAAACAATTTGTAGTTGCTCCTCAAAATACGGAAGCAGTAAAAACTTTCCTTGCCGCTCAAAAAAACCTTACTGAAGGTAAAGATAAAGAGGCGTTGGGAGGTAAATCTGCTGCAAACCCAGGTTTCATAGGAACTTATAATGACTTTTCTTCTACAGATATCGGTAAACTCGCAGGTTATAATGCTGGTTTATTAAAATTCAAAGAAGGGAAGTTCCAGGAAGCTTACGATCTTTTAGATCAATTCTCTTCTGACAACAAAACATTGATGGCGATGAAGTTTGGAGCTATGGCAGATGCAAAATCTGGTCTTAACAAAAATGATGAAGCATTATCATTGCTAGACAAAGCTTCAAGCGCTTCTTCAGATCCTTATACTTCTTACTTCTTTACAAGAAAGGCTGGTATAGTAGCTTTAGGATTAAAGAAAAAAGCAGAAGCTAAGAAATACTTTTCAACAATTGACGAAAAATATCAGGACTATGACAATGGAATGTCTGATTCTTATATTGAAATGACTAAATATTATTAAAAAATGGCAACAGTTAATCTTTCGGATTACAAGCCACTTAATATAACCAATGCCGAGGATTTTTCTATCGGCATTGTTTTTTCTGAGTGGAATGACTTTGTAACCTATAACCTTCGTGATGCAGCTTTAGAAATCCTTGAAAAAGAAGGAGTAAAAACTGAAAACATAAAACTTTTTACAGTACCTGGAGCATTTGAATTAAATTACGCAAGTATGCAATTGTGCAAAGAGCGAAAATTCGATGCTGTAATTGCTATAGGATGTATTATCAGAGGCGAGACTCCGCACTTTGATTTTGTATCTTCAGCAGTCGCACAGGGAATTAAAGATTGTAATATTCTGACAGATACTCCAACCATCTTTTGTGTTCTTACAGATGACACCAAAGAACAGTCTGTAGCACGCAGCGGTGGAGACTTAGGTAATAAGGGCGTAGAAGCTGCTGTTACAGCTCTAAGAATGATAGATTTTAAAAAGAAATTATCTCAGAAAAAGACCAATATAGGCTTTGGAAATTCTTAATTTTAATATCTTTTACAACCTATAAATTAAAAGGACTATTTTTTATAGTCCTTTTTTATTGTCTTTATTTCTTAAGCTAAGAAAACCTCTTTTATTTAATAATATTCCTTTTTAAGAATAATTTAAGCAATTATAAAAAACATAACAAATCAGCTGTTTTTATTTTTTTCCTTAAAAAATACAGCATAAAAACTATCTTTGCAAAAGTTAACATATACTTAATCTAAATGTATCCTCAAAAAATAAAACCATTCTTATACTTAGGATTTTTTTATCTTATTGTATCACTGATTGTTAGAATAGTATTTTTTTCCCACCCAATAACTACCGCAAGCTTTGGTTTCTTTGAGGTGCTGAAAGTCTTAGTAGTCGGAGTAGCTAACGATGTCTTTGTCTTTGTTTTAGCAAGTACATTTTTAGCTCTGTACTTCTTATTTCTTTCGGATTCAAAATATAAAAAGCCTTACGGGCAAATAATATTAGGAGCTTTACTGCTCCTTTTTTTCTATATCCTTCTTATTCCGAATAATATTTTTAAACAATATGGGGGATCTATAGCAGAAATTGCACTTGCTTTTATCGCATTAAAAATCATATGCTTTGCATTAATGCTTTTTCTTCCGTCAAAAAGAATTAAAATCCGTAACACGCTTTATTTCATTACGTTATTCATCTATGTATTGCTTATTGTTTTTAATGCTGTAAGTGAATATTTCTTCTACAATGAATTTGGATTGCGTTACAACTTTATTGCAGTTGATTATCTTATTTACACGAATGAAGTGATCGGAAACATTATGGAAAGCTATCCTGTCCTTCCCTTATTTTTAATCATCTTTGCTATTACATCTACCATCACATGGTTTATTTATAAGAAAACAAAGAATGAGCTCAAAGATCTTCCCAATTTCAAGCAGAAGCTAGTTTTATTAGGTTCTTTTATTCTACTTGCAGGAATCAGCTTAGTCTGCCTAACCTTTACTACTCAGATAAAATCCACGAATGTCTTTGCTGAAGAAATTGAGGCCAATGGATTTCCAAAGTTCTATTGGGCATTTACACATAATGAATTAGACTACTTCCAGTTTTACCCACAGATAGATCAGAAAAAAGCTGAAAGTAATTTTTTAAGCCAGTACTCTGATCCTGTTTTAACAAGAACAATAAATTCAGACCAACCTGAGCTCAAAAAGAATGTCGTTCTTATCTCTATAGAAAGTTTATCTGCTGATTTTATGCAGCACTATGGAAATGATCAGAAAATAACACCTTTCTTAGATAGTTTAGCCGATCGTTCTATGATGTTTACAAACTTGTATGCAACAGGAAACAGAACGGTTCGTGGTCTGGAAGCATTAACTCTTTGTATTCCTCCAACAGCAGGAGAAAGTATCATAAAAAGAGAAAATAACAAAAATAAATTCACAACAGGTGGCATCTTCAAATCCAAAGGATATGATGTGAAGTTCCTATACGGTGGTTACAGTTATTTTGACAATATGCAGGATTTCTTTGCTGGTAACGGATATGGAATTGTTGACCGTAATAATTTTAAACCTGAAGAAATTACTTTTGCCAATGTTTGGGGCGTTGCCGATGAAGATATGGCTAAAAAAGCAATTCAGGTAATGAATACGGAATCAAAATCTGGAAAACCCTTTTTCAATCATTGGATGACGGTTTCTAATCATAGACCTTTTACTTATCCGAACGGAAGAATAGATATTCCCGGTGATGCTAAATCCAGAGAAGGAGGGGTAAAATATACAGATTATTCTCTTCGTAAGTTTTTTGAAATGGCAAAGAAACAGGATTGGTATAAAAACACGGTTTTCGTAATTGTTGCAGATCATTGCGCATCAAGCGCTGGCAGTACAGCATTACCAATGGATAAATACAGAATTCCAGCTCTGATCTTCTCTGAAGATTTTATTCAGCCACAAAAATTTGATAAACTTATGTCCCAGATAGACCTTATGCCTACCGTATTGGGATTACTTAA
The DNA here is from genome assembly GCF_058790395.1 of Chryseobacterium sp. FW101-FHT12H09. Classification (NCBI taxonomy): domain Bacteria; kingdom Pseudomonadati; phylum Bacteroidota; class Flavobacteriia; order Flavobacteriales; family Weeksellaceae; genus Chryseobacterium; species Chryseobacterium sp. FW101-FHT12H09. The sequence continues at coordinate 535,875 of NZ_JBYTCP010000002.1, read as the reverse complement.
TTTCAACTACCAATCGAAATTCTTAGGACAGGATGTTTTTAAAAAAGAATTTCAGCCTAAAGCCTATATTGCCACTTATCAGGATTTAGGATTTGTAAAAGATGGATATTTAACAGTAATTTCTCCAGTAAAAAAGATAAAACAATATTCATTATCTCAAAAAAAGGATAAGCTAACTCCGGAATTTAGCATCTATTATGATGAAAATCCTATGAAGAATCCGAATCAGAAAGTGGTTGATGATGCCATTTCTGCTTATCAATCTACTTCATATTGGCTAAAGAGTAATCAGCTTAACCGTTAAAATTGTTCAAATATTTTTAGTAGAATAAAAAATAATAATTAATATCGATATTAGTTTTAAATTTACATCTAAAATTATTTACTATGAAATGGACAAACGATAGAGGCGGAAACGTTGAAGACCGTCGTGGCTCCGGGGGGAGTGGAGGTATGATCGTAGGAGGAGGCTTAGGAACATTGATTATTGCTGCCATCGTTTTCTTTTTGGGAGGCGACCCTTCGGGTATATTGAATTCAAATAGTATGTCATCACAAGGCCAGTCTGAACAGAGAGAATTAAATGCTGATGAGAAAAAAATATATGAAATGGTCGATATGATGGATGGATGGAACACCATTGCATGGACTGAAGTTTTCAAAGAAAACGGAATGACCTATACTCCGCCTAAAATTGTACTTTTTGAAAACACAACACAATCCGGCTGTGGTACTGCACAATCTGCAATGGGACCTTTTTACTGCCCGGCAGATCAGAAAGTGTATATGGATATGAGCTTCTTTAATGAATTACAGCAAAGATTTGGAGCGAAGGTAACAGAATTTACTGTAGCCTATGTTTTAGCACACGAAATCGGACATCATGTACAGACTCTTTTAGGAACAACCCAAAAAGTAGATGCTCTCAGAAGAAGTGGAAGATATTCAGAAGCTGATATGAACAGGGTCTCCGTAGCCACTGAATTACAGGCTGATTTCTATGCTGGTCTTTGGGCAAAAAGAACTAATGACAAGAAACAAATTCTGGAACCTGGTGATATTGAATCTGCTATAGATGCTGCCGAAGCTGTAGGCGACGATAATATCCAAAAAAGATCTCAAGGATATGTAAATCAGGAAAGCTTTACTCACGGATCTTCTGCTCAGCGTAAAGAATGGTTTATGAAAGGTTTTAATACGGGAGATATCCGGCAAGGTGATACTTTCAATCAACTTTTAAAATAAATAAGATACAATAAAAACCCTGAAGAGTTCTTCAGGGTTTTTTATTTATTGTAATTCAATTGGATTGCTGTTTTTCTTCGCCTCATCCTTCACCCTTTCTTCCATTCTTTTTTTCATATCAGCCGGATTCCGGTTTCCACCACCTCCACCTCGTCCAGCACCACCTACAACAACAGTCTGGGCAAAGCCTCCGCCACCGCCACCGCCTTGAGTCATAAAGGACATTGGATCTGTTCTATATTTTTCCTGTTGTTTTAGAAAATCTTTTCTTTTCACTTTTATGATATTCCCTCGTTGGCTTAAATTTGCCAATTCAGCGATCTTATAATTTTTCATTAAATCAAAGGAGTAATCTCCCTGGCTATCTTCTACCTTTACAATCAAACCTGGAAGCCCACTAAACTTATAAGGTCCATCCTGATAAGGAAGATCTGTAGTAAACCAGGCTGTCCATTTTCTTCCCGCAAAATCAGTTTCAGCCTTTTGAACTTTATAGTCCCCTATTTTAGTAGTTTCAGGTGATATTTTCCAATTTAATGGACGGTCTTCTTCATAAGAATACATATCTCGTCCCAACCTATCTTTAAAATAGGTTTTTTGATCTTTTTTATCTTTTTCAACAGAGTAATTGATGCTGGTTTTCAATCCTTCCATTTGATCCCTGTTAAAAGCTATTGCTCCGCCACTTTGAAACGTCTTTTGCATAATTGAGTCTCTTTTTACTCTATTCTCAGAGTAAAAAAGGGATTTCTCCTGCGAAATATCTAAGTATGCATTTTCGGTCTTTATATCATTTTTATTTGCTGCATCTGATTTCATAGTAACCTGATATACAAATCGGTTTACCTGTGCAAAAGCATTCTGCACGAAAAGAGCTAATGCAATGATGGCTATTTTTTTCATTTGTAATTTATTTTAGTTCAATTGGGTTTTGCTTTACATCATTGCGAAAGCTTTCGATATCACCCGTTGGTATAGAATTACTATTGCTACTGTCCATTCCTCTCGAAGACATTCCTCTACCTCCGCCATGACTGCCGCCTTTCATTCCGCCACCTCGTCTTCCACCCCCGGAATTCATATCTCCGCCACTTCTACTTCTCAACATGGTTCTGCTGTCTTTACTTAATTCTATTGCCGCTTTATCACCCATAAAATCTATTCGTGTGCTCAATTTTGCATCTGGACTTACAGATTCTTCAAAAGCATTTTTAATAGTAATCTTTTTTACAAGATCAAATTTGTAATCTCCTTTATCATCCTCCAGCTTCACAATCAGACCTGGCAATCCCGAAAATTTATAGGGTCCATCAGAAATATTTATTTCTTTTGTAAACCAGGCCGTCCAGACTCTGCCACCAAAATTGGCTGTTGCTTTTTGAGCTTTATATCCATTTTGTTGTTCAGTCTCTTCTGTCACCTGCCATTTAATAGGTCGGTCTTCCTGATAATAAATTTGCTTCCCAGCTATTTTATCATGATAATAAACTTTTTGTTCAGAAATGTTTTTTGTGATAAAATATTCAAAAAAAGATTGTTCCGATTGTTTTCCCAATCCAAATTTTGTAAAATCTTTCCCTTCTTTTTTACTATCATTTTTTTCTTCCTTTCTAAAAGCAGTTAATAAAGAATCCCTTACTAATTTATGTTCACTTATAAACAAGGATTGATTTCCTTTAATATCTAAAAAAGTTTTTTCAAATTTCAGACTTACCAGATTAATTGAATCGGGGTTTACTGAAGTTTCGTAAACATATCTTATAGTTTGTCCATAAGACATTGTCAGTAAAAACAATATAAAAAAGACCAGTAATTTTTTTTTCATAATTATTCTTTATAGATAAAAAATACTGTTCAAAGTTAAATCAAAAACAGAATTACTAAATTTGCAGAAGAATATTTATACATTTTTTAACACTAACAATGATATGTATAACGATGCTATTAAGATTCGAATTATTAAAATAGATATCTTCAATTTGAGATTGCGGAAATTAGTTCGTATTTTTGCAAGATTAAATCATTCTAAATAAATACAATGATAACAGTATCAGATCAAGCGAAGTTAAAAGCCATCCAACTTATGACGGAAGAAGGCTTTAACCCTGCTGAAGATTATATAAGAGTGGGGGTGAAAAGTGGAGGATGCTCTGGTTTGGAGTATGTTTTAAAATTTGACAACCAAAAAGAAGAAACAGACCAAATTATTGTAAACAACGATGTTAAAATTGTTGTAGACAAAAAATCTATCCTCTATTTAGCGGGTACCATTCTTGAATATTCAGGAGGTTTGAACGGAAAAGGATTTGTTTTTAATAATCCTAATGCATCCAGAACGTGTGGTTGTGGAGAGAGTTTTAGTTTGTAATTAGACGTTGGAAATTAGAAGTTAGTAATCACTATCTGACTTCTGATATCTAAAATCTAGAATCCATCAAAATGAGTAAATATACAGAAGACGATTTACGCGTCGATTTAGAAAATAAAAAATACGAATTCGGTTGGGAAACGAAGATCGATTATGAAGATTTCCCGATTGGTTTAGATGAAGATGTCATCCGTGCTATCTCTGCTAAAAAAGAAGAGCCAGAATGGATGACAGAATGGCGTTTGGAATCTTATAGAATATGGCTTAAAATGGTAGAACCTACATGGGCCAACATTAAATATGTGAAACCAGATTTCCAGGCAATTCGATATTATGCTGCTCCAAAGAAGAATGCCGAATTGGCAAGTTTAGATGAAGTAGACCCGGAATTGCTTAAAACCTTCGCAAAACTAGGAATTAACATCGAGGAACAAAAAAGACTTTCTGGAGTTGCCGTAGACATTGTAATAGATTCAATTTCGGTAAAAACAACTTTCCAGGATACTTTAGCAGAGAAAGGAATTATTTTCTGTTCTATTTCAGAAGCGATAAAAAACCATCCTGATTTAGTGAAAAAGTACTTAGGGAAAGTAGTTCCAAGAGGAGATAATTTTTATGCAGCTTTAAATTCTGCTGTATTTTCTGACGGAAGTTTCTGTTATATTCCTAAAGGAGTAAGGTGTCCAATGGAACTTTCAACATATTTCCGTATTAATCAGGCAGGAACAGGACAGTTTGAAAGAACTCTTGTGATTGCTGATGAAGGAAGTTATGTTTCTTATCTTGAAGGTTGTACTGCTCCTTCCAGAGATGAAAATCAATTGCACGCAGCCGTTGTGGAATTAATTGCAATGGATAACGCTGAAATTAAATATTCTACAGTTCAGAACTGGTATCCAGGTAATGAAGAAGGAAAAGGAGGTGTATTTAATTTTGTAACAAAAAGAGGACTTTGCGAAAGAAATGCAAAGATCTCATGGACACAGGTTGAAACCGGATCTGCGGTAACATGGAAATACCCATCTTGTATTTTGAAGGGAGATGGATCAATTGGTGAGTTCTATTCTATTGCTGTGACTAACAATCACCAATATGCTGATACCGGAACAAAAATGATCCATATCGGAAAGAACACAAAATCAACGATTATATCCAAAGGTATTTCTGCCGGTAAATCACAAAACTCTTACAGAGGACTGGTAAAAGTAATGCCTTCTGCAAAAGGAGCAAGGAATTTCTCCCAGTGTGATTCTTTACTAATGGGTAACGAATGTGGTGCACATACATTCCCATATATTGAGATTAAAGATCCTACGGCCCAATTAGAGCATGAAGCAACCACTTCAAAAATCGGTGAAGATCAGATCTTTTATTGTAACCAGAGGGGGATCGATACGGAAAGAGCGATTGCTCTGATCGTGAATGGCTTCAGTAAAGAGGTTTTAAACAAGCTTCCTATGGAGTTTGCTATTGAAGCTCAGAAATTATTAGAGATCTCACTAGAAGGCTCAGTAGGATAAGACAGGATGAAAACTACGGAAAGATTAATTTTAAGAAAACCTGAAAAGCAAGATTTTGAAAGATTTTTTGAAATTAATAAAGACCCGCAGACCAATCTTTATAATCCGAGTGGACCAATGAGTCTTGAAAAAGCTGAAAATACATTTAATAGAATGCTTGAACATTGGGATCAATACAATTTCGGTGGATGGGCAATTTTAGAAAAAGAAAACCCAGATAGGGTTATTGGCTTCGGCGGACTTAGCTATAAAATGTATGACGAAGAAGAAAAATTAAACCTTGGATATCGTTTTGCTCCGGAAGCCTGGGGAAAAGGATATGCAACAGAGTTTTCAAAAAAAGCTATAGACTTCGGTTTTAATGATCTGAATGAAAAGGAAATTTTCGGTATGGTTCGTCCTGCTAATGTTGTTTCGATCAAAGTATTGGAAAAAGCAGGAATGGAACAGACTGGACAACTTAATGATGTACCGGATCAGCCGGAAAGTTTAATATATAGAATTCAAAAATAATTTGTTTAAGCAAATAAAATGTTAGAAATAAAAAACTTACACGCCAGAATTGAAGATGGCGCACAAATTTTAAAAGGTATCAATCTCGAAATAAAACCGGGTGAAGTTCATGCTATAATGGGACCTAACGGAGCAGGAAAATCTACTCTTTCATCTATTATTGCGGGTAAAGAAGATTACGAAGTTACTGAAGGTGATATTATTTTTCAAGGTGAAAACATTAACGAAGATGCTCCTGAAGAAAGAGCTCATAAAGGAATATTCCTATCTTTTCAGTATCCTGTAGAAATTCCCGGAGTTTCTGTGACTAACTTTATTAAAGCTGCTTTAAACGAAACCAGAAAAGCAAACGGACTTGAAGAAATGCCTGCAAAAGAAATGCTTGCTATGATTCGTGAGAAGTCTGAAAAATTGGGAATTAAGAAAGACTTCCTTTCAAGATCATTAAACGAAGGATTTTCAGGAGGTGAAAAGAAAAGAAATGAGATCTTCCAGATGATGATGCTTAATCCAAAACTGGCTATTCTTGATGAAACCGATTCAGGATTGGATATTGATGCTTTAAGAATTGTTGCAGATGGTGTAAATCACTTTAAAAATGAAGGAAATGCAGTTCTTTTGATTACTCACTACCAAAGATTGCTAAACTATATTCAGCCGGATTTTGTACATGTTCTAGCGAACGGTAAGATCATTAAAACGGGTGACAAATCTCTTGCTTTAGAATTAGAAGCGAAAGGTTACGACTGGCTTCTTAATTAAGAAGAGAAATTTTTTGGTGCAGATTTTATCAATTCTGACTAAAAGATAAGCGGAAAACCCGCAAATAATATTACAATTTTTAAATATATAAAAAAGGTGTGATGGCCGAAATTTCAGTAATGGCTTTATACGATCAAATTATTGACAACCACGATGAGTTTTTGAAAAGCCTTCGTCACAGATTTCTGGATGAAGATAGAAAAGCAGCTCTTCGAGAGTTCGAAAGCATTGGTTTTCCAACCAAAAAGGACGAAGAATATAAATATACCAACTTAAAAGAGATCACGGAAAAAAACTATAATTTCTTTCCAAAAGAAGGTCACAATATTACCAAAGAACAGTTGGACCAATTGCATTTAGGTGAAGAAAACTTTGACTGGATCGTTTTTGTAAATGGTAAACTACATAAGGAGTTATCAAAAGTTTCTATCGAAAACGTAGAATTTCTTTCATTCAACTATGCTTTGAATGACGAAAAACATAAAGAAGTTTTTGATAAATATTTCAATACAATTGCAGGGAAGAGTTCAGCTTTTACAGATTTAAATCTTGCATACTGCAAATATGGCTTCTTCTTGAAGGTACCAAAAAATGTTGTCATTGAAAGACCAATCCATGTTTTCTATCTTTCACAAAACCAAGAAGAAAATACATTCTACAATACAAGAAATTTATTGATCGTTGAAGATGGAGCAAAAGTAGAAGTAATTGAAAGTCATCATAATTTTGACGATACTTTTGTATTGACAAATTCAGTGACCGAGATCTTTACCTATCCAAATGCTAAGGCAGACTGGCATAAACTTCAAAATGATAATGATACTTCTTATCTTATCGATAATACTTTTGCAAAACAGGAAAAAGACAGCTTAACAACTGTAAATACTTTCTCTTTTGGAGGAAAATTGGTAAGAAACAATCTGGATTTCATCCATAATGGACAGAATATCAACTCATTCATGAATGGGATTACGATTATCGGAAAAGATCAGCTAGTGGATCACCATACGGCTGTTCACCATAACCAACCTAATTGTGAAAGTTATCAGAACTATAAAGGGATATTCAAAGATAAGGCTCATGGAGTATTTAACGGAAAGGTTTTCGTTGATAAAATAGCTCAGAAGACCAATGCTTATCAACAGAATAATAATGTGTTATTAAGTGAAGGAGCAACAATTGATACAAAGCCTCAGCTAGAGATCTTTGCAGATGATGTAAAGTGTTCTCATGGTTGTACAGTGGGCCAATTGAATGAAGATGCATTATTTTATCTGAGAGCAAGAGGAATCTCCAAAAAAGAAGCTCAGGCATTATTACTTTATGCTTTTGCGAATGATGCCATGCAGAACATTGACATTGAACCTTTAAAGGAAAAAATTTCAAAGTTACTGGCTGAAAAATTAGAAGTAGACATTGAATTCTAAGAAAATAAATTGATACCAAAAAAAGCACTTCTTTCGAAGTGCTTTTTTATTGATTAAATAATTACTTTGTTATTTTTTAAGCCACCACTGATTGTCTTTTCTATCAGATCTTTTCACACCATTATTAACGGTATACGCAAAACCGATTCCTAAAGTTTGTTTCAGCTGTGTTTTCTGAATCTGATTATGATCGTATAGTACATCTACTGTGATATTGGATGAGATATACTTATTAATTTTTAAATTTAAAACAGCTCCATAAGCCAGTACTAACCTTTCGGGATGATCGAGATAGTTTGAAAACACAGAAGCGGTATTCGTCAGATTAATATTTTCCATCAGTTTCACTTTATATACAGCATTTCCTAAAAAACCAAACTGCAATAGTGAGTTATCTCCATCTGCTTTTAAACCATAATTCCCAGCTTTCTGAAGCTCATTATCCAACACAAAGGTCCATCTTCCATTGACAGGGCGCAATGTTACCGTTAAATTATCATTGGGTCTATAGGTAACCCCCAAACCCATGTTAAAATATCCCGGAGCCATAAAATTGGATATCTTTTTAGCTTCAGGGTTGTTTCCATCTTCATAACCAGCAGAAAATTGTGACTGCAAACTGGCCCCAGAAGAAATATACCAGCTTTTAGAAAACTGTCTTCCATAGTTTGTAGATATATTGAGGACATCCTGTGTTTTCCTTGTCCCTATTCCCTTTGTATTATTCTGACCGTAACCAAGAATGATGATATTCTCCCACAGGTCTTTATCTTTTTCGTAGGTAAGATTATAATCGACACCAGCGAGCCAGCCAACATTATTGGCTCCTCCACCAACCCAATTTGAAAAAGCTGCCTGATTGAACATTAATGTGTTTTTTCCTAATACAGACCAGCTTTTTATAGAATCCTTTACCGGTGTTGCTGTTGTATCTATTTTTATCTCTTGTGCTGCTACATTTATTCCCAATGCAATGGAAAAAATCAACAATTTGTTCTTCATAATTAAAGATTTCCAATACAAAAATAGAAATATAATTTTTTATTGAAGAACTTTCACTAAACAAATAGACCCAACAAATGGATCGAAATGTCCGAAATAAAGAAAATGAATCATCAAACAATAAATTCCAAATCACTAGTTCCCTAAAAATCATTACCTTTTGTCTTATAAATAATTTAAAAGAGAAAAAACCATCGCCAAATTTTCCGAAATTTATTATTGGCTTTTGATTTGACATTACCTCTTCATGTTTAAAAACGCAATTTCCAAGAAAGCTATCTTATATCCATTGCTGATGCTTGCTGCAATGTGGCTGGGCTACTTTTTACAAACACAAGGCTTCTTTCAGAGTTGCTTTGGAGCCATCATTCCTCTTTTACCGGAAGGTTTGTTGGGGGTGATTACCTCTCCTCTTTTGCATGGAAATATGGACCATATTATCAGTAACTCAATTCCCATTGCTGTGCTGATGTTTCTTTTATATCAGTTCTATCCATTAGTGGCCAATAAAGTGTTTGTTATCGGTTGGCTGGCAACTGGATTATTGGTTTGGTTACTTCCGCCCATAGATATCCTCACAGGTGAATACATGTACACCTGTACCATTGGAGCCAGTGGCGTCGTATATGTTTTAGCTTTCTTCCTCTTCTTCAGTGGAGTATTTAAATGGAATATGAAACTTTTAACCATTTCTTTACTGGTTGTATTATATTACGGAAGTTTGATTTGGGGGATGTTTCCTGAAGAATTATTTTACAATCTTCATGAACCAAGTAAAATATCCTGGCAAGCCCACCTTTCAGGAGCAGTAGTAGGAAGTATCATTGCTTTTGCATTCAAAAATATTGGTGAAAAAAAGAGAAAATTCATTTGGGAATTCCCTAACTACTATAACGAGAAAGATGACAAGCTTTGGCAGGAATATAAAGAAAATCACCCCGAAGACTTTTTAGAACTGCCCCACAAAAAAAGAGATGATATCTGGGATCATTTAGAGGAATTAAGGAAAAAATAAAACTTAATTCATTACATTTGAAAAAAAACACACATGATTTCCGAAGAACATCTTTATGCAATCGCATTACGCGAGTGCAGCCTGATTGGTGATATCAATTTCATAAAACTTATTAGAACATTTGGAAGCGCTAAAACGGCGTGGGAAAAGGCTAAGAAAGAATATAAAAAAATAGATGGATTTGGTCAAAAGATTGTATCAGATATTGGCAACCCTAGCCATTTAGACTTTGCTGAAAAAGAATTGAAATTTTGCGAAAGCAACAATATTCTGATCAAGCTAAAACATCTTAAAGAACTCCCCTACTTACTCGGGGAATGTGAAGATGCTCCTGCTATTTTATACCAAAAAGGAAACTACAAAAATTCACTATTGCCATTAAGTATTGTAGGTACAAGGAATATTACGGCTTATGGTAAACAGTTTATAAAGAATTTTTTTGAAGAAACCCAATCTTGTAGTTTTATTTCCATTAGTGGATTGGCTTTGGGAGTAGATAAAGAAGTGCACGATCAATCTCTTCACTACAAAATCCCTACCGCTGCTGTTTTAGCGCATGGTTTCCACACTCTTTATCCTGCAAAAAATAAGCGGCTATCTGAGAAGATCCTGCAAGACGGCGGAGTCCTGTTTACCGAATTTAATTCTTCAAGAAAACCTGATAGAGAAAACTTTATTCAAAGAAATAGAATTATTGCTGGAATATCTCCAGCAACTATGGTAGTGGAGACCGCTTTTGGAGGCGGATCAATGAGTACAGCAACCTTTGCTAACGGCTATAACAGGGATGTTTTTGCTCTGCCCGGAAAAATTACAGATCAGTATAGCCAAGGCTGCAATCATCTTATTTCTCAAAATAAGGCAGCTACAATTTCTACAATTAAAGATCTGATTAGCAACCTTGGTTTTAACAAACCTAAAGAAAAAATAGAAGAACTATTTCCCAGTTCTTCTATTGCAATCCAATTAACTGAAAATCAAAGTCTAATCTATAATTTTATTGCTGAAAATCCACAAATTAATTTGGATGATTTAGCCCAGCAAATAGTCCTTCCAACACATAGAATTTTACCTGTACTTTTAGAATTAGAGCTTTTAGGTAAAGTGAAATCGTTTTCTGGGAGGCAATTTCTAGCAATTTGAAATTTAACTATTTCTTAATATTGCATTATTTCACGTATAACATTTAATTTTTAATAAAATTTAAATGCAAATTATCAATTTAATAATATTTTCTCTCATAATTAATAAATTTTCAACAATCATCAATTAAGGTGTTGTGAATCTTGAAAAAAAAATTAAATTTGTTGGCAATAATATTCAACCTTAATATATGGAACAATATAATATTGACCAGAAAATCCAGGAGTTTATTGCAAAAATTGAGGCAAAAAACCCTAACGAGCCAGAATTTTTACAAGCCGTAAAAGAAGTTGCAGTTACTGTAATTCCGTTTATCGCTACCAAGAAAGAATACACAGGAATGAAGCTTCTTGAGAGAATGGCTGAAGCTGAAAGAATTATTATTTTCAGAGTTCCATGGGTTGATGATAAAGGAGAAATCCAGGTAAACAGAGGTTTCAGAATTCAGATGAACTCTGCAATCGGACCATACAAAGGAGGAATTCGTTTCCATCCTACTGTAAACTTGTCAGTTCTTAAGTTCTTAGCTTTCGAACAAGTATTCAAAAATTCATTGACTACTCTTCCAATGGGTGGTGGTAAAGGAGGTTCTGATTTTGACCCACAAGGAAAATCAGATATGGAAGTAATGCGTTTCTGCCAGGCTTTCATGACTGAATTATGCAAGCACATTGGCCCTGAAACTGATGTTCCAGCAGGAGATATTGGAGTAGGATCAAGAGAAATCGGATATCTTTTCGGACAATACAAGAAAGTAAGAAACGAATTTACAGGTGTGCTTACAGGAAAAGGTCTTGCGTATGGTGGATCATTGATCCGTCCTGAAGCTACGGGATATGGTGTCGTTTACTTCGCTGAGCAAATGCTTAAGACTATTGATCAAACATTTAAAGATAAGATTGTTTCTGTTTCAGGTTTCGGTAACGTAGCCTGGGGAGTTATTAAAAAGGTATCTGAATTGGGTGGAAAAGTAGTAACTATTTCTGGTCCTGACGGATATATCTATGATAAAGACGGTATCGATGGTGATAAAATTGATTATTTATTAGAATTAAGATCTTCAGGTAATAACAGAGCTGAAGACTATGCTAAAAAATATCCATCTGCTATTTTCTATGCAGGAAAACGTCCTTGGGAAGTGAAGTGTGATGTTGCTATCCCTTCAGCTACTCAAAACGAATTGGACTTCGAAGATGCTAAAGTATTGGTTGAAAATGGAGTTCTTTGCGTAACTGAAGCAGCTAATATGCCTTCAACGTTAGAAGCGATCAACTATTTCTTAGACAGCAAAGTATTATTCTCTCCTGGTAAAGCGTCTAACGCTGGTGGTGTAGCTACTTCAGGATTAGAAATGACTCAGAACTCAATTCGTCTAAACTGGACTTCTGAAGAGGTAGATGCAAGATTAAAGGAGATCATGATCGGAATCCATAAAGCTTGTAGAGACTATGGAAAAGAAGAAGATGGTTATGTAAACTACGTAAAAGGTGCAAACATTGCCGGCTTCGTGAAAGTTGCAGAAGCAATGCTGGCTCAAGGAGTTGTATAAAATAAAATATAAAGGTTGGGAAATTCCCGGCCTTTTTTCTTATAGCCTGTTCCCGGGAAAATGGGAAAAAAGTAAAAAGTGAAAGGAGAAAGCATTGATTTATTCAATGCTTTTTTTATTTTCAGAATATGGGAAATACTTTTAAAATAAAAACTATTAATAAAAAAATCCTGAAATAAATATTTCAGGATTTCTCACTTTTACTTTTAAATTACTTATTTCGACTTTTTCTTTTTAGCTTTTTTTTCCTCTTTAGTGGCTTCTGCCGTTTTAGTTGCTTCTACATTGGTATCGGCACTTACGGTTGCTGTTGCGTCACTCAGTGTTGACGTATTTGCAGCGGCATCTGTTGTAACTGTTGCACCTGTACTCTGCCCTTGCATTTGGGTAGTCGTACTCGTGTTTGTTTGTGTACTTTGCGGCTGCGCTTGAGTAGTTGTTTGATTTGCATCAACTTTTTTCTGAGCATCAGTTTGAGCTGATACGGCAACTGCTCCCGCTAAAGAAAAGACTGCCGTTAAAATTAACTTTTTCATATTGTAATATTTTAAATGGTTGTTTAATATTTTTTAAACGCCATTTATTTCATTAAATTATATCTAAAGTTCTTATTTAACGTACTTTATGTATTTTTAAGATGATTTTTGATTATAGGTTATTTTCCTAAATTTTTCATAATTCTTTCTACAAATTCAAATGCTGCAGGGCAGATTACAGTATTTTTCATCATCAGTGAATTGATCTGATAGATCTTTTTACGATCCGTATGTGGGTATTCTCTGCAAGCCTTAGGTCTCACTTCATAGATAGAACATGTATTATCATTATTAAGAAAAAAGCAAGGGAGATTTTGCAGAACTTTATCATTGTCTTCATCTACCCTCAGAAATTTTGCTTCAAAATCTATAGGTTTCATCCGAAGATGTTTAGCGATACGTTCAATATCTTTTTCTGTATATAATGGTCCAGTTGTTTTACAGCAATTAGCACACTGAAGACAATTAATCTTTTCAAAAACCTCCTCATGGGTTTCCTGAACAACATAATCAAGGTTCTTAGGTGGTTTTTTCTTTAATCCATCTAAGAATTTTTTGTGTTCTTTTTGCTTTTGTAAAGCCTGTGTTTTATAAAGTTCCAGATTCATTATCCTCTATCCTCCGCTAAAACGGAAAGATCTACTTTTTGATATTTATTAATTTTATCCAGATCCAGAATTGTAGACTGGTTATCCTTATTTGGGTAATACATTGGTACAAATTTAGCCCCATAAATTATCTCTCCGGTAGCATAAGATGACCTTTGAACCACTGTATTTGAAAAGACCTCATCAAAAGCTCGTACCTGTACTATAATTTCTATATCGATACTTTTAAAATCATCTTCAGAAAACCCATAAAAGGGAGAGTTTTCATCAATTAAATGTACCACAGTCCAATTCAGTGCCAATGTACTGATCTTGTTTAATCGGGTCTCTAATCTATAAAAGTTGCTCTTAGGTATTCCGTCTTCAATAACCTCAATTGCAGCTGATACTATAACATCTGCATCAGTAAGTGCATTATTTTTATAAGGAGCCAGCCTAAACATTAAAGCTGTAGAATCCTGAAAAGGCGATATAACAGCAATATCAGAAAATCTTAAATAGGCTCTGGGTCTGGAAAATCTTCCATAAAATAAACCCGTTGCAATGGCAAAAGCAAGCAATCCCAGAAAAGCTTCAAAAGTAGCCACCAAACTCGCCATAAAACCGATCGGAGCTATTCTACCATATCCAACAGTAGTAAATGTCTGTGAACTAAAGAAAAATACATCTATAAATTCATTGATCGGATTACTCTTATCGATCCCAGTAAGATGTTGTACTCCTATAGAGTAATAAATTAAAGCAAAAATAATATTTATAAGAATATAGCCAATCACTAAATAGGAAAGAAACCTGAATGTAGACAGGTTCAGCATAGTGTGATACCAGCTCAACCTATTAAAGACATTAATGCCTTTTCTTCGAACATTCGGCAGTCCATCCTTATTGATAAACCTTCCGGAAGCATTACTTCCAAAACCACTGCTATCCGTATTTTTCTGACGAATTTTTTGCCTAAATCCTCTTGCCATTATTTATATTATTTTTCTTTCCAACTTTTGTAACCAACATGCAAAGATAAAATATTGTTTTCATGAAATTTATCAAGTCGATGATTGAATTCATCAATTGAATTTAAATTAACTTTGAAATATGAAAAAGCTTGAATCAAGAGAGGACATTGAACTGTTGGTTAATTCATTTTACAAAAAAGTAATTAAAGACGATACTATTGGATTTTTCTTCAGGGATATTATCAAAGTAGACTGGGATAAACACCTTCCAAAAATGTATTCTTTTTGGGAAAGCATTCTTTTTGGTCAAATGAGTTATAAAGGAAATCCCATGGCTGTTCATTTTCCAATTAATGAGCTTCAGGCGATGGAGAAAAAACATTTTGACCAATGGTTATCATTATGGAAAAGAACCATTGAAGAAAACTTTATAGGTGAAAATGCTGATATGGCTATCTATAAATCTGAAAATATCGCCAGGCTGATGGCATACAAAATGGAAATGGCCAGAAAGCTTAATTAAGGAACTATGACAGTAAAAATATAAGCCGCTAAATTCACTAGTAAAACTGTTCCATATAAAATATTGGTTTTTCCTCTACTTAAAGAAAGCATTACAATAAACACGGATAAAGAAAGTAAAATAATATCTTTCTTATCGAGTCCCAATACAAAAGGAATATCATACATTATACAAACAATAGATACCGCAGGGATCGTTAAACCAATACTTGCCA
Source organism: Chryseobacterium sp. FW101-FHT12H09 (assembly GCF_058790395.1). Classification (NCBI taxonomy): domain Bacteria; kingdom Pseudomonadati; phylum Bacteroidota; class Flavobacteriia; order Flavobacteriales; family Weeksellaceae; genus Chryseobacterium; species Chryseobacterium sp. FW101-FHT12H09. The sequence goes on along the minus strand of NZ_JBYTCP010000002.1, from coordinate 520,497 downwards.
AGGCAGATCCCAATGCTAAGTTCACACTAGACTGTATCTGATTATTTCTTGCTGCACGAATAGCAGCGACGCCTTCCGGAAGCAACACAACCCCTGCAATAATTACTCCTACTAATGATTTTGGAGCACCTATACTTTGTACCATATCTTCAATTGTTGCGGAAAGACCTTTAGCCATTAAAACAACAATAACAAGACAGATTACCAGAAAAACAAAACTTACAATAGTTTGACTTCTTGATGGAATAAAATGAGAATCCGGATGATCCCCTGTAATAATGAAATAATTCCTGTGTCTTACGGTCTGAACCATTAAAAAAACACCATAAATAACCAGACACGCAATAGAAACAAAAATCAGCTGAGCGGTGTTGTAAAATGGCCCGTTTACACTTGAGGTAAAGTTAGGGAGTATTAATGTTAAAACTAATATTGAAACAATACTTACCAGATATGTCGTTGCTGAGGTTCTTGCAAAAAACTGCTCATAATATTTCACTCCACCTACTAAAATACATATTCCTAAGATCCCATTTAGAATAATCATTACTGCAGCAAAAATAGTATCTCTGGCTAATGTAATAGCCTCACTTCCTCCTGCTACCATCAGCGAAATAATTAATGCGACTTCAATAATAGTAATACAAAGGGCTAGAATAATAGTACCAAATGGTTCTCCTACTTTGTGAGCTACAACCTCTGCATGATGAACAGCTGATAATACACTACCTGTGAGTAAAATTCCTGCAATAATTTCATAAACAACACCATTTTCCATTAATCCAGAAAAATAGTAACCTACTGCTAAAACAGGGAAAATAAAGGTATAGTGTAAAAGTTCTTTTAATTTCATAAGTGTCTACAAAATACAAAAAAACGATGAAAATTAAATTATTAAAAGAAAATATTAATGATATTTTAATGGCACCATAGGTTAAAATCCTGAAAATCGGTCAACATATGTAATAAAAGTCCGATACCAATAATTCTGACTGTTCCTTTAAAAAAAAGCATTACGAAATATACGGTAATGGCATAATAAGAATGCAGGAAATGAAATCCTATACTATTTCTCGTAGGATCAAAAACAGGATTGGCAAATAGATGATCTAGGTCTACTAGCATCGTTGCTAATAGAATAAGATACACCTTCTTCCAGTTATCTCTATAGAAAATTAAAGCTATAAAAACAGGAAATATAAGGTGTAAAAAATAATGGGCACAGGTCTTCCAAAATAAACAATCCATTAGATCCTTCCTTTTAAATAATCTTGCCGTACTTCTTCATCCAATTTCTCAATCGCATATCTCAGGCATGTTCTGGGCATATCTTTATAGTATTTCGACAAATAAGAAATCAACTCTTCTTCATTTTTATTCCCCATTTCTCTTAGCAGCCATCCATTTGCTTTGTGCATCAGATCATGCGAATGCTTTAAATTATTTGTTACAAATTCTTTCGTTAAATCAAACGATCCTTTTTTCACATAATGCATTGTTCCAACAACAGCAATTCTTTTATGCCACATGTCATCAGAGTTAGAAAGATCTCTAAGTAAATTTTCTTTCTTATTTTCAAAAGCATAGCGTCCCAAAATTTTATAGCAACTGGAATCTACCAGATCCCAGTTATTGACAAACGGTAAATGATCAAGGTAAAACTTTACAATTTCCTCTTTGTTTTTTGGATCTTTTGTTTTTTCAAACTTATTGATCAGCATAAACAAGGCAGTCAATCTATGTTCGTGAAATTTTGAGGAAAGTAGCTCCCCAAGTTCTTTTAAAGAAATTTTAGAATAGTATTCTTTTGCCACTACTCTTTGGTCCGGAACTTTTACTCCCAAAAATACATCCCCTTCACCATATTCACCTTTTCCTGTTTTAAAAAACTTAGGAAAGAAAGCTGCCTTTTCCGGAATAGATAAAACAGCTAATGCTTCATGTATATCTTTGATTGTATTATTCATCGTAATCAACTAATTAGGTAGTTTCATCTAAAGCAACACCTTCTTGTTCCAGTTCTTCTTTCGCAATCTTCTTAGGATTAGCAACTTTAGCAATTGTAAGCCCCTGAACAATAATTGAGAATACCACTACACAATAAGTAATGCTTAAAATAATATTACTGTATTCACTTTTAGGAATAGACATTGCCAACGCAATGGAAACCCCACCGCGAATTCCACCCCAAAATAAAACCTTAATGGTCTGTGGACTGAACCGCGTCCTGAAGGACATAAATTTCGAAGGTGCCCAAATAGAAATAAACCTTGCGATCAAAACAACTAGGATTGCAATAAGCCCTGGAATAATAAAATGATTCAAATCTTTGATCATTAGTAACTCAAAACCAATAAATAGGAATAGTACGGCATTTAATATCTCATCTATTAATTCCCAGAATTTAATAAGGTAGTCCTGGGTAATGGATTTCATTTTGAATCGTACATTAAAATTCCCCATAAACAATCCTGCAGCTACCATAGTAAGCGGCCCAGAGATATGCATCTGCCTTGCAATAAGGTAACCTCCCATCACAACCGAAAGGGTAACTAATACTGAAATAATATAATCATCCACTTCACGCATCAGTCGGGAAGTGATCCAGCCTAATAAAACACCCAGCAATAATCCTCCGCCGGCTTCTTTCATCAATAGTAACCCGATGCTCTCAACTCCCAAATCCACTTCTTTCCCAACAGCCAGCTGTAAAACAACAGTAAACACAACAACAGCCATCCCATCATTAAAAAGGGACTCTCCTGCCACCTTTGTTTCCAAAGACTTTGATACTTTTGCCTGTTTTAAAATACTGAGAACTGCTACCGGATCTGTAGGAGAAATAAGGGCTCCGAAAACCAAACAATAGATAAACGGAAGTTTGATACCTACAAGAGGAAGAAGATAAAACATTCCGAAACCTACTATAAAAGTAGAGATAACAACTCCTGCTGTTGAAAAGATAAGAACCGGCCTAAATTGTTCCTTCAGATCATTGATATTGATATGTATTCCTCCGGCGAACAAAAGAAAATTAAGCATTGCACCCATCAGTACTTCCGTAAAATCAATACTATTCATTAATTTATGAAGATGCCCAAAGGTTCTAGGTAATACGGTTTCACCAAATAAAACCAGGAAAATTGAAACCACAATGGCAATAACCATAATTCCGATCGTGCTCGGAAGCTTAAGAAATCTGTAATTGAGATATGCGAATATGGATGCTAAAACTATTAACACCGAAAATGAATAATATAATTCCACTAAGTTATTTTTAAATTTAAAAGCCTAAATAAAGGACTTTGATATATATTTTGTTATTCTCTTTTTCCCATACGTCGATAACCCCGTCCTTCATTGTTTTTGAACTTCTTGTATATCCTTCTCCCAGATTTAGAATATTCAGAAAAATATATTCATCACCCACAGAGTTAACATTATAGGCTGTTTTCTCTGATTTTCCGTCCCCGGAATTTTTTATTGCATCAGCAAGCAATCGAAGTTGTGACAAATGATGGGTAAAATTGCTTATATCTTTTTTGTTGTCATATGCTCTGAGCAAAATTAACAACACATCAAGATTTGTAGGATCTTTACCATATAAAATCTTTCCTAATCGTATACACTCATCAAAATTGCTATTCTTAAACGCTTCGGCCAGACTCTTAAAATCTTCATCCGAAGTAGTTAGCTTATTTGTTTCAAAATTTCTACCATAGTACAAATGTTGAGCTTCTATGCTATCCAATGATTTTGGTATCCCTTTATATTTGAAAATAAGTCTATCATAACTGTATGGCGACTCAGAGTTTTTAAGGTTCTTTTCAATACTCTTAAAATCGATCTTGGATTTTTGACTAAAGCCAGAAATCGAGATACATAGAAACAGAAGGAAAAAGTAATATTTCATTAATCGTTATTTTCTTCTTCCTCCTCATCATTTTCAAAATATTCGAAAAGGAAATCGTTATAAGGAAATCTCGAGATATGAATTTTCATTACCTCATCATAGATCATTTTCTTCATTTCTGGAAAGTTTTCTTTACTTAAAGCAGAAATAAATACGGTAGGATATTTAGATCTTGCCATCCAGGTTTTTTTCCACTCCTCAAGAGAAATATTCTTTTTTGTGGTTGGCGTTAAATCATCCTCATCTTTTTTCTCATAACTGAAGTCATCAATTTTATTGAAAACCATGATCATTGGTTTCTGATGAGCATTGATTTCCATCAAAATATGATTAACAGATTCTATATGATCTTCAAAACTTTCGTGAGAAATATCCACGATGTGAATAAGCAAGTCAGCTTCACGAACCTCATCTAATGTAGATTTAAAAGATTCTACCAGTTGAGTTGGCAGTTTTCTGATAAACCCTACCGTATCGGTTAGCAGAAACGGCAAGTTTCCAATAACAACCTTTCGCACTGTCGTATCTAAAGTCGCAAATAATTTATTCTCAGCGAAAACTTCAGATTTTGAAAGCGCATTCATTAAAGTAGATTTTCCAACATTGGTATACCCCACCAAAGCGGCACGAACTACTTTCCCACGATTGTTTCGCTGAGTAGCCATTTGCTTATCAATGGCCTTTAATTTATCTTTCAACAATGAAATTCTGTCACGGATAATACGACGGTCGGTCTCAATTTCTGTTTCCCCCGGACCTCTCATTCCTATTCCCCCTTTCTGACGTTCCAAGTGGGTCCACATTCTTGTCAGTCTCGGTAAGAGATATTGATATTGTGCCAATTCTACCTGAGTTCTTGCATACGAAGTTTGCGCTCGTTGTGCAAAAATATCAAGAATAAGATTGGTACGGTCCAAAATTTTAATTTCCATTTCTCTTTCCAGGTTTTTAAGCTGCGAAGGAGAGAGTTCATCATCGAAAATTACAGTCCCTATCTCGTTTTCTTTTACGTATTCTTTTATTTCAAGTGCTTTTCCACTTCCAATAAAGGTCTTGGAATCTGGCTGCGTTAATTTTTGAGTGAAGCGTTTTTCTACTGTGGCTCCTGCCGTGAAAGCTAAAAACTCCAGTTCATCCATATACTCTACCAGCTTTTCTTCATCCTGATTCTGAGTAATAACACCTACTAAAACTGCTTTCTCGTAATTATGTTCTTTCTTTTCTAGCATTAAGTTCTATCTATGTTTGTGAGCTTTACAAGATAACATTTTTAAGAATAAAAAACAAAATGATTTTTTGGACAATGAGAAATTTTAATGTTAATTTAAGTTTATAATAATACCGATTTGTAGAAAATTACCAATTAGATTAACCCGTTTTTTATTTTCTAAACACTAAAATTAAATAACTGGTAAAAACACCAACGATCCCTTTGAGTTATGACACTAAGTGAATGATTATTAAAAGCCAAAAGAATTTATTTATTATATTGAATGATTAAATATTGTTTTTAAAAACCAATCTAAATGACGGAAGAACAAACGATTAAACTGAGTGTCCTGGAACAATCCCCTGTTATTGCCGGAAAACACCCTCAGGAAGCTCTCGATAACAGTATTGAATTGGCACAATGGGTAGAACAATTAGGATATGAAAGTATTTTATTTTCAGAACATCACGGTGTAACGGCTTATGCCAGTTCAAGCCCAGAAATTCTAACTGCCGTCATCTTGGGAAAGACACAACATATAAAAGTAGGTACTGCTGGTATTATGCTTCGCAATTACTCAGCTTATAAAGTATCTGAGATAACAAAACTATTGGCTTCTATCTTTCCGGGACGCTTTATATTAGGATTAGGAAAGGCTCCGGGTGGACTTAAAATGTCGTCGCTTGCATTGAATGGTGATAAACTTCCAACTGTAACTACAATTAGTGAAAAACTACAGGATATCGTCGCATATCTGTCCGAGGATATTACCCCAACTCAGGAGCGTTATGGAGACTTAATAGCACAACCACAAAATCTTCATCACAAACCTGAAGTCTGGTGGTTAGGATCGGGCAACAATTCAGCAAAAGAAGCAGCAAAAAATGGACTAGGTTATTCATATTCTCATTTTTTAGTAAATGAACAAAGAAATGAAAGCACTAACATTTATAAAAACGAGTTTCAACCTAACCTTATAACATCAACGCCTCGTTTACAAATTGCTCTTTCAGTTTCAGTAGCTGAAGACTATGAAACAGCAAAAAGAAATGCCTATTCAATGGTTTACCAGTTTTTAGAGGCACATCGGGGATTAGCACCAACGCCCCTTTTACATCCAGATGAGGTAGAAGAAAAAATTTCGAGAGAAGAAGGCAAAAATGATTTTCAACAAGGTTTAAAAAATATAATCATTGCCACACCAGAGACTATCGGAAAGCAACTTTCTGATATTGCAGCATTTTATAAAACCAACAACATGATAATCCTAAGTAATATTTATGATAAAAATTCTCGATTCAGAAATTTTGAATGGATCATTAACAACATTAAATAACTTGCCCTACCCTCTTTTCTTATCCTTAATTATATAACAATTATATAACTCCACTTTTAGCTACATTCATCTTATTAGTGATAATTCGCTCTGGAAACTACTTACTTTATTTAAAATATAAAAAATCTTAATGTTAAATTTAATTTAAAACAACATTAAATTATATTATTTTAATAACTTTATAGAACAATTTTATTGTTTTAATACTTTAAAATTTAAAAAACTAACAACATCCAGAGAATCATGATTACCAATATTAAATGTATGGTTATTGATAATAATGAACTGGACAGACTGGTTCTTCATCATCATATTAATCAATATGAGTGTATTGAAATTGTTGCTTCTCTTGATTCCGCAGAAAAAGCTATTCCCTACCTTGACCTTCCTATTGATGTTATATTTATTGATACCAATCTGCCTGGTATGAATGGAATGGAATTTAGCAAACTAGCCCACAAAATCCCGATCTGTATTTTTATAAGTTCACATCCTGAATTCGCTATTGAAGCTTTTGAACTGGACATTTTAGATTTCATTAAGAAACCCCTGAAAACAGAACGATTCCATCAATCCATGTTAAAGCTCTTTGATTTCCTTGAAATGAAGGAAAAGAGTGAGTGTCTTGATATCTTGCTAGGTGAAAATAATATTAAAATAAAAGAAGGAAGTACAATTCTTCAAATAAAAATCACAGATATCCTTTATCTTGAAGCATTAAAAGATTACACCAGAATCATAACTTCCGAAAAAAAGCACTGGATTCTGGATTCTATTGGCAATCTTCTTCACCAAAATTATTTTGATTCTTTTGTAAGAATACACCGCAGTTATGCTGTCCCCAAATACCTCATCCGAAGTAAAACAGCACACGAAGTAGAACTCGTTAATCACATCAAACTTCCAATCGGAAGAACTTATAAAGACAACCTGGCATTTTTCAATATGCCCGGCTGAGATCAAACAATAACTCCACAATCTCAACTATTTTAATAAACTGGTCATTCGTCGATTTTTCCTGTCGTTTATCTATTTTCCAAATATCAGCCTCAAATATGTGGTAATTTTAATATTCCACAAACTCTTACTTATTATCATTAACTAATAACCAAAAAATCACATGAAAAGAACATCTATTTTCGGCTTCTTTTTCATTCTGTTTATCGTATCCGGACATCTGCACGCTCAGTCAGCTGTTCTGGCTACGGGAACGAGTGTCTCAGGAGGTAACGGCTCTGTTTCTTATAGTGTAGGGCAAATCACTTACCTCTCAAAGGGAAGTGGCTCACAAGTTATGGAAGGTGTACAACAAGCCTTTGAAGTAACAACTCTTTCTGCTCATGAAACAACAACCGAAGAAGACGGCATTTTACTTTACCCTAATCCATTCAAAGACAATTTATATCTGGATTTTACTGTAAACAGTTACAAAAACTCAGATTATCAATTATTTGATGCCCAAGGTAAATTGATCAAAAAGGATAAGATAACTCAATCAAAATCTGAATTCAACTTTTCTTCACTTCCTTCTGCGATGTATCTGATTCGAATAAATCAAGAAGGTAAAAACATCAAAACGTTCAAAATCATAAAAAAATAACACCATGAAAAAAATTCTATTTATGCTAGGGCTTATGCTGGGCTGTCTTTCAGCCTATGCACAAGTACCCGAAAAAATGAGCTATCAAGCAGTTATGCGGAATCTTTCCGGACAACTGCTCGTCAATCAAAGCATCGCCATAAGAGTGAGTGTCTTACAAGGTTCTGCAGCAGGACCGGTCGTTTATTCCGAAAGATTAACCGGAAATACGAATGCAAACGGCCTTATCAGCCTTGAAATAGGTTCGGGAACAGTCCTCACAGGAACATTTGCCACTATTAACTGGTCAACAGGAAATTATTATTTAAAAACAGAAACGGATCCTCTTGGAGGAACAAGCTACACAATAACAGGAACCAGTCAGCTACTTAGCGTTCCATATGCTATGTATGCAAAGTCAGCAGGCGGGGGTGGTGGAAACTTCACCCTTCCTTATACGGCAACTGTTAATAACCCAGCTACCCTTTTTTCACTGACAAATGATGGTGACGGCACTTCAGTTGAAGGAATCAACAATACAACGACTTCAAGTATTGCTTCAGTGAGGGGTATTGTGAGCAGCACTTCTCCTGGAGGGTTTTCATCAGGAGTTCGCGGAATCAATAACGGAACAGGTGGTTTGGGAGTTGGTGTCTGGGGCAGTCAAAACGGAAGCGGATGGGGAGTATACGGAGTTACTCCTAATGGTTTAGGGGTTTATGGAAACTCATCAGGAGCCGGATATGGTGTATATGCAAACAGCAATACAGGAACAGGTCTTAATGCAACAAGTAACAATGGGATCGCCGCTAATATTGCTTTATTAAATAATGCCAATAACAATAACGCTCTTAATGTTTCAACTTTAGGAAATGGAACAGTAGTGAATGTTTCTTCTTCTGGAAGCGGTGCCGGAATCTTAAGTACCACAGGAAGCGGATTTGCCGTACATGGCATAACCAGCCAACAGGTTTCTGCAGGTATTATTGGAGACAATAACGGAAATGGAGAAGCTGTTGTGGGGAGAACAACCAGTGATATCGCCGGAGCAGTGGTCGGAAGAAATGATGGTGGTGGATATGGCGTAAGAGGATTTATCTCTACAAACACTACGGGAACAGGAGTTGGCGTCTTTGGTCAAGTAGGGCTTAATACCAGCACCGGACGAGCAGGACGATTCGAAAACGTGAATCAAACCAATCTCGTTAATACACTTGAAGTAGAAACCAATGGAAATGGAAATATTCCTGACAATACTGAGGGAAATGCATCATCATTCCTTGTCAATAACACGAATAGTGTGGCAGCAGCTGTTAGAGCTGAAGTAAATACAATATTTGGCAACTTCGGAGCTGCAGGTATTTTTGGTATAGCTTCGGGAACGGGTGGTTTTGGAGGCCTTTTCTATGCTTCCAATGTTGCAGGAAACGGACGTGCCTTAGTTGCAATAACCGACGGCAATGGAAATGCAATAACCGCTAATGCAGGTAAAGACGGTAATGGTGTTGAAACCAATATTGATGGAAATGGGAATGCCTTATATGCATGGGTTCCAACTTTCGCAACAGGACGGGCCGGAAGGTTTGAGATTTTTAATGAAGACAATGAAAATGATGTAATAACTGTAAAAACCGTCGGGAATGGGATTGCAGGTAACTTTATGGTAAATCGCACTACAGGTACTTCACCAGCTGTGAAAGGAGAAGTGAACTCTATATTTGCCAACTTTGGTACTGCTGGCGTCTATGGTCTTTCATCAGGCACCGGGGGATACGGTGGTTTATTCTATTCCTCCAATGCTGGCGGGAATGGTCCGGCTGTGTTAGCCCTTACGGAAGGCAATGGAAATGGCATTACCGCCAATGCAGGAGGTACTGGCGACGGTATTGAAGCATCGTGTGACGGAACAGGCAATGCCATCTCAGGCTTTATTCCCAATTTTGGTACCGGTAAAGCTGGTCGCTTTGCCAACTTCAATAATGCTAATGGCCAACCAGTGGTACATGTAACCACTACAGGCACTGGCTCCGCCTTGCTTGTTAATCATCAGGGACCATCAGGTAATATTTCCGTATATCAAAGTGCCTCCGTTAATGTAGCCCGTATCAATAAAGCAGGAAGAGGATTTTTCAATGGTGGAACACAAACTGGAGGAGCGGATTTAGCTGAGGTTTTCGATGTAGAAGGAAATATTTCAGATTATGAAACCGGTGATGTTTTAACGATCTCAACAAACTCAGACCGAACTGTAGAAAAATCTTCAAAACCATATTCTAATCTGGTTGCTGGTGTTTATGCTACCAGACCAGGTGTACTACTCACCGAAGAACATATAGATGCTGATATTTCTGATAAAGTTCCCATGGGTGTTATCGGTGTAATTCCTACGAAAGTCTGCTTGGATGGTGGCGCAATAAAAAGAGGAGATCTTTTAGTTACCTCATCAAAACCAGGTGTTGCTATGAAGGCTAATATTAAAAAAGTAAAAGTAGGACAGGTAATTGGAAAAGCACTTCAGGACTACAATCAGAATGAAATCGGAAAAATAAAAGTACTTGTAAATATTAAATAAAAAACTATGAAATCTATATATATTACCGCATTTCTACTATTAAGTGTTAGTACTTATGCTCAGGAAACGAAAACCTCGGAAACGCAGGATCAGACACTGGTATTAAAAAATGCAAAAGAACATGAAGCCCAGCTTTTGAAAGAAACTCAACAAAGTGCAAGCAAAAAACCTGTACAAAGTGGTCTAGCATCAGATCAGGGTCTTGAGGTTAAAAAACAAGATTCAAAAGCGAAGACTCCGGCAGGCAATTCAGGTAAACAACTGTTCAATACAGCCACATTTGATGAGGTTCTGGCAACAATACCCAACAGACAGTCACGCAAGGCAAATAATTCTAGGAACACAAATATACCCGTTATGGGATTACCCAACACTGCAACTTTGCAGGAAATAAAAAAAACTATTCCTAAAAACTAATAACAAAAGAAAGTTTTTTCAACAAAAGAAAGTCCGCATAGTAGCGGACTTTTTTATATTTTAACAAATTAATGGGTATTTAATCCCAATCAGAAGCTACAAATTTCATCACCTCCCCTTTATCATCCGATAAGGTGAGAAAATGTCCTTCAACAGAATAATGGGTGACCTTTTCAATACTTCTTGAAAAAGCTTCTTCTAACTTCATATCCTGGCAAGCCATCATGGTGCTTCCAAGCCCTGAAAACTTAATTTTACCCTTGCTTTTAATCTCTGTTGTAAAAAACATCTTATTACATCCCATAAAAGCTCCTCCCTTTATCTTTCCATCTTCTATTTTAGAGGTTAAATTAATACCTGCCTTATTTTTAACCATCATTTCTTTACTGAAATTCCCAAAGGACACCATCATCCATTCTCTTTGAAGTGATGGATTTTTTTCCGGCACTGAAGAACAATTTAAAGTTATTCCCAAAAACGAAATGCCTAAAAGCAATACTAATATTTTTTTCATAAAAACAATCCTTCCATTTTCATACCATTCACGGGCAGAATATCGTAAAAATTAGTAAATTAGCGACACAAAATTATTTTATAAAATGAAAAGACTATTTCTACTATTCACTTTTTTATTGGGCTTTGTCCAGATGAGAGCGGATGAGGGTATGTGGCTGTTAATGCTCATCAAAAGATTAAATGGTGTTGATATGCAAAAAGAAGGTTTGCATTTAACTCCTGAAGAAATTTATTCTGTAAACAATTCAAGTTTAAAGGATGCCATCGTAAGCTTTGGTGGATTTTGTACTGGAGAGATTGTTTCTGATAAAGGACTTATTTTTACGAACCACCATTGTGGTTACGGTGCTGTGGCAGCAGCTTCTACTCCAGAAAAAGATTATTTAAAAAATGGTTTCTGGGCAATGAAGCAAAAAGACGAATTTAACGCAAAAGACCTATACGTTAGATTTTTAGTTAGAATGGATGATGTTTCTCAAAGAATCAACTCCAAGCTAAATAACAATATGACCGGTGAAGAGAGAAAAGCTGTGATCGATGCTGAAACTAAAGCAATCCAGTCTGAAAACTCCGAAAACGGAAAATATACTGTGGTAGTAAGAGATTTCTTTAACGGAAATGAATTCTACTATTTCGTTTATCAAGATTACAAAGACATCAGATTGGTTGGTGCTCCACCTTCATCATTAGGTAAATTTGGTGGTGATACAGATAACTGGGAATGGCCTAGACATACAGCGGATTTTACCGTTTTCAGAGTATATGCTGATGCTGCAGGAAATCCGGCAGAATATTCTCCAAGCAATACTCCACTAAAACCTAAACATTTTTTACCGGTTTCTCTTAAAGGAATTAAGCCTGGAGATTTCTCTATGATCTTAGGATATCCGGGAAGAACAAACCGTTATTTAACGTCTTACGGTATCCAACAGATGGTAAACAAAGATTATCCAGCTTGGGTGGAAGCATCAAAACTGGCAATGGATGTAATGAAGAAGTATATGGATAAAGATAAAGCCACGCAGCTTAACTATGCTTCTCAGTATGCTTCAGTAGCTAACTACTGGAAAAACAGACAAGGAACCATTGATGCTGTTATTAAGAACGGAACAATTTCTGACAAACAAAAAATTGAAGACAATTTCGGCAAATGGGCTCTACAAGCTGGAAACACTGAATATGATGGAGTATTAGATGATATTTCTATTTACTACAAGCAAGTTTCTAACAGAAATGTTGAAAGAAATTATGCTTCTCAACTTTCCAGAAATGCAAAATATATCAGTCTTGCTTATCAGGTAGGTTCTGTTCTTAAATCTTATGCAGAACAAGACATGCAGGGAAGATTAGCAATGAAAGCAAAAGTGGAAGCTTCTGTAAAAGCTGCTTATGAAAACTTCAATACTAAATTGGAAGGAGAAATGCTAAACTCAATGGTTGGTCTTTACCAGTCAAGAGTAGATAAGGATGTTGCTTCTGCTACTATTATGGGATTAGACTCTAAGAATCTTTCAAATGTAGCCTATTCATCTATTTTTGCTAATAAAGCTTCAGTAACAAACTTTATCTTAAACCCAGACCGTTTGAAACTTGATGCAGATCCACTTTTAAAAATTGCTAACGGTGTTGCTACTGATCAGAGATTATCTTCTGAAAAGTTCTCTAAAATAGATGATAACTTTGCTAGAAACAACCGTTTATTCTTAGCGGGTTTAATGAAAGCAATGCCTGAGAAAAAATTCTATCCGGATGCTAACTCTACAATGAGATTAACGTATGGAACAGTAGATAAATTACCGATCAGAACAGATAGAAATTATTTTGGTGTTACGGACAACTATTACACTGATATGACTGGTCTTGTTGGTAAATACAAAAAAGGAGATGAAGAATTCGATCTTCCACAAAGAGTGATTGATCTTTACAATATGAAAGATTTCGGTCAATATGCAGATGCAGCAGGTTATATGCCTGTAAACTTCCTTTCTAACAATGATATTACAGGTGGGAATTCTGGTTCTCCGGTAATTGACGGTGAGGGTAATCTTATTGGTATCGCGTTTGACGGAAACAGTGAAGCGCTAAGCGGTGATATTGTTTTTGAACAGGAATGGCAAAAAACAATCAACGTTGATGTACGTTTCGTGCTTTGGACTATTGATAAATATGCTGGCGCAAGAAGGCTAATTGACGAATTAAAATTAGTAAGAAGTGAAAACACTCCTGCTGACACTAAAACTCGTCCTGCTAAAGCAGAGCATGAAAAAACGACTAAAAAGAAAAGGTAATCTTTTCTTAAGATACATTTTAAAACCCCGTGAAACTTTTTCACGGGGTTTTATTTTAGTTTTAATTATAATGAATAATATAAAGGTTACTTTGCTGCGCTTTATATTATTTTTTTATAAACTTCTGAGAACCGGCAGTTCCATCTGAACTCTTAACTTTAACAATATAATTTCCAGATGGTAAGTCCTGTACAGAAACACGAACTTCTGTATTATCTGCTTTTAGGTTTTTAATGTTCTTTCCACTAAAATCGATTATTGAGATTTCCGAAATTTTTGATGCCGACGTAATATTTACGAAATCGGATGTAGGATTCGGAAATACTCTGAATAAATCTTTTTTATGATTCACTTCAGATGTGGATAATGCTGAGGCGTTCACCGTTACATTATCTACAGTAATAGAATATCCATACATCGCCACTCCCTCTAGAGCAATCTGATAAGTTGCAGATGGTGAAGGTAATGGTAATACTCCGGATGTAGTCCATGAACTTACACTGGAATTGTACGTACTTATCAAGATCCAAGCAGCTGAAGAAGATGTTCTGTAATATACTTTAAGCTCATTCTGATCTCCACCCCAATCTCTATTTCTATAATAAAATTCCAAGGTAGGGCTAGCTGTCGACGACAAATCCAATACAGGACTCACATACTTTGTTGTATCGCCATCAAATGAAGTAATATCAAATTGTGCCATATAAGAACCTTGGTAAGCTCCAGTGGTATATCCGGCATATGCAGTTTGCACATTCGTCCATTCTTTCGTTCCGGACTCATAAATTTTAGTCCATAAAGAAGAAGTTGACGAATCAGTTTCAAATGTTTCCAACCAAGGAAAACTAGTAACTTGAGCATTATATAATGCTGAAATTAACGTTAGAGAAAGTAAAATTTTTTTCATTCCATTTTTTTTAATATCAAAACAATTTACGAATTTTCAATTGATTAAATAAAAATATTTACATTTAATTAAACTAAAAACAATAAAATACACAAAACATTCTTACACTATTAAAATACTCTCATATTAAATCTTGAAAAATATTCGAAATTTCTTATTTTTGACTATAAATCGATTTACATGAGCTCTATTAAATTTTCAGCTATTATCAGACAAAATGGCGAAATAAATGCTGCGTTTGTCGAATTCCCTTTTTCCACTGAGAAAATATTTGGGAAAAAAGGACAGGTTAAAATCAAGGCTACTTTCGATGGCAATGTTGAATATCGTGGAAGTCTTTCTAAAATGAAATCTGCTTGTCATGTTTTAGGATTAACCCAGGAGATCAGAAAACAACTGAATAAAACTTTTGGCGATGAGGTTTTCGTATCTCTCATTGAGGATAAGGAAGAAAGAACTGTTGAAATTGCAAATGATATTGTTGTTGTTTTTAATGAAAACCCCAAAGCAAAAGACTTATTTGATAAAATGAGTTACACTCATAGAAAGGAATATATAAGATGGATTGAAGAAGCCAAAAAACAGGAAACACGGGAAAATAGAAAAACAAAAATGATTCAGATGATTATGGATGGGAAAAAAGGGGTTTAACTAACCTTATCACACTATTACAATCTGTAAAGAATATCATTTCAGAATTTCAATTGGTATCCGCAACTAACTCTCAATAACAAAAGCCTCCAATTCAATCATTTTACCGTTGTGAAATCTCCAAACATCACAATAAGAGTAGTTGATGATCTTTCCCCCTTTGTTTTTCATACTTATTTTACCAACTGCTGTTACAAAATCACCCTCACCTATTAGTTTTTCAACTCTAAACTTAGGGGGCTCTATATATGTTGTTGCCATATATTGCCTGACCTCCTCCTTTCCTTGTAAGATCTGTTCACCAACAAAAGTCCATTTCGTATCATCAGCACAGAATGCCAAAAACCCTTCATAATCTCCTTTTGTAATGGCCAAATTTGCTTTTTCTAAGATCTCTTTGTTACTCATATCCTTTATAATTTTATTTTTTTTGAAAAAATGCACCTATAGCTAGGTAAGTCTCCAAATAAGATCAAAAGCTTCTTTTAAGAACTTTTTTTCCAAAGTAAGGCTTAATTAGTAAAATAAAAACAAAGTTATGTGCTTTGAAATGAAAATTTTACTAAAAAATAGTAGCATATAAAAATATATTCACTACTTTTGAATTCATCGCGTAGTGATATAAGGTTTTTAGATAATTTGTTAATTTTAATTACTATTAAAAGATGAAAAACATTACCTTATTTTTTTTAACATAAATTTAAGTTTTATCTCTTATCTTTATGTTGTAAAAAAATATATATTGTTATGAATCTAAAATTAATTTTGTCAGGAATTATTTTGATATCTCTTTTGGTAGCTTGCGCGGATAGAAATGATGATGAAATGACCACACAACAATCCAAGAGTATCAAATCAGATATGAAAAGATTAAAGACGGTAAAAGTTATTACCGACTCAGTGAGAGCATCAGAAATTCCAACTAATCCACCAGCAATAAATGAACCAGCAGCAAACGAAACAATCGACCCAACGAAACCGGATAGGCCTAGGTAAGCTCACTATCCAGATTGTTATGTCAGCTTTTGTGCTGATATCAGCAATTTTACCATTTCTGAACAACATCGTTGGTTATTTTACCGACGTGAATGTCCAGTTAGCAAATAATGCTGGTGAAAGGCGTTTGGATCTTGATTCGGCTATTTACTTTTTATCAATCCCATCGTGCATTATACTTCTTGCGCTAGGAGGATTATTTAAAGCTCATCGATATACATTCTATGCTGTTTTCGTTTCTGGATATTTTCACCTAGCAACGTATATTAAATTCATATTTTTTAATAAGAATATTATATCGGGATATGCAGACATTGCAATTGTTGTAATTATTGCCTTAATCGTTTATCTGATATATCGATTAGATAATTACTATCGAGAAATAAGTGTAATTGATAAATTTAATAATAGTACATTAGAAAGATTTTCTTCCATACTATTTAAACGAAATGACATCACTAAAAATGAGTAATCACAGAGAAAGTTTAAAGATTCTTGTTGCTCTTAGTGATAAACTTTGGGAAGATTATATTCATGAAATCTTATCTGAGGAGCAATACTTAAAGAAAATGAGTTTAGTAAAAAAGGAGATCAATAATGGATTTATTGGTACAATGCAGGATTTGGAAATTTTCACCGATGAACTCGGGTATCTCATTTTAAATGCTCCTACAAAAACATTGATTTCTAATAAAGAAAAGATCATTGTAAATAAGAATTAAACTTACTTTGAATCTGCTTTATCTTGAACCTGGGATAGAATTTTTTCTAAATACTTACCTTGTTTTATAATAGCAGCATCTAATTTCTTCTCCATTTTCGATATTTGATTTTGTATGAAGAGTAAACTTTTATCTTGAGTATTGTACTGGGCATAGATATTTGCCAGTAAATCTCCAATTCCTTCATTAAAATTTTCACTATATAAAAGATCGCCAGATGATTGGGGATCTTTTTTTTGTTCCTCTTCCTCCACAGCATTTAAATCTAAAACACCTTCCCCTTTTATCAACCAATGTAAGTGGTTATTTAATTCCGGATATACGGAAAGTACTTTAACAACCTTATCAATTCCCAAGTCGCTCTTTAGTCCTGCTCCTTTGAAATTAGAAGCAGACATTCCAGTTTCTCTATAAAAAGACTCCTTTTTAATACTTTTTTCTTCCAGATAAAATAGTATCCTCTCCTTTATGGTTGTTATTTTGTCCATTTATATTTAAATTAGTCTAAATTTTGACTATATTTGTGCAAAGGTAATAAAACAAAATTAACATAAATATTTAAATATGAAAAATTTCACAGAACCTACAAGTGCCTATTACAATAATTTCAAGACTCCAGAAACTTTTCGTAAATATAAATCTCCTTCAGCTTTAAAAACAAAGATCATGACTAACAGAAACAGTAGCCGTAGAAATTTTGCCAACGATTTATACGATGTTTATTCAGTTCCGCAAGACCTACATGATTACAAAGATGGATATAAATTTACAGAAGGAATTTATGATTTAACAAATTATGAAGATTGTTTGTGGTTATTGGATCTGATATTGGATCAGCAAATAGATTTAAATCCCGAGTTTCAAATATGGTATTTTACAAGAACTCATCAGAATTCTTTTACCCTAGTATGTAAAAACAAAGAAGGCAATAAAATAGCTGAAACAGAAAATGTACAGGCAAATTTTTATTTTGATGATGTTACAATTATAAAAAAGGATCAATTATTCTGTTTACCTATTGAAGAAAAAAACTATTAAAAATATGAATAAACTCTTCCCTTAAGCTCTTCTTGTAGTTTCAATCTTGGGTTTTATTTCTTTTAGGTTTTAAGATTTTTTCGTCAATCTATATCAGGCATTCCAAAATTCTCTGTCCAGGCTTCTATATTGTATCGCTTCGGAGATATGCTGTGACAAAATATTTTCAGATTCCTCAAGATCTGCAATTGTTCTGGCTACTTTTAAAATTCTGTCATAGGCTCTTGCAGAAAGATTTAATTTATCCATTGCTAATTTTATTAAGGAAAATGAAACCCCATCTAATGCACAAAATTGTTCGATTTGCCGAGGACCAATCTGGGCATTACAACTGATTTCTAAACCCTCATATCTTTCTTGCTGTATTTCACGGGCTTTTAAAACCCTTTTTCTGATATCTTCACTTCTTTCACCACTCCTTTTTTTTGTTAGCTGGTCGAATTCAACCTTTTGAATTTCAATGTGGATATCAATACGATCTAAAAGAGGGCCTGATAATTTGTTCATGTATCGTTGCATCTCCATAATGCTCGAGGTATTATTGGGATCATCTGGAAAATATCCGCTAGGACTTGGATTCATTGAAGCGATCAGCATAAAACTTGCTGGATAATTGACGGTAAATCTAGCCCTTGAAATCGTTACTTCCCTATCTTCCAGGGGCTGTCGCATGACTTCGAGAACTGTCCGTTTGAACTCAGGCATTTCATCAAGAAATAGAACACCATTGTGAGCCAGAGAAATTTCGCCAGGCTGAGGATAACTTCCACCACCCACTAAAGCAACATCTGATATGGTATGATGGGGTGATCTGAAGGGGCGAATGGTCATTAGAGAAGTCTCTGTTCCAATTTTCCCAGCAACAGAATGAATCTTTGTTGTTTCTAAAGCCTCCTTTAAAGTTAGTGGTGGTAAAATACTTGGAACTCTTTTTGCTAACATTGTTTTTCCACTTCCCGGTGGACCAATTAAAATAATATTATGTCCTCCTGCTGCTGCAACTTCCATAGCTCTTTTTGCAGTCTCCTGCCCCTTTACTTCTGAAAAATCAAATGGAAATTGATTAACCTTTTCCTGGAATTCTTTTTTTATATCTAAAACAACCTTTTCAATAGGTATTCCTTCGTTAAAGAAATCAATTACTTCTTTAATATTATCAGCTCCGTACACATCGAGACCTTCTACTACTGCTGCTTCCCGGGTATTTTGTTTGGGTAGAATAATTCCTTTAAAGCCTTCCTCGCGAGCCTGAATAGCAATGGGTAAAACCCCTTTTATAGGATGTAAACTTCCATCCAATGAAAGCTCTCCCATGATAATGTAATCTTGAATATTTTCAGCAAGAATTTGATCTGAAGCAACTAAAATCCCTATAGCTATACTTAAATCATAGGCAGAACCTTCCTTTCGAAGATCTGCAGGAGCCATATTAATTGTGATTTTCTTTCCCGGAATTTTTAATCCTACATTTTTTAAGGCTGCCGAGATTCTGTAACTGCTTTCTTTAATAGCATTATCGGGAAGCCCCACCAAATGATAGCCAACGCCTCCTGTATCGACATTTACCTCAATAGTAATAGTCTGAGCTGCAACTCCATGAATTGCGCTTCCATAAATTTTGATCAACATTTGTGTGTGTTTTAAAGTAAATATAATTTAATTTTTCCTGAATAAATAACTATCAGTCAATATTGTAATAATATTGATCTCAAATACACTGATCATGTCAGCCGTATTCTTTAAAAAAAATGTCGGTGCAGAAAAAATTCTACACCGACTCCACAATTACTGAAAAAACTAACTGAGTTATAAGGGGGCACCCAGTTTTACTTTTTAATGAATTTATTTTTATACGTTTGATCTTTTGAATCCTTAGAAACAATAATATACGTTCCAACAGCCAATCCGCTTACATCAATAGGTTGATTATAGGTATGATTCTTTTTTTGTAGAACAAGCCTTCCTGAAGCATCAATAATGGAAACCTCCTTATATACTTTATCGGAATCTTTTCCAATAAATACAAACTGTGCCGCTGGATTAGGATATATTGTTAAATCATTCGTTTTCTTTGGTCCTGTTTCATCAGTTCCCAGATTACAAAAACTCCAGTTTCCAAAATTCAATTTCACAAAAGAACCTAAACCCAGGAATTCACATTGATCCGGACAGTACGCCGTACATGCATAATAACCATATTCACCTGATCCCGTTGCAATATAAGTATCTCCTGTTACTCCTGTTATGATACAAGGGTCTCCCGGAACCGGTGGTATATTACTTGGCGCACATTTGTACCAGGTATGGGCTCCGTATAGTACTGGGAATGCATCGTCAAATTGTACTGATGCACCATTACAAACATTGTATTCTCCACCTCCTAAATCTTCATAAGTTCCCGGAGTCAGAGTGGTCATCATAGCTGGAAGAGCATATGCATATCCATCTGCCATAACTTCCGCACTTTGTGCTGTACAATCATTAAGGGTAACTTCCACCTTAAAATTATAAAGCATATCATTAGCTCCATTGATTGTCAGGTTTTGGGAATTAGCCCCAGAAATAGGAACCCAAGGATTTGTATTTGGGGACTGCCATGTCCACATCTGTTTGTACCATTGGTAACTACCATAATTTTGTGTTGAAAGTATTTCAGACTCTGTGTTACAAAACACAATTTTATTTGGGAATTGAGCTCCTAATCTAGGACTGGTAATGGTAGGTGTAAATGAACACTGTGCATTTATTCTTAAAATACTTAAAAATAAGAACAGTGATAAAAAAATTAGTTTTGTTTTCATATATAAATTTTTATGGTTGGTTAGTATTTTTAATAACAGTATTAAGAAATTAATCCAGTAATATCCTGATACCAAATTTGATATTTAAGTTTAAAGGTTTCTCCTTATAAATGGTGTTCAGGGAACTATTATCTTTGAAATGATAGCCAACACCAGGCTCTGCATAGACTCCAATTTTATCGACAAGTTTCAATTGTACCCCCAAAGCAGTATTTAATGAAACCTGTACTGGCTGGCTGGGTAAATCTTCTTTTGTCTCTTCATTGACAACATTATCTACCACATATTTCGTTGTAAAGTTTCCAGCAACAGATTTTTCAACAAGAGCACCACCGGTAATGTATCCTGTAAATCTTCCTTTCTGTATTACATTATAATTTACCTGTACCGGAATCCCAATATAATGAACCGTCTGTTCACTTTTCACGAAATTAGACTGACTGCCGGAGTGAAGCTCAGATGATAATTTGGTATAATTTAGTCCTGTCCCTATACCCCATCTTTTTCCTAAGTTATAATATAAAGAAATTCCTAAATTCAATGGTACCTTATGTCTCAATGTTGCCTCTACATTTTTGTTTTGGTTAGCTAATAAAACACCAACAAATGGATCATTATCATATGCTGAGGCACTCCACATCTCACTGATGCTCAAAGGCTGACCACTCATTGTTGCATATCCGGGGAACTGCTGAGATTCAGAAGAAGC
Organism: Chryseobacterium sp. FW101-FHT12H09; assembly: GCF_058790395.1. Classification (NCBI taxonomy): domain Bacteria; kingdom Pseudomonadati; phylum Bacteroidota; class Flavobacteriia; order Flavobacteriales; family Weeksellaceae; genus Chryseobacterium; species Chryseobacterium sp. FW101-FHT12H09. Next base: position 498,842 of record NZ_JBYTCP010000002.1, on the reverse strand, counting down.
TTTTCCCGTTAACATACTTAGCATCCATGATCTATTCGCCCTTTGCTTTTTCAGTTTTGCTGTGCTCGCCATGGATTGGTTTTGCATTTCCAGATCTGTTTCAGAAATAAGTTCGTTGATCTCATCTCTGCGATTAATGGAGCCATTATCTTCAATATGAGGAATTTGTTTCTGTATTATAGTGCCTGATTGTCCTAACAAATAAGGTAACAGACTTGTATCTGTTGTTTCCTTATTATAACCCATATCCGGATTTCTTCCCAAATTCTGATATAGACTGTTTTGAAAAATATTTCCTGTTAAAGAGGCCAATTCATGTGATCCAATTTTATTTGAAACATCATGATCAATATTGACATTTCCATTTCTATTCACAGGAATCGTTCCATTATTGGATAAATGATCCTGCTTTATTTTATTTCTCTGTTCAGGAGAATAGGTCATTTTTGGTGCTACTTCTTTTTCATTATCTACCTTAAGCAGCTGTTTTCCTATGATAAAAAATAATGCAATTGCAGCTGCAATTCCGGCAACTCTGTATACCAAAGGTTTAATCTTTTTGGCTGGAACTTGATTTTCCTCTTCATCTGAACGACTTCCCTCAGTAGGAAAGCCTACAACAGTATTTTTCTCCTCTTCAAAGGATAATTCATCCTTTATATCATTCCATAATTCATCCGGAACATCACTTGTATGATCTTCCATCTTCCTGCGCAGCTCGTTTAACCATTGATTATTCATATTGCGCCTTTGTTAACATTTTATACTCCTTAATTTTCTGAACAAGCATGCCTTTAGCTCTATGAAATTGCGAAGCCGAAGAATTTTCTGCTATTCCCAGTAATTCCGCAATTTGTTTATGACTTTTATTTTCAAACACATACAGATTAAAAACAGTTCTGTAACCATCCGGAAGAGAGCGAATCATTTCCATAATAACTTCTTGCGGTACTTCCTCCAGATTAGGTTCCGCTTCTTCGGTTATATCAGGAATTTCAAAATCATCCGTTACTATTTTAAAGTCAGAATATTGTCTGATATGCTTTAATGATTCATTAACAACAATCCTGGTTATCCATGCTTTTAGAGAACCATTTCCACGGTACTCGAATGAATTTATCGAGCGAAACATTTTAATAAAACTATTTTGTAATACATCATGGACATCATCTTTACTGATGATATAGCGGGAGCACACATACGAGAGGTTTCCGGAATAAGCTCCGAAAAGCTCCTTCCATGCAGCTTCTTCCTTTAACAGAAGACGGTCTACTAAAATCTGCTCCTTATTTGCCTCCATTGATTATGTTACACTGACACCCTGGTTTAATGATCAATTTAATCTTAATACAAAAATAGGTTGCATCATTGCAAAGCGCAACCTATTTTTAACTAACTCTACTATTATCTAATATTTTAAGCAATATGGAAAATCATACTTAATAACCTCATACGGCGTTAATACAACTCCATCTACTGTTATCTTTTCTGCTACCAAACCAAACTTCATCCCATCATCCTGTCTTACATAGAAGCCTTTTTCTTTGGCTGTAAATGTCACTACTGTATTTTTAATGGTTCCATCCACAGGAATCTGAATAGTCAGTACTTTGGGAGTAAAAGCCAATTCCAACACATTATAATTGGTATTTATGGTTGCAGTATAATTAAGGTTATATTTAACTTTCCCTATTGCAGTTAATGCCGCTTCAGCTTTTACAGGATCCTTAACTACCGATTTCACGATTTCTTTTATAGGAAGATCAGTGAACTTAATAGTATCTTTTTTTGCAGTGAAATTAACTGCTGCCTCTGCCTTTATATTTCCCTGACTTGTTATCAGTTTAGCTCTATAGTTTCCTATAACATCCTGTAGTTTCACGGGCGGAATATCTGGTCCATTATCATTATTACACGAAACTAAACTAAGACTTACAAAACCAATCAACAAAGCCATAAAAGCTTTAAGTACTATGAATTTTTTCATTTTTTAAATTTGTTGTATTAAACACTTATTTTTACTTTGAGTACTCATTTATATAAACCCGCCTTTTAGAAAATCTTGCATGAATTTTTCAAAAAGAATTAAAAAAACATACAAACACTTGATATTCAGAATAAAAAAAAACATAAAAATAGTTTCTTCATTAAATAATTAATACAGAAACAGAATCGTGTTTATTGAATCCAACATGACTTACACAGATAAGATCAATAAAATCCTTATATTAGATCATCATTAAGCATCATAAAAAAAATTATGAAAGCAATCATTATAAAAGAATTTGGAGGAGCTGACAAACTTGAAATAGTAGATACAGAAAAACCTCAAATAAAAGATGATCAGGTTTTAGTAAAGGTAAAAGCGTTTGGAATAAATCCTGTGGACACCAAAATAAGATCTGGAAGTCATATTACCTCTAAAACATTGCAATTACCCGTAATTCTGGGAAAAGATATAAGTGGGGTTATTGAAAAAGTTGGCAAAAATGTTCTGGAGTTTCAAGTGGGAGATGCCGTTTTTGGACTTGCCAGTCAAACCTATGCTGAATATGTAGCCTTAAGCCCTGACGTTATTGTCAAAAAACCAGAAAGAATCAGTTTTGAAGAAGCTGCAGCAGTATCATTAGCTGGTCTTACTGCTTATCAGGCAATTCATGATCATTTAAAAGTTTCCTCTGGAGACCAAATTTTAATTCAATCCGCCGCAGGAGGCGTTGGACATCTGGCAGTACAGTTTGCTAAAATAGGGGGTGCATTTGTAAGCGGAACTTCTTCAGGTAAAAATATTGACTTCATTAAAGCCCTTGGTGTTGATCTTCCAATTGATTATAAAAATGAGAGGTTTGAAGAAAAAGTATCTGACCTGGATGAAGCATTGGATACAATGGGTGGGGACGTTTTATATAGATCGATCAATTGTGTGAAGCCTGGTGGAAGACTTGTGTGTCTTCCTTCCTATACCAAAGATGATCCGAAAGCTATAGAGCTTGCCCAAAAACGAAATGTTGATCTAATGTGGACCATGCTTAATTTTAAAAAAGAGCAGTTGCAGATTATTGCAAACCTATTAGATGAAAATAAACTTAAAGTGCATGTAGATAAAATTTTTCCAATTGAAAAAATAGCAGAAGCACATCAGGCGATCGAAACCCATGGTACCAAGGGAAAGATTGTAATTCAAATGTAATTTCTATTATTTTAATACATTTGTTAAAAACATATTTTGAATGAACTTTGAACAAATCAATCTACATCTTGATGCCTACAAAGAACACAATCAGATTATAGATGCAGCTAACTATCTGATTCATTCTTTTAATTTGGAACATGAAAACTTTGCAGGATTTGATTTCCGGGAAGAGTTATCTCCCAACTCAATGCTTTTGACCGCTGAGGGACAACTCGGACAACCGCAAAAAGTAATGATTCCCAGAAATTTATTTGATTTTGATTTGAATCTTGTTCTTAATATGGTCGCCCATGAAATGCTTCATGTGAGACAAAAAGCCCCCGGTAATTTTATTGAAGATAAAAACGAAAGAGAGTTTCAGGCCTATTCTGAAATGCTTTTTCACAAAGTTTTCCCACAAATCCCTGAGGTTTCAGATTTTCATAAAAAATTTTTCGCCAATAAAGCTTTAGAGTATTATAAAAGAATGGGTGAAGGTTCAGAGCTTCAGAAAAAATATGCAGAACAGAAAATAGAAGTAGAACAGTTAATTAACCAATTATCATGATTATAAAGCCAGAAATATCCTGGGGAGATTTCGAAAAAATAGATATAAGATGCGGAACCATTATTTCCGTTAATGATTTTGAAAAAGCCAGAAACCCCTCTTACCAGTTAGATATTGATTTTGGAGATCTTGGCATTAAAAAATCCTCTGCTCAGATTACAACGCTATACAAAAAAGAAGAGCTAATAGGAAAACAGATTTTAGCGGTTGTAAACTTTCCAAAAAAGCAGATTGCTAATTTTTTCAGTGAATGTTTGGTATTGGGTGTATATGGAGAAGATAAAAGTGACGTCACTCTCCTGGCTCCATCATTGCCCGTAAAAAACGGCATGCAGGTTGGCTAAAAACACAAAATACTTATGATACAACACATTCAATTAGAAAAGATCTTATTCCTTGATATTGAAACCGTTCCGAATGCAGGATCATGGGATGACCTATCAGAAACAGATCAAAAGCTTTGGGACAAAAAAACAAGATTTCAACGGAAAGATGAAACTTCAGCGGAAGAATTCTATCCTGAAAGAGCAGGTATTATGGCTGAATTTGGTAAGATCATTTGTATTACAATTGGAATGGTCGAAAAGAATAATACCCTGAAAATTAAAAGTTTTGCCGATCACGACGAAAAAAAGCTTCTTGTGGAATTCGGAGAAATATTTAATAGTCCAAGACTTCGGGATGTAATTCTTTGTGCCCATAATGGGAAGGAGTTTGATTTTCCATGGATCGCGAGGCGCTTTTTAATTAATGGAATTCAACCTCCAGTTCCGTTTCAGATGTTTGGAAAAAAACCGTGGGAAATCCCTCATATTGATACAATGGAACTCTGGAAATTCGGAGATTATAAAAGCTTTATTTCCTTAGAGTTATTAGCTCATGTTTTTGGAATTCCCACTCCAAAAGATGACATCGATGGTTCAATGGTTTCATCAATCTACTACATAGAAAAAGACTTGCAAAGAATAGTTGACTATTGTGAAAAAGATGTCTTAACTTTGGCAAATATTTTCCGGCGTATGCGTCAGGAAGATTTATTGAAAAGAAATATCAATCTAGATTAAAAAATGAAATTTACAGACGATCAAATTGCTGATATAGGAGAAGAAATTATAAGAGTACTAAAATCCGTATATGACCCTGAAATCCCTGTGGATATTTACGAGTTAGGACTTGTTTACGATGTACAGATTTCTGAGGATGGTGATGTGAAAATCATTATGACCCTTACTACACCAAACTGTCCTGTTGCAGAATCCCTTCCACAAGAAGTAAAGGATAAAGTTCAGGCGGTAGAAGAAGTAAAAAGCGTTGATTTAGAACTTACTTTTGAACCTAGCTGGAATAAGGATATGATGAGTGAAGAAGCCAAATTCGAATTAGGAATGCTTTAATCATTAAAATACAATATAAAAAACCGCAGAAATTCTGCGGTTTTTTTGTTTTAAATATCTTTCGCTATTTCTTTCCCTTCTCTTCTGCTCCACTCGCTCCACGATCCTACATATAAGTTAGGAATCTGTAAACCAGCATATTCCAAGGCTAAAATCGTATGACAGGCTGTAACTCCAGAACCACAATGAATGATTAAATTCTCAGGCTTGTCTTTCAGCAATTTTAAATATTTCTCCTTTAAAATTTCAGGATTTAAGAATTTCCCGTTTTCATCAAGATTTTCAGAAAAAGGAATATTAATTGCTCCCGGAATATGTCCGGCTACCAAATCTATAGGTTCAGATTCTCCTTTATACCGGTAAGCATCCCTAACATCAATCACCGTTGAAGAATTGTTTACTAGTTCATTTTCAACATTTTCCAAACTTGAAGTAGGAAGAAGCCATCTTTCTTTTTTAATAATAGAAGCTTTCTCAAAAACTTCTTCACCTGATGTAAATTCCAGTCCTTCTTTTTCAGCGGCTTGAAAACCTCCATCTAGTACCTGAACATGATCTAATCCAAAAGACCGCAACATCCACCAGGCTCTCGCTGCAGCGTTGGATCCGTTTTTATCATCATACACAACAATATGGGCATTTTCTGAAATTCCTAAGTCAGATAAGGTTTGGCTAAACTTTTCAACACCTGGAAGCGGATGTCTTCCACCAAATGCAGCATCATCTCCAATTTCAGCAAGGTCTTTATCTAAATTAATAAATCTTGCTCCTTTAATATGCTTCTCAAGGTAGTTTTGGTAAACGTCCTTTCCTACCCTTGCATCAAGGATAATGAGGTTTTTGTTTTGGAAATTTTCTTTTAGTTCTGAAGTTGAAATTATAGGAGACATCTGATTTAAATTTAATTATTAAAAGCGGGCTTAAACCCACTCTTATTGATTTTTATATTTTTAAAAATGAAAAATATCTTTCGCTATATTATATGAGCTCTCAAAGTTTAAAAGATTCAGATTGTGATCTACTTTTTCAACGCTCATAAAATTAATGACTTGCTCTGTTGGCATATTTCCAACCAGATCATCTTCCGCCATAGGACATCCTCCAATTCCTTTTATCGCGCTATCAAACCTTCTACAACCTTTATCATATGCTGCTTTCAGTTTTGAATAAGAATCTTCGTAACGATTATGAAAATGCCCTCCGAAATGAATTTCCGGATGTTTTACCGGTATCCTTTCGAATAAAAGAGCAATTGTTTCTGATGTTGCAACACCTGTCGTATCAGATAATAAGATATTTTTAATTCCAATGTCAGAAAATCTTTGTGCCCAGAATTCCACATCTTCGACCTTCCACATTTCTCCATACGGATTACCAAAAGCCATTGAAAAATAAATATTCAATTCCTTATTTTCGGTTTTTACCAATTCCAGCATTTTAACAACATCATTAAAAGCCTCTTCCTGGTTTTTGTTTGTATTTCTATGTTGGAATGTTTCAGAAATAGAAAAGGGAAATCCAAGAATATCTACAGACTGGTGTTTCAAAGCTTTTTCAGCTCCTCTATAATTTCCGATAATTGCAGAAATTTTTGTATTCGATAAGGATTTGTCAATGTTTTCAGCAACCTCATCAGAATCGGCCATCTGTGGAATTGCTTTAGGAGAGACAAAACTCAGACTATCCAGCACATCAAAACCCACTTCCATTAGCGAATTGATGTAATCTATTTTTTTATTTGTGGGAATAAATTCTCCCCAACCTTGCATGGCATCTCTAGGACATTCAGTAAGAAACATTTTCACTTTAGATTTTCTCAAATATAATAAAACTAAACAAGTTTATCTACGATAGATACAAAGCTAACATAATTTTGATTTTCAATTATTTATATCTGATTCATAATTTCAATAATTGATATTCAATTGCAAATAAGGTGTTGTGAGCATCAAATTTGCTAACTTTGTTAAAATTTATATTATCTAATGAGTACTATAGAATTCAGCCAATTATGGAGAGAGAAGTTATTGAATCGTTTTCTTAACTATGTAAAAATATATTCAACCAGCGATGCAGAAAGTGAAGCTACACCTTCAACTCCCCAGCAGTGGGACATTGCAAAATATATCGTTGAAGAATTAAAAACAATAGGTTTGGAGAATGTTTCTATTGATGATAATGGATACATTATGGGTTATGTTCCTTCCAATCTTGAAAATGATAATACTCCTACTATTGGATTTATCTCGCATTATGATACTTCACCGGACTTTAATGGAGAAAATGTAAAGCCTCAGGTCTGGGAAAATTATGACGGTGGAGATCTGCTTCTTAATCAGACAACAGGATTTACTTTATCCTCTTCAAAATTTGAAAGTTTAAAAAAATATATTGGTCAGACTTTGATCACTACAGATGGGAATACCCTTCTTGGAGCTGATGATAAAGCTGGCTGTGCAGAAATTGTAACTGCTGCGGAATATCTGATTGCTCATCCGGAAATCAAACACGGAAGAATTGCTATTGGCTTCACTCCTGATGAAGAAATCGGAAGAGGAGCTCATAAATTTGATGTTGCAAAGTTCGGTGCTGAGTGGGCTTACACGATGGATGGTGGAGAAGTTGGAGAATTGGAATATGAAAACTTTAACGCTGCCGGAGCTGTGGTAAAAATACACGGATTAAGTGTTCACCCTGGTTATGCATATGGAAAAATGGTGAACGCAAGTCTTCTGGCTGCTGAGTTTGCACAATCTCTTCCAGCAAATGAAACACCTTCTACAACAAAAGGATTTGATGGGTTTTATCATTTAATGGATATTACTGCAGATATCTCTGAGGCAAAACTTCAGTATATCATCCGGGATCATAATGAAGAAAAATTTGAAGCCAGAAAGAAATTCATGGAACAGAAAGTGGCTGAATTTAATCAGAAACATGGTGAGGGAACTGCTGAAGTAGAAATTAAAGAACAGTACCGTAACATGAAGCAGCAGTTCGATGGTAAAATGCATATTATTGACCAGGCTGCTGAAGCAATGAAAGAAGCGAATATCGAACCTAAGATTAAAGCGATCAGAGGAGGAACAGATGGTGCGCAATTGTCTTATATGGGTCTTCCATGTCCTAATATTTTTGCTGGAGGTATCAATTTCCACGGACCTTACGAATACGTTGCATTAGAAAGTATGGAAAAAGCTACTGAAGTGATTATTAATATTGTTAAAAAATAATCAGTAATATACTATAGATACAAAAGCCTCTGTTTATACAGGGGTTTTTGTATTGGTGGAACATTACCAATACCTCCTACAACTATAACAATCTAACAGATAACCTATTACAAGTATAATACTTCTGAGTTTTTACTTCTCTACAATGTGAGTAATAAAAAATAAACTGTATCTTAGTTGGAGCTAAACCTTCAACTATGAAAAACAATTTTAACTATTACATAAAAAACGAGAAACCATAGCAATTGCTGTGGCTTTTTTCTTTAGGTTTATTAAAGGCATTTGTATTCTACTAAGTAATCTAGTATCAGATCAATTACAAGTTAAAATCGATTCTCATAAAGCACAACCCATTCTAATTCAATCGTTTTCTTTATATTTATTAAACAAAACCATTAAAAATCAAATTATCATGAAAAAACTTTTAAGAAAAGATCTGTCAACAATTCTGGGAAGTGGAATCAATGGCTGTCATAGTAATGGCGACTCTGCTTATTGCTGGACCGACTGTGAGTGTACTTACGGAAAAGCATGTGAAATGCCTGATGACGGAAACCCAGGAAGTTGTGTAAGTGTTGGAAGTCCAGGAGGAGGAGGTAACCCTGGTGGCGGATGCCCTCCAGGAATGATTTGTGAAGAAGAACCTTTTTAATGATAACCAATCGGAAATATTTTTCCGATTTTTTATTTTCCTTATACCGACTGTGTTAAGTGCACTTTCTTTAGTGTTGGTTTCACTCTTTAAATATAAATTCCTTTTTATCCTAACATCTCCACCGTTCATCAAATAAAATTTCATCTCATCTCTGACATCCGTTGTTTTGCATCAGATTTAATAACATTTATTTTTATGAAACAACGTTTTTTAGCAGTAAGCTCATTATTACTTTGCATTACTTGCTCCGTGGAAACCAACGCACAGCAAACTCCAGCTATACACATCGGAGTCAAAGCGGGAACCAACTTTACAAAAACATCCACAGAATCTTCGGACCTTACGGGAAAATATGGATTAGGATATCAGGCTGGGATTATGACAAGAGTAGATTTCAACCGTTTATATTTACAGGGGGAAGCAGTATTCAATAAGAGAAAAACATCCTATGACCTGAAAGAAGGAAGCTCACCTAAATTGAAATGGAATTCAATTGATGTTCCTATCGTAGTTGGTTATAAAATTGTAAATTCTAAAGATTTTAATGTTAGAGCATTTGCCGGTGGGGTCTACAGTTATGCATTTAATGAGAATATCTCTACATCAAAAGCTCTGCATGAAGGATTAAAAAAATTCGATAAATTCAATGTTGGAATTACAGGAGGAATTGGTGTCGATTATAAAAACTTTACCGTGGATCTGAGATATGAAACAGGGCTGACAAGCATCAGTAAGGAGTTCAAATCAAAGCCACATAGTTTCTCTCTGGGCATTGGATATTTCCTGTTCTAAAAACTTAAATTACCTTTACACATTAGAAACTGCAGTCTTGCGGTTTCTAATTTTTTATAAATCCACCTTTTTAACTATGACAACTCCCCTAGTTTTAAAAAAACATGTATTAATAACTATTTTTTGGATGGTTTTCGGCATAGCTATCTGGATACAGATCCAAGCTGATGTCGGCATGTATAATGCTTTTCTTCAGACTTCTATCATTCTGATAAGCTCTTATATTTTTGCTCATTTTTTAACGAACAAACGTCTTCCCAAAGCATTAATATCTAAGAATATGAATCAGTTTTTAATAGAGGCGCTCATTGTCATTCTATTATTGAGCTTTATATTTTCACTTGTCTTTACCTACATTAATATTAATGCCATTACTCCTATTCCACCAGGGGTTTTATCACATCTTTCCGTATTATGGAAGGGTTTTTATCTGTCGATTCCGGCATCGCTTTTAATTAATGGGACTGCTTGTGGTATCAGATTTTATCTGGAACATGGGAAAATAGAACGTGACCACATTCTGTTGCAACAGGCACATTTAGAAAACCAGCTTAAACTGTTGCAGGATCAGATTAACCCACATTTGGTATTTAATATCCTTAATCACATTCATATTTTAATGAAAACAAATACAGAGCTGGCTTCTTTTCTTCTGTTTAAGTTTTCTGATATTCTGCGTTATCAATTATATCATTGTAACAAAAATCAAGTCATACTCAATCAGGAGATTCAATACCTTCAGGATTTAGTTGAAGTAGAAAAACTACGCTGGGGAAATGAGCTGGATGTAAAAGCTACTTGGCAACTCAACAATCAGAAAGCCTTTATTGCTCCCCTTCTACTCGTTACTTTTATAGAAAATGCTTTTAAATATGTATGCCGCCTACCAGGACATAAAGGATACATTATTATTTCATGTAAAGAAGAAAATAATACCCTGTTTTTTTATGTTGAAAATTCTTATTCCAATCTCAGTACCTACAAAAAGAAAGATGGTGCTCATGGAATAGGTCTTCAGAATGTACAAAAAAGATTGCGTCTTCAGTATCCGGATTCTCATATCCTAAAGATTGAATCTGATGATAATGTGTACAAAGTTTCTCTAACCTTAAAATTATCTATAGATAATGATGAACAATAACCTTCCTAAAATGAAATGTTTAATAATCGATGATGAACCTTTAGCAAGGTTTTACCTTAAGGATATGGCAGATCAGATTGACTTTTTAGAAGTTGCAGACACCTGTGCCACAGCATTAGAAGCAAATTATAAAGTACAGGATAATCAAATTGATCTGATCTTTCTGGATATTAATATGCCTTATTTAACCGGACTTGAGTTTTTGGAACAATTGGAAAATCCTCCCTTATGTATTCTTACAACGGCTTATTCTGAATATGCTCTAGAAGGTTACAGACTTCAGGTGGTAGATTATCTTTTGAAACCCATTGCTTTCAATCGCTTTTATCAGGCGGTAAATAAAGCCCATCAACAATTTATTCTATCTGAAAAATCAAAAAAGAACCTCCAATTGGATGATCCTTTTTTATATGTCCGTCAATCTGATACCTTCATTAAGGTCTCCTGGGTAGATATCTTATACATAGAGAGCATGCAGAACTATACTAAGCTTCATTTTAAAGATAAATCTCTTGTTATTCATCAAACAATGAAAGCCATTGAAGAATCTCTTTCTCCAGAGCATTTTTTTAGAATTCATAAATCTTTTCTGATTAATATCACCCATATTGAAATGATCTCGGGAGGCAGATTGTACATTAATAAAATTGAGCTCCCTATTTCCAGAACCCGAAAAGAAGAATTACTAAATCAGGTTGTTTATAAGAAGCTCATCAGCAAATAAAATTATGGCAGATTCCAGCGTAACGAAAATGCCATATAAAAGGTACTGGCGAAACGCGGATCTTCCATCTTTTTAGTTTTAAATATACTTTTTATCTTACGATCGTTTTCGTTGAAACTTCTTAATAATGCTGTTCCTCCGGTAAGCCGTAAGCTTAAGTTTTTGCTGATCTGTAACTCAGGTCTTAAACCTGCGGTTATCTGCTGATATCCCAATAAAGTAGATTTTCCGCCTTTATTTCTTTCTACGGTCATCCCATTCATTTCTACCACCCCTTTTAAAGCAAATTTATCTGTGAACTGATAACCCGCTTCCAAACCTTCCGGGAAGTTAATCTTAAACTTGATTTTACTTCCTGTCTTCCAATCGAAATAAATCCACGGCATAATCATAGGTACTCCGAACGCAGTAGTTAATACCGGTCCTGCACCGAGAGCTAGATTTGGACTAAAGTTCTTTATAAATAATATTCCTCCCTGACCCAATACATCATCAAAATTTACATTTTCCAGATCGGTATAAACTCCTGCCGAAGCAGTAATCATCATGCTCCATTTCCCTCCTAATGGTCTCAAATGCTGTAATCCAATTTGTGCATTCAGCATCTGATCCGGAAACAAACTACTTTCGTAGTTCTTGTGGGACATCTTAGCATAGGATCCATTCACCAATAATGACCAGGCTTTCACTTTTCCATCATCTGTTTTCTTCATAGATAATGGAATATTGAAACTTACATCCATTTTCTTAAAATCACTTTTAGAATTTGTTTTCACGCTATCCTCCGGACGGATATAGCTGGAGTGTGGAATATATTCCGTTTTTACTTCTCCGGAAATTCCAGATTGAGCATTAACCCAACAACTCAGGTGAGCAAGACCATAAAAGACCGTCAAAAGACCTTTCTTCATAATTTAAAATTTTCACAAAGAGAGCCCTTTCGTTGCCCTGGGCAAAAATTACTTGATTAAGTGCTTATATCTTAGGATGAGTTGAAATAAATGTGTGATGAGTAAGATTTTCCTTTCCTTTCGATTTATACTAAAGAGATTGCTTCGTCGTTTTGCTCCTCGCAATGACAGTGAACAAAAAACCACCGCAAGGTTGCAGTGGCTTTTACAATATTTAAAAATTAAATCTAATCTATTCTTCTTGCTGGTTGCCTAAAAAAGCATCCCACCCCTGTGCTGTCAGAGAAACTAACTGATTTGATCCTCTTGCTACCATAAAGTTCCCTTCTTCTTTTTCTACAGCATGCCCTATAATGGTAAAGTCGGGATGGTTTTTAATTTTATCAAAATCATTAGGTGAAATTGTGAACAGCAATTCATAATCTTCACCACCACTTAATGCCGTCATTACAGGATTTAAATTCATTTCATCTGCTGTAGAAATTGTGAGGCTATCCATAGGAATCTTCTCTTCGTATAATCTGAATCCAACCTTCGACTGATCAGAAAGGTGCAAAATTTCAGAAGCCAATCCATCAGATATATCGATCATAGAAGTAGGTTTGATATCCAGTTCTTTCAAGATCGATTTTACATCTGTTCTTGCTTCTGGCTTTAATTGTCTTTCTAAAATGTAGTCAAAGCCTTCCATTTCAGGTTGCATATTTGGATCTGCTAAGAAAACAGCATGCTCTCTTTCCAAAATTTGAAGCCCCATATAAGCGCCTCCTAAATCTCCACTTACAACAAGTAGATCATTTGCTTTTGCTGTACTTCTTTTTATCAGGTTTTCTTCATCTTCTATTCCAACAGCTGTAATGCTCATTACTAATCCTGCATTTGAGCTTGTGGTATCTCCACCTATTAAATCCACTTTATAACGTGAGCAAGCTGCTTGGATTCCGGAGTAAAGTTCTTCCAGAGCTTCAACCGGAAAACGGTTTGAAACTGCCAGGGAAACTAATATTTGAGTTGGTGTAGCGTTCATCGCAGCAATATCACTAAGATTAACAACAACTGCCTTATATCCCAAATGTTTTAATGGAACATATCCCAAATTAAAGTGAACTCCCTCAGCTAAAACATCTGTAGTAAGTACTACTTTTTTGTTACCCGGATTAATAACTGCTGCATCATCCCCTACTCCAAGCTCCGAAGATTCATTGGACAGAGGAAAATGTTCCGTAAGGTGTTTAATCAGTCCAAATTCTCCTAATTTAGAGATCGGTGTCAGTTCCTGAGATTTATCTTCAAACATATCTTTATTTATAAGTGATGACGGATAATTGATAAATGATGTTCGATACTATTCTACCTATTATCATTTACAAATTATCTTTTATTTGTTAAACTCTGTTGGGTCAATATTTTCCGCATGAAAAGGGAATTTCTTAAAATCCTCTCTTGTTAAAATTTGCGTATCGGCAGTTTTGTATTTATTCATTGCTTCTACAATGTCATCCGGCGGCGTGGTCATTTTTCTTAACATCATATCAATCCATACTCCTGTAGCCTCCGATGTTGCACAATGCACCCCGTCCGGCGTGTAGAATTTATGAAGAAAACGGTAGATAGAAGAATCTTCTGAGCACCCATCTATTTCCAAACTTACAATTACGGTCTGATCGGCATAGATCTCTTTAAAGAAAGAATATCTTTCATGCAGCATAACAGGTCCGATTCCCCATCTGCTTAATTGGGTAACTCCCATTTTTTCTTTTGTCATAAAAGCCATTCGGGTTTGTGCACAATACTGCACATAAGATGAATTTGCTAAATGTTTGTTGGCATCAAGATCGCTCCAACGCACTTCGAAGGTATGGTAGAATGTCATTTGAAAATCGTATTTAGAATGATAAAATTATAATCATCAAAAATACTCAAATAAGATGGTTTATAAAAATTGTACTTTTGGAAAAATAATCTTCAGCATAGGATTACATATACATGAAAAAAATTATCATTATTGGTGGTGGTGCAGCAGGCTTTTTTTGTGCATCAAACCTCGACGAAACAAAATATAAAGTTATTATTCTTGAACAGAATTCAGATGTCCTTCAGAAAGTAAAAATATCCGGAGGAGGTCGTTGTAATGTAAGTCATGCCTGTTTTGATCCAAGAGAACTGGTTCAGTTCTACCCTCGTGGAAATAAAGAACTTCTAAGCGTTTTTACCAAATTTCAACCGGGCGACACAATGGAATGGTTCGATCAACGAAATATTTCGTTGAAAATAGAAAATGACAACAGGATCTTTCCAGAGAGTAATTCTTCACAAACGATTATTAACACCTTCCTTAATGAAATTCAAAAAAAGAACATTGAGGTAAAAACAAAATGCGTTGTAAAGGAAATTCTAAAGGAAGAAGAAAAATATATTGTTAAAACCAATTCGGAAGACTTTGAAGCAGATTATATTATTTATACCACCGGAAGTTCTCCAAAGTCATTGAAAATTATTGAGAATTTAGGACATAAAATCATCAGTCTTGTTCCTTCGCTTTTTACATTCAATATTAAGAATGATTTACTAAAAGATCTCGCAGGAACAAGCTTTGAAAATGCAGAAATTTCTATTCCAAAATTGAAAACGGAAGAAAGCGGCCCATTATTGATCACACATTGGGGCCTTTCGGGTCCCGCAATTCTGAAAATTTCTGCTTGGGAAGCTATAGATTTAGCTTTGGTTAAATATAATTTTGAAATTGAAGCCAACTTTATTTCAAAAACAATGGATGAAGCTGAAGCATTATTTCAAAACTTCAGACAAAGTAATCCTAAAAAAACAATTGGTCAATCCAAGATCTTTGATATTACGAATAGATTCTGGCAGAAAGTTCTGGAAGTTTCCAAAGTTGACCTCAACAAACAGGTTGCTAATATTTCGGGAAAGGAAATGCTGATTATTTTAGAAAATCTTTGCAAAAAGAAATTGCAGGTAACTGGAAAATCAACCTTTAAAGATGAATTTGTAACCGCAGGAGGTGTAGATTTAAAAGAGATTAATTTTAAAAATATGTCTTCAAAAATCATCCCCAATTTTTATATTGCGGGTGAAGTTTTAAATATTGATGCGGTAACAGGTGGTTTCAATTTTCAGGCTTGTTGGAGTGAGGCTTGGCTTATCGCACAGGATTTGAATATAAAATAAATAAAGTATATAATGAAAAAATAGCTTTGGGCAATAACAAGTCAATGAATAAAGAAGTGGAACGTGTCATAAAAGCAATGGCAAAAACTAAATGAAACCCGGCTGAACTCAACGGCAAACCTGTAAAATATAGATTTAAATTACCTATCACAATGCAATTTGAATAATAATAAATTCTTAAAATGCTTTTAGTCAAGAAAAAATATCTTCCCGTTTTAAAAATCCTTTTAATTCTAGGGTTCGGATATTTCTTTTGGCTTATGTTACAAATCACATTGGAATATATTCCTTTAAAAGCAGATGTGAGTTTTTTAATGATCAAACAAACAGAAGTAGAGCACAGACCTGAATATCTTCCATTTTTTTACACCCATGTTTACACCAGTATCTTTGTATTACTATCTGGCTTTTTAGCTATTCTCAGAAGGGATTTCGGTTTAAAAAACTTCCATAGAAATGCTGGCAAAGTGTATATTTTACTTCTGTTAATCTTCTCTGCTCCTGCCGGAATTTATATGGCGACATTCGCCAATGGGGGTTTTCCATCTAAAATTTCTTTCATCATACTTGGCAGCTTATGGTGGTTTACTACTTTCAAAGCTTATCAATTTGCAAAACAGAAAAAATTCACTCTTCATAAACAATGGATGTGGCGAAGTTTTGCGTTAACATTATCTGCTATAACTTTACGAATGTGGAAAGTTATTATTGTATACTTATTTCACCCCAATCCGATGGATGTTTATCAAATTATTGCATGGTTGGGTTGGATTCCCAATATCTTATTAATTGAATTCTTAATCACAAAAAAAATACTATGAAAATTTTAAATTATGCTTTGATCCCTTTACTGACAGTCTCTTTACTAAGCTGTAAAAAGGATGCGAAAAACACCAGCTCTTCTTCAGATTCTCTCACCGCAAAAAAAGACTCTGTAATCATTCCTGAAATTCATAAAGAATACTACGGAATTTATACTGGTGATTTTGCCGGAATGGAAAAAATGCTGGATGAGAGTGATGGTTCAGAATATGATGGAAGTATCTTAAAAAGAATTTCCTTAAAAATAAATAAAATAACAAAAGACAGTGTGTATGGACAAAGTATTGTAAATGGTAACCAACGTCCGTTCAGAGGTATTTTTAATGAAGCGACAAAATCTTTTGTTTTAGACGAACCTGGAAGTGATAAAACTGATGGAAGATTTGAGGTAAAATTAAATAATGACTCTCTATCTGGAAAATGGACAGCCTTTAATAAAACCGCTGTAAAAGCATCTTCTAAAACATTGAGATTAGCAAAAAAGGATTTTGTATATAACCCAAATTTCATGTTGGATGAAGATTCTGATCTTGTAGACTGGACTAATCCCAAAAGTTTTGTCGAAAAATATAAGGATGAAGAAACAGGAAAAACAGAAAGCTATACCACCTCAAAAAACAGAGTGGCTACGGAAGCTATCTTTAAAATTAATGCATCTAAGCAAAAACTAACTGAAAAAGACATTAAAAACTTAAGAAAGCTGGATATGGAAATCATTAAGAATTCAGTTTTTGCAAGACATGGATATTCTTTTAAAAAAGAAACATACAGAAACTTTTTTGAACATACGGACTGGTATATTCCTGTATCTGGCAATGTAGACAATGATCTTTCACCAATGGAAAAAGAAAACGTTGCATTATTGAATCGTTTTATCAAATATGCTGAAGACAAATATGACAGTTTTGGAAGGTAATATGAAAAAGTACCTAACCTTTATTATACTCGCTTTCTGCGTTGTTTTCATTTCTGCACAAAAAGATTCTATTTCCAATAACAACATAACAAAATCCGTTTCACCTGCTGGGTCTGCAACTGATAAGAGCCCTGAGTTTCCAGGTGGCCATCAGGCATTTGTGAAGGAAATTTTAAGCACTTTTCGTACTTCACTGCTATCAAGTCTTAACATTACTAAAGCAAGAGCTGTGGCTTCATTCGTCATAGAAACAGATGGCAGTATGACCGATATAAAAATAGAATCCTATGAAAATGACATTATTAAAAGAGAGTTCTTAAAATCCCTCAATAGTGTTAATACAAAATGGATTCCTGGGGTAAACAATGGGATCAAGACGAGAATGAAAATGAGGCAGCCCCTTATATTTAGCCTTGAGTAGTCAGTAGCAGTTTATAATTTTTATATTTTACAATGATATAAAGAATTAAACATCCGACTGCATAACATGCAATATCAATCCAGGAAAATGAATTTCCAATGACAATATACATAAGGCTTCCTTTTCGGAAGCCTATTTTTTCTGCAATATTGAAATATTGAGCTAGTTCTATAACACAAGAAAAGATAAAAATCCCTACAATAAGTTTTTGATCATCAATTATAGTGAAAGTTTTGATAAAAGTATACAGAAGAATCACGACAATAACATCCCCCAAATAAGCTCTTATAAAGAAAATATCTTTTAATACGGTCGCAATTAAAACTTCTGTCAGAAACAACAGAATTGTTAGAAAGAGATATTTCAGATTAAATTTTATCTTCATTATAATCTTTATATTTTAATATGGTATAATCAATATTACAAAGCGGGCTAAAGCCCGCTTTGTAAGTAAACGTATATAATCGATGATTATTTCTTTACTTTCACTGTGCATCCTATAGCTACAGTTTTTGTCATTTTTATAGGCTCTCCTTTTATCAAAGAATTTACCGCATCCTGAGCGTAATATTCTGAAACGTCATTCGGGTTGTCATAATTATTATCTATAGCTCCGATATATTTGACAATATTTTTACCATTATTCTTTTGCAGAACAAACACATGCGGTGTTTTAGTGGCTCCATACTGAGGATAAATTTTCTGTCCCTCATCTACCAAATAGGGAAAAGTAAATCCTTTTTGCTTAGCTCTTTCAATCATTTGCTTGTATCCATCTTCAGGTTGAACGTTCGGATCATTTGGGTTAATAGCAATCACAGGATAGCCCTGATCTTTATATTTTTTGTCGAGTTCTATAATCCGGTCTTCATATTTTTTAGCATAAGGACAATGATTACAAGTAAAAATGACAATAAAGCCTTTTGCGTTCTTATAGTCACTTAGGGAAACCATTTTCCCATCAATGTTTTTTAATTTAAAATCTGTTGCCTCATCACCCACCTCATATCCTTTATTAGATAGAGAAATAGGATGTTTCTCTGTTCCTTTTTTATCGTTATCTCTTGTTGTAAAACTCAACATTCCAAAACCAATAATGAAAGTTAGTATGATAATCTTTAAATTTTTCATAGTATTTTGTTTAAAGTAAATTTTTGTTAATCGTATTCTCCAGCTCATCTTTACTCATTTCGCCGTCATTAAAAAATATTTTCTCGCCGTTTTTATAAAATAAAGTGACCGGAATATTACCATCCCAATCTTTTTCAAACCTTGGTATCCATGTATTCATCCTTTTGATATCATCCAACAAAATGACTTCCGTTGTTAGGTTTTTATTTTTTATAAATTTAATCACCTTTTCTTTATCTACCGCCCTATCCAAAGAAACCAAGATCATTTTAAATTTTGGATTATCTTTATGCTTATTGTTTACCTCCATGAAATAAGGAAGTTCCTTTATGCAAGGGGCACAGGTTGTTGACCAAAAATTGACAACAAGCAATTTATCTTTCTCCTGCTGAATACGCTTTTCCAGCTCTTCATATTTTATAGAGGAAACATTAATTTGCTGCGCCTTTGAAATGGTAAAACATAAGAACAGAAATAAAATACTTATTGAATTCTTCATATTCAAAATTAATGAAAATTTTCATTTGTCAATGATTTCCAGCACATTAATATACCTAATTTCAGGTATTTTCATAAATTCTGTTCACATATAATTGATATATCAGAATTAAAAATGTAATTTAGTTTAACCAAATTAAAAGTTTTTATTATGAAAAAATCAAGCATTCAAATCAAGAAATTGACTAAAAAAGAATTGAAGGAAATTAATGGTGGTTTTGGACCGGCTTGCCCAAGAGTAATCAGTTGTTTTGATCGCCATACCGGTGAAGAACTGAGTGGCGTTTATGGTATACAAGACGGATACTGCTGCTAATTAAAAGAAATATCTTGCTAAAAACAAGCAAATATATTCTTCTAAACTAGAAAAGACACCAATATTTTGGTGTCTTTTTTTATATTAAAGAAGAGTTTTACTCACTGTTTTTGGATTTATTAAATAAATAATATACCTTAGTTTAACTAAATTAAATATTATTACTATGAAAAAATCAGACTTATTAAAACGAAAATTATCTAAAAAAGAACTAAAAGAAATTAATGGTGGTAATAGTAATGGCTGTGATATGGAATGCCTTTGCATTAACCCGGGGGGCGATCCCTATATTGGAGTTTGTGACATAAAAGGAGCGTGCTGTTAATAACTCAAAATAAAAAAAGAAAGCTAAAGCTTTCTTTTTTTATTTTGAGTTAACCTCCAATCATTTTCTTTATTGAATTTAGTTTCATTAAAGCTTCAATAGGTGTCAAAGTATTGATATCAATCTTTGTAAGCTCCTCTCGGATATTTTCCAAAACAGGATCATCTAACTGGAAGAATGACAGTTGCATATTTTCATCTGTTACTCTTTTTATGCTTTCTGATGAAGTTCCCTGGGTACGACTCGCTTCCAATGTTTTTAGAATTTCATTAGCCCTGTTCACTACTTTTGCGGGCATTCCAGCAAGTTTTGCTACATGGATACCAAAACTATGCTCACTTCCCCCGGGAATAAGTTTTCTCAGGAAAATAATGTTCCCTTTGTTTTCCTGAATCGAAACATGGAAATTTTTCACCCTTTCAAAATTAACCGTCATTTCATTCAATTCATGGTAATGAGTAGCAAATAAGGTTTTAGCCTGGCTTGGATGTTGATGAAGATACTCCGCGATAGCCCATGCTATAGAAACTCCATCATAAGTAGAAGTACCACGTCCGATTTCATCCAGTAAGATTAAACTCCTTTCTGAAATATTATTTAGAATATTGGCAGCTTCATTCATTTCAACCATAAAAGTAGATTCTCCAGCAGAAATATTATCTGTTGCCCCTACCCTTGTAAAGATCTTATCTAACACTCCTATTTCAGCATGTTTTGCCGGCACAAAACTTCCGATCTGAGCCAGAAGACAAACAATTGCTGTCTGACGAAGGATCGCAGATTTACCGGCCATGTTCGGTCCGGTTACCATAATGATCTGTTGAGAATCTTTATCCAGAAATATATCATTCGGAATATATTTCTCTCCTAATGGGAGCGCATTTTCTATAATGGGATGCCTGGCTTCTTTTAGATCGACAACATAACTTTCATTCAATATCGGTCTTGTATAACTTTCAGACACGGCTAGTTCTGATAACCCAGCAGCAACGTCGATCTGAGCAATAATATTTGAATTTTCCTGTATCTGATCAATATACACCATTGTTTCAGAGCATACATTTCTATATAACTCATTTTCCAAAACACTGATCTTCTCTTCAGCTCCAAGAATCTGACTTTCATATTCTTTTAATTCTTCTGTGATATATCTTTCAGCGTTCACTAAGGTTTGCTTTCTTAGCCAATCTCCCGGAACTTTATCTTTATGGGTATTCCGAACTTCAATAAAATACCCGAATACATTATTAAAATCAATTTTAAGACTTGTAATTCCTGTTCTTTCAATTTCTCTCTGACACATCTCATCCAAAAAGCCACGACCTTTGCTTTGTAGATTTCGTAACCTGTCCAATTCTTCAGAAATACCATCTTTTATCACTTTTCCTTTCGAAATATTGACAGGAAGTTCTTCATTCAACCTATTTTGCAAAAACTTAATCAACTCATCCAGGTCATATAATGGTTCTATCCATGCCAGCACATCTGCAAATGGATGAAGTAACTCTTTGATGGTATGAATATTAACTAAGCTCTGACGAAGATATCCCAGTTCTTTCGGTGAGATCTTTTCAGCTGCCAGTTTCCCCATTAATCGGTCTAAGTCAGAAATAGACTTTAGTAACTGTGAAATTTCATACTTTAAACCATCATTTTCG
Organism: Chryseobacterium sp. FW101-FHT12H09; assembly: GCF_058790395.1. NCBI lineage: Bacteria > Pseudomonadati > Bacteroidota > Flavobacteriia > Flavobacteriales > Weeksellaceae > Chryseobacterium > Chryseobacterium sp. FW101-FHT12H09. Next base: position 476,976 of record NZ_JBYTCP010000002.1, on the reverse strand, counting down.
TTTAAAAAATCAATTAATGACAATCTTCTTTGGATCTCACTAACGGATTTTAGGGGGAGAATAATTCTGCGTCTCAAGAGTCTCCCTCCCATTGGAGTTGATGTCTTATCTATAATATCTAATAGCGATTTTCCCTGCGGATTACTTGGATACACAATCTCCAGATTTCTTAATGTAAAATTATCCATCATCAGAAAATCATCCTGAGGGATCACTTTAATTTTTGTAAGGTGAGCCAGTAGATTATGATGTGTATCTTCAACCAGATAAGCAAAAATAGCTCCTGCCGCCGTAATTGCTAAAGGAAGGTTTTCTATACCAAACCCTTTTAAAGAATTTGTTTTAAAATGATTCGTTAATTTCTCATACGCAAAATTGTATTGAAAAGCCCAGTCTTCCAGCTTAAAAGCACTTTTATTCTTAAACTGATCAGGAAGCTGAACACTTCTCTGATAAATAATCTCACTGGGATCAAACGTCCCGACAATATGTAAAAGCTTTTCCAGATTTCCTTCGCTTACTAAAAACTCTCCTGTGGAGATATCAACCAAAGCAATTCCAAATTTTTCTTTTTCTTTATGAAGGGAAAGCAGAAAGTTATTTTTCTTCGAACTTAATACCTGATCATTAAATGTAACACCTGGGGTAACCAGTTCTGTAACCCCTCTTTTTACAATTCCCTTTACCATTTTAGGATCTTCCAACTGATCACAAATAGCAACACGAAGTCCAGCTCTAACCAGCTTTGGAAGATAAGAATCCACAGAATGGTGCGGAAATCCAGCCAATTCTATATGCCCTTCTCCATTTGCTCTCTTTGTCAGAACAATACCCAATACCTGAGAAGCACGGATCGCATCCTGTCCAAAAGTTTCATAAAAATCTCCAACCCGGAATAATAAGAGTGCATCAGGATATTTTGCTTTGATGGTATTATACTGAGTCATTAATGGAGTTTCCTTCTTCGTTTTTGCCATAGTAAAAAATGAACGTCAAATTTAGAAAATAAATTCAGGCTTAGGAAATTGTTTGTGGATTAATGTTTTCAAAAACTACCTTGGTCTAATTAATTTTTTATCGTATTTTTCAATAAAATTGAGTAATGGATTTTCCAATATTAGAAACTGAAAGGTTAATTTTAAGACAACTAACTAATAAGGATGCTAAAGATTTATTTGACTATTTCTCTTTGGATATTGTCATGGAATATTATGATTTAGAAACCTTTACTCAAATTGAAGAGGCCGAAAAACTGATTGACCATTTCAATAGTGAATTTGAAAATAAAAAGGGATTCCGATGGGCTATTGAATTGAAATCCGAAAAAAAAGTAATTGGAACCTGTGGTTACCACAACTGGTTTCGCGAACATTTTAAAGCCGAACTTGGCTATGAGCTCAATCCGAAATTCTGGAGAAAAGCCTATATGAAAGAAGCTGTACAGGCCATTATTCCGTTTGCTTTTACAACAATGAACTTACATCGCATAGAAGCTTTCATTGATCCTGCTAATATTTCGTCTGAAAAACTTTTATTGTCACTCGATTTTAATGAAGAAGGTACAATGCGTGATTTCTTCTTTGAAAAAGGAAAATTTGTAGACGCTACTATTTTTGGACTTATTAATAAGCTGAAAATATCTGCAGGCAGAAAGTAATTTTATTTGTTTCCCTTCAACTGTTTTTCTAACGCTTTTGTGCTTTTTTCATAAGCCCATTTTTGTTTATAATTTACCCACTTTGCTTTAAAGACCTTCCTTAACAGCTTATCAGTATATCTCATAACAAAAACATGGTAAAGCATACTTGCAAAAACCTTTGGTTTATTAGGAAGTGCTCGGAGTGACAATGAAAAACCAGGTTCAAGATATCTGTTAAAATGCCAAAATGCTCCCGGTATGAAAAGAGCATCTCCATGTTCCATAAAAATCTCATATCCTTTAGCATATTGTAAAGCCGGAAATTTCTCATAATCTGGATTTTCATAATCTATATCATAGACTGTATGAACAGATAAAGGAACCTTATAAAGAAAAGCAGACTGCTCCTGATCAAACAATAATATCCTTTTTTTTCCTTCAAAATGAATATGCATGAAATCTCCCAAATCAACATCATAATGCATTAAAACATGAGCCTCGCTTCCTCCAAAAAATAAGGTAGGAAGCCTTTTAAAAAATTTTATGCCAAGATCAGGATAGGTAAAGTTTTTTAAAAGCTCAGGAAGTCTGTCAGTAATAATATAGAAGAAAATACGGAGATCTGAAGGTTTGCTTTTTATAGTATCTATATAATCCTTCATTTTCATATGGGTAACCGGAGCATCTGAACTTTTGGCTGCATTGGCCGGTTTATTATCATATAATGGAACTTCTTGTTCTCCCGCTTTTTCACGAATATAAGCGAGATTCCATTGATCAAAAGCTTCCCACCGGCTTGCGAAATTTTTGATCAGCAGAGGCTTTTTTTTCCTGAAATAATCTTTCTGAAAATCTTCTTTACTAATATCATTTACAACATCTACTTTTTCGAGAATCATTTTGTTGGCTGATTTAATGTGAAATAAAAGTAATGTTTTTTTGAAATTTATAAAAATTTTACTTTTTACATTTTCTTTAAAATCCTAATAGTACTGTTAATAGAAGGATTGTGTAAGAAAATAAATCAATAATGCATAGACTAAGGATAAATCGAAAAAAATTATATTTGTACCATCAACTAAATTTATGAGAGTCTACAACACCAAACATTTCCTGAAGATCCTTTTCAGTTTACATAAAAGTGATACTTTGAAAATTCTTTTTCCGTCGATGATCGTAGTTGGGATATACTCTTATGGGATAGAATATCTGGAAATTGAATACCTTCACCTCACTTCAAAATCAGCGGTAAGCAATGTGGGTATGATTCATTCTCTGCTAGGTTTTGTACTCTCTTTATTATTGGTTTTCAGAACCAATACAGCATATGACAGATGGTGGGAAGGAAGAAAGTTATGGGGAAAACTGGTTAATGATACCAGAAATTTTGCTATAAAAATTAATCTTATTCTTGAAAATGACAGACAAAGTGCGGAACAAATAGCACGGTATTTAAAGTTTTTTCCTCATTTTCTGGCTAAACATCTCTCTAAAGAATCTACAAGACTCGCATTAGATGAAGATTATTCAGAGATAGAAAAATCTCTTAAACATCATGGGCCGAGTGAAATTGTTATTCTCCTTAGCCACAAATTAAACCAATTGAAAAAAGAAGGTAAAATTTCAGATATAGAAATGGTATTTCTCGACACTCAACTTTCCGGTTTTCTAGATATATGTGGGGGTTGTGAAAGAATAAAAAACACACCGATCCCCTATTCTTATTCTTCCTTTGTGAAGAAATTCATTATACTTTATGTATTGGCACTGCCTGTGGCTTATGTAATTAGTATTGGCTTATTCATGATCCCTCTTACAGTCTTTGTCTATTACGTTTTAATGAGTCTGGAACTTATTGCAGAAGAAATAGAAGATCCTTTCAATAATGACGAAAATGATATTCCTATGGAAACAATAGCACAAAATATCGAAAAGAGTGTTCACCAGATTATGGGACTAAAAAATAAAATCAACCTTTAAAGGTTGATTTCTTTTAACTCGCCATCTTGTTTTATTTCTACGAATTTACTTTCTCTACTTGATGAAGCATAATTATAGAAAAAAGTTTGATATATCGGAGTGGAGTACAGATAGCCACCATAAACATTGTAAGCATCTGATTGTCCGGTTTGTTGTTGATAATTTGCTGTAGCTGTAAAGTTTACAATCGTTTCCAGATAATATTTGCCTGGTTTCAGTTTTTCAAATTTAAACCGTCCATGAGCGTCTGTATAAGCATCTATTCTATATTTAAACGCTTCTTCGGACATATAAACAGTTGTTTTTCTATTTTCATATTTCTTTCTCATGTTGTAAAACTCTTCAAAGTATGGAGTTACAGGAAAAAGCATGACTACGGTTCCTTCAGGAGCATAATGTTTTTCCCCAAGCAATGGTTTAAATCCCCAACTGTTTTTTTGTTTTGTGGATGCTACTCCTTCAATGGTAGAATTTCCAAAACCAATCATACTCTGAGCTAATTTTTTATCGAAGAAAGCTTGTGGATAATATGTATTTTGTGCCTTTGATAATATAAAAGCAGACATTAACGTTATTAGTATAAGTAAATTTTTCATATCATATTTTTTTATTTCAAATATAACTATTTTACTATTTTTGAAATAAAAAAATCTATGAAATACATTTTTCTTTTATTATTTTCTGCATCTTCGTTGGCTATTGCACAAAAACCATGCGGATATAAAGATGGGCTACAGGAAGGAAGCTGCAAACAATTCTTTGAAAATGGACAGGTAAAAGAAGTTGCTGAATGGAAAAAGGGAAAGCTTGATGGTGATGCTGTTTTCTATTATGAAAATGGAAAAATTCAAGCTCAAGGAGAGTACAAAAAAGACTACAAAATAAAGGAATGGGCTTATTATGACAAAAACGGAGTCTTAACCTCAAAAGAAGCTTTTAGGAATGGTGAAAAAAACGTCTATGATAATAGTTTAACAGGTACTTTTTATTCACCTTCTGGAACGATTACTGAAATTTCTAATTATAAGTTAGGAAAACTGAATGGTGAAAGCAAAGTCTTTTATGAAAATGGAAAGTCTGTAAAACAGATTGGTTATTATGAAAATGGGGTGGCAACAGGGAAATGGAAAATGCTTTATCCATCGGGAAAAGTTCAGCGTGAGACCGAGTTTGCCAATGACCAATGGAATGGTACCAGGGTTCATTATCGTGAAGATGGAAGTGTTGAAAAAACAGAAATTTACAAAAACGGAAAATTAATCTCTACAAAATAATATAATTGGTACATAAATTAAAACTGGAAGAACTCAACAGAATAGATGTAGAAACATTTAAGAAAGTTGAGAAGATTCCTTTGATCGTCATTTTGGATAATATAAGAAGTATGCATAATGTGGGAGCCACGTTCAGAACGGCTGATGCATTTTTAATTGAAAAAATAATTCTTTGCGGAATTACCCCGCAACCTCCTCATCGCGAAATTCATAAAGCGGCATTGGGGGCTACAGAAAGTGTGGATTGGGGTTATGAAAAAGATATTAATATAACGATTCAGGATTTAAAAAGTCAGGGATTTGAAATTATTGGTATCGAACAAACCAGCAACAGTACGATGATCACTGATTTTACAATCGATAAATCAAAGAAATATGCTTTAATCCTCGGTAATGAAGTGGATGGTATAAGTGATGAAGCTTTGGAAAACATTGATGTATTCTTGGAAATTCCTCAGTTAGGAACTAAACATTCTTTAAATGTAAGTGTGTGTGGAGGTATCGTAATGTGGGAGTTCACAAAGGCTTTAAAATAAAAAACTGCATATGTCTAAAAGACAGTGCAGTTTGAAATAAATCTAATAAAAAGTAAAAATGAAAGGCGACAAAGATAATTTTTTTTTATTTACAAACAAATTTTTGGTTCGCATTTTTTATTTTTCCGAAAAAAAAACCGAATATTACAAAACAGTTTCGTTTAATTTTTTATAAATTAGCACAATGTTTATCAAGGACTATATCTCAAAGGATTTCCCGTGTTTTAGCCTGACTGACTCAATAGAATCAGCAAGAAGTACATTAGAAGATTTTGGATATACCCATATTTTCATTAAAAAATCCCATCACTTTTATGGGGCTATTGCTAAAGACTTTCTTCATGAGACAGAAGGAACGTTAAAAGATCTTGAGCATCAGGTTGAGCGATTTGCTATTCTTGAAGATAACAATATCATGGACAGTATCCGTTTGTTTTACACGTTCAATTCCAATGTGATCCCTGTAATCAGTAAGACAGAAAAATATTTGGGATATATCACCTGTGAAGATGTTTTTCAAGATATGTCACGCTATCCTTTATTTTCAGAATCTGGGGCCATTCTCACGGTAGAAGCTCCGGCGAGAAAATATTCGATGACTGAAATTGCCAATATTGTGGAAAGCAACAATTCAAAGTTTTATGGTGGTTTTATCAGTTTTATGTCTGAAGAGGTTGTTCGTGTTACCATTAAGATCAGCAATGAAAATCTGGCGTCTATTGATGCAACTTTTGATCGATATGATTACAGAATTGTTGAAAAATTCTATTCTGATGAAAAGACCGATCTTTTTAAAGACCGATTTGGTTTTTTCCAAAAATTTATAGAAATATAACATGAAGGCAGCTATATATTCTCAAAAAAAAGATCTCGATACTTTTTTATATTTAAGCAAATTTGTTTCAGAACTTGAAGGCAGAGGTGTAAAATCTGTTTTGTATGATGAAATGGCTGAAGCTCTTCAGTTTTCAAAAATTTTCGAAACATTTAACAATAAGCAGGATCTTATAGATAAAGAAGTAGACCTTTTCTTCACTTTTGGAGGTGATGGAACTATTGTAAATTCACTTACTTTTATTGAAGACCTTGAAATCCCTATTGTTGGGGTAAATACAGGAAGGCTGGGTTTTTTAGCAAGTTTTACTAAAGAAGAAGCTTTCAAGGAACTGGATGCCATCTTAAAAGGAGATGTAAAAACCAGTCGCCGTTCTGTAATTGAAGTAGTTTCACCAAGATCAGATGAATTTTTCCCATATGCTTTGAATGATGTCACTGTTTCAAGAAAGGAAACCACATCAATGATTACTGTAGATTCTTTTATAAATGATGAATTTCTAAATGTATTCTGGGGAGACGGGGTTATTGTATCTACACCTACTGGTTCTACTGCTTATTCTTTAAGTTGTGGCGGACCAATTATCTCTCCCAATAACGAAAACTTTGTCATTACTCCTATTGCTCCTCACAATTTGAATGTGAGACCTTTGGTGGTTAATGATCGGGTAGAAATAAAATTTAAAGTAGAAAGCCGGGTATCCCAATACTCTCTTTCTTTGGATTCAAGATTGATACATATAGAAACAGATAAAGAAATCGTCATCAAAAAGGCTGATTTTCAGATCCTTTTGGTTCAACCTAACAACTTAAGTTTCTACGAAACCATCCGCCAAAAACTACTCTGGGGACGGGATAAAAGAAATTAGCAATTAAGCAAAATTTCTTACCTTTACAACAACTTTACAAACACCTAATAATATTTTTAAAAAGTAAAACATGAGCAGAATTTTTCCGGCAGGAGTTGCCACAGGTCAATTAGTTACTGATATTTTTCAGTATGCTAAAGAAAATAAATTTGCGTTACCAGCTGTAAACGTTATCGGTTCTAGCAATGTAAACGCTGTTATGGAGACTGCAGCAAAATTAAATTCTCCTGTTATTATTCAGTTTTCAAATGGTGGAGCTGCTTTCAATGCAGGAAAAGGATTAAGCAACGACGGACAAAAAGCTGCTGTATTAGGAGCAATTGCCGGAGCAAAACATATTCATACTTTAGCTGAAGCTTACGGAGCTACTGTAATTTTACATACAGACCACTGTGCAAAAAAATTATTGCCATGGATTGATGGTATAATGGATGCTAATGAGGAATTCTTTAAATTAACAGGAAAATCTCTTTATTCATCTCACATGTTGGATCTTTCTGAGGAGCCTTTAGAAGAAAACATTGAAGTTTCTGCCAGATATTTCGAAAGAATGGCTAAAATGAAAATGACTTTAGAGGTTGAGATTGGTGTAACAGGAGGAGAAGAAGATGGTGTTGACAATTCTGATGTAGACAACTCTAAATTATATACTCAACCAGAAGATGTAGCTTATACATATGAAAAATTAAAAGCTGTTTCTGACAACTTTACTATCGCTGCTGCTTTTGGGAACGTACATGGAGTATATAAACCAGGAAATGTGGTTCTTACACCAAAAATATTAGATAATTCTCAGAAATTTGTTCAGGAGAAATTCGGAACAGCTGATAAACCTGTAAACTTTGTATTCCATGGAGGTTCTGGTTCTACTTTAGAAGAGATCAGAGAAGCTATTGATTATGGTGTTATCAAAATGAATATCGACACAGATCTTCAATTCGCTTATACAGAAGGCGTAAGAGATTATATGGTAAACAATATTGAATATTTAAGATCTCAAATCGGAAACCCTGAGGGAGAGGAAAAGCCTAACAAGAAATTCTATGATCCAAGAGTTTGGGTAAGAAAAGGTGAGGAAACTTTCTCTACAAGATTGGTTAAAGCTTTTGAAGATTTAAATAACGTAAATACGCTTAAATAAATTATAAATTTTGGATTTTAGATTTTAAATAACTTTTTTAAAATCTAACTAATCCAAAGTCTAAATCTAAAATTTTATAAATGGCATTCGACTGGTTTAAAAGAAAAGCTAAAAACATTACCACTTCTACTGATGAAAAAAAGGATGTTCCTAAGGGGCTTTGGCACCAAACTCCATCAGGAAAAGTAGTAGAACACGAGGAGCTTAAGAAAAATAATTACGTTTCTCCTGAAGATGGGTTTCATGTAAGAATAGGAAGTGCAGAATTTTTTGATATCCTTTTTGATGAAGGTAAATTCACTGAACTAGATGCTAATGTTGAAAGTATAGACATCCTAAACTTTAAAGATACAAAGCCTTACGTAGACCGTTTAAAAGAAGTAAGAGCAAAAACAAAACTTACGGATTCTATCAGAAATGCAGTAGGAACTGTAAATGGAACTCAAATGGTAGTTTCTTGTATGGACTTTGCTTTTATTGGGGGATCATTAGGTTCTGTAATGGGTGAAAAAATCAGGAGAGCTGTAGATTACTGTATTGCTCATAAACTTCCTTATATGATCATTTGTCAGTCTGGAGGTGCTAGAATGCAGGAGGCAACTTATTCTCTAATGCAACTGGCAAAAGTACAGGCTAAATTAGCTCAACTTTCAGAAGCAGGTCTTTTATATATTGCTTATTTATGTGATCCTACTTTTGGAGGTATTACGGCTTCTTTTGCAATGACAGCCGATATTATTATGGCTGAACCTAAAGCTTTAATCGGTTTTGCGGGACCAAGAGTTATCCGTGAAACGATTGGTAGAGATTTACCAGAAGGCTTCCAAACCTCAGAATTCCTTCAGGAAAAAGGTTTTGTGGACTTTATCGTAAAAAGAACCGAGATTAAAGATGTTGTTGCTAAAACAGTAAATTTATTAGCAGTACATGCTTAAAATTTGTAACAAAAACAATATAATCTCTCTCTAATTAGGGAGAGATTTTTATTTATGAGAACTTTTAAGATATTTTTCAGTACGATTCGGACAATGAGTTTTAAAAAGATTCTTCGTCTTTTATCACTTGTCTTACCACATCCTTTGTTTTCTATATTAAGTTTTCATGCTACCGTCAAAGCTTTTACTATTGCTCAAAAACGGTTTCCCGATACAGCTTCCAATAATGGAATAGGAAATGCATTCAGACATGCCTTGTGGTGCTGTTTTATTATCATGTATTGTTCTAAAATTTCCTCACCTCAAAAAGCACTCGACTTTTGTAAAAGAATAACAGATTTACACGAAGAATTGTTTCCCAACAAACCATTAGAAACAAAAATGGATCTTCATAATAATAAAATCGGAATGGATTATTTTATGGAAATTCTCCCTGGTATCCACCGTCAGTTTTTTGAAAAAAGTTTCTTTATAGATGCTCTGATTGAAAAGATGAATGATGCCAAAGTTCTTAAAAATCTCGATGATGATTTTGAGGGATATTTGGTCTATCTTGATGAAAAATAGTTTTATCAACCTATTACAGGCTTTTAAGAACTTAAGTTTAGATGAATCATTTTGATCTCCTAATAACTTATTGAATCTTAGTATTTCAAAAAAGCAAAAGTTTAAATAGTTTTACATATAATTTATTATCTTTTCTTAAATTTTAATTCAATCAAATGGTTCTCAGCAGAATTTGGTCCGCTTTCATTATTATAGCTATTGCTATTGCAAGTATAAAATATATTTCTTCAGGTCATTATAATACTATTTTCAACGATATGGTAGTTGGAAAAGGAGGAGATACTGTACAGATTGCAACACAAAAGATGAACACGCTCTCCCCAATCATCGGAGATAGCCTGATGAAGAAATCTGATTTCGCAGATAACAGAATTCATTATAAAGCAGATTCATTAAAACAAAATGTAAAAGTTTACCGTGTTCAGGAGGCAGATGGAGTCATTGGCACTGCAGAAACAGCTGTGAAAATATGCATTGGACTGATCGGCATCATGACCCTGTTTATGGGTTTTATGAGTATTGCAGAAAAGGCAGGTGGAATTAATTTGTTAAGTAGGTTGATTCAACCATTTTTTTCGAAATTATTTCCTGATATTCCCAAGAATCACCCAGCATTTGGGCATATGCTAATGAATTTTAGTGCTAACCTTTTAGGTCTTGATAATGCTGCTACGCCATTTGGTTTAAAAGCAATGGAAAGTTTACAGACCTTAAATCCCAATAAAGATACGGCAAGCAATTCTCAGATCATGTTTCTTTGTCTCCACGCAGGTGGAATGACGCTGATTCCGGTTTCTATTATTGCCATCAGAGCTTCGATGGGATCAAAAACACCGACTGATATCTTTCTTCCCTGTATGATTGCTACTTTTACAGCAACATTGGCAGCAATGATCATTGTTTCATTATATCAGAAGATCAATTTACTACGTCCGGTTGTAATTGCCTATGTAGGAGGAATTTCTGCTATTATCGGACTTTTGGTTTTATATCTTGTCCAATTAAGCAAAGATGAATTAGATACATTCAGTAAAATCCTTAGTAACGGATTGATTCTCTTTATCTTTTTGGCTATTGTTCTTGGAGCAGTCTACAAAAAGATCAATGTATTTGATGCTTTTATAGACGGCGCAAAAGAAGGCTTTACCACCTGTGTGAAAATCATCCCTTATTTAGTCGGAATGTTGATTGCGATATCACTCCTAAGAACTTCCGGCGTTTTTGATGTGATTATAGACGGAATGAAATGGGTTGCTAATGCAGCGAATTTAGATGCAAGATTTGTCGACGGACTGCCAACTGCTTTAATTAAGCCTCTCTCTGGTTCCGGAGCTCGCGGAATGATGGTTGACACCATGTCTACTTTCGGAGCGGACAGCTTCCAGGGAAAATTAGCCGCTGTTCTTCAGGGAAGCTCAGACACTACATTTTACGTGATTGCAGTTTATTTTGGAGCCGTAGCCGTTAAAAACACAAGATATGCTGTAATTGCCATGCTTTTGGCGGATCTGGTAGGTGTTATCACGTCTATTGCGTTAGCCTATTTATTTTTCGCATAACAAAACTAAAAACAACCTTCTAACAACTTGCAACAAAAAACCAGAATATGATAACAGATAAAGAATTCACATTAAGACTCATCCGCCAGTTAACCCAAGCACTCGAAAAACTTATTTTAGATAAACCGGAAGAAAGCTTAATGCAGAAAGAATTGGATTTTGATTCCTTAATGAAGGATATTTTTAAAATAGACTTCGTAGAAATATCTTCAAAATCCAAAGAAGAAATCATTGCAATTGTCAACGAAAGACAGGAAAGAGATCATAAAGATTATTATGAAATGCTGGGAAATCTTTTTTACTTTACAGGAAAACAAAGCAACAATACTGATTTCCTTGTCAAAGCAAAAACGTTTTATGAATTATATCTTCAGACAAGTGGAATTTTTGCACTTCCCATTATAAATAGAATCAACGAAATAAAAAAAGCACTTGAATAAAGTGCTTTTTTTATTTTATATATTAGAATGTAATTTTATAGGTTCCTGTTGAAGAGGTACTTGCTTTTTCAGCTTTCACATACTTTTTAACCCATGCTACCGATGTTGAAGAGACACACGGATCAGATATTCCTCCTGCCCGTCTTGCGGAGACTACATTTCCTGCTTTGTCTACTGTATAAGCAACGGTAACAGAACCACTTGCCGTACAGCTATGTTGAGGCTGTGCTCCACCCCTGCCCATTGTTCCGGGTATATATCCTACTAATTTTCTGTCAATTCCTACTTTACTGTCTCCGTTTCCATCTCCTCCTAAAGGATCTCCAGCGTTTCCAATACCTGTTCCTGTTCCTTGGCTTCCTGCTTTTGTTCCTCTCCCTTTAATTAAATTTCCAATCGCTGCATTTCCTTTTCCATCTCCGTTACCTGTTTTTGAATTAGCCGTTGTAGCAGTGGCCTTTTTAGTATTTTTGGAAGCAGAAGAGCTTGTTGTTTCTTTTTTATTCGATTTAGATTCTTCCTTTTTTGGAACACTAACTTTTTTATTATTTCCTGTAATAATTTTTTCCTTTGATTCTGATTTTTTCGTCTCAGGCTCCGGCTCAGGTTTTACTACTGTTTTAGTTTCCGGAACCGCTGCTTCTACAGGTTCTGGAGTGATTTCTTCTGTTTTAGCGGCTAAACTTCCTTCCTGCTCTGCCGGCTCTTCTACCCCATTCCCATTTCGATTGTCCCCAAAGTTAACCAACATCGTAGTGATTACTTCAGGTTCTTTATCTTGTTCGGGCTTTAATTTATAAAGAAAAACAAAAAGTAGAATTGCAGACCATATCAGAATAGAAAGTATTCCACTTTTTATCCGATCTCTCGTTTCCTCATTTTTGTTTACGATATAACTTTTCATTTCTTTAAATACTTACCAACCTAATGGTTATTTATCTTTAACTGTTGCAAGCGCAAGGTTGAATTTATATTTCTCAGCTATTTCCATTGCAAAAACAACATCTTTATGTAATGTATTTTCATCGGCACGAATCGTAAACGACTTATTGCTTTGATTGGCTAAACTGTTTACAATAGTTTGTTCAAGCAGCTGTTTAGTCACTGGTTTATCATCTACATAATAAGATCCATCAGGCTTTATACTAACAGTCAGTGGATTGGGTATATTATCATCAACGGAAGTTGTTTTTGGCAATTTAACATCAATTGCACTTTGGTTGGCCGCTGAAGAAGTGATCATAAAAAATATCAGCATCAGCAAAATAACGTCAGTCATCGCTGCCAAACTGAATTCCGGATTCGCTTTATTTCTTCTTTGAATTTTCATCTGTTTACTTTTACTTTTTTTTAAATGGTCAGATGGAACCTTTCGGTTTCATAAGAAAGATTTATAAAGGTTTGTTGATAAGATCTAAAAATTCTCCAGACATATTCTGGGTCTTCAGTACAAATTTATCAATCCTTGTTAAAAGGATGTTATAAAAAAAGTTTGCAGGAATAGCTACAGCTAAACCAACTGCCGTTTGTCCCAACGCAGTATAAATGCCTTCTGAAAGAGTTTTTGGAGAGAAAGATCCTGTTGCATGAGATAGATTAAAGAAAGCAATAATCATCCCGATAACAGTTCCTAAAAGTCCTAACATAGGAGCAATACTCGGAACTACAGCTAAAAGATTTAGGTTTTTCTCCATATTGGCTACTTCAACCTGAGCCTGCGATTCCATTGCACTTACAATATCTGACACAGGACGTCCTAATCTTGAAATTCCTTTTTCCAAAATTCTACCTTCGGGTGAATTCTGCCTTTTGCAGTAATCAGCAGCAGATTCAATTTTTCCTTCTTTTATAAAGTCTTCAATATTATTCATAAAGTTGGAATCTGTTTTCGACGATAATCTTTTAATAAAGAAAAAACGTTCAAAAAACAGATAAACAGAAAATACACCAAGAAGTAACACAATGGCCATCACTATCTTAGCGAAAGCTCCTCCATGGAACATTATTTTCCAAAATGAAAATTCTAAATTGTCTGTGGCAACTGCGGGTGTCGCAATTTGTGCAAATAAGATCTGGGTAAGTTCCGTTAACAGCATTAATTTGAATATTTTATAATGATTTTAAACGACAAAAGTAATGGAATATTATTAATTGATGTCTTAAAAAATGCTTAAAAACAACTTAAATTTTTTCCATTGCCACATAAACAGCAAATTTCTTTCCAAAAAAAAATTTTGAAAAGAAATTGATTATAGTAAGACTGAGGAAGATGAATTTAATCTTCGTCTATCTCAATATGGTCTTGTTTAAATTCGCATTTAAGTCTAAAAGCAATTGGAGTATCTGATCCTGTGTAGAAATCATCAATGGTCCCTTTCCAGATCAATTCTAGCTCTCCCGCTTCATTTTTCTCAAATGAAAGCTCATTATCGTAGATAAAAGCATCTTCATCATCAAACAAATCTACCTCTGTAAAGGTGTCTTCATCGGAATCATTGATGTTAATCGTTTTTCCTTCAATCTCCGCAGATTCAATCGGAAAATCGAAAACTTCAAGTGAAAGTTGAGGAAAGTTATACTGTAAAGAATCATCGTCTACGTGATCCAAGCCATCATCCGTTATGACTTCAACTTCAAGAAAGTGTTGTTGGTTACTATAAATAGCCTTGCAATAAGTGCTTCTTATATTGTATTTTAATGTCTCGTCCGGATGGTAAATTTTTAAAATCCCTTTCATTATTTCTTAAAAAAGAGCTGTAATAATATGATTGTTAAATGTTTTAAGCAAAGATAAAAAATAGATTGAATTTGAAAAATATTTTCAAAATTATTTTTCTAAAATCGACAATCAGGACATTTCTGATCTCCTAATATTACTTACTTTTGTTGTTATAAAGATTCTGAAATGAAAAATGTTTTATGTAAAGGTATTTTGTGCTTAGGATTAGTAGTAAGCCTTACAGCTTGTAAAAAATCTGATTCACCCTTAACAAAAGTGACTCCCACCAACCTGGATTCTATTGCTTCAAACTATTATGAACAATACCTAAAATTATATCCATTGGATGCTACCTCACAAGGTGATCCGAGATATAACGATCAACTGCCGATTAATATCGATAAAGATTTTATCACAGGAGAGATCGCTTTTTACAATTCAATTCAAAATCAATTAGACAAGGTAGATTACAATGGTCTTTCAGACGATGACAAGGTAGTTTACGATGTTCTGGATTATACATTGAAAGATAAAATTGAAGCTTATGCTTACCATCCGGAATACATTCCATTTAGTCAGTTTACGGGCCTGCCTTTAAATTTCCCTTTATTTGGAAGTGGTGAAGGGAGCCAGCCATTTAAAACAGAAAAAGATTACGCAGATTGGCTACAAAGGATGAATAAATTTCCCTTATGGATGGATAGTGCAATAGAAAATTTTAAAGAAGGAATCAATAATAAAGTCGTTTTACCTAAAAAACTGATTGTAAAAATGATTCCTCAGATGAAAGCGGAGGAAATTATTACCCCTGATTTTGACAAAAATATTTTCTACGGACCCATCAAAAATTTCCCAAAAGATTTTTCGAAAGCTCAAAAAGATAAATTTACAGCTCTTTATAAAGACGCTATTTTGAAAAAAATCATTCCTGCTTATACCAAAATGGGCGTGTTTTTAGAAACGGAATACCTTCCTAAAGGAAGAGATACTGATGGATACAACAGTCTTCCAAGAGGAAATGAAATCTACCAATATTATGTAAAAAGTTGGACCACAACTAATAAATCGCCTGAAGAAATTAATAAAATTGGACTTCAGCAGGTAGCCATGCTTCGTGCAGAAATGGAAAAAGTGAAGCAACAGGTTGGATTTACCGGAAGCCTGGAAGAATTTATCAATTTTGTGAAAACTGATCCTAAAGCAATGCCTTATAAAACTTCAAAAGAAGTTCTGGATGGTTTTAACGGGATTTTATCTAAAATTACCCCGAAACTAAAGACCATGTTTAGTGTAACTCCAAAAACAAAATTTGAAATCAGACAAACCGAGAAATTCAGGGAAGCAAGTGCGAGTGCAGAATACATCCAGGGAACTCCAGATGGAAAAAGAGCCGGCATTTTCTATGTTCCTCTTCCCGATCCTTCAAAATTTAATGTGACTTCAGGAATGGAATCCCTATTCTTACATGAAGCTATTCCGGGACACCATTATCAGGTTTCCCTTCAGCAGGAAAACACGAAGTTACCAAAGTTTATGAGATTTGGTTGGTTTGGAGCCTATGGAGAAGGTTGGGCACATTACTGTGAAACTTTAGGTCCTGAGTTTGGATTATACACTGATCCTTATCAAAAAATGGGCTACTTAAGTGATCAGATGCTGAGAGCGGTACGATTGGTCGTGGACACTGGATTACATACAGGAAGAATGACAAGAGAAGAAGCTATAAAATATTTCTTAAGCAATATTTCCTATGATGAAGCAGGAGCTACTGCAGAAGTGGAAAGATACATGGCAATGCCGGGACAGGCTTTAGGATATAAAATAGGTTCTTTAAGAATTCGTGAACTTCGTGATAAATACCAGAAACAACTAGGCAGTAAATTTAGTCTGGCAAGTTTCCATGACGAAGTTTTGAGTCAGGGATGTCTTCCTTTGGATGTCCTGAATAGAAAAATGGAACTTTGGGCAAAGAAGCAGAAGTAATTTTCAACAAAATAAAAAAGCCACGAATTAATATTTGCGGCTTTTTTTACATTTACTTAAATATAATAAAATGATAACAGATTCGCTAAAATCTCTTTATACCAGAGATTTAAATAAATTAAAATCAGAAATTGAAGCGTACCAAAATGAAGAGTCAATCTGGTTAATAGACAAGCATATTTCAAATTCTGCAGGAAACCTCTGTCTTCATTTGGTTGGAAATCTTAGCCATTTTGTGGGTGCAATACTTGGACATTCCGGATATATAAGAAACAGAGAACTTGAATTTTCATTAAAAAATATTCCACGAACTGAATTAATTCAGCAAATAGAAAGTACAATTGAAGTTGTAAATTCTTCCCTTGACAAATTAACTGATTCTCACCTAAAGAACGAATATCCTCTTGAAGCTTTGGGATATAAAATGACAACTGAATATTTCCTGATTCATTTGATCGGGCATTTGAGCTATCACCTGGGGCAAATTAATTACCACAGAAGGTTGCTGGATCACTAATTATTTCTCAAACATCATCTTTGTAATAAAATCTTTGTCTCCTTTTCCTCTTGCAGGAGAATATTCTCTGCCATAGAAAATGATCTGGAGATGAAGCTTATTCCAAACACTTTCCTTCCATATGTTTTTTGCGTCTTTTTCCGTTTCTACCACATTTTTTCCTGAGGTGAGTTTCCATTGGGTCATTAATCTGTGAATATGCGTATCAACAGGAAACGCGGGAAATCCAAACCCCTGACTCATTACTACGGAGGCTGTTTTATGACCAACTCCCGGTAGAGCTTCAAGTTCTTCATATGTCTGGGGCACTACCCCATGATGTCTTTCCAATAAAAGTTCAGCCATTCTTTTTAGATTTTTAGCTTTTGTATTTGAAAGTCCTATTTCTTTGATGAGTTCTTTAATCTCTGAAACTTCCAGTTTAGCCATCTTTTCTGGCGTTCCTGCCACTTTAAAAAGCTGCGGGGTTACCTCGTTCACCTTTTTATCTGTTGTCTGCGCAGAAAGCGCTACAGCAACCATCAATGTGTAAGCGTCAGTATGAGCTAACGGAATAGGAACTTCGGGATATAGTTTTTCTAATTCAAACTGAACAAGTTCTGCCCTTTGTTTTTTTGTCATTTAACCACTAAATTTGAACAAAAATAAACATTATGTTGAAAGTAGGAGACAAATTACCCGATTTTGAAGGAATCAATCAGGACGGAGGAAAAATAATCTCATCGGAATTGATTGGAAAAAAATTAGTTATATTCTTTTATCCGCAGGCCAATACACCAACGTGTACTGTGGAAGCATGTAATTTAAGTGATAATTATTCTCAACTAAAGAAAGCCGGGTTTCAGCTTTTAGGGATAAGTGGAGACTCTGTAAAAAAACAAAAAAACTTTCACAGCAAATTTGCTTTTCCATATGATTTGGTTGCTGATGAAAACCGCGATATTATCGAAAAATTTGGTGTTTGGCAGGAGAAGAAGACATTCGGCAAAACTTATATGGGAATTGTAAGAACTACTTTTATCTTTAACGAAAAGGGAATTTGCACAAGAGTTATTGAAAAAGTAACTTCAAAAACAGCTGCAGAACAGATCTTGGAAAAATAAGATTAAAGGTAAATAACACGAATTTTTTCAATTTAAGAATTCGTGTTATTTATTATTCGTTTACTCAGTTTCGTAATATCTTAATTCCTCCTCATCATTGGGAAGAGTTACATATTTTTGGAATTTCAATCCAAGTTTCTCGATTAGCTTTTGTGAAGAAAAATTATCTTTGGAAGTAATAGCAGATATCTTCTTCAATCCGAAATCATCCATTCCAATTGATTTAACCATCATTGCTGCTTCATAGGCATAACCTTTTCCTTCAAATTCATCCAACAGAGAGAAGCCAATATCCAGAATATCAAGCCCATCACGTTCAAAAATACCTACAGCACCGACTTTTTTATTCTCATCTTTCGTTACAACCAAATAATTTCCAAATCCTAACTTTTCAAGCTGAGGAAGAAATCTGTTTTTAATATAGTCTTCTGCATCAGAAATCGTTTTTAGCTGGCGATCTCCAATAAATTTAATAAATTTTGGCCTGTTATAAAGATCAAATATAAAAGCACTATCATCCAAAGATATTGGACGAATGATCAATCTTTCAGTTTCGTAGAAATTATTTTCTTTTGGTTGATTTCTTAGGCTCATCTTTTTTTGGTTCTTCCTTTTTTTCAATTTTTAAAAGCCTTGGGTTGTTGGCACACTTCTTATTATAAAGTTCAATATAAGTTCCATTATCCTTTACATTAGTTATGGCTCCGGTAGTTTTGTTTACCGTTAATGTATAATGTGTTTTTTGATATGGACATTCCTTTGATGTTAATTTTCCTAGATCTAAATAATAATTATTCCGGTCTTCGTAATAATTTCCTGCCACATCCGTAAATTCCTCATCTATCATGTATCCATCTATAGTCGCAGCAATCGCCGCTTCTTCAACATTATCTACTTTTCCAATAAACCCTTTCAGGCTTTCAAGATCAGTGATATAACTTATTTTACCTCCTGAAGAATAAGCTATATAATAAAAACTATCTTCGTCCGGAAACAGATCAAAGCCCGAGAATTGTGGTGTATAATCTTTTTTTGCCCCTGAGATTTTTATCTCCTGATCTTTTGCATAGGTATTATAAACTAACACCCAAAAATCAATTTTCCCATTGGGTTCAATTTCTTTTAGAACATTTGGGATACTTGAAAATTTCTTTTTTTCCTGAGAATATGTCAAAATTCCTAAAAGAATAAAAGTGAATGTAACAAGTTTAGATGCCAATTTTATCATAATTTGAAAGTTATAAAAAGTAAAGCACTACTACATAAACTTCTCTCCTTTTTTGAAGTTCTTCAGGTCAAGAACATAATCTTTTATAAGCTGATCATTGTCTCGCGGACAAATAAGCAGTGCTTTATCCGTATCTACGATAATGTAGTTTTCCAGTCCATCTATAATGACAGCCTTGTTGTTGCTCTTCATCCGAACAATATTCCCTTTCGAGTTATATGCAAGGAGATATTTAAGCTTTACCGTATTTTCATTAGCATCTTTTTCCGCATTTTCATAAACAGAGGTCCATGTCCCTAAATCGCTCCATCCAAGATCTGAAGGTATAACATATACATTTTTAGCTTTTTCCAAAATTCCATTATCTATAGAGATCTTTTGAACTTTTGGATAAATAAGCTCAATACAATTATCCTCACTCTCAGCATTATATTCACAAGCCATAAAATGTTGAGTCATTTCAGGAAGGTAGGTTTCGAACGCCTTATGAATACTTTTCACATTCCAGATAAAGATTCCTGCATTCCAAAGAAAGTCTCCACTTTCTAAGAAACTTTGAGCGATTTCTAAAATTGGTTTTTCTGTGAATGTTTTAACTTTAAAACATTCAGCTTCTTTTTTATCAACAAATTGAATATATCCATAACCGGTATCCGGCCTTGTTGGCGTGATTCCTAACGTAACCAGATAATCATTTTTTGAAGCCAGGTCAAAGGCAAGTTCTACTTTTTCAAGGAAAACATTTTCTTTTAATATTAAATGATCTGCAGGCAAAACAACTATTGTAGCATCAGGATCAATCTCAGCAATTTTATTTGCCATATAAAGATTACATGCTGCCGTGTTTTTCATCAAGGGCTCTCCAACGATATTACTTTCAGGAATTTCAGGCAATTGTTGATGAGAAAGACTCATATACTCCTTATTTGTAATAACAAAAATATTTTCATTAGGAATGATCTTACTAATCCTGTCGTAAGTCTGTTGGATCATTGTACGTCCTACTCCTAAAATATCCTGAAATTGTTTTGGAAACTTCTGCGTACTCATAGGCCAGAATCTGCTACCAATCCCACCTGCCATAATTACACAGTATTTATCTGATTTTGACATGTTTAACTACATTTTTCTACCCTTGCCAAAGGTTTGAAAGAATACTTCCTTCCAGTAGCCAGGTTCTTACAAAGATAGTTTTTTTTAATCAGACCTTCTAGAAAATACTTCTCGTTTCGGTACATAAAGTAGTCTCCTTCTTTTAATTCTTCAATAAATTGAAGTTTATCATCTTGTTTCTCAATATGGAAATATTTAACCAAATCCGGACTTGCCATAAAATTGGCCTTTGGAGACTTTGAAAATTTCATGATAATTGGCCTCAAAGCTTCATCATATACCTCAGTACTTTCCAGAAGCATCCGTCTGAAAGTCTCTTTCCATTCGTTACCATGAGGAGAAATTCTTCTTCCATATTTTTCAAAGGCAATAAGATGAGCTAACTCATGAGTAAGCACGAAGAAAAAGAGTTGGGGAACCAATGTAGAATTGATTGTTATTTCATGGGAATGATCTGGGAGCTTTCTATAGTCTCCCAGCTTGGAATTCCTATTTCGAGTAATTTTTATATGAATATAATAATCTGAAAACCAGATTTTCAAGTACTGAAGTGTATTCGGTGGTAAATATTTTTCTAATGATTGGATAGACATTTTACAAACTTAGTGGAATTCCTGCATAGAAATTCAACAATTTAAGACTGAAAAGATAATTAAATTTAGCTTGAGCCACAGAACCCTGTGCATTCGCATAATTATTTCTGGCTACATTTAAATCAAAGATAGTGGTTCTTCCTGCTGCATAACTCTTATCTGCAAAATCCATTGAAAGCTTTGTGCTTTTTGCTGCTTCAACTGCAGCAATATATGCTTCATAATTAGCATCTACGTCAAATTGTGCTTTCTGAACATTTTGTCTTACCGTTTGCTTCTGTTGTTCCAATGTATTTTTGGCAACACTTTCATTGATCCTGGATTGCTCGACTTGTAACTTTGTTATTCCTTTATTAAAAACTGGAATACTCACTGACAATCCGGCCTGCTGCCCGAAGTTGTCTTTATATTGTTGGAAAAAATTGGGCTCTTCAATGTAAACCAGTGCATTACCCACATTATTTGTATTAAGTAAGTTATTATAAAAACTTCCGATTCCTGCACTTGCTGTTACCGTTGGCCAAAATGCTGTTTTAGACACTTCTGTTTGCGCTTCAGCAGATCTAATTCTACTTTCCGCTGCTTTTATCTGCGGCTGATTGTCATAAGCAGTCGTTAAAACCTCATCTACAGATTTCAATTGTGGAGTAAGCTCGTCCGGAACGTCTACATCTTCAACATCAAAATCTTTGTATTCCTGCAGCTGCAATAGTTGAGCTAAGGCAAATAAACTTCTTCCGGTATTGATTTCTGCGGTTTTAAGGTTCTGCTTTTCTCTAGCTACGGCTGATTGTGCTTCAGCAAGAACGGTTTCAGCAGTTGTTCCTACCAGGGTAGTTATTTTTGCTCTTTCATATTGTTTTTGAGCATTCTCAACAGCACTTTGAGAAATTTTCACAATTTCTTTGTTCAGTAAAGTTGTTAAATACTGTTGTGCAATCTGTAAAGAAATATCATTCTTTATTGTTTCTATATCATACTGACTTGCCTCAACATCAAATTGTGATTTTCTAATTGTTTTCTCTAGTCGTCCATTATTATAAACTAAAACATCTGCTGAGAGATTAGCATTATTACTGAACCTATCATTCCTGATACTTCCTGTTCCCAATGAGGCCTGTCCAAAACTTACTGTGTTCCCCACACTCGCTGATACAGAGGGTAAATATCCTTTTTTAGCAATTTTAAGATTAGAATCCTGAACTTGTTTCGAATATTCATTTTGGATAACCTGAAGATTATGTTTTACCGCATAATCCACACATTCTCTTAAGGACCATTTCTTCTGAGCATTCATACCCAGACAAGTTAATCCGAAAACGATAATCCAAACTTTTTTCATATAGAGATTTTACCATATTAGACGTAGTAAATATAAAAAAGTTACACATTTAAAAATTAATGTTTCATTTTAATAAAACTTTTGAGAATTTTGCATCATGACAACCAAAGAATATCAAGAAGCCGTAGACTGGCTTTTCGTGCAAGCACCCAACTATCAGATCGATGGTGAGAAGGCTTACAAGCCGGGATTGGATAATATAACCAAGCTTTGTGCTTTTTTTGACAACCCACAGGAAAAAATAAAATGTATTCATATTGGAGGAACGAATGGAAAGGGTTCAACAAGTAATATGTTGGCCTCTATACTCCAGGAAGCAGGATACAAAGTCGGAATGTATAATTCACCTCATCTTATTGATTTTACAGAACGTATAAAAGTGAACGGTGAAAATTGTGATAAAGAATTTGTTTTTAATTTCATTCAGAAACTAAAAACTCTTCCAGAGGACATTCTACCCTCTTTTTTTGAGTTCACAACCATAATGGCTTTTGAGTATTTTTATCAGCAGCAAGTCGATTTTGCTATTATAGAAGTAGGATTGGGAGGCAGACTAGACTCTACAAACATAATAAAACCTATGGTTTCTGCCATTACGAATGTACAATTAGACCATCAGAACATATTAGGTAATACCATCGAGGAAATTGCCTATGAGAAAGCAGGCATTATTAAAAATAATATTACAATCATTTCGGGAGATGAAAATGAGACTGTAAAAAATATTATTAGGGATAAAGCCAAAAAAGAAAATGCCAATTTTATTGACGCTACTTCCATAAAATCAGATTTAAAATCAGATTTAAAAGGAAACTATCAACAAAAGAATATCCGGGTTGTTTTAGCTTTAACAGATGAATTAACAAGGTTAAATGTTGAAATTTCACACCAGGATATTGAAAGTGGATTACTAAATGTTCATCAGAACACCGGATTTATTGGTCGTTGGTTTGAGTTTTCCAAAACTCCATTAACGATTTGTGATACCGCTCACAATCAAGCAGGATTAGAACAGGTTTTTTCCCAGCTCAATTCAATTGATCGCCACAAACATGTTATTTTAGGTTTTGTAAATGATAAAAAAATAGATGAAGTGATGAATTTGCTGCCTGAAAATTCTAAGTTTTATTTTGCAAAACCAGCTATCCACAGGGGACGCCATCCAAAAGATTATGAAGATTTGCTCATTAATGCAAAAATAATTTACAAAATTTTTGATTCTGTACAGGAAGCGTATTTATCTGCAAAACAAGAATGTACAAATGATGAAATGATTTTTATTGGCGGAAGCAACTTTGTAGTCGGAGAATTTTTAGAAAAAAATTTGTCTGTAAAAGAATAAGTCGTATATTTGCACCACTCAAAACGAGAAATCGTAAGTGGGGCTCTTAGCTCAGTTGGTTCAGAGCATCTGGTTTACACCCAGAGGGTCGGGGGTTCGAATCCCTCAGGGCCCACAGAGAAAGGTAACTGAAGCCTTTTAAAAAAAATTCAGGGCTCTTAGCTCAGTTGGTTCAGAGCATCTGGTTTACACCCAGAGGGTCGGGGGTTCGAATCCCTCAGGGCCCACAG
>NZ_JBYTCP010000002.1:0-452933 GCF_058790395.1 Chryseobacterium sp. FW101-FHT12H09 | reverse complement strand
GAAAATCTCTCAGGAAACTGGGAGATTTTTCTTTTTTATATCAATCGCTTATAACAAAAAAGGTTGATCCATTGATCAACCTCACGTATATTAATATTTCAACAATTTTACTTCTTAATTAATTTTAAGGTATTTGAAGCTTCTTTTGTATAGACTTTTATAATATAATTTCCAGATTTCAAATCATTTATATCTATTTTGTTTTCACTTAGAAAAGCTTTTCTAACAATTCTTCCTGCCAGGTCATATATTTCAATTTTTATCAATTTTTCACTTGTTTTAAATATTAAAACATCCTTTACAGGATTTGGATAAATTGCAATATCAGTTTTAAACTCCGTGTCTTTTATTCCTAATGAGTTTTGAACAGTTGTAACATAGTTATTTGTTTCTATTGGGAAATTATAATCAAAATAAATATTTGCCATATTTGCAAACGACTCTCCAGCAAGCAATGTCGGTTTTACCTTAATTTTAAATATCACATAACCGTCATTATTAGCATCATCAAAAGGAAGATTAATACCCTGAAAGATAAATTCTACTTTTGTCCCTGTAATTTTGGTTTCATAATCATGACTTCCTCCAATAGGTATTAAACTGTTTATATCAAACTTGTTCCCATCTATGATATCTTTCACTAAAATGTTCTGAGCATTTGCAGTACCATTGTTTTCAAAACGGATTAAATAATGCACATAACCACCTACAGAACTCTGTGAAATCATATTCCCTTCTAAACAGGTTTTATCATTCGGATCAAAAGCATTGACAACATTTTGGTTCAATACGGAAATATTATCTTGGGGAGTCTCATCACTATTGTCTGAAATATGTGCGTTAAAATTCAAAATATCACCTAAATTTAAAGGAGGTACTTCTGTAGGTGCATTTAAATTCAGCACAAAATTGATTACTCTTGTTTCAAAAGGCTGGATGTTTGAAAAATTCCATGATAAAATATTGGGCACCTGATTTGAAATACCCGGAACAGAAGACACAAAGTCCGAAACGGCGTCATTAAATTGCAGAGTAATTAAACCTGATTGAGTCTGATTTCCTTTATTCTTATAAATTATTTTATAATGCGCATCAAATCCCGGTCTTGCACCATCTAAAGGAATAACGTTGATTTCAAGGTCATTATGAACTCCATTCGGGATAACACAAAAGTTTTGAGTTTGTGGACTTACCATAGAGGGAAAAGAGAAAGTAGCACTTGATGGATTAACCGTAAAATAAGCTGGGGTTTCCAGAATAGGAGTAAGCGTATGTGTTCCTGCTAATACTGGTAAACCATAGTTTCCAGATGAATTACCTATCAATACTCCTGTCAAATACCCTCCTTGATTGGTCACATTGAACTTCATATTTGGATATATAGGGTCTGTAATACCACAGCCATCATTATTAAAATCATATTTCGTGCTTCCTTGAGCTACATAATAAGTCCCACCCGGATTAAATGAACAATAGGTATTAACGGAACAATTTGTACTGCCATTAATATTTACATGCTGTTGAATCGTGTACATCTCCCACTCGTCAACACATACATATTTTAAATTAGGGAGATTTTCAAGATTCAGTCCAGATTCTACACTTCCGTTTTTCATGAAAATCCTCTCCAAATTTGGATTATTACCACACAATAAAGTAGTTAAACCTGTCTGATTGGATACATCGACTACACTCACATTGGTATGCATACATTGAAGAGTTCCTATTTTATTAATCATTGACAAGTTCAGTACCGAAATAGGATTGTCATTAACAACAAAATCGTTAACTTTAATTAGGCTACTTACATCCAAAGTCGAAATATTATTATTTCGAGCTTCCAGTTGTATTAACTCCGGCTTATTACTTAAATCTAAATTGGCAATTTGATTGTGTCCACAATCGAGGATCTGCAGATTAGATAACCCTGTAATATTTAACGTTACGAGGTTGTTATAAGAACAATTAAGCCTTTTTAGATTAAGCAAACCATTGAGATTAATTGAATTAAGTAAATTATTTGTAAAATCAATGTGCTCCAGGTTCACAAGAGGAGAAACATCAGCATTAGTAACCGCATTATTAAAAGCGACTAACACTTTTAAATTTGAAAATGCATTCAAACCTGTTAGATCTGATATCTTAGTTGGTGAAGTTGCAGAAATATTTTGAATTTGCAATTGATAAACAGCCAAAACTTCATTTTGCTCTATTTCATTATTGTTGTTGGCATCTATTTTAATAGAGCTGCCATTTATATTTTTCGCAATATCATTGGTGATATCCGCCTGTAATAATTTAGCTTTGAATTGCGAATCAGGAATACTAAGTATCTGAGCGTTACAAAAAGAAGTTATCCCCAGGAAGATTAATGTAGATTTTATTCTCATATTTTAATTGGTTTATTAGCTTCGGTTAAGTCACAAAAATAGCACATCTACACTATATTTAACTCTCCTTTTAAAAATTTAAAGATTTTACAAACAATTCATTAAATTTGATTATTACAACTAATGTTTGACAGGTTAAAATGATATGGTTATGGGCATCGTAATGTCAAAAAAAGAAATATTAAGGAGATTAAATACGCTTAGAATCAATCCTTTGGGACTGGAACCCAGAAACTATGGCATCTCAATTAAATACTATTATTATGATGAGAAAGTCCCATCAAAAAGAATTGATTACGAGGCAACCGCAGATCTAAATCTTGAATATAATAAGGGTGTTTTAACGATTAACAAAAAAAATATTTTCTATAATCAGCATCAGCCCGACAATATCAGTGAAATTTTAGCAGACTCAATATCAAAAGCCTTATACCCTATTCAAACTCACCTGAATGAAAAAGGTATCGGCACCAATGAAATCACTAATCTGGAAGAGATTAAAGAACGATGGAAAGATGAAAAATCTAAACTATCACAAAAATACTCGAGCAAACCTCTTACTGATCTTTTCACATCAGTTGATCATAAAATAGATAATAAAACGGACCTGGAAAAAAGTCTTCAATATGATTGGTTTTGGAACCTTTTTTTCCATTCTAAATTCATTGATTACGGAGAAACCAGAAAAGCAAAAACAGCTTTATTTCTCTCGGTAATTCCTTATCAATTTCCAATTAGATTTTCCGGACTTCAAACAATCAATAAGATCCCAACCGGCTACCATTCTTTTGTGATAGAGTTCAAGAGTGAGGAAGTGCCTGCAGACCCTTACTTTATTCCTAAAAATCATCCAGACCCGTCATCTTACTTTATGTCTTTACATGTTATTTTTGATTTGGACTTATATCATCATTTTCCTATGCATACGAGAGCTTATTTTGAAGTTTTCACCAATGATTCCTTAGGAAATAAAACTTTAGTGAAAAAAATAAATTACACTCAATTCCAACTCAATAATGAAGATTATAAACATAAGGAATTAAGCAAAGAGAGTCCTTTTATTACGGGAGGTTTAGTTATATCAGAGCCTAATAAATGGGGATTCTATAAAAACATATATGAGAATGACTGGTAAAAATCCATTTGTATAAAAAACATTAATTTTACAGACCACACAAATTATATTAATATGCCTTTAAAAGAAAAAGTAGTACAGGGAGCCTTGTGCCAATGCCAGTTTGGTACTACTCCAGATAAATTAATGGTACTCACGCAACAGAAATATTTCATTAATGATCTTAATGGAAGTTCTAAACTTGCTGCCACTCATAAAGATATAGGACCCACTTTTGAAAAAAACTGCTTTGGTTCGTGTAAAAAGAAGCTTAATACTCCTTGCGTTGCCATCGTTACAGAATGGAGTGGTTACTATGAAAAGGAAAAATATTCTCCACCAGACGGTTATATTTTATTGGAAGACAGCAAGGCCACCTGCCCTGTTGGAGGCAAAGACTGCATAAGTATTATTAAAACAGGACAGATCGGAGAACCATCCCAAAGCAACATTAAAAACGCTGACGAAGAACTTCAGCCTCATGTAAATCCTATCATTGATATGTCACAATATAATGCGAAGGACATGTATAAATTTGGATTTTAGGTATGGGTACAGCAGGAATTAAAAAGGCACTGATCAAAGAGCCGAAAGAAAACGTTAAAAAATATGGTACCGGGTTCATTGTGGAACTAGGTCACTCGCAGAATTCTTTCACAGCCTATCTGGATAAAACCTGCCTTGGAAAAGGCACGCGTAATCCGGAATCTACCATGAAAGAGGTCAAATGGTTTCTTATAAGAGAACATATATGGACAGCCTATAAACAGCTTTATCCAACCCTTGGTCCTAATGAGTTTTTTAACACCATAAAAACTCAAAATGAAGAAAATAAAGATTATAAACTGTTTGAGGGAAATAATAAGGTATTCAGCACTGGAGATATTCAAACAAATTCCAAAAGCATAGGTGTTATCCATCTTTTAATTCCCTACAGCACTTTTCCGGAGGCAGATGGGAATGAGGTTTTAAGAGTCGTGGTTGTAGATAAACCACAGGTTCTATATTGTCATTTTAAATTTCCAAAAACCGGATATATCCCTTTAACAAATAATGAGAAAAAAGCTCTGTATGGGCAAACAGTAGATGTAGAAGTATATACTCATTTACTTCCTGATTGGAATAATAATCTTTCAAAATTCATATTTGATGTCGAACTTATTAACAAGGGTAAAGTTGTTTCTAAACAGGAAAGAGTAGAAATCACCAGTCCTGGGCCATTTGTTTACAATTCAGTAAAAGCTCTAAAATTTCAACTAAATCCTGACTGGCAAAAAAACCACAACAAAGAAAAGAAGGATGAACAGTTCTTTCTTAGATTAAAAGGCTATGTCGGATTTACAGGACCCGTTTTACTTCCAAAAGGTTTTTTGTCTCAGGAAGGAGCATACGACTCTCAAAAGGACACGTCAAACTGGGGCAGAATGGAAAAAGGAAAATGGATCTTTAATACCTCCCCTGATCTATTGGTTCCTTACAATGACATGAGTGCTCTATTTGGTGAATTTGAAAAACAAAAAAATAATCAGATTCAGTACATTGGAGATATTGAATATCTTAAAAAAGAATATGATCCCTGTGGATACAGTAAAATAACCGTAGCCGATGAATCTGATAAAAAGCGTAGTCCGTATGTTATCTTTGATGAAGATGCAAAAGACAAAATAGATAACACCAAAAATACTTTTGATATTATCACTGGTGATAAGGAAAAGAAAAAGGTAACCATTACATTGGATAACCTTCAGAATAAAAACGTTTTATGCACAGGTGTTTTACTTCCTAAAGATGAAAAACACAATATTCCAAAGCATGTCTTTTTATTAGATAAGGTATTGATAGCACATTATACAGGTAAAATACCTTCCGTTAAAAATGACTCTACACAGGCAAATGATACTGATGTTTATGCGGACGAAACTAAAGCTCCTTCTCAAAATGTTGCTGATGTACAAGGATGGACAGAAAATACTGATTACAATTACATAGGAGAAAATAAACTCCAGTTAAACCTTGATTATATTTATAATAAAACCATCGCTATTGGAAGTAAAGAATTTAGCGATGTGCCAGCAACAGAAGTATGGCTTGCCAATTATTTCTGGCTGTCGAAGGACAAAATACAGACTTATTTTGTCCCTATTTCTACCTGTCGTTATCCCAATCAATTAGTCAAATTAAGGCTATTTCCAGATGTTGAATGGTCATTAAACTTTTTTTATAACACTTCAGATCCGGTATGGTATGGGAACTCTGAACCTACATACAATATCTATGGGACTGAGAGTAAAGCGACCAGGGATACAATATCTGTAAAAGATCTTAAAACTAAAGGAGATGTAATCTCACTAGCAGAATTAAGAAGAGAAGAAAGAAATGAAAATAAAAATAAAAAAGACGGGCAAAAAAAGATAGGCACAGCAGCTAACCGCTTTATGGGCGATATGAAAGGCAGCTACGGGTTATCAGCCAAGGTTTCATATAATAGCGGGGTTTCTCACGAATTAAGCTGGAAATTTGCTGAGAAGTATCGTAAGATGCTTGGCATTCTAAAATCTATCTATGATACTGTTGATGATATTGCCGGAGCAAAAGATGCTAGAAAAGGTGCAGAATCTCTACCTCCATCTTTGGCTGGAAGAAGAAGCATGATGAGCCTTTCACTCCTGGCTCCTGCCCCATCTGTTGGGATCAGCTGGAAATTCGCTAAAACAGGAGACTCTGTAGGCCTGGAACTTGCTGGTAAGGCAAAGTGTTCTCCCCTTATCGGTGGTGAACTTAAAATTGATTTATTGGCTTTAGCGGATAAGATCCCGGTTTATGGAAAGTTTATTACTTTTCTAGACCTCACGACCTGGTTGATTGAAAAGATTTCGATGGATGCATTAAGCATCACCTACCGTATCGATTTGATATTTTATGCTAATTTAGCAATAGAAGAAGCATACGTAAAATGGAATGACGCAAAAGAAGGAAATAAGTTTGATACAGATCTAACTCTTTCGGGAACTCTTGGAGGTAAGCTTGAACTTGAATTGGGCCTTACTATGAGTGCTAAGCAGATCGAAAAATTCCCGGAAATAGAACTTCAGGCTGGTGTAAGAGCAGATTGTTCTTTTAAAATAACGGCAAGTCCAAATTTTGACTGGGGAAATAAGCTTGATTTTACAACCAAGTTCTCGGGGCTTATGGTTACCGTTTATTATAAGTTTTCCATGAAAAGAAATTCCAAAAACAAAGGCCCCGAAACTCTGGATCCTTTTAAATTGATACCAAGCTATTCAGGAAACCCGGTAAGTATGACTTTTGGAGAAGGCGAAGAAAATAAATTTTAATAAAATGAACAGGAAGATATTATTTGGTCTATTGTTATTTAACATCATAAGCTGCCAAAAAAAAGATACAATAACCCACACATCAAATCTCAATACGAATAATAACGAAAAAAAAATGACAAAGACTATGGCTTCTCATCCTTTATATGCTTTAAGCCTTGATGCAGCAGGCGATTTTCAGGTTTATATCAATGATATCCTGGTTGCTTATTATTATAAAAACGGTGGTACATCTCTTACCTTACCTATTAATCGTGAGATTTTAGGGTCAGGTAAACAGACCGTTAAGATCGTTCTTAAGTCTGATAAAGAATTGGATGAAAATGAACTTAAATATTATAAATTCAGGATTTTAAAATATGCTTCTTTCGATTCGCCAGATTATGATGTGGTTGTAGACTGTAAATTTAATACAGATGAAAACAAACCCGCAAAGGAGATTACTCAAACCTGGGATTTTAACTCTGATGTTCCTTACCAGGTAACTGGATGGTCTCAATCAACGGTTTTGTTGAACGAAGATAAAGACGCATTACTTAAAGAAGTTTTAGATACATATAATAACTTCAGGGATATTCTTCAGAAAAAAGATACTGGCAGTTTCTTTACAAAAACCAAAATAAGAGATGCTGAAATTGATAAAGCATTGTATCTCTCTTCCTCTGATAGTAAAAAGGATCAGTCAGAAACCTCAGCAACCATCCAAAACATTGTTGAAGTTTTACCCGTAGACAATTATAAAATGGTTTTTTATGGAAATGGCAGAATGGTTTCTTTAATAAGAACTGATGAAAAAAGTAAAGATGAATCTGCTTTACAGGCAAGGCTTAAAGATCATAGTACGGAGATTTATGAATTGGTACTTCACCGTCCTAAAAAGGGATCTCCACTAGAAGTTGTAAGATAAACCTATCCATCAATAGAAAAAGCATTGTTATTTAACTCCGACAATGCTTTTTTTTAATTACATTTTTAGAATCAATCAAAGAAAATTAAATTGTTTTTAAGAATCCGGATTATCTAAAAGTAATCCAAGTTTGTAAAGGTCGAGATATCTAAGGCTTACGTTTCCCTTCAAAAGGCTCTGCTCTATCCTTCGTTTATTCATCCTGAAAAAAAACTTGAAGAGGCTTTTTAACCCTATTTTATTCATTACATTATGGGCTTTTACAAGCTTAATCTCAGACAGTTTTAAGCTTAACTGGTGGTCTTTAAGCATTTGAGATAAACTTTCCACAGACTCTTTTACTTTTTCCAGATAGACTCTATTATCTTCTAAATCATTATTAAAAATGGGATTTTTAATATGATCAACTACGATTCCTTCTGATTTTAAATCCATTGCAAAGAGCAGGTCTTCATATCCGTATTTTTGAAATTCAGGATTGAATCGAACTTTTTCAAGCACTTCTTTTTTTATAATAAAATTATTGGTCTGAAAGCTCAGATATGGTTTTTCAATCCGAAGTTCTGCAGGTAGATTTTCACGTTCTGTTGCAAATTTCCATCGTAGAAAATGTTTCTGATCAGGAAGTTCTGCCGATACACTTCTACCCCCGTAAATAACCTTTGTAGATGGGTTTTCCTGTATGAATTGAATATAGTCTGTTAAAAAATTTTCCTCAATTATTCTTCCGTCACAATCGAGAAAAAGTAAATAATCTCCTTTAGAATAAGTAAGAAATAAATTACGAATTTGTGATCTTCCTATGTTTTTATCAAGATAGATCAATTGGTCGACCTGATTGTGAAGGTCTTTATTTATATCTTTGAATTTTATTTCAGATTCATCATCTATTAAAATGATTTCTGCATCATAATCTTGTGCATTAATTTCTTTTATCAGGTTTGAGACCAATTCCCGGACATCAAAATTATACACAGGGATACAGATAGAAACTTTCATCAGATCAGATTTTTTCAATGATCTTCTGAATGTTCAACTCTTCCAGGCAAGCCCAATCTCCTCTAAAACATTCTTTATCTCCAAATACAGAACAAGGTCTGCAGGTGAGATCTTTTATTTGAACAACATCATTTTCACTCTGGCCAAATCCAAGAAACCCAGCATAAGGATGAGTGGAGCCCCATATGGAAACACACCTTGTCCCAACAATACTTGCCAAATGCATATTGGCTGAATCCATTGAAATCATGAGTTCCAATTCTGCAATCTTGTTAAGTTCTTCTTTAAGATTTAATTTTCCGGATAAACTCTGGGTATTAGGAATTTCACTTTCCCACTTCTCAAGAGTATCAGTTTCATTTTTTCCGCCACCAAAAAAATACACCTTTTCTTTTTGAGACAAAATCTTCACCAGTTCATAAGACTTTTCTAAAGGAAGCATCTTCCCTTTATGTTGAGCAAATGGGGCAAATCCTATTCCGGACTTCTTTTTTGCGATTGGCCTCAACTGATTGGATAATATCACCTTAAATCCCATTTCTCTAAATACATCAGCATATCGCTCAACAGTACGCTTTAATTGCACTTTATTAAGATTCCAAATATCTGTAAGTACTTCCTTTTCCTCCTTTCCTTTGTTGATTTTAAATACTTTATAGCCTTTTCTTCTATAAATCTTATCCAATATTTTTGTTCTGATCACATCATGCAGATTCGCAATATAATCAGGATGAAATTCTTTTATAAGCTCATTTGCCAATCTATTTAATCCAAAAAAACCTTTATAATCATCGAGGTTAATTCCTTTAAATATAACATTTGGGATATCAGAGAATAAGCTTTCAAAATTTTTTCTGGAAACTATTATAATTTCTACATTGGGATTTTGTTCAAGAAACTCACGAAAGACAGGTACTGTCATCGCAACATCACCAAAAGCGGAAAAACGATATGCTAAAATTCTTGTCACAACTACGACTTCAGTTGGTAAGCCACGGCGTAAAATTTAATCTGCTTGGTCATTGCCATTAGACCATTAGCTCTGGAAGGAGAAAGAAACTCCTGCAATCCGATTTCTGAGATAAACTGAAAATCAGAATCTAAGATTTCCTGTGTAGAATGACCACTATAAATACTTACCAACAAAGAAACGATCCCCTTTGGCAAAATACCGTCGGAATCTGCATCAAAAAAAAGTTTCCCTTCTTTAAATTCTGCATCGATCCAAACTTTACTCTGACAACCTTTAATAAGATTATCATCTGTCTTTTTGTCCTCAGAAAGACCTTTCAAATCTTTACCCAGGTCAATTATGTATTCATACTTCTGTTCCCAGTCCTCAAGAAATGCAAATTCGTCAATTATTTCCTGTTGTTTTTCTTTAATGGTCATTTTTCAACAATTCTTTATGCAAAGATACCAATTTTGTAAGGATTATTTATTGGATGCTTTTTCAAAAACTTCCAACAGCTTTATTTCTTCATTTTCCCAACAAAGGACTTTGGAAGCTCTTTCTAATTCTGCCAAATATCCTATTCTTCCTTTATTTAAAACGGCTTGCACCGCCGCAGCTATATTTTCAGGTTGATGATCTTTAATAAGCTCTCCAACATCGAACTGGTTTTTAATATTCTGCATCTCAGGAAAACTAGCCATAATTAATGGAACCCTGCTCTGAATACAGTCTAATACTTTATTGGGTAAAGAATATAAATAGCTATCCCCTCCATTTTCTTCAATACTCATCCCGACATCGGCAGTCAGAGTAACTTTTCTCAAATCTTCAGGCAGGAGCTTTCCTAAAAACCGGACTTTTTGTTGGAGATTCTCACGAACGACCAGATCTTCATATTCTTTTCTTCTTGGTCCGTCACCTGCAATTTTAAATACTACATTCTCTAGGTGATGCATTGCCATAATTGCCTTTTCAATTCCCCTAAACGGGTTTATTGCTCCTTGATATAACAGTATTTTCGGATTATTCTCTGGAATTTCTATAGTGAAATCTATTTTTCTGGGTGCATTTTGAACAACCACAGGATTCACAAGATATTTTTTTTTAAACCATTTTGCATAGCTTCCACTAGCTGTAATCATATATTCCAATTTTGGAATTATATTTTTTTCCAGGTTACGCCACATTTTTTGTGACATTTTGCCTTGAATTGCCGGCATCTCAGAAAAAATTTCATGACTATCAAAAACTAAGGGAATATTTAGCCGTTTAGCAATAAGATAATTGGGAAGCAAAGCGTCTATATCATTAGCGTGGAGAATTGTATTCTGATCAGCTTTCTTTTTTAATTCCTTATATAACTTCCAATTGAATTCGAAATAAGCTGTTTTTAAACTTTTTGACAGTAAAGGTATTCTGAAAAAAGAGTATGGCCGCTTCATTTCCTCGGCTCCACCCCAGTTATTTCCTATCAGCTCGATTTGGTATCCCTTTTCATATAAAGTCCTGCATACCTTTTCTATTCGTTGATCTGTATACAGGTTGCTAAAGGCAGAAGTAATTATTTTCTTTTTCATTAATTTTTCTTTCCTGCAATCAAATGATAAATTTGTATGAAGCAGATTAACCCATTTGGTATGATGACCGGCCAAAGCATTCCGCTAAAAATACCATAAATGACAAAACAAATACAGCCCACCATATTTACGATTCTGATTTTTCTTACATCTTTCAATATAAAACTCAACACTATAAAAAGCGAGGCAGAATATCCAACATAAGTAGCAATTTCGGGACTCATAAGGAAAATTTAAAGAAAACAAACTTAGTCATTTTCAATAAGATAATAAAACTTTTTTCTGCCATAAAGTCATTAATTGATTTTTGGTAAAATATTTGTAATTTAGAATAATGAATAAAAGATAATTCTATCTTTATTCTAATTGAGATATATTATGGATTATAAGTTTTCACAAGGTTTGAGCCAAGTGTTCAAACAGAGCAAAAATGAAGCTAAAAGGCTGAAAAGTGAATTTCTTAATACAGAACATCTACTTTTAGGTATTATAAAAACAGAAAACTCTGCAAAAGAAATCCTTCAAAACCTTAATGCCGATTTAACACAAATCAGAAGAAAAATTGAAACTCTAAATACAACAAGTCTTAATCCTATTTCTGAGGAGGTAACCAATATTTCTTTCACTAAAATGGCAGATCATGCTGTTAAACGTGCAGAGTTAGAATGCCGACAATACAAAAGTAATGAAATTAATACCGTTCATTTACTTCTGGGTATTCTATATAAATATGAAGACCCAACCTCCAATATATTAGGAGCCTATGATATTGACTATGAAGGAGTTTCAAGAGAATATCAAACAATGCTTAAAAATTCTGGGCAGGCACCTCAAATGAGTGCATACGACGACGATGATGAAAGAGAGGAATTTGAGCAAATGAGAAAGCCTGCAGGAAACTTAGGTTCTGCAAAAAGCAAGACTCCTACCCTTGACAACTTTGGTAGAGACCTTACTTCTTTGGCAAGAGATGGGAAACTGGATCCTGTAATCGGTCGTGAGAAAGAAATTGAGCGTGTGTCTCAGATCCTTTCTCGTAGAAAGAAAAACAATCCACTTCTTATTGGAGAGCCCGGAGTTGGTAAATCTGCTATTGCGGAAGGTTTAGCTTTAAGAATCCAGCAGAAGAAGGTTTCAAGAGTTCTTTTTGGTAAAAGAGTCATTACCCTTGATCTTGCAAGTTTAGTTGCAGGAACAAAATATCGTGGCCAATTCGAAGAAAGAATGAAGGCAATCATGACGGAGCTTGAAAAGAACCGTGATGTAATCTTATTCATTGATGAGCTTCATACTATTGTTGGTGCAGGAAGTTCTACAGGAAGCTTAGATGCATCCAACATGTTCAAGCCTGCTTTAGCAAGAGGAGAGATCCAATGCATCGGGGCAACTACTTTAGATGAATACCGTCAGTATATTGAAAAAGACGGAGCATTGGAAAGAAGGTTCCAAAAAGTTATGGTGGAGCCAACTAATATTGAAGAAACCATTCAGATTTTAAATCAGATCAAAGATAAGTATGAAGAGCATCACAATGTGATTTATACACCGGAAGCAATATTAGCTTGTGTCAATTTGACATCGAGATATATTACAGACCGTTTCTTACCAGATAAAGCAATTGATGCAATGGATGAAGCAGGTTCTCGTGTTTATATTAAAAATATGAAAGTCCCTACTGAAATCATTGATTTTGAAAAGAAAATTGAAGATATCAAAGAAATGAAGCAGAAAGCTGTTAAGGCTCAGGATTATCTTGAAGCCCGAAAGCTAAAAGATGAAGAAGAACGCCTTCAAATGGAACTTAATGCCGCTCAGGACCAGTGGGATAAAGATGTAAAAGAGAAAAAAGAAACCGTAACAGAAGAAAATGTTGCAGAGGTGGTTTCTATGATGAGTGGTGTTCCGGTAACCAAGGTTGGTAAAAATGAGCTTGATAAATTAGCTCAAATGGATAATAATCTAAACGGAAAAGTAATCGGACAGGAAGACGCTGTGAAAAAAGTAGTTAAAGCTATTCAAAGAAACAGAGCTGGTCTGAAAGATCCGAATCGTCCAATTGGAACATTTATCTTCCTGGGTACAACTGGTGTTGGTAAAACAGAGCTTGCAAAAGTAATGGCAAGAGAGCTTTTCGACTCAGATGAAGCATTGATCAGAATCGATATGAGTGAATACATGGAAAAATTCGCGGTATCGAGATTGGTAGGTGCGCCTCCGGGATATGTTGGATATGAAGAAGGTGGTCAGTTAACGGAAGCTGTAAGAAGAAAACCTTATGCTGTGGTTCTTTTAGATGAGATTGAAAAAGCGCACCCTGATGTGTTCAATATCCTTTTACAGATCTTAGATGAGGGTCATGTTACTGATAGCTTAGGTAGAAAAATTGATTTCAGAAATACGATTATCATCCTTACTTCAAACATTGGTACCAGAGATCTTAAAGATTTCGGGGATGGCGTAGGATTCGGAACTTCTGCTAAAAAGTCAAATACAGATACAAGAGCAAGAAGTACAATTGAAAATGCACTTAAAAAAGCATTTGCTCCAGAATTCCTGAACAGAATTGATGATATCGTGATCTTTAACTCTCTTGAGCAAAGTGATATTAAGAGAATCATTGACCTTGAATTGAACAAGCTTTACAGCAGACTTGAAAAATTAGGATATAAAGTTGATTTAACTGATGCAGCAAAAGACTTTATTTCTGAAAAAGGATGGGATAAAGATTTCGGTGCAAGACCATTAAAGAGAGCAATCCAGAAATACATTGAAGATTTATTAGCTGAAATGTTGGTAAACAAACAATTAAATGAGGGAGAAACCATCATTCTGGATGTTAATGAAGCTAAAGACGGATTAACCGGTAAAGCTCATAAAACAAAAAAGACGACTGAAAAGTCTTCACAATAATAAATAATTTTGTTAAAACAAAAAGCACCGAAAAATTCGGTGCTTTTTGTTTTTATAATCTTTAGTTTTAATTCTAATCAGGTTATTACAATCCTATAACAAATCCAATATTAGGAACTAAACCACTTGAAAAAATACTTGAATTCTCTTTCCATAAAACATTATACATCAGTCCCAACTGCATAAAAGAATTTCCTCCGATCCGCTGCATATATCCACCACCGAGATAAAGAGCTGTTTCTTCCCTGTTATCTTTAAAATCGTAAAACTTATCTTTATAATCAATAAAATAATGTTGCAGGTTTGCCCCTACATAAAAAGACCTCGCAAAATAATAATTGACAAAAGGTCCTACTCCAAACATTGTTGATCTGTAATAATCTGAAGTCTGCCAGGAAACACTTCCTATAACTCCACCTTCAAGATCTTCAGTAAGTCTGTAGCCTACTCTGGGAGAAGCCTGTAGATAAAATGCACTATTACTGCCGAAGCCTAATCCAATACCACCACCAAAAGTCCATCGGTTACTTTCTGCTACTGAAGGAGTTCCTACCGAAACCTGGGAATAGACTGATAGTGAAAACATCAACATCAATGGAATAATTATTTTTTTCATATGCGGATAATTAATTATTTTAATGATCACATGGAATCACTTATCTTGATAGGTGCTTGTATTTAATCTGGCACACCGTGATTTCATATACTATCGTTTTTATCAATGTTTAAAATTATAACTTTTTTTGCGAAAAGGATTGTTGTAATTTTGCACCCGTTAAGATAGAGATAAAAACTCTATCAAAAATATTATGAAAGTAGTTGTAGGATTGTCGGGAGGTGTAGATTCCAGTGTTACAGCATATTTGCTGCAACAGCAAGGTCATGAAGTAGTGGCTTTGTTTATGAGGAACTGGAATGATGCATCCGTAACTCTAGAAGATGAATGCCCTTGGATAGAGGACAGTAATGATGCATTAATGGTAGCTCAAAAACTTGGAATCCCTTTCCAGGTTATTGATATGAGTGAACTTTATAAGGAGCGTATTGTAGACTATATGTTTGCAGAGTATGAAAAGGGAAGAACTCCGAACCCAGATGTTTTATGCAACAGGGAGGTTAAGTTTGATGTTTTTATGAAAACAGCAATGTCTTTAGGTGCTGATAAAGTTGCAACAGGTCATTATGCAAGAGTAAATTCAACTTTTGATGAAAACGGAAAAGAAATTTTTCATCTTTTAGCAGGAAAAGATAACAATAAAGACCAGTCTTATTTTCTTTGCCAGCTGAATCAGGATCAATTATCTAAAGCATTATTCCCAATTGGTGAACTTACAAAACCTGAGGTTAGAGAAATTGCAAAAGAAATTGGTTTGGTAACTGCTGATAAAAAAGATTCTCAGGGATTATGTTTTATTGGAAAAGTAAGTTTACCTCAATTTTTACAACAACAATTAAAGCCTAATGAGGGTGAAATTGTGGAAATTTTCAGTGATTCTCCTTTATTCTCACAAGAAAAACCCGGGTTTTCTTCTAAAGAAGAAGAATTAGACTACTTAGCTCAAAAGATCAACTATAAAAAATCTGATGGAAAAGTAATTGGAAAGCATCAAGGTGCTCAATTTTTCACGATCGGACAAAGCAAAGGCTTAGGAATAGGTGGGCATAAAGAAAGTTGTTTTATCGTGTCCAGAGATATGGAAAACAATATCATCTTTGTAGGAGAAGGACATAGTTTCCCAGGGTTGCATAAAAAAGCTCTAAAGGTTGATAATTCTGAACTTCATTGGGTTCGCGAGGATCTAAAACTGAAGAACGGAGAAAGCATGGAAGTAATGGCTAGGTTCCGTTACAGACAGGCACTTCAGAAAGCTATTATCTATCAATTTGAAAATGCATTTTACATGGAATTTGAGGAGCCTCAATCTGCAATTGCTGAAGGACAGTTTGCTTCCTGGTATATTGGTGATGAACTTTTAGGAAGTGGAGTTATTGCTTAGTTTTTAAACTAATAATTTTTGTAACATATTTTCAGAAATGATACTTACTCTGTAAATATTAACAAAATCAATCACTATGAAAACTTCTTTAAAAAACCAGTACACTATTACAAATCAAATATTAATTGCTGTGGTATCTTCCGTTTTAGGCTATAATATCTATCAAGCTATTGTAAATCCGGAAAGATCACATCTTATACTAAGTCTCCTCTTAATTATGATGACTTACATTATGGTAGAGAAATACGACTCAAATAAACAGTCAGAGAATGAATCTGAGTAATGAATAATAATAAGGTCTGAAATATTTCAGGCCTTTTTTATATGATTACAAGACATCGTTATAAAGTTAGTCTTCTCATTTTAAATTATTCAAAATCAACATAGTAGACAATTTTATTTTCAACATCTTTCACAATTATATCGATTTGCTTTTCTATAGACTCCCCTGAAAAACTTATAAAAAGTAATTCCTTCGTTCTCAGGCTATAAATGAGATCGTACTTTGTTTTCAAAAAATCATGAAAAGAGTCTATTTCCTGATCAGAATCCAACTTTATATCTGTAGAAAAATCACTAGAATTGATGTAAGCCATCCGAGAGGGGCTTTTAGACTCTGTTATCCGTAAGACTTTCTGAAAAGAAATATCAATATTCTGAGAACCAGACATTCTGTATTTTTCAATCTCTTCCAGAAAATCCGTTTTAAAAGATGATTCAACATATATTTTCAGGTATACCTTTATCTCTATTTTCACGTCTTTAGTATTGAAAATCTGTATTATAAAATCTTCATCATTTCTTCCTTGAATAACTTCTATTCTTGCAACATGGTAAATGTTTTGTACGGCATATTTTCCATATTTCACATACACTATAAGTCCTCTTATAGAAATGAACAGGGCAACTATTACTAAAAAAGAAATCACACAGAGTGGTATAAAACCGACAAAAAAATAAAAAAAGGACGCCAAATCATCTTCGCCCTCTGCTGAAAAAGGGTTATGGTCAAAAAGAATCACTTTAAGGCTAAATGTAAAAAGGATGATATTCAAAATGATGAAGAGAACTGTTTCCCAACTTACATTATGTCCTTGTTTCTGTAAAGGAATATTTTTATATAAAATATTTTTCTCTTTTTCGGTAAATGTTCTTACCATAAGCTTATTTCTTATTGTTTATGTTTAAATTATATCCATAGATCATAATACATTCTGTGATCAACAGCATCACAAGGTATCCTACAGGTTTTGCTAAAACCAAACCTTTGATCAATTCTACCACTCCTAAAAACAAAATGAAAATCAGAAAATAAAATGTTGATTTCGGAATTTTACTCCCAGATAATTTTTGAATAATCATTGAGGCATAAAATCCTAATAAAACAATTAAATAAAACTTCAGAAACTCGGAACCTTTTAAAGAAATAGGATTAAAAGTCTGATGTTCAAAGAGAAGCCAGATCATACCAACTATACTTGACGCTGAGTTAAATAGTAACTTTTTCATGACACAACGATTGCATTTTACCCGCCTCCACAACCACCACATCCTCCACATCCGCCTCCACAACCGCCTCCGTCTCCTCCTCCACTGCAACTGTTTCCACCACAACTTGAACCACCCCCGCCATCATTGGTCGAGCGATTGTTTTTACCATTATCCTGAAGTAAGAAAATTAAATATCCAAATCCCAATACTGCAATTATTGTTAGAATAATAGGACTTAAAACACTGATAACCTGCCCTAAACAGGAGGAAAACAAAAATGGAGTTAGAAGTAAAAGAGACAGGTACAGCCTTTTAATCCAGTGTTTTTTAGAATTTATATTATCGTGATTTTTCCAGATGTCCTCAGGAGCCTCATATTGAAATATTTCCCTGTAATATTTTAAGGTACCATTAAACCAATCATCGTGTTTTAATTTTTCAGTATAGCCTCCTTTGGAAGGATGATGATGAAGCTTTCTTTTTAAGATATTCGGACAAAAGTCTTCCCAATAATTTTGTGTGTAAATAAGGTGCATATGCCATACTTTATCAATTATTTCACTTGGCGAAGCCCCATTGGGCAAAATACAACACAGATAAACAAATTTTTTATACTCTTCTATGGCTTTTTGGGTAAAATCTAAGGTCCAATTTTCTTCTTTTGCTAATTTCCTTGAAAAGGGAAAGCTAGCTTCCGCAGCATCTAGTGAAAACTCGCTAATCCTATTCCATAGGGAATCTTCTTTTATAATGATTGTCGTTTCCATTGTTTAAACTTTTAATTTCTACTCAAATTTCAGAGGATTAAAAAATATAAAAGTCTTACAACAATCTCTTTTGGTTGTAAAAAAATCTTAAATTAGTCTTATGAGAAAAGAAGATATTAGTCATCTTGAGAAATTGATGAATTTTCTTAGCATGCACTTTTTAAAGAAGAACAATTGGGAAGACGTTACTAAAACGGAATGGTCCTACATTGTCGATGAACTTAATGAGCTCATTTCCAGCAACCATTCAGAGCGGAACATCAAAGTAAAAACTGATATCTTAGGATCAAATTATCTTTATGAACATCTGATAATCAACAAACTAAAGAAGTACAATCAAAATAGCGGTGCCAGTATCAGTAAACCTAATCTGGCGAAGCTAAGTCTTATTGTAAGAGCTTTAGGATATTCTAATTACATTGATTTCATTAATTCCAATACAGAAGTATTTAATTTCAATGATCTTAGGATCGAGATGAACAATGCTAAACAAAACGTAATTCTTTTAGACCGGCTTGTCGGCTGTTGGTATTCCTATAACAGAAATCTTCCCGATAATCCCTTACAAACTAAAGAAGATAGAATATGGCGTTCAGCCATGGAAATCTATAAATCTGAAACATCTGGAGAGTACTTCATTGAAAGAAGCGGAGGGGATCATCACAAGTATTTCGGAAAGGTTACTGCATATTCCGATTATGTATTCATTATCATGAACAGCAATACTTTTATCAGACAAAGACACTTTATTTCAAGGATAAAAGATATCAATGAAAAACTCAAGAATCCAGAATATAAACTCCATGAATTGCATTTTATAAGTACATGTATTAGTTTTAATCAAGAGCCTATTGCTCTATTCGAAATTTTCCAAAAAGCAGATCGTAAAAATTTCCTTCCCGATTCCATCAGCTTCCCAATTGATAGCGATGAGATTCCTACTTCTATCATCAAACAACTTGAAGACACTGAATCTAACCGAATAGATTACAAGTAATTAACTTACCAACCAGTCTTTAAAATCTTTAACGCGATCCCTGCTGACTGTAATCTCTTCTTTTGGCTGAAATTCCATTTCAACCTTATAATTTGGCGATGTATGAATATTCTTAATATAATCTGAATTGATGATAAATTGTCTGTTTACTCTGAAAAACTTTTTCTCATCCAAAGTATCTTCCAATTCATCCAATGTAAAATCTGAAGGATAGTTTCTTTCCTGGGTCTGTAAATAAACAATCTTATTTTCACTGTAGAAACAGCTTATTTCATGGGTTTGAACAATCTTCAAATTATATCCTATTTTTACTAAGATCCTGGAAAGAGTTGATTTATCTTTTTTAATTAACTGCTTAATATCCTGTGAAGTAACTGAGTTATCTGAAGGAAGAAATGATTTAAATTTTTCTATCGCTCCAGCCAGATCCTCTTCTAAAATCGGTTTTAATAAATAATCTATACTATTTAGTTTAAAGGCTTTTAGTGTATATTGATCAAAGGCAGTTGTGTAGATCATAAATCCTTTTGAAGGAACTTTTTCAAAAATATCAAAGGACAATCCATCACCGAGAACAATGTCCGAAAATATCAACTGAGGATGTTCATTTTCAGAAAACCAAGCAATACCTTCTTCTACGGATTCAATTTTTGCAATAACCTCTATTTCAGGGAATATACTTAACATCCGCTCTAACTTCCTTGAAGCCGGTTTTTCATCCTCAATAATGACAGTTTTGATCATAGAATAGTGGTTTTAGTTTTTAAAATCCTGGAATTAAAATTATATAAAAGGATTTGATTCTGACTTATAATTTCGATTTGCTTTTTTCTAATTCCTTATTCAGAATTCTTTGTTCCCAGGTTGAATCAAAGATAAATAATTTAACCCCTTTAATGAATAATATTATTCCCCAGATTAGCAACAGGATTGATCCGTGATAGAATGAAAAATCAATTTTTCCATTTT
Organism: Chryseobacterium sp. FW101-FHT12H09; assembly: GCF_058790395.1. Classification (NCBI taxonomy): domain Bacteria; kingdom Pseudomonadati; phylum Bacteroidota; class Flavobacteriia; order Flavobacteriales; family Weeksellaceae; genus Chryseobacterium; species Chryseobacterium sp. FW101-FHT12H09. The sequence goes on along the minus strand of NZ_JBYTCP010000002.1, from coordinate 432,525 downwards.
CAAAATAATCGTTGAAAAATAATATCCCCGCAATAATACCATACCATGTAAGACTTTTATAAAAACTTTTCAATCGTTTTACCCGCTCGTATGCCTGATTATAATCCATTGTATTAAAGTGTTTTTCCATGATTTCTTTTATCTGCTTCCATCAGTTCTTTTATTTTATTTTCTTCCCAGTCTTTTCCGATTCCGAAAACATTTATTCCATGAGCTACAAGTCCCATTCCCCATCCTAACATTGGCCAATAAAACCATAAATGAGTAGGTGATGTTAAAAGATTTAAAGCCAGTAAAAAAGGAATGATAAGACAATAAGACGTCAGATTTCCATAAAACCCTTTTAATTCTTTTACTCTCTTTGCTGCTTTTTCGTAAGCGCGGTTTTCTTTGTTGAATGATAGTGTTTCCATAGTAATGAATTTTGATTTATATTTTTTTCTTGAATCAAATGTATGTCGAATACCACTCTCAAATCAACTATATCTTACTGAACTGTAGAATTTGAGTTCTGAGTTGCAAAAATCCCGACTCAATTGTGGCCGGGATTTTTATTTTGTGTAATTTCTTTTATTGATTACATCATATGTCATTCTTTTTTAAATTAATAAATAAAAGGAATTAACTTCTTGGTCATTTTTCGGTATTGAATATATTCATCTCCAAATTGCTCTACAAGAGCCTGTTCTTCAATTTTAATTCTATAACTGAATGCCAAGAATGGCGGAATAAATGCTAAAGCCAGAGAAAACCAATTATTTAAATATAAACCAAGCCCCAGAAAAGTTAATAGTGAGAAACTATAAGAAGGATGTCTAAGATAATTGTAAAACCCTTCTTTTTTAATTTTATGGTCATCTTTTATTGTGATATCAACTGTAAAATATTTTCCCAGAGATCTTATTATAATTAATCTGAAAATAATTCCGATTAGAATAAGCGCCACCCCTAAATACAGAATCCATGCTGAATTAGAGATCGGGAAACTGGATATATTCGAAACAGTAACCGCACTTGCAATTGATACTATAATCACCAACCAAAGGATATTGAGTGTAGATCTATCTTTTTTCTGATCTTGATCTGCAGATTTCAGTTTTTGTTTGTAAATAATTTCACTTAAAAACCAAACTCCCATAGAAACATAAAATAAGATTTGTAGATTCATTGTTATTGTTTTAGATTTTGGAATAATATTGCGAAGTAGTAAATCTCTATGATGAACTGTTTTGCCATTAGCCATTTGGCGGTTTAACTTTGTAGCACCCTTGCCTTCATTCTTTATTTTTGTCCATTAGTTCTTTAATTTTTCTTTCTTCCCATTTTCTCATAAAATTAAAACTAGGTAAAAATACAACCAGCGCATGTGCAAGAAGTCCAATGCCCCAGAATGTTGCAGTAAAGAAATTTTTAAACTCAAAATAGCTTTCTCCTGGTTTTAAATTCGTGTAATTAAAGTAAGCAATCATAATGTTTACAGCAATATAGGAGAATAAGTGTCCGTAAAATCCTCTCAGTCTATCTATCTTTCTTTTGGCTTGCTGATATTGAATATCATTTTCGTCAAATGTTTCCATTGTCTCTGTTTTTTTGTTTATTCATGATTTCCTGAATTTTCCTTTCCTGCCAAGGTTCTCCAACTCCAAAAACCTGAAAAGCATGTGAAGCAACTCCAATACCCCATCCTAACAGTGGCCACCAAAACCAGTGATATTTGTTTTGGGTATAAATATTAATAAAAATTAAAAAGGGAATAATAATGCAATAAGAAATAAGATTGGCATAAAATCCCTTAATTTCTTTTACCCTCTTTCGTGCTCTTTTGTATGCTTTATCCTGATCTTCTTTTTTCAAACCGACAACCGTTGGCTTATCTGATAAAACCGGAAGTTTCACTTTAAAATAATCTTCGGATTTTTCAATAAAAACATTTCTCTTAGTAAGCAGAGAATAGCGCTGAACAATATTCGCTAATCCAATTCCCGCACTTTCCTTGATCTGTTCTCTTTCCTGGAGATTGTTTTCAATACATAAAGTGTCATTTTCTGAAAATACTTTAATAACCAAAGGTTTTGAAGATGTTGCAAAATTATGTTTGATACAGTTTTCCAAAAGCAGCTGCAAAGAAAGCGGAACTACATATCTTCTGTAATCTTCTTTTCGTACATCAAAAATAAAGTCTACACTATCCTCGAATCTCGTTTTTAATAAATCGCAATAGGTTTTTGCAAATTCTATTTCATCTTCTACGGTCACCAGTTCTTTATCTTTTTGTTCTAAAACATAACGATAAATCTTTGACATTGAAGCCGTAAACTTCTGAGCCTGTTTTGGGTTTTCATCAATTAAAGAGCTTAAAACATTTAAGGAATTAAAAAGAAAGTGTGGATCCAGCTGATTTTTAAGCGTCTCAAACTGTGCATTTGCAGATGTTGCAATTAATTTCTGCTCTACTACCTCTTTCTTAGAGGTCTTTTTGAGCTCTTCCATAAATCCTCTAGCATGGAGAAAGGCAGAAATAAGCAGGGCAATATTCACCATAAACCAGTTGGTAAAATTATACTTCCCTGAAAAAAATTCCTCCGGAGTGGCTGCTTTCTGAAAAATAACAAAATTGATATAGTTGCAGATGTAGACCAAGATAATGTTAGCTATAAGAATTGAAACAATACTTAAGATGGCTCTTTTAGTAGTTGCCTCTGACCACGGAATCTTTTTATTTAGATAGTCGTTTATTAGCCCATTTCCCATCCCCAAAAGAAAAGAATACATGGTGGAAATAAGAAAGGAAAGCATAAAATTATCTATCGTCTTTTCTTTTGTAAAGAACAAAAAGAAAAATAATGCGGTTCCAATGGATACCCAAAGTAATACGATAAGACTTTTACGTTTCATGAGTTTTTTTCTTGGTTCAAAATTAGTTGATATTAAATGTACCAAAAATTATTTTTCACCGAACCGTCAATTTAATGTTCTGAAAGGCAAAATAAAAGTCTTCCTGTTGAGGAAGACTTTTATTGATCTTATATTTTAATGCTATTTTACTGGCTGACTGATAAAATATTCTGCCTCTCCTTTCCCCCAATTTGGATCCATTGCCGTTTTTGGCTTGTAGGTATTATATTGGTCCAATGTCTTTTTAAACATTTCAATCCCTTTTGTTTTACTTCCCCCATATTGTTCTGGAGTAAAGTAGAGGTCTTCGGCTTTAATCAGAGCAATTCTTGGATTGTTTGGATCCAACTTTTCTGCTATTTTAAGCTCTTCTATAGCTTTCATTCCGTCAGTCATATATCTCTGTTGTGGATTTACCATCATTCTTAAAGAATATGCCATTTTTCTAAGGAGATGAATTTCCGCATTATCTGCTCCTGCAAGATTTTGTGCTGTAGCCAAATGTTTTTCAGCCTGATTAGCTACCTCATCCAGATCCTGGGTTTTCCCTTCTCTCATCATCACTCTCCCTTTTTGGATATAAGAAAATGCCGTATAGTAACTTGGAAGCCATTTTCCACTTTCTTTACTTCCTATTCTCTCAAAATCGTTTGCTAAGGTTTGGAAGTCCTCTGCTGTCTTACAGGTTTCGATCTTTGCGATTTTTTCAGACATTATTTTTTCATAATCGGCCTGAGCAAAAGCGGTTAAGCTCATAAAAGCTAAAGCAAAACTTAATAGATACTTTTTCATTGTTTTTTATTTTTTTAGAGTTCGTTTTATTGTATAGAAAGATATGTATTTCATGTATGTCATCACGTGATTAAAAATACAGTCTTTTATTTTATTATAAATTATTATTGATTGCATCTTGTGTCTTATCAACTCCGAAGCTGATAAATGCTCCAACAAAGACAAATGTATTTACTGGAGGAACCACTGTAGAGCTTCTGGATCCATCTTGTGAAAAATTGTATCCATATACATTTTTTGTTCCCAGTATATTGGAAATACTCAACACGAAAACAGTAAACATCTTTGCCTCTTTTTTTCCAAGATTGGGAAGATAATTAAAGCTCAAATTGAGAGCATTATAATCTTTCAACCTTCCTTCATTTCTCGTAAAACTTACAATGTTTCCGTTTACGTCTTTCGTTGCAATATCATAATAAGGACGGCCTTTTGCATAGGTGTAAGAAAGATTAACCCCTAATTTCCACTCAGGAATAAATCTCTTGGCAACCGCTGATAGGGTATGCTCTGATGCAAAATTAGGCTTTAAGCTAACAGGATAATTCATAAAATCCCTTTTAGAATCCAAAAATGAATAACTGATCCAGTAATCAATATTTTCAAATGTTTTTTTGTCCCGCCAAAACAATTCCAATCCTTTTGCATAGCCATATCCATTGTTATTGATGGCTGTCTGAACAGGTTGGCTCTGATCATTGATTGAAGCAATATCCTTCACTTTTATCAGCTGATCATATTTTTTATAAAAAGCTTCAAATCTCAAACTCCTTCCCTCTGATGTTCTTTGAACCTGGAGAATGTAATGCTGTGATTTTTGAAAATCCAAATTGGCAGGCCCATTAATATATTTGCTTTCGGGGTTTTGATAGAAAAGGCCATATGCGAAAGAAGTGGTCCAGTTTTGAGCTAAACGATAAGCTAAGGCTAAACGAGGAGCAATATTGCTTTTATTTAAGAAAGAAGAATTTTCAGCCCGTACTCCTATCTTCGCTGAAAACTGATTGCTAAATCCTAAATCTGTTTCAGCAAAAACAGAAGAGATAAAATCCTGATAATGCTTGTTTACCTCTTCAAAATTTAGCTTTTCATCGGCATTATTTAATTCAACGCCGCCACGCACTGCACTTATTTTATTGATCTTTCTTTCCAAAACAGCTTTAAAATTGATGTAATTTCCGGTAGTCAAAAGCTGTGTCTTATCGGATTCTACCTCGCTTTTTTCTGTTGAGAAATTAAGATCTGATCTGTTGTATGAATAGGAAGCTCCTGTATTTAACAGATACTTTCCGAACTTTTGTTTAAAAGAAAGATTATGGTAAGTGTTTTTTCCTTTCAATCTTACGAGAGCAAAATCATAATCTGGCTCTAAGCTTTCTGTCCTCACTCCCATTTTATTCGTGTCATACATTCCGTAATACTTAAAAAATCCTCCGGATTTTGTTTTAATCCGAAAATTAGCATCTCCATTTAGACCTTGCGGTGCATCAATAAAATCAGTATTGAAATTGAGAACATTAGACATAAGACTTAAAAGAGAATATCCTAAAGTAGCACCATACGAGTGATTTTTATCATCGCTTAATTTTTGAAACCCACCACTTAGAAAGATTGGAGAAATGCCAAAATCATAAGAGCTCTGATCAGGTAAATCAACACTCTCAAGCATTAACGCTCCTGAAAGAGCCTGCCCATATAAAGCTGAATATCCACCACTGGAAAATACATTTCCTTTAAAAAGAGAAGTATTGAATCGGTCCCTTCCTGCAATTCCCGGAACTGAACTGGAGAAATAATTATTGATAAGGCTTCCATCCATAAAGATCTTAGATTCTGTTCCAGTACCACCTCTGATAAATAAACCTTCCGTTTCTCCTACTTTCTGCACTCCTGGAAGATAATTCAATGCTGAAGAAATCTGTCCATCTGCTCCTGCTGTTGTGTAGATATCAATCGGTGTCAATAATGCGGTCGCTCTTTTTTTATCACTAGCTTCTATCGATCCTGCAGAAATCACCACCGCGTCAATTTCGTTGATCTGCTCTTTCAGTTCCGCATCTACAGCTATGTCTTGATTTCCAATGACAATCGGCTTTTCAACATCGTTATATTTTGGATGGGTAAAAGTAAGTATATGATCCCCTTTTTCAGTGGTTTCAAAAGAGAAATTACCTTTAGCATCTGTTGTAGCACCGTCGTAAGTTCCTTTCAATGTGACGTTGATATCACTAACCCCCTTATTTCTAAAGGTTACCTTCCCTGTAATTTTTACTTGAGTGTAACTTAAAAAGAATGATAGAAAGGCAATTAGAAATAATAATTTTTGTGTCTGCATTTTCATGGTTGTTAATTTTCGATTCAAAAATACTATTGAAAATACCTTCCTGTTAAAAAAATATTACTGAAAGGTATAGTTTGAATACTGAACCGGAAATTAATGTATTGGAATACAAAAATCAACCAACATTTTTCCTTCCGGATGTTCTTTAAAGTTGGAATGGTAGATCTCAAATGGGAAAGCTTTTCTGGTTGTATAATGGTTTTCATTCATCCATAAGAATAAAGATACCCAGCATTGCTCAAAATCATCAAGAGTCACCTCTCCACTACCAATGATAAATTTTCCCGCCTCAAGGATCTCTGGAAAAATCTCCCCATCCTGGGCTTCCAGCTTATCTTCGACAAGCATCCCGGCATGAATTCGTACCTTATCCGGAGATGTCGTTTTGAAGCTGTCGTGATACACAGAAATCATTTTTACATGATCCCGGGGAAATAAGTGTTTCTTTTTAGCCCAATTGATCAAGACATCATAAGACGATTCTACATTTTCAATACCAAGGCTCATTACAGACGCAAGATGCATCTCTTCCAGATCTGCGACTTTAATTTCTAAATTCATTGTTCTCCATTTTAATAGGTTTTCTACATTACAAATATATTGGTGAAAAACGGCATCAACTTGTCCATTCTTGCTTTCAATTTTTAAGATCTTGTGAAAATTTTCAGGAGCAGATTTACGAAATTCAGAAGGGGACTTTCCGTAATATTTTTTAAAGGCTTTATTAAAACCCGAATGATTGTCAAATCCCAATTCTAAATATATTTCCTTTATATCCACTCTCTTTCTCATGGCAAGATATAAGGCACTTTTTTCTATCCTCTTTCTTATGGTATAATTCTGAAGAGTTTCTCCGGTAATAAGCTTAAAAACCCGGTGAAAATGGAAGGGAGAGTATGCGCTGATCTCTGCAACTTTCTCCAGACTGAGATCCGTGTCAAGATGCTGTTCTATATATTGAATTATTTTAATAATCCTTTTTTTATATTCTTCCAATTATTGTTTTTATTCACAAAAATAACAAGATTAAATAGAGCAGATTTGTCTTTTATTGCGGATTTTCGAAAACAGATCAGAATCATAAAGTGTTTTAGAAAATTATTTCTAAATTTAGGTAATCATAAAAAATCACTTTAAATCATTTTAAAATGAAACTACAAAAATTAGTATTATTAACAGGATTTGCCCTATTTGCTGTTTCTTGTGGAACAACAAATACGTACATGGTCAACGCTAAAAGCGGAACACAGACTGGAGGAACGGCTAAGTTTACTCAGAAAGGAGATGAAGTTATCATGAAACTGGATGTAACGAATTTAACTCCGGGAATCCACGCAGTACACATCCACGAAAAAGGAGATTGTTCTGCTGCTGATGGGACTTCTACTGGAGGACACTGGAATCCGGCAAAAGATGACCATGGTAAATGGGGTGCTGAACATTTCCATATGGGAGATATCGGTAACCTGGTTGCTGATCAGACAGGAACTGCAACATTAACTTTCAAAACCAATAAATGGTGTCTTGGATGTACCGATGAGTCTAAGAATATCATTGGAAAAGGGCTTATTGTACATGCTGCTGCAGATGACTTTCATACTCAGCCAACAGGAAATGCCGGTGGACGAGTGGGATGTGTAGAGATCAAGTAATACTTGCACATCTAATCATTAAAAAAATGACTGTTTAGTACTAAACAGTTTTAAAAATAAAAGCGGGAATATAAATTCCCGCTTTTATTTAATTTATTTTTTATAAGCCTTAAAAAATACCCGGCCTTTCAGGCCGGGTATTTTAGATTATGATTTTACACTCATGTCTGCAATAATGTTCATTGCTTCCTGTAGGTATACATCTTTTTTAAGATTTTTAATCCACATTTCAGACTTCTTCTTAAATGCTTCATCTTTCTTCTCACGTTCAACTTCATTTGGATACATTGTAAACTGAAGTCCATTCATAAATTTAGTCAGCGCTTTGAACTTCTCAATCTGAGCTTTTCTCTGCTTCATAACTTCATTGAACTTCGTAATATTTAATGTAATTGTTTCTTCTTTATCCAATTTCTCTCTCCATTGAGCAGATTCCAATAACAATTGATAGTTTGAGTTTTTAGCCATTCTATCATTACTTGCTTTTTCCAATGCTTTAACATCAAAATAGTTTAATTTTTGGAACTGTGCACTTGGAATCTTATCCCAAGCCAGCGCAAAGTCGTCATATCGCTCTCCTATTTCAGCATACGTAAAGAAATCTTTCATCTGAATATCTGAAACAATTCCTTTTCTCTGATTAGATTCTCCAGTAATTCTATAAAACTTTTGAATGGTTAGCTTTAATGATCCGAAATCATCCTCTGTATTTAAGAATCTGTTCAGATCTACAAAAGTCTGTACAGTTCCTTTTCCGAAAGATTGTGGAGCACCCACAATCACTGCTCTTCCGTAATCTTGCATTACTCCAGCTAAAATCTCTGAAGCTGAAGCTGAAAGTTCATTTTGCATAATTACTAACGGCCCTGTCCAGATTGGAGTTTCATTTTTATTCTTTAAGGTCTGGATTTTACCGTTTCCATCTTTTACCTGAACATAAGGTCCGGCATTCATGAAAAGTCCCATAATATCACCAACTTCCGTTAATGATCCACCCCCATTATTTCTTAGATCTAGAACAATCCCTTCAATATTCTGAGCCTTTAATTTAATAATCTCATTTTTGATATCATCTGAAGCGTTTCTACCTTTAGAATCTTCAAAATCAGCGTTAAAGCTTGGTAAATTGATGAAACCATATTTCTTTCCGTTTGGAGAGTTTACAACTACACTTTTTGCAAAAGTATCTTCAATAGCTACTTCTTCACGGATCATGGTAACCTCTTTAGTTGTACCATCTTTTTTCTGAACCGTAAGTGTTACAGGAGTTCCTTTTTCGCCTCTGATCAATCTTACCGCCTCATCAGAAAGCATTCCTACTACGTTTACTGCATCTTCTTTCGGTTTAGACTTTACTTTCAGGATCTTATCACCTTCTGAAAGCTGCTTCGATTTCCATGCCGGAGCTCCAATCGTTAAAGCACCCAGATAAAGATTCCCTTTTTTCTCCTGAATAATGGCTCCAATACCAATTACTTTTCCAGTAAACTGTGTATCGAAATCTTCTTTATCTTTTGGAGAATAATAGTTGGTATGTGGATCAAAAACCTCCGTATATGCATTCATATACACCGTGAACCAATCCATCTTTTTTCTCTTTTTAAATCTTGTGAATGTCTCTTTCACAAGGTCTTTTACTTCATCTGTAGCTTTTACTCTTTTTTGATCGGGAGTAAGGATCTGAAGCTTAATTGTATCCTTTAGATTGAATTTTTGTACAGAGTCCTTTTTTTCTTTTTGAGCCTGCTCTTTACTATTCATAGATTCAATCTCCTGAAGGATATTATATTTTATGAATTTTCTCCATTCATTATACTGCTCTTGCTTGTTGCCCGGGATTTTTTTTAGTTTTGGTTCCAGAGTAAGGGTCTCATCTTCCTCCAGGTTGATAGGCTTACTGAAAATGTCCTGGGTAATCTTATCAATTTCATCTACTCTTTGGTATAACCTATCGATAGTAAGTTTATAAAATGTTAAATCTCCAAGGTTCAGATAATCATCCAGCTTTGTTTCATGTTTGCCGAATTCATCCATATCCGATTGAAGAAAATATCTTTTTCCAGGATCTACCATTTCAAAATAATGCTTATAAACATCTTTTGAATAAGCATCATTGATGGGTTTTGGGCTATAATGCAAATAAGAAAGTGTATTCTTTACGCTCACCATTATCGTCTGCATCTTTTCATCATCATTCTTAGGCGAGTTGAAACAAAACATTAGACTTGTCAATGGAATTAGAAGTAAAAATTTATTGAGTTTAAAATTTTTCCACATAAATCTGTTATGTATTTTATTATATTTTTTTTAAATAATATTAATTAGTAGTAATATTTAAATTACTGTTACAAACTATCAAATTTAATACCTTATTTACAAATATCGGATAGTTTTGAGTATTTTTGTTAAAATTAAAATATTTTATGGAAAGACCACTTATTCTGGTTACTAATGATGATGGAATTACAGCACCTGGTATCAGAAATCTTATCAGTTTTATGAACGAAATCGGAGAAGTGATTGTGGTAGCACCCGACTCCCCACAAAGTGGAAAGGGACATGCTATTACTATTAATTCTACCTTAAGTTACGAAGAAGTACAGCTAGATGGTCCTCAAACAGATTATTCTTGTAGTGGAACCCCCGTAGACTGTGTCAAAATGGCTCTTGATAAAATTTTAACAAGAAGACCCGACATTGTTGTTTCTGGAATCAATCATGGAGCGAACTCATCTATTAATGTAATCTACTCCGGGACAATGTCTGCAGCTGTAGAGGCTGGTGTAGAAGGAATTCCAGCAATTGGATTTTCATTACTTGATTTTAGCTGGGAAGCAGATTTTACACAAGCCAAAGAATTTATTCAAAATATCGTTAGGAGAACATTGGAAAATCCAATGCCTAGAGGGATCGTTCTCAATGTAAATATTCCAAAACTTCCTGCCGGAGATATAAAAGGAATCAAAGTTTGTAAGCAGGCTCATGCAAAATGGGAAGAAAGTTTTGATGAAAGAGTAAATCCACACGGAAAAAAATATTACTGGTTAACAGGATATTTCAATAACATGGATGAATCCGAAGATGCTGATGAAACCGCTTTAGCCAATGGATATATCTCCATTGTTCCTGTAAAGTTTGATTTAACAGCTTATGAATATATGAAGACTCTGGAAGAAGTAATGAATTTCGATTAATGTACGAGAAACTAGACAATCCTGTTTATCATTCACTTAATGAGCATCATAAAAAGTTTTGCTTAAACTTTGGAGATTCTAAATTTTACAATCCTGAAGTCGCAGCTTTCGGAGGTTCATCAGAGGTTGCAAAAGAAAAAGATATCACAGAATACTCAAAAATCTGTGATGACTTTCTTATTTTTGGGGCTAAACCTTATGGTAATTTTGAAAAAGAATTATCTCAGCTTGTTTGTGATCAGTATGTATTGGAGAATAAAATTGATCTGGACTTTACAGAAAAAATTGATCTTTTAAGAGAGGAGAATAATGAAGAACTCCTTCATTTTATCAAAAAGTTCTATCCGCATTATTTTAAAAACAGAACTCCGGAATTGGGTCGTTATTTTGGTATATTTAAAGATAACAAACTGGTAGCAGTAACAGGAGAAAGAATGCAGATGAATGATATGACGGAAGTAAGTGCTGTTATTACAGATACAGATTATCTTGGAAAAGGCTATGCAAAGCAACTTGTCGCTTTTGTTTCCGGGAAAATATTTGAAGATAACAAAACACCTTTTCTTCATGTTGCTGAAACTAATACCGGAGCTAAAAAGCTATATGAGAAACTAGGTTTCCATCATAGAGGAACAATAAATTTATGGGGTGTTAAACGATAGTTTTTCACCCTTTTTTATTTCTTTCAAATTTTTTGAGTATAAAAGAACTAGGTCCTGGATAATACTAAAACAGAACCTTATCCTCTCTCCTTAATTCTTCCAGATATTCCTTTTTCCCATCTCTGTAAAAAAGATTCATTGTTTCAAAAGGGATTAATTTCAGATCTTTATTCACAATGTGAACACAGGATTTCTTTACTGCGCGAACATCAAAATCATGAGCATCCATAAAATTCATGATAATAATTCTGAATAAATTATCATAATCCAGATTTGGAGCCGAAACCTCAGGAAGACAGCAAAGTAATTGATTCACTTTAGGTTTTACTTTATCTACAGATATTCCAGTACTGAAAATGTCCAAAAGCTGCATTTGGAGTCCGGCATCCTGCTCATACACAATTGTATTTCGAGACTCATTATTCAGTAAATCAGCTGGATTGATATACCTCGTTAAAGGAATAATTTCACCCTCAAGTTTTAAAATATATCCCATTGCCAAAGCATCCGGGTTACAGGGAACGGGAATAATATCATCTGAATTCAATAATGGGAATTGATTCAGTATCTCTTGTCTTACTTCCGTTAAAGTAATTTTTTCATGTGCTGAATCTTCCCTGTTTCTTCCTGCAATTTCTACAGGCTGAAATGTAATTCCACGCACACATTTTTGTTTCAATGCAAAATCAATGATCTTTCCAATCTCATCTATATTTTTGCCTTGTTGAAGAACAATGACCAATGTCGTAGAAAGGTTAAGCTCGTTCAGCTTTTCAAGAGCCTTCATTCTGATATCGGTGAGGTCTTTTCCTCTAAAATCGATCAAAATCTCTGGTTTAAAAGAATCAAATTGAAGATAAACCTCAAACTCGGGAGCGTAAGTTGCCAGCTTTTCTGCAAAACCCGGATCATTGGCAATTCTAACCCCGTTTGTATTGAGCATTAAATGTTTGATCGGCTTCGACTTAGCAATATCCATGATCTTAAAGAACTCAGGATGGATGGTAGGCTCTCCGCCACTGATCTGAACAACATCCGGCTGGCCTTCATTTTTTACAATCACATCAAACATTGCTTCTATTTCTTCGAGACTTCTATGACTTCCGTAATGAGGAGATGACATTGCATAGCATGTAGGACAAGTCAAATTACAACGATCTGTTACTTCTACAATGGAAAGACAGCTGTGCTGTTCATGATCCACACACAGTCCACAATCATAAGGGCAGCCGTATTCTACGTCCGTTCCAAAATGCAAAGGCATTTCTGATGCTTTATTATAGTTTCTGATGTTTTTATAATAATGGACATCGGAAGCAATTTTTGTTTTGAAAAAACCATGATCAGGACATCTTTTCGTCATGAAAACGGATTCATCTTCTATAATGATCTTAGCTCCCACTCTTTTCAGACATTCCGGGCAAAGACTAATTGTATAATCGTAATATGTATAATTTCGTATTGGCATAATGTAATTTTATATTCCTCCACCACAAATATACCCACTGATCAGACCACAGATCAACAGACAAATCAGCATGCTCTGAATAAATTGTTTTTTGGTAAATTTTTTATCTCCTTTCCATTCATAGGAGATCTTCACAATCATTGTAATAATGAATGAAATAAATAGGGCTCCCAATATTATTATTAAAATAATCATTGCAACCATTCCGCCCAGATTTCCACCTTCCAAAAGGGTTAAGAGTTTCATTTTTAAATATTTTAAGGTGAATTTACGGTTTTTGTTTTTCTAATCTTAAAGATGTAATAAATAATTACACAAATACATAAAAGCTGAATCGTCCCCAGGCTTCCAATAATACCTACCCTCGGTTTTATAAAATCCAGAAAAAATCTAAAGGTAAAATAACTCAACATAAATAGTTGGAAAATATACCCGGATAGGTACTCTTTTGTACTTTTTTTTATCTTTAAAATCACCCAAAGACTGATTAAAAATACGATTTCATAAAGTGCAACAGGATGACGTAAATACTGATCTCCAAGATGCATCCCAAATATTGAGTCTGTTGGCAAACCATAGGTTTCTTCATAAACCCCGGTAAGAAAACAGCCTATCCTACCAATAATGATCGCCAGCATTAAAGGAAAAACAATAAGATCTCCCGTGCTTTCTTTATGTTTAACAACCTTTTTTGCCAACTCCACGCCCATTAAACCAAAAGCAAGTCCACCCACTATTGTATTATTCGACCAAATACTTTTCAAGTCAAAGTGTTCAAATAGTTTGTAAGGGTTTTCGAGATTACCAATTAACTTTGACCCGATTAAAGCGCCTGCTGTTGCTCCAATAAGAACCGCTGCAGAAGTATTAAAAGTAAGCTTTTCTGTTGATTTTCTTTTTAAATAAAAATAATACCGCATCCCCATAAACATCCCCAACGCTTCAAAAAGAGGATGCGCTAATACTGTATTACCAAATAATTGAAAAGTAACAGGAAAATCCATGCTTTCAAAAATACTATATTTAATATTATTTGCTAATTTTAATATTCTAAATAATTACAATGCGTATAGAATATGATATAAAATTAGGGTTTAAGGATGTAATGTTCCGCCCGAAAAGATCTACCCTGAAATCCCGGTCTGAAGTAAGTTTAGAAAGAGAATTTACTTTCAGACACACCAAAAAGAAATGGACGGGAACTCCCATCATTGCAGCCAACATGGATACTGTAGGTACTTTTGAAATGGCTGTAGAACTCGCAAAAGATAAAATCATTACAGCAGTTCACAAACATTATTCTGTTGAGGAATGGGATCAGTTTTTAAATAGTCAGCCTGAAAGTATCAATCAATACATTGCTTTAAGTACAGGAACTGGAAAAGCCGATGAAGAAAAACTTAGACAAATCATCGAAAAGCATCCAAAAATAGAGTTTCTGTGTATTGATGTAGCCAATGGTTATTCTGAGCACTTTGTAGGGTTTGTAAAGCAGGCAAGAGCTAATTTCCCTGATAAAATTATCATGGCAGGTAATGTGGTTACAGGAGAAATGGTAGAAGAACTTCTTTTGGTAGGTGCAGATATCATTAAAGTAGGGATCGGACCTGGTTCAGTATGTACAACCAGGGTAAAAACGGGAGTTGGCTATCCCCAGCTTTCAGCTATTATCGAGTGTTCTGATGCTGCTCATGGTCTGGGAGGCCATATTATTGCAGATGGGGGCTGTAAAGTCCCAGGAGATGTCGCTAAAGCTTTTGGTGGTGGTGCAGATTTTGTTATGTTGGGCGGAATGTTTGCCGGGCATGACGAAAGTGGTGGTGAGATGATTGAAGAAAACGGAAAGAAATACCGTCTTTTTTATGGAATGAGTTCAAAAACAGCAATGGATAAACATTCCGGTGGTGTTGCAGAATATAGAGCCTCAGAGGGTAAAACTGTGAAAGTAGGCTATAAAGGTCCGGTTTCGGAAACTGTAAAAGATATTTTAGGAGGTGTACGGTCTACCTGCACTTATGTAGGGGCCTCCAAACTTAAAGAACTATCCAAGAGAACCACATTCATCAGGGTTCAGGAACAGGAAAATCAAATCTTCAAAGATTAAGATAAATAAAAAGCCAGATCAATTGATCTGGCTTTCTTTATTTTTATGTTAACATTCCACCGTCAACATGTAATGTTTGTCCGGTAATATAAGTTGACATCTCACTTCCTAAAAATACACAGGCATTTGCAATATCCTGAGGCTGTCCACCTCTCTTCATTGGAATTCCATCTCTCCAGGCTTTAAGTGTTTTCTCATCTAAAGAAGCGGTCATTTCAGTTTCAATAAATCCTGGGGCAACAGCGTTACAACGGATATTTCTTGATCCTAATTCAAGGGCGATAGATTTTGTAAATCCAATTGCTCCAGCTTTAGAAGCTGCATAATTAGACTGTCCCGCATTTCCTTTTACCCCAACTACTGAAGTTATATTGATAATAGAACCTGATTTTGCTTTCATCATAGGTTTGATTACAGCTTTAGTAAGGTTGAATACAGAATCTAAATTTACCCTGATAATAGTATCCCAATCATCTTTAGACATTCTCAATAACAGATTATCTCTTGTAATTCCAGCGTTGTTGACCAGTATATCGATCTTGCCAAATTCTTCCATTACATCATCTACTAATTTTTGAGCAGCATCATAATCTGATGCATCAGATTGGTAACCTTTTATTTGAGTTACAGAACTTAAAGTCGCTTCTAATTCTTTTGCTTTGTCTACAGAACCGGCATAAGTAAAAGCCACTTTTGCTCCCTGTTGAGCAAAAATCTCAGCTATTCCTTTTCCAATTCCTCTTGTAGCTCCGGTAATTAGTGCTACCTTTCCTTCTAATAGTTTCATATCTATGACAATTATTTTCTTTTCTATTTACTAATGTATTGATTAGCGGCTAATTTAATATATTTTTTTTTGACAAAATAAATAGCCGCAAAGATATTATAATTTGTTATTCAACGCATTATTAATCATACATTACTTTCGTATTAAGTCTGTTTTTTGTCATGTTTGAGGATCAATCCCAGACTGTTTTATCTTCAGAATGCGTAAAATATAAAAATTCTGAATTTTTACCCTTCGTCAGTTTTACCCCTTTTCTATCCGATGAGTAGCTATCATAAACTACATCTTTAAGAGGTTCATTCTTATAGTTTGTAACTCCGAATTTATTTTCTTTTTTTACAACAATTTCATTGGCAGAAAGGAAAGTGATCATATCATCGTAGATCCCTGGAATTATTTCAATTCCTTCTTCATTCATCATTCCGAATTTATTTTCTTTATTTTTATAGATCAGCCCGGGTAAACGTACAAAAGGTTTTATAGAAACAATATTCTCCAGCACTTTGTATTGTTTATCCTTTGGTGAAAATCTGTAGAACACCCCTTCTTTTTTAAGAATCAGATAATTAGAAAATATTTTCTCGATCTCATAATCCCCATCTAAAACACTATTCAGATTTTTATCTAAAAGTGTTTCTTCATTATTTTTTCTCAGATAAAGAAAGTCTTGCCCTGAAATTTTAAGAGCATCTACATCATCATACTCTTGAGGCAATACAATTTCTCCGTTGGTTCTGATTACAGCAACTTTAGGATTTTTATTCTCAGGAACCGTTCTGAATAAGCCATTAAATAAATGGTTTACATATCCGAAATCCGTAGCATGTACTTTTTTATCTTTCTTAGAAAAGATACTTACTTTATCATCTTTCTTAAGATAGATGTATTCTGTTCCCACAAAAGCCTGATCGTAGATCTCTTCAGCCAATATATTTTCATCTGCATCTACAATTCCATATTTATCTTTAGGAATATTTTTAGTAACGAGAAAAGGATAGGAAATAATTCCATCAATATAGTGGTCGGAAATAGAACTTATCGTTTTCCCATTATTATCAATGATCTCGCCTTTTCTAAAACCGGTAATAATATATACCCTTCCCTTATAAAAATGCAAATTTTCATCAAACTCCCTATCGGAAACTAATTGACCATCAAAATCATAGATCTTCCAGCTTTTTCCAATTTTCACAAAGAATCTATTCTCACTGGCAAATTCTATTCTATCAGAGAAAGGAATGATCTGCTTTCCGTTGTAATCATAAACACAATCCCGTCCACTTTTGGAATAAATGAGTCTTTGTTTATTTTCCCAGGTTCTGAACTTAAAATTATCGAATGGTATTAACTGAATTCCTCTATTGTCAATCAGAGCCGTTTTTCCATTAAAAGCTCCTTCTCTCCCTTTTACAATGAATCGGTCTTTCGTCAGGCGGGAGATCTCACTTTTGTAAGGGAAATCAGCAGTAATGACTCCTAAAGAATCTACTATACTCGATTTACCGGTTTCAGAAATTATTCCATATCCCTTTGAGTAAAAGCGTACTTCTTTACCCAGTTTTTTTGATAGTAAGATCTGTTTGTATTGATCAGTTTGCTGTGCGAAAGAAACTGATGAAAGTAGTATAAAAAATAGCTTTTTCAATTAATTAGAATTATTCACAATAAGAACAATTTCTCCTTTTAAAGTTTTACTTTTAGAAAATTCGATTAATTCATTGATCGTTCCTCTTTTAGTTTCTTCAAATTTTTTAGAAATTTCACGGCTTAAACTTACTTTTGTATGTTCACCGAAGAACTCTTTGATCTGTTCTAGTGTTGTGTTTATTTTATGAGGACTCTCATATAAAACAATTGTTTTTTTCTCTTCTGCAAGCTGTTTAAGCTTGGTTTGTCTTCCTTTCTTTTGTGGGAGAAAACCGGCAAATAAAAATTCATTATTTGGAAGTCCGGATACCACAAGTGCCGGAACAAAAGCTGTTGCTCCAGGTAAACAAATCATCTCAATATTATGATCTGCCCCTGCTTTTCCCAATAAATAACCGGGATCAGAAATTCCAGGTGTTCCTGCATCAGTAATAATAGCAACATTTTGGCCGCTTTCAAGGTCGGAAATTACTTTCTCCGTTGCCTGATGTTCATTATGCAAATGATAAGATCTTAAAGGTTTAGAAATCTCGAAATGCTTTAAAAGGACTCCGGATGTTCTCGTATCTTCACATAAAATATAATCTACTTCTTTCAGTACATTCACGGCTCTGAAAGTCATATCTTCTAAGTTTCCTACGGGAGTAGGAACAAAATATAGGATTCCGCTCAAAATTAAAATTATAAAAATTTATTTTCCACCAATACCCATAATCTCTGGGCATATTCATCTACTTTTCTCCAGTTTCTGGAGTAATATAAGTCACTTAAATATTCTTTAGCTTCCTCTAGCGTTCTAAAACTGTTTAGGTCTGAAATTACAGTATTCAACTCGGACTGACTTCCATCAAATAGCATTTTTGAAAAAGCTATCCTATCATTCAGATCCAATCTGAACTCAGGTTTAGATTTTTCAGCTTCCATAAAATTTGTTGGGATATTGGTCTTCAACAAACTTCCATTGTCTTCTTTTACAACCGGCTCATTCTTTTCCCGAGGAATTTCTCTTTCTAAAGGATCATCATCAAACAGTGACTGAATAGATTTTAATCCTTTAATATTTGCTAATTTTATTTTTTTCTCCTGATTGTAAGCATCGAGATTTTCAAAGCTTTCATCAGAAGGATATTTCTCTTTTTCAGATTCCTGATATCCATGATCTATATCAACAATTTTTCTTTTATTAATTTCATCAGAAATAGCTTGTTCTTCATGTATCTCTTCAACCTGGGCATCATTTTTTATTTCGCTAAGGATATTTTCTACATTAGAAGTTTCCATTACCATCTCACCTTGTTCAATCGCTACATTTGAAGATATAAACTGTGATTCATTTTCTTCAATCAGCATTTCATCATCTTCTAAAACCTCACTATCGAAAATACTTGGAATCTTTTCATTTACTTCAAGAAATTCTTTTACATCACTCTCAAAAATCCTTTCTTCATTAGTTTTCATTTCTTCTATACTATTCTGAATACTTTCCTCTTCATCAAAAGAATTCATACTCGATTCCTGATAATTAGAAGGTTCGTTCTCAAACTCATTGATCTCATTGAGTTGATTCGTAAAGATCACCTCTTCTTCAATCTGATCATCATGTGAGTCTTCTTCAGTATCTTTTTCTACAATTTCTGTTTCGAAATTTTGTGCGATTTTTTCCTCATCTGCAAAATTAACTACATTTTCATGATATCCATTCTCAACAATTTCAGTCAATTGATTGTTGAAAATTTCATCTTGTTCTGCCGTAGTTGGAGCATTTACATGCTCAATCTCTTCATATTCCGAAGCCTCATTTTCATCAATTTCATTCAGTTCATTATTGAAAATCGCCTCTTCTTCCGTCACTTCATGTGCTGACTCCTGGCTATCAAGTTCATCATTCACAAAAGAGTTATTCGTTTGACTTTCGGTATTTTGTGACGATGTATTTGGTATAAAATACTCTATATTCTTTTCCAGCATCTTCAAAAAAGAAATCCTATTGGCAAGCTCATCCACAAGATCTTGCTTGGAAAGTAATTCATCCACATTGTTTATTTTCTCCAAAATATCAATGATATTCTTGGATTCGAAAAAAATTTTTTCCTTTAAATCTTGGATATTCTGCATATAAGATTCTTGTTAAAAATTGCTTACTTTTGATGTTAAAATATTACGGCTAATTTAACAAATGTTTTTAGAAAATACAATTAATCACTCCAAACAAAGCGGTTGGATGGAAGTTATTTGTGGCTCAATGTTTTCCGGAAAAACCGAAGAGTTGATCAGAAGGCTGAGAAGAGCAGAAATGGCAGGGCAGAATGTGGAAATTTTTAAACCAAAAACTGATACCAGATATTCTGAAGAAGATGTGGTATCACATAATCAGAATAAGATCCGAAGCACCGCGGTAGAAAATCCCAACGAAATCCTTTTGTTGGGTTCTAATTGTGATGTGGTAGGAATTGATGAAGCACAGTTTTTTGATGAAAGTATTGTTGACATTGCCAATCAGTTGGCAAATAGTGGAATAAGAGTTGTTATTGCGGGTTTAGACATGGACTTTTTAGGACGTCCATTTGGACCAATGCCCAATCTTATGGCCACTGCAGAATATGTAACCAAAGTGCACGCTATTTGTAAGAGAACGGGTAATCTGGCTAATTACTCTATGAGAACTTCTCAGGGAAATAATTTAGTGGAATTGGGAGAAACAGAAAGTTATGAAGCTGTAAGCCGCAGGGTTTTTATAGATGAAGTCCTTTTAAAGAAAAAAAAATAATTTTTAAATAACCTAAAATTAGATTAATTTTAATTTATAATTTTATATACTAAGTTAAACGCAAAGACGTAAAAATAATTTAATAGTAATCTTTTTAGGGTGCCGAGATTTTATCCCTGGTAAAATTAAGCCTCATACCTTGTTGAGAAATTTCTGATTTTAACAGGTCATAAAAATATTCTTTTTAGAGAACTTTACGTTTTGGCTGTTTATAAAAAATAAGCTGACGGGAAGTAATGAATTATACGATACAAGAAATTGCAGATATCACCAATTCACAAGTTATTGGTGATACTGATATTATTATAAAAAATATAGCTTTTGATAGCAGAATTATCTATTCAATCAAGAATACTGCATTCATTGCAATTAATACAAAAAAAAATTCCGGTGAAAAATTCATAGAATCGGCCATTGATAGGGGGATAAACGTTATTATTTCCGAACATCAGTATCCGCAATTTGAAAATATCACCTGGATCTTAGTTGAAAGTTCTATTGACTTTCTTCAAAAACTTTCTAAATACCATTTTGAACATTCTCATCTGAAATCGATAGGAGTTACAGGAAGTAATGGAAAGACCATTTTAAAAGAATGGCTTTATCAGTGTTTGTGGAACGAATTTTCTACAGTAAAGAGTCCTAAAAGTTTTAATTCGCAAATAGGACTCCCTCTTTCATTACTTCAAATTAATGATTCTTATGAGCTAGGGATTTTTGAGGTTGGAATTTCCAAGCCCAATGAAATGGAAAAGCTGGAAAATATTTTCAAACCTCAGATTGGTCTTCTCACTCATATCGGAACTGCACATGCTGCAAACTTTGAGTCTGATGATGAATTGATCAATGAAAAGATCAAGCTGTTCAAAGATTCTGAAGTCATTATTTACAACGGAGATAATTCCCTAGTTAATCAGAAAATAAAAGAATTATATTCAAGTAAAAAATTAATATCCTACGGTTTCAAAAATGAAAATCAGGTATTTATTAAAAATAGCATTTCTAAAGATGAAAACATCATCGTAAAATATTTTAATGAGGAAATAAGTTTTCCCGTTCATCAAAGGGATGAAGCTACTCTAACGAATGCTTTAGCCCTTATTACGGTTTTAAAAGAGCTGAATATTGACAATCAAAAGATCATCGAAAAAATCAACGCTCTGAAAACTGTAGAAATGAGATTAGAGGCAATTGAAGGAAATAAAAATAATATCATTATTAATGATTCCTTTAATCTGGATCTGGATTCTTTGAAAACAGCTTTACAATTTTTAAACGAATATAAAAAAACAAAAAAATCTCTGGTTTTAACTGATATTGTAGGGGTGAATTCGAATTCAAAAGAGTTGTATGAAGAGGTTTCTGAACTTGTTAATGAACAAAAATTTGACTCTGTATTCTTAATTGGAAACGAAATAACCCAATTTAGCGATCTGTTTAAATCTAAAACCTTTACTTTTATCAATACTCAGGAATTAATTGAAAGTAAATACCTTACGGATATTGAAAATCAGATTATTCTTTTGAAAGGAGCGCGAAAATTTGAGATTGAAAGGCTTAAAGACATTCTTGAACTAAGAAAGCATGATACCGTTTTGGAAATCAATCTGAACGCAATTCTTCATAATATCAACTATCATAAATCTCTATTGAAACCTGAGACTAAAGTAATGGCAATGGTAAAAGCAAATGCTTATGGTTTAGGAAGTTATGAGATTTCAGAATTTTTACAACATCACCATATCGATTATCTTGGTGTTGCATATACCGATGAAGGCGTAGAACTCCGAAAAAAAGGAATTACAACCCCTATCGTTGTCATGAATGCTGCACAGCATAGTTATGATGCGATTATACAATATAATCTGGAGCCGGAAATTTACAGCTTCAGGGTATTAGAATTATTTAATGAAGCCGTTCAGAAATCCGGATATGACCAAAAATTCCCTATCCATATTAAACTGGAAACAGGAATGCATCGACTTGGTTTTAAAGGATTTGAGTTAGATCAGTTAAGTGAAACTTTAAAAAATAAAAATGTAAAGGTTCAAAGTATCCTGACCCACTTATCATCTTCTGATATGCCGGATGAAAGAGAGTTTACTTTAAATCAGTTTGAAATCTTTGAGAAAAACTCCAACTATCTTATTGAAAAGCTGGGATATCAGCCTATCCGTCATATTCTGAATTCGTCAGGAATTACAAGTTATACGGACCATCAATATGATATGGTAAGAATTGGTATCGGAATGTTAGGTGAGTCACCAAATAGTGAAATACAAAAACAGCTTCAATCCACTGTAAGCTTTAAAACCGTTATTTCTCAGATTTCAACCGTAGAAAATGGAGAATCTGTGGGCTATAGCAGAAGATATAAGACCGATCACACGACGAAAATAGCCACAATCCCGGTAGGTTATGCAGATGGAATTCCAAGATTGATTGGCAATCAGATTGGTAATGTTGGAATACATAAAACCCTAGCTCCTATCGTTGGAAGTATTTGTATGGATATGATGATGATCAATATAGATCATATTCCTAACGTTGAAGAAGGGGATATGGTAACTATCTTTAATTCAAAGCCAAGTTTAAAAGAATTTGCAGATTACTGCAAAACAATAACCTATGAAGTATTAACCTCCATTTCGCCGCGGGTGAAGCGGATTTATATAAAAGATTAACTCTATGAGAAAACTCCTGGTTCTTATACTCGTATTCCAATTGCTTTTGCTGCATTCGCAGGTAAAAAAAGGATTGGTAATTCCAAAAAATCCCAGAATTGGGCTTTCGCTGGCCGGAGGTGGAGCTAAAGGATTTTCTCATGTAGGAGTACTCAAAGTATTGGACTCCTTAGGGGTAAAGGTTGATTACATTGCTGGTACAAGTATGGGAGCCATTGTTGGTGGTCTATATGCTTCGGGATATTCAGGAAAAGAAATAGAAAAAATTGTAATGGATACGGATTTCTATTCTTTAATAATGGATCCTAAGTCAAGGAAAGAAAGTACATTTTTTAATAAATCTGTAGACAAATATCTTTTGTCAATTCCTATCAAAAATGGAAAGATTAACCTCCCCTCTTCCATAAGCACGGGTCAGAAAAATGTATATCTTTTAAAGGAACTATTTAAAAACGTTTCCAATATCGATGATTTTTCAAAACTACCCATTCCCTTTATGTGTGTAGCAACTAATCTGGAAAGTGGAAATATGCAGATTTTTGAAAAGGGAGATCTTGTACAGTCTATTATGGCGAGTTCAGCATTTCCGTCACTAATGGATCCCGTAAAGGTTGGTGACAGCATTTACATAGATGGGGCCATGACTGTAAATTATCCTTCAAAGCCATTAAAGGACAAAGGAATCGACATTGTTATCGGTGTCGACCTTAATCAGGATCTATCGAAAAGAGAGGATTTAACTAATATTATTGCCATTCTCAATCAGATTATCGATATGAATATTCATAAAGATACCAAACGGCAATATAAATACACAGATATCAATATTAAACCTAATTTAAAAGGGATGTCTGCTACCAGCTACGATGAAAAGAAAAAAATTCTCGATAGTGGATATGTTGAAGGGTTAAAATACGTTGATATATTAGATCAGTTGCCAAAGCGATCGTTTGACCGCCTTAGACAGCGTATAAATCCAATTTATTCCAACGTATATAAGATTGATAGTCTTTCTTTAATTGGAAGCAAAATATATGGTAAAAACTACGCCTTAGGGAAAATGGGATTACATCTCCCCTCTTTGGAAACCTATGGCAGTATCAATAAAAAAATAGACAGGCTGGTTGCAACCAATAATTACAAGTTTATCAATTACGATATTGTAACAGAGAACAATGCAAACTATCTGAAATTATATGTTACTGAAGATGATGCCAGACATTTTTTTAAATTCGGCCTGCATTATGATGAAGTTTTCAAGACAGGGTTATTACTCAACTATTCTGCTAAGCGTCTTTTATTCAGAAACTCAAATTTATCTTTAGATGTTATTGTGGGAGATCAGCCAAGGTACTATCTGAACTATTTTATTGACAATGGATATATACCAGGATTCGGAATTTATTCTTCTGGGATGAGTATTGATCTAAAGGATATAAATAACAATGTATTTGATAGTTGGCAATGGTTGAGAAATGAAGCCTATATTCAGTCCATTTGGAAGGATAAATTTGCAATTGGGGGTGGAATAAGCCATGACTATTTTAGTGCTGATAATAATGGTACCAATGAAAGAGTAAGTCGTTTTCTGAATCCTTATGTATTTATAAAAAGTGATACTCAAAATGATAAGGATTTTCCGACAAAAGGAATATACATATCAGCTGAAGGTAAAGTTATCGATCTGATGAAATCCGAATTGGAAAAAAGAATAGTTCAGATAAAGGCAGATATAAGAATAAACGTTCCTCTTGCAAAACAATTAACTTATCGACTGAACTTATATGGTGGAGTAACTTTAGGAGAGCATCTGCCTGAATTTTATAAATATAGATTAGGGGGAATTTTTGAACAAAATGTGGTTAACTTTAAAAGCTTTGCTGGTTTTTATTTTGCTCAGCTTAGTACCAATAATGTTATTCTTATTTCAAATGATCTTCAGTTTAGATTCAACAAAAATTATTTCATCAGTGGGAATTTCTCTTTTGCGAACCTTTCGAATGATATTACCTTCGAAGATGCTGTTAAACTTAATTACAGTTCACTTGGAATAACTGCGGGATATAAATCTCCTTTCGGCCAGATTAAGGTTAATTTCAGTCATTCATTAAAAAATAATCAAAAAGGCATATTCAGTGTTATATTAGGACACTGGTTTTAAAACAATGATACAATTCTTTTACGAAAACTTACCAGATTCTGTACATACAGACTATACTAAATGGCTGGAAGATATCATTCTTTCAGAAGAAAAAAAATTAGGCGAAATCAATTACATCTTTTGTGATGATGAATATTTGCTTAAGATAAATCAAGATTATCTGCAGCATGATTACTATACGGATATCATCACTTTCGATTATGTTAAAGGCAAAACAATAAGCGCGGAGATTTTTGTATCTTTGCAGCGCATTTCAGACAACGCTTCTACCCTATCCAGAAACTACGAAGAAGAACTAAGAAGAGTTTTAGCCCATGGCATTCTTCATCTTTGCGGTTATAAGGATAAAACAGAAGATGAAGAAAAGGAAATGCGTAGAAAAGAAGATTTTTATTTAGCTACATATTAAGACTAATATCTTAAGCCAATAAAATCTTTCATTTCGTCCTTGTTAAATAACTTTTATAATTAAATAAAATATAAAACAGGCCGGATAATGCAGAATACAAGCTCTTTTAAGCTGTATTTTTAAACAATGTTTCACGTGAAACATTTATTATAAAGATTAAAATTTAAGCCTTAAAATAGGTAAGAAAATGATTTCAGAAATATATGATGTAATAGTAGTTGGTGCCGGCCATGCTGGTTGTGAAGCCGCTGCTGCTGCTGCCAATTTAGGATCAAAAACTTTGCTTGTCACAATGAACATGCAAACCATTGGTCAAATGAGCTGTAACCCCGCAATGGGAGGTATCGCAAAAGGACAGATTGTTCGCGAAATAGATGCAATGGGAGGTTATTCAGGAATTATAGCTGATAAATCTGCCATTCAGTTTAAAATGCTAAACCTTTCAAAAGGACCAGCGATGTGGTCCCCTAGAACCCAAAATGATAGAATGCTTTTTGCAGAAGAATGGCGTTTAGCATTAGAAAACACACCTAATCTTGATTTCTTTCAGGATATGGTAAAACAGCTTATTGTTGAAAATAATAAAGTAACCGGAGTTATAACCTCTCTGGGAATCTCTATAAAATCAAAATCTGTAGTGCTTACAAATGGCACCTTCCTTAATGGATTAATCCATGTTGGAGATAAACAATTAGGTGGTGGAAGAATGGGTGAACCAAGAGCATTTGGTATCACCGAACAATTGGTATCCTTAGGTTTTGAAGCTGGAAGAATGAAGACCGGAACTCCTCCCAGAGTAGATGGAAGAAGTCTTGATTACTCTAAAATGGAAGAACAGAAAGGAGATGAAAAACCTCAAAAATTCAGCTATTTAGACACACCCAAGTTAACCAAACAATTAAGCTGTCATATCGTATATACGAACGAAACTGTACACAATATACTTAGAGAAGGCTTTGACAGAAGCCCAATGTTCAATGGTACCATTCAAAGTTTAGGTCCAAGATACTGCCCTAGTATTGAAGACAAGATCAACCGTTTTGCAGAAAGAACAAGACATCAGTTATTTGTAGAGCCAGAAGGTTGGAGAACAGTAGAAATATATGTGAATGGGTTCAGCTCCTCATTACCAGAAGATGTACAGGTAAAAGCAATGAAGCATATTCCCGGATTCGAAAATGTAAAAGTATTCCGTCCTGGCTATGCTATTGAATATGACTACTTCCCCCCTACTCAATTAAAGCATACTCTAGAAACAAAATTGATAGACAATCTTTATTTTGCAGGCCAAATTAACGGTACTACAGGATACGAAGAAGCTGCAGGACAAGGTTTGATGGCAGGGATCAATGCTCACAATAAAGTACATGATAAAGGAGAGTTTATATTAAACAGAGATGAAGCATATATAGGAGTTCTGATTGATGATCTTATCACAAAAGGAACTGAAGAACCTTATAGAATGTTTACTTCCCGTGCAGAATACAGACTCCTGCTAAGACAAGATAATGCTGATATCAGATTAACTGAAAAAGCATATCATCTAGGCCTTGCAAAAGAAGAAAGGTTAAGAAAAGTTGAAAACAAAATTACTAAAAGTGAGGAACTTGAAGGCTTTTTACGAGAAACTTCTTTAAAACCAGGCATCATTAATCCAATTCTTGAAAAAGAAGAAAGCAATCCGGTAGATCAGGCTTACAGAGCATCCCAGTTCCTTACAAGACCTAATATCACTCTTGAAAAGCTGGAAAATATTGAAGTTATCAAAGAATTTACTTCTCAGTTTGAGGATGAAGTAAGAGAACAAGCTGAGATTAATATTAAATATAAAGGGTATATCGAAAAGGAAAAAGAGAATGTGGCAAAGCTAAATCGCTTAGAAAACATTAAGATTCCAGAAGACTTCGATTACTTAAGACTTTCCAGTCTTTCATCTGAAGCTAAACAAAAAATGAATAATGTAAGACCAAAAACAATTGCACAGGCTGGAAGAATAAGTGGTGTTTCTCCTGCTGACATTAATGTTTTACTGGTCTATTTAGGACGATAATTAATATATGTTTCACGTGAAACATCTTTAAAATTAAAGCAAAAATTAAGGTATTTATGAGCTTACATTAAACTCTGAATATCTTAATTTTTAATATAAAAGAATAATTTAATGAAAATTAAAGATCACTTTCTTACTCAGGAAATATTCGAAATTAAAGAAACAGAAACTAAAGGGGTTTTTAAAACCTCCCCTATTCCATCGAATATTTCAAAATATTATGAAAGCGAAGATTACATTTCCCACCATCAGGATTCAGGAAGTTTAAAAGAAAAGCTATATAAATTTCTTCAGTCTTTTAATCTTCAGTATAAAAAAACAATCCTGATTGACAGAATTAAAAAGAATTCCAAGATTCTGGACTATGGATGTGGTGCAGGAGAATTTGTAAAGTTTATAGAGAATGACTTTCAGACTTTAGGATATGAACCTGATGCTGATGCAAGAAAAGCGGCGCAAACTAAAGTATCAAAAACGAAGATTATTGATGATATTAATTTAATTGAAGATAAAGCTTTAGATGCTATTACACTCTGGCACGTTTTTGAACATATCGAAAACCAGGCAGAAATACTTCAGATATTTCATAGTAAATTAAATGAAAAAGGATTGCTTATTATAGCAGTTCCCAATCCTACTTCTTATGATGCAAAACATTATAAAGAATATTGGGCAGCCTATGATGTACCCAGACATATCTATCACTTTTCAAAAAATGGTATGGAAAATTTAATTTCTAAAAACCCTGACTGGAAATTAAGAAAGATCAAACCTTTGATCCTCGATTCCTACTACATCTCCATGTTGAGCGAAAAATACAAGAAATCACCACTTTTTTGGCTAAAAGCTCTCATCTACGGAACGATTTCGAACATAAAAGCACTGTTTTCGAATGAATTTTCAAGTTTGATATACATTATCGAAAAAAGATAGAAAATCGATTTTTGAGCTATTTCTGAAAGCCATTTTTCACCGATTTCCACCTAAAAATTAGAAACTCTCAAAATATTGAGAGTTTTTTATTTCCATTTAAATAAAAATTTTAACAAAACATATTTAATAAATAGCTCATGTCATTTCACTCTCTTTTTCACAAAAAATTCAAAATATAAATAAAATCATTACTTAAAGCACATTTTTTTCACTCATACTATATCAAATACCTAACAAAATTCAAATTATAATAAAAATAAACCAAATAAAATTTACATTAAATATATTATTTTAAATAAATTAATTAATAAAATATAAATTATTTAAATATAATTTTAATAACCATTATCCAAAAACATAAGTAATGTGCTAAATGATAAAAAAAATATAATAAATGATAAAAAAACAAAATAAATTAAATGAAAATGAATAAAAAAAAGGAAATATTATTAAATAATAAATTTAATTCAATAAATACACTCAATTGCATTAAATAATTCATTGATATGTGAAAATAATTTATACATTCACAGAACCATTTTTAAATATTAATCAATGAAAAATTTTAAACTCGTAATGATAGCGATAGGAATGCTATCTGTTACATCATGCGCAAAAACAGATGACGATCAAAACACCACCTCTACTGAAGTTCAAAAAAACTACGCATTGGGGGCACGGCTTATAGATCAATCTATCTACAGAAATTTTGCAAAAGTAAACATCAATGAACTTACGCTGAAATTAAAGGGAAAAAGTGAATCAACTGCTAAAAATGCTTTAGCATCCAGTTATTTTATTCCCGGTTTACCAGCAATTGGTGATCAGGGTGGTGAAGGATCATGTGTTGCATGGGCGACCGCGTATACAACAACCAGTGGGTTAGAATCTAATTTTAAAGGAGTTACTGCAAAAAGAAGCCCTGAATATGTTTACAACCAGATCAAACTTGGTTCTTGTGATGCAGGTGCTTATGTTAGTGATGGTTTAAACTTAATTAAAAATCAGGGAGTTTGCAGCTGGAGTGAAATGCCTTACACGGATACAGGTTGCTCTACTCCGCCTAATACTTCCCAAAAAAATGCAGCTAGTAGTCATAAATTTACTACCTGGGCAACCGTCGACAATACGGATATAAGCAACGTAAAAACGCTTTTAAGTATGAATTTACCCATAGTTATCGCAGTTACAGTAGATTACAGCTTTGATCATTTAAGTTCATCAAACGGATGGATATGGAAGTCACATTCAGGTAATGTCCGAGGAGGACATGCAATTGCCGTAATAGGATATGACGATGCAAAACAAGCGTTTAAAGTACAAAATCAATGGGGCACTAATTGGGGGAACAACGGATACTTTTGGATTGATTATTCATTCTTTGCAAAAGCAAATAATGGAGCAATTAATGAATGTTATGTAGCTTACGTTCAATAAGATAATGACTAATAAAAAATAACCTTCTCAAAAAGAGAGGGTTATTTTTTTATTTATAATAACAGTTTTTTATTTATTAATAGCAGCAATTCCAGGAAGTTCTAATCCTTCCAAGCTTTCAAGCATGGCACCACCACCAGTCGATACATAGCTTACTTTGTCATCATATCCAAATTGCTTTACAAACGCAACACTATCCCCTCCTCCTACTAAAGAGAAAGCTCCAAGTCTAGTCGCTTCAGCAATACTATCACCTAAAGCAACAGTACCGGCAGCAAAGTTGGACATCTCAAAAACTCCAATTGGTCCATTCCATAGAATAGTTCTTGAATTTAAAAGAACATCATTAAACTGATCCCTTGATTTTGATCCGGCATCCAATCCCATCCATCCTTCAGGAATTGCATAAATATCTATTTCCTTTCTTTCAGCATCATTACTGAAACTTTCAGCTATAATAGTATCAGATGGAAGATATACTTTAACGTTGTGTTCTTTTGCTTTTGCCAATATCTCAAGTGCTAGAGGCAACTTATCCTGCTCTACCAAGGAAGTTCCAATTTTACCACCCAGCGCTTTTATAAAAGTAAAGGCCATCCCGCCACCAATGATCAAATTATCAATTGCAGGCAGTATATTTTCTATAATGGTAATTTTAGTTGAAACCTTAGACCCTCCAAGTATAGCTGTAACAGGTCTTTCACCGCTTTTTAAAACTTTATCGATAGCTTTTAATTCATTAGCCATTAATAAACCGAAAAATTTAGTTGAAGTGAAATAGTTAGCAATTACAGCTGTAGAAGCATGAGCTCTGTGTGCGGTACCGAATGCATCGTTCACATAAGCATCTCCTAATTTGGAAAGTTGCTCAGCAAACCCTTCATCTCCTTTCTCTTCTTCATTATGAAAACGTAAATTTTCCAATAATAGAATTTCTCCCGGTTTAAGTTCAGCAGCAGCTTGTTCAGCTTTAGTACCTATAGACTCTTCTACAAACTTTACTTCTCTTCCCAAAACATTAGAAACTTCCGCAAGGATGTGTTTCAGAGAAAATTCATCCTTCACTTCTCCTTTAGGTCTCCCCAGGTGAGTCATGAGAATTACAGAACCACCATCATTAAGAATTTTTTCTACAGTAGGTTTCACTGCTACGATTCTTGTATTGTCTGTAACTTTCAGTTGATCATCTTGCGGAACATTGAAATCCACTCTCACTAAAGCTTTCTTGTCTCTAAAATTGAAATCATTGATTGTTTTCATAAATAGCTTTGAATTTTCGTTTCACAAATGTAAGATTTTAAACTTTTGGAAAAGATTGAATCAAAAAAAGTTTTCAGAAATCTTCCCACAGACCCAACACTCACTAATCAACAATTTTTTTTTAATAAAGAAAATATGAGTGAGTATTGTTGTTGAGTGTTGGGGGTTTAGGGGATAACTTTCCTCTAAAAAGTTCATAACACTTAATTTTTATTTAATTCATATTTAATTCACAATGCAATTTCTTGTAAATCTGATTATTCAGATGGTTACTAACAAAAATGAGTTAGTTGTTAACAATTTTAATTATTAATTACTGATTTATGGAAAAACTAACGAATAGTCCCAAAAAAGATTTTGAAAATTCTGTATTGACTTTTGAGAGAATTTGTCCATTAGTAAATTTTCATATTCAAAAATTATTTACTTTATAAAAGTTTTCCACAGTTATTCACAATGCTTTTCACAATTAACTAGTGTTGAACTAACAATTAATATTTAATACTTAAATTTGTAGGGAAATAAATCTATATTAAGTCTAATACAAGTATTATGAAAAGAAAAATTGCGATCGCAGCTGATCATGCAGGCTTTGAATATAAGGAGATTGTTAAGAACTATTTTTCAGAACAATTTGATATTCAAGATTTTGGAACGTTTTCCACAGACAGTGTGGATTATCCTGACTTTGTTCACCCTGCAGCAACTTCTGTAGAAAATGGGGAAAATGAATTGGGAATTTTAATCTGTGGTAGCGGAAATGGTGTACAGATCACTGCAAACAAACATCAGAAAATTCGTTGCGCTTTATGTTGGATGCCGGAGATTGCATCGTTGGCAAGACAACATAATGATGCCAATATGATTTCTATGCCTGCAAGATTCATATCTAAGGAATTGGCAATAGAGATCGTAGAAAAATTTCTCTCTACAAACTTTGAAGGGGGCAGACACCAAACAAGAGTTGACAAAATAGCAGTTTGCTAAATATATAAAGGCTTGTAAATCAAATTACAAGCCTTATTTGTTTTAAATTACATATCTTTGCACTATCAAATAGAAACACATTCTATATTCTCTCTCGAAACTTATACTCGTAATATTAAGTTTATTTATAACAGGTTTTCTCCCCTCTTCTCCATATTTGTATTAAATTTATACGAACTAAAACTCCCGTTATCAAAACACTGGGAAGGAAAATGATGTTGTTGATATTTTAAACAATTATTAAAAAATGAAAAAAAGAAAATATATAAGTCAGAAAAATGACCATAAATTAATGGAGATCGGAAGATTGATCTTAAGATTTATGAACGAAAACTCGTCGAAGATCTATAACTATAAGCAGATCGCAGACGGAATTGATCATAAGAACCCAAGACAAAGGGAACTGGTGATCCAGGCTTTACATAAGCTGCAATCTTCAGAAAAAATTAAAGAAACAGATAAAGGAAAATATATTATTAACTTGAATATCGCAGGAACTTTAACCGGAGTTATTGATTTTAATCAATCTGGAAATGCCTACGTGAATGTAGATGGAATGGAAGATGATATTTTTATCCATTCAAAAAATGTAAAGGATGCTTTACAAGGGGATAAAGTTTTAATAGTAACCTATACTTATAAAGGAAAGAAGCTGGAAGGTTCTGTCTTGGAAGTTTTGGAAAGAACGAGAACGGAATTTGTAGGTACTTTACAAGTGGTTGCTCATAAAGATTTCGGATTTGTTGTTTGCGATAAAAAGTCGATCAATACTGATATTTTTATTCCAAAAGGGAAATTTGGTGGTGCTGAAGATGGTGCTAAAGTTATTGTTAAGATGACAGAATGGAGACCTGGGGATAAAAATCCTGAAGGAGAAATCATTAAAGTTTTAGGAGCTCCTGGAGAGCACGAAACAGAGATTCATTCTATTTTAGCAGAATATGGATTACCCTATGAGTTTCCTGAGGAAGTAGAAGCAGATGCTGATAAGATCAACAGACAGATTACGGATGATGAAGTTGCAAAACGTCGTGATATGCGTAATATCTGCACGTTTACTATTGACCCTAAAGATGCAAAAGATTTTGATGATGCTTTATCAATCCAGAAATTACAAAATGGAAACTGGGAAATTGGAGTCCATATTGCGGATGTTTCTCATTATGTGGTTCCGGGAACTATTTTAGATGATGAAGCTTATCAAAGGGCAACTTCAGTATATTTGGTTGACCGTGTGGTTCCTATGTTACCAGAAGTTTTAAGTAATGATGTTTGTTCACTTCGTCCTAATGAAGATAAATATACATTCTCTGCAGTTTTTGAACTGAATGATCATGCAGAAATACAGAAACAATGGTTTGGTAGAACAGTAATTCATTCTGACAGAAGATTTACCTACGAAGAAGCTCAGGAACGTATTGAAACCCAGCAAGGAGATTTAACAGAAGAAATTCTTGTGTTGGATAGGCTGGCAAAAATAATGCGTGATGAACGTATCAAAAACGGAGCTATTACCTTTGACAGAAGTGAAGTAAGATTTAATCTTAATGAAAATAACGAACCTGTTGGAGTTTACTTTAAAATAAGCAAAGATTCTAATCACCTGATTGAAGAATTCATGCTTTTAGCGAATAAAAAAGTTTCGGAATTTGTATCTCTTACTAATAAAGGAGGGATGTCTAATAATACATTCATTTATAGAGTTCATGATGATCCGGATCCAGCAAAATTAGAAGCATTAAGAGATTTTGTATCCACTTTTGGATATCAGATGAACCTTGCAAATACTAAGAAAGTTGCCGAATCTTTAAATAAATTACTGTATGATGTAAAAGGAAAAGGAGAAGAAAATATGATCGAAACTTTGGCAATGCGAAGCATGAGCAAAGCGGTCTACTCCACTGAACCTATCGGACATTATGGTTTAGGATTTGAATATTATTCGCACTTTACATCTCCTATCAGACGATATCCTGATTTACTTGCACACCGTTTGTTGCAACACTACCTTGATGGTGGAAAATCTCCTGATAGAACTGAATTGGAAGAAAAGGCAAAACATTGCAGTGCTATGGAAAGACTGGCTGCAGATGCAGAAAGAGATTCAATCAAATTCATGCAGGTGAAATTCATGGAAAAACATCTTGGTGAAACTTTCACGGGTGTGATTTCGGGAGTAGCAGAATTTGGTTTCTGGGTTGAAATACCTGAAAATGGTGCTGAAGGATTGATCAAATTAAGAGATCTGGTAGATGATTCTTATACCTATGATAAGTCGACACACGCAGTTTATGGCTCAAGAACCGGTAAAAAATATCAATTGGGAGATCAGGTTCAGATCAAAGTGGTTAAAGCTAACTTAATTCAGAAACAACTGGATTTCAAGATTGTTGATTAATGACAAGGATAGATAAAATTATTGTCTTTAGTATTGCCAATGTTATTTTACTATTTACAATTATTTTTAAAACCGTTATTAATTTTTTCTTACTGGTAAGTATTATATTTGTGCTTTGCCTTTTTATAAATGTACTCATCAATAAAAAGATTATTAAGATAGAGAATTGGGGGAAAAAATATTTTTTTTTGATTAAATTTCCTTTAATAATAAATTTATTTTTTTTAATCAATTATGTTACAGGATCAAACCCTACTAAGGAAACGTATTGTTTTAAATGTAAAATGGCAGATGTAGGAGGAAGGAGTAATCATTATAGAGGAAAAACTACCTATATCTATTTGAGTAACAGTGCTTACGAATACGAGTATATGATTCGTAGTTTTTTCATTGATTATAAAAGGATGGAATTTAAAAATCAAATTACTTATATTTTCGAAAAAGGTATCTTTGGATTGAAAATTAGAAAAGATTACCAATTTTTTTATAATGAAAACTGTCTAGAATAAAATGTTTGAACTTGTACTTTCTGCTGTCATATTAGGATTTATGTTGAGCCTGGTTTTCATAGGACCTATTTTTTTCCTTTTAATTGAAACCAGTTTCTCAAGAGGTCCCAGACACGCTTTAGCACTGGATCTCGGAGTTATAACCGCTGACCTGTTGTGTATCGTTGCAGCATATTATGCAAGTGCAGATCTTGTTAGTTTAATAGACAAACATCCTGGTTTTTACAGGATTACGTCTATTCTTATTTTTGTATATGGGATCGTAATGTTGGTTACCAAAACCAAAATGCATATGCCTGGAGAAGAAAGAATCATTAGTCAAAATTATTTTAAAACTTTTATTAATGGTTTTTTCTTTAATCTTTTAAATGTTGGGGTAATTCTTTTCTGGTTGGTAACAGTAATTTCGGTACGAAATCAATATCCTGATATCAGTAATTTTATCCTGTATATAGGCTTGGTAATTGGTACTTATTTATGTATCGATCTCGCTAAAATATTTCTGGCTAAACAATTCCATGATAAATTAACACAAACTTTAGCCAATAAGATCAGAAGAATTGTAGGTGGAATTCTTATCATTTTCAGTTTCTTTATCTTTTTACAAAGCTTTAAAAAATTTAATCAGTTTGATAAACGATTAGAAGAAGCAGAGAAGAAAGAAGTCAAATTTCAAAAAACAAAATGAAAAAAATTATCTTTCCAAAATCCCTAAAAAAAGGGGATAAAATTGCTCTTATTTCTCCGGCAGGAGCTGTAGAAGAAGCTCAACTTGAAAAAGGAATTTCAATGATTAAAGCAAAAGGTTTTGAACCTGTTATAGGAGAACACCTTTATACCAAATTTTCTAATGGTTATAATTATGCTGGAACAGAAAAGGAAAGATTAAAAGATATCAACTGGGCTTTAAATGATACCGATATTTCTGCAATCTGGGCTTCCAGAGGTGGATATGGGTGTCAGCATCTGGTCCAGCACCTGAAGCTTAAACAATTTACTGAAAAGCCAAAATGGTATATCGGTTACTCTGATAATACTGTGATTCAAAGTTATTTATTAAAAAATGGTTTTGCATCTATTCATGGCCAGACCATTAAAACTTCCAGCTTTGGAGTTACAGATGAAAGCTATGATTTATTATTTGATGTTCTGAAAGGAAAGACTCCAAAATACAGCATACCATCAAATCAGTTCAATAAACAGGGGGCCGTGGAAGGAGAATTGGTTGGCGGAAATCTGGCTCTGATCTATGCTCTTTTAGGAACTAAATATTCTTTTGATTTTAAAGATAAAATATTATTTATTGAAGATATAGGTGAAAATTATTATGCTTTAGATCGAATGATCATGAGCCTGGAACTGGCAGGAGTCTTCAAAAAAATAAAAGGACTTATTATTGGCGGAATGACCAATATGGGTGATGAAAAAGATAATAAAAATTACGAAGAAAGCTTTGATGATTTTGCTTATAAGTTAATCTCAGAGAGAGTTTCAAAATATAAATTCCCAGTTGTTTTTAGTTTTCCAAACGGCCATATCAAAGATAACAGACCTTTGATTATTGGGGGAAGTATAAAAATGAAAGTTGATAATAAAGTCAAGATTGAATTTTAAATTAACGGGGAATCTATAATTTTTAATCAAAGAGGAATGGCAACGCATAATGATTTCGGAAAAATAGCAGAAGATATGGCTGTTGAGCACTTGGTAAAAAATGGGTATAAGATTCTCACCAGGAACTTTCGATTTCAAAAAGCAGAGATTGATATTATAGCTGAAAAAGATAATTTAATTATTATTACCGAAGTAAAAGCACGCTCTACAGACGCTTTTATATTACCACAGGAAGCTGTTACCAAAACGAAAATCAAATCTATTGTTTTTGCTGCAAACCATTATCTTGAAGAATTCGATAAACACAACGAAGTGCGGTTCGACATTATAACGGTTATGCCCGATGAAAAAAGAAAATTAGTTATTGAACATATAACGAATGCTTTTGAAGCATTTGATGCAAACTAAAATTAATTTAACAAGCGTATCAATGATCCGTTTACTATAAATTGTTACATTGATACACTATTACAGCTACATTTATATATGAAAACAATATTAATAACCGGAGCTACTTCCGGAATTGGAAAATCAACCGCTGAAGTATTTGCTAAACAGGGAAACAGAATCATTATCTGCGGAAGAAGAAGTGAGATACTGGAAGAAGTAAAAACTGAATTATCTGCTTTTACGGAAGTATTTAGTTTAAAATTTGATGTAAGGAAGTTAGAAGAAGTAGAAAATGCTATTAAATCTCTTCCTGCTGATTGGAAAAATATTGATGTTCTGATTAATAACGCAGGCAATGCACACGGTTTAGATCCTCTTTCAGCCGGGAAAACCGATGATTGGGATTCTATGATCGATGGAAATGTAAAAGGGCTTTTATATGTGTCTAAAATACTTATTCCGGGAATGAAAGACAATAACTCTGGCCATATTGTTAATATAAGTTCTGTAGCTGCAAGACAGACGTATATAAATGGAGTTGTTTACTGTGCGACAAAAAAAGCAGTCGATGTGATCTCTGAAGGAATGCGTTTAGAGCTTACAGAATTTGGAATTAGAGTAACAAATATTCAACCGGGTGCCGTAGAAACAGATTTTTCATTAGTGAGATTTAAAGGAGATAATGAAAGAGCTTCCACAGTTTATGCAGGTTATGAACCTTTAAAGGCTGAAGATATTGCAGATGCTATTGCTTATTGTGTGAACGCGCCGAAACATGTAAATGTTTCTGATATGACCATCTATCCAAGTGCGCAGAGTGAACCTAGAACGATCTACAGAAAATAGTTTCAAAAAAGGATTAAATTTGCGTTAATTATTTAAAAGCATTTTTGCCTTTTTGCGAATTTGCAGTTTAGTTTAGAAAAAAATGAAAATATTATATCTTGAAACCTCTTCTAAGAATTGTTCTGTAGCCATTTCAGACAATGAAAAACTATTATGTTTATGTGAAGAAGTTTCTGAAAATTATAAACAGTCCGAAAGCTTACACACTTTTGTAGAATGGGCACTTGAAGGCGCTGGTATTTCGATGAAGGATATTCAGGCGGTTTCTTTAGGCAAAGGACCAGGTTCTTATACCGGATTAAGAATTGGTGCAGCTTCAGCAAAAGGCTTTTGTTATGGATTAAAGATCCCACTTATTGCTGTTAATTCATTAGAAAGCATGATGGAGCCTTTTTTAGGAAAGAACTATGATTATATAGTGCCATTGGTCGATGCAAGGAGAATGGAGGTTTATACTGCCATATATGACGGAAATACGGGAGAAGAAATTGCTGCGACTGAAGCTAAAATTCTGGATGAGCATTCTTTTACAGAATTTGCAGATAAAAAAGTAATATTCGTTGGTGATGGTGCTAAAAAAGCAAAAGAAATCCTTCAGCTTCCGAATGCTGAATTTAATGAAAGCATCTACCCTTCTGCACAGTATTTAATAAAGAAAACCCTTGAAAAAATAGAAAAAAAAGACGTCGAAGACATTGCCTACTTCGAACCTTTTTATTTAAAAGATTTCCATGGAGTAAAGAAAAAGAAAAGCGAAGATTAATCTTCGCTTTTTTATTTATTTTGGTTTTGCAGGAACGTCATTAGGGTTCTGCATTTTAAGATCTTGTTGATTCTGATTTGTGCCCAATCTTTTCGACTTTCTTTTCACTGGCGGTGGCGCGTTAAGATCCTGAATATTCGGATTATTCGGATTTGTAGGAATATTATTATTCTGTAAATCTGGCTGTACAGGAGCATTATTCTGATTTTGAGGAACAACATTTCCTTTGTTATCCGTTGACTGGAAAGCGAGGTCACTCTTCAGATAATTCAACATTTCTTTAGCCTTTATACCTTCAGGTGTCTTAGCATAGTTAAGTGCAATTTGTTCCAATTGTAGGATCATTACTTCCTTTCCACTTGATTTTCCTGTATTAAATGCATTTAATAAATATAATTTCGGGACTAATGCATCTTTAGGATACTTTTGAATGGTCTGATCGATGAC
The DNA here is from genome assembly GCF_058790395.1 of Chryseobacterium sp. FW101-FHT12H09. Lineage (NCBI taxonomy): Bacteria > Pseudomonadati > Bacteroidota > Flavobacteriia > Flavobacteriales > Weeksellaceae > Chryseobacterium > Chryseobacterium sp. FW101-FHT12H09. The sequence goes on along the minus strand of NZ_JBYTCP010000002.1, from coordinate 393,331 downwards.
ATCTTTACTTTCTCCAAATTTTTCTGATTCAAATAATGCATAAGCCCGTTTGTACTCATTTTCAACGTCTTCAGAAGATTTTACAAAAGAGTTATTTTTAGGGTTTCTTGCAAATTCGGCATAAGAAGTATATGGATAATCTGTAAGCAGGATCTGCTTCGCTTTATCTCCCGCTTGTGGATTTTTCTCATAATTCATCGCAAAGATCTCATATAATGCCTGTAACATCACCTTTTCTTCGGGTTTTACATCTACCAGATCATATAATGTTTTGGTCGCTAATGGAGTATTTGTAAAGTAATTTTGATACATGATACCAAGACCTAGAGACGCTGTATCCCTATCCTTTTTCAACTGCCCTAGCTTACCTGCATCTGTAGGAATCTGCTCTATGTAAAAAGCAGGCTCAAAACGTCTTGGATTAGGAGCTGAAGTTACTCCCAGTGCTTCATTTTTCATGTCATCAATCGTTGACATTTTCTTTGAATAACGCCAGTTATCACTCAATGCTCTATCACCCCAAACTTGTTTGAACGAAGAAGTTCCTTTACTTACGGTTCCTGTATTACTGAAATAAAACCCTTTAGGAGCTGTTCCGAAATCTTCAAAAGAAGTTGAACCATTAGCAAATATAGAATTAGAATTATAATCTCCAGTATCGAAACCTTTACTTCTTTCAGCACGTTTTCTTTCCAATTCTTCTTTTTCCTCTTTAGCTTTTAATTTTGCAATATGTTTCGCAAAAAAATCATTTTTTTGAGCATCACTCATTTTCGCTAAAGAAAGGATACTGTCATTCTTTTTGATCAGATAGTAATTCTTTGAGATCTTTTTAATATTTTCAGATTGATCTTTTAAAAGCACTTTAGAAGGCTCATATGTCATTACAGCAAGTGCAGAATCATAATAACTTCCCGCACCGATATAATCATTTTTATCCAGGTAATTCTTTCCTATTTCGTAGTAAGCCAAACCACGGACTTGTGGATCTGAAACCTTTTCAGATAAAGATTTTCTAAAGAACTGTTGACCTTCATCTTTTTTACCAGCCTTATTGGCCATCAGACCAAGAGCATAATAGAACTCGTTTTTTCTGGACATATAAGTTCCCTTATTACTGATCTTTTCTAAATAATTTTTAGCTCCTTCATAGTCTCCTTTTCCATTAAATGTTTTTGCAATTTCTATTTGAGATTTAACTTCAAATTCAAAATCATTGGCATATTTATACGCTGCTAAAAAGCTTTCTCTAGCTTTTTCATTCTGTCCTAAACCTTCTAAAATCTGTCCTCTTAGAAAAGAAATTCTGCTTTTTAGCTTTCTGTTGCCGTTGAGATCATAAGCACGGTCAAGTTCTTTTACTGCTTCTTCTTTTTTTCCAGCATCTAAAAGAGCTTCAGAATTATAGATACTTAGCAGTTTATCATAACTTTTACTGATCCCCTCTCCTTTTAGCTTAGAGAATATCTCCTGAGCTTTATGATAATCCTTGATCTGAGCATAGGCTTCACCTTGGTAGATCTTCGCTAAAGGAAGCCTTTTATCATCTTTCATGTGAGTGAAAACATAATTTAAAGCATCAAGAGCTTGTACAGCCTTATTTTGATAAATTCTTGATTGTACAAGAATCATGTAAGCTTCAAAAATCTGTTTGTTTTTTTCTTCTCCGCTTCTGATCACGGAATATTTATTGATTGATTTTAAAGCTTTTGCTTCTGCAATTTCGAGTGCAGTCGCTCCTTTTGTTTCAGGTTGATTCGGATCATTTCCATTCCCTGTTATACCGGATACAGCAGAATTAATTTTATCCTTCACCGCTCCAACAGCTTCCTGAAGGCCAGGTTTACCCGGAGGGCCACTTGCATTTCCTCCCCTGTCTGAAGTTGAAGCAGATCTATTAATATCCGCCATTTTCATTGAATTTTCTGCAAAAGCTGAAGATTGTCCAAGATCACTGCCTAAAGGCTGGTTTTCGTAAGTAAGTATAGGAATATAAGGGGCATAAAAATTATCTTTATGGCCTTTATCTCTGGTCGTAAACTCACTATTTAATGCATCTTTTGCATTAAATAGGGTATTATAATGTGTGGAAAAACCTTTTAGGAACTTTGATCGTTGTTCCGGCCTTTTTACTTTGGTAGCACAGGAAATAACAATACATGCTGCTAAAAGGAATAAAATATTCTTTTTCATTATTTCAATATAACTAGCTAATCTACTTTTTATTATCAGTAGTTTGATGATTTTTGTAAAAATAATAAAATTTTATTTTGAAAAAATTTATATTTCTCTCAAAATTTTATATACCAAATGGGTAGGAAGACCCATAATGGTATAAAAGCTACCGGATAATTTATTGATTTTTGCCATTCCCAGCCATTCCTGGATGCCATAACTTCCCGCTTTGTCGAAAGGTTTATAATTTTTCACATAGTAATCAATTTCATCATCAGAAATTTCATCAAGCTCAACATCTGCAACATCTGTCTCTGTATAAGTTTTATTGGATGTTTGGATGGTTATCCCTGTATAAACCTGATGTGTTTTCCCGGAAAGCATTTTCAACATATTCTTTGCATCTGCTTCGTCTTTCGGTTTCCCAAGAATTTGATGATCTATTGCGACCACTGTATCTGCGGTCAATAAAACTTCGTCATCATGAAGAGATCTAAATGCATTCGCCTTTAATTTTGAAAGATAAGCGGCAGCATTTTCTATTGTAATATTTTCAGGAAGAATTTCCTCACAATCTATTTTTACCACTTCAAAATCAAATCCTAAACTGGAAAGCAATTCTTTTCTTCTTGGAGATTGTGATGCTAAAAGTAATTTCATATCGACCAATTATACAGATTGTGTATTATCATCGTGCCAGTTTCCCTGTACTTTCATCACCTGTTCGATAACATCACGTACAGCTCCACTTCCACCCTGCTTTGTTGATATATAATCTGAAATTCCTTTGATCTCAGGAACGGCATTTTCAGGACACGCTGCTATAGCAGAATTTTCCATAATATGTAGATCTGGCAGATCATCACCCATCGTCAGAATTTCTTCGTTCTTGAGGTTATATTTCTTTTTAAAATCTTCAAAATCAACCATTTTATTATGAGATTTAGCATAATAATCTTCTATACCCAAATAATGGATCCTGTGTTTTACCATCTCATCATTTCCCCCCGTGATAACTCCTATTAAATAATTGTTTTTTAATGCTTTAACAACCGCATAGCCATCTAAGACATTCATTACCCTACTCATATTTCCACCAGGCATCAAATAAACGCTGCCATCTGTAAAAACGCCATCCACATCAAATACGAATGCCTTTATATCTTTTAACTTCTCTTTATAGCTCATACATTTTTTTAATAGAGTGATTTATTGTTTTGTATATTTCAAGACTTTCATCTTTTAACAGTTGCTCATGAAGTTCCAGAACGCTTATATCGTTTCTTACTGCTGGCCCTGTCTGTGCTAGCTTAGGTTCAATTTCATGAATTTTCTGTACTGTTTCATCAATTAATGGTAAAAAATAGTCAAAAGGAATTTCTTGAGAATCTGAAATTTCTTTAGCTTTAGAAAAAAGATGATTCACAAAATTACAGGCAAAAACTGCCGTAAGATGGATATATCTTCTTTTTTCATGATTGCTTTCCATGACGTTTTTTGACACTTTTGAGGCCAGTTCGAAAAGCAGTTTTCTATCTTCTTCATTTTCTGTTTCTATAAAAAAAGGAATTTTCTCATAGTTCAGATCTTTAGATTTAGAAAAAGTTTGCAAAGGATAAAAACTAGCTTTTCTGTACTCCCCTGCTAAAATTTCTTTAGGAAGCGAACCAGAGGTGTGAGCGACAAGAACATTTTTTTTAGTAATGATCTTAGAAATATCCTCTACAGAATTGTCGCTGACACATATAAGATATACATCAGCATCTTCCAGCCGTTCTGTAGAATATGGGATATGTAACTCTGAACCTATTTTTTCAAGGTCTTTTTCATTTCTTCCAAAAATTTGAGCTAATGGAATGTTACTCAGAACAAAAGCTTTTGCCAGGTGATAAGCCACATTTCCGGAACCTATAATTACAATTTGCATATAACAAAGATAATATTTTATGAGTTTTGGACTGAAAATTGAACAAAGTATTTAACTTTTAGATATTTTTGTAATCCAAAACAGTGAAAGCATCTATGAAGATTAAGGACGCGGAAATTATTACGCTGATGCAAGACCCACGAACTCAAGATAAAGGAGTTCGTGCGTTGATGGATGCTTATCAAAGTAGATTGTATTGGCATATAAGAAGGATCATTGTAGATGGAGATCTTGCTCAGGATACTTTGCAGGATACATTTATAAAAGCATATCAGAATTTTCACCAGTTCAAAAATGATAGCCAACTATACACCTGGTTGTATAGAATTGCTACCAACGAAGCATTACAGCAAATAAATAAAATGAAAAAAATGCAGAAAACTGATGAAGACGCTGAATATTATATGCAGAATCTTGTAGCAGATAATGCAGAAAAGAATGCTGACGAAATACAAATTTTACTACAGAATGCCATACAGAGTCTGCCTGAAAAACAGAAACTCGTATTTATGATGCGGTATTATGATGATTTGCCCTACGAAGAAATATCGAAAATAGTAGATATGTCTGTAGGAACATTAAAAACAAATTACCATTATGCCAAGCAAAAGATAGAAGAATATATAAAAGAAAATTACGAAAATAATTTTTGACCAACATAAGATGAAAGAATTCGATATAGAGAAATTAGAACGTAAAAACATTTACAAGATTCCTGATGATATGTTTGATAACATCCAGGAAAGAGTAATGAATGACGTGAAAGCAAACAAAAAAGCGCCCATCTTTAAATTAAACTGGGTGTATGCAGTTGCGGCGTCATTAGCTTTAATCTTTGGAGTTACTTTTGTTTATAATTCAGATCAAAATCAGAATACAGCAAAAGGATCCGGTGTATCGGAAGCAAACTATGCTAAGAATGACCAAGCTCCCAAAAGTGAAAGCGAGATTGCCTATGAAACTTTGAAATCTGATTTAAATTCTGTGGAAAATACAGATCAAATAGTTGAAAATAAGAAAAATAAAAATACAGAGTATTCTCAGGATAATGAAACAGAAAATATAACAAAACCTCAGATAGGGAATACTGTTTCAAAACAAACGGATACTAAAATGAACGAGTATCTGGATTCATTTTCTAATACAGAAATTGCAGAATTAGCTAAGAATTCCACAGAAGACGTTTATTTAGATTTATATAATTAAAAGAAAAGATGAAAAAGATATTATTTACACTTTTTATTATTTATGGCTTTTGTTTACAGGCTCAAAGAACGGATTACGACTGGAAGAAAATGGACCCTAAACAGAGAAAAGAGATAATAAATAACCTTTCTCCCGAAGAAAGAAAAGAGCTTTTGAAGAAATTCAGAGATAATATGATGTTGGATAATCTGAATGTTGATGCAAAGGATAAAGCTGCATTTACTGCAATCTATAATGAATATATAGATAATCAGAAACAAATAAAAAGCCAGTTTAACCCCGATTTTGATCCTGAAAAGATGTCTGATGAAGAGGCTAAGATCAAGCTACAGCAAAGTTTTGAACTTGGACAGAAATTATTAGATAATAGAAAAAAATATGCTGAGAAGATGCAGCAGGTGATTCCTTGCCAGAAAGTATTGAAGTTATTTCAATCAGAGTGGAAGATGAGAGATAAAATGAATGATAGAAAACCTCATGATCACGATGACAATACGGCAACACCTAAACAAAACCCATAATAGTTTATTTTTTTAATGTTGGACGACTCTTACGAAGATTTTTTGTAAGAGTCGTTTGATTTTCAGGCCAAATACATACTTTTGCGCAAAAGTAAATTATGAAAAAAATATTATTATTTATTTTATTCTCAGGATCACTATTTGCCCAGAAAACTGAGATTATAGATCTTTCCAAATCTATTAAAGACAAAAAAAATTCTGTTAAAAGACTTACAGTGATCGATCAAAGACCTAATAAGGAAGTGGGCCATGTAATGTATCATAAAGATCAGGTAAATATTGTTTTTGAAAACAGTGCTGAAAAAGATATTACTGACTGGTTTTTCAAAGATAATCCGATAAGAGGAAAAGATGAGCTGGTTCTATTATTAGAAAACATAGAAATAATAGAAGATAAAAAAGAAAAATTTTCAATAGGGAAGCTTAATTTCCGAGCAAGCACATTTATTAAAAAAGAAGACGGCTATCATTTTCTCTTCAGAAAAGATACTGCTGCGAGCGTTTCATCTCGTACATCGCCTTATCTGGCACAAAGTCTATCTAAAAAAATTACACTTATTTTCACAGATCTATTTAAAAATTCTTATCAAAAAACTCCTTGGGAATTCGCAGTTGCGGAAAATGAGCTAACAGATTATGCTGTTTTGTTGAAGGAAAAACTGGATATTTTTAAGACAGATAAATTAAAAGATGGAGTTTATAAAGACTATTACAGCTTTTTTACACACAATCCTGATCCTGATTTTACATTGAAGACCAATGATAAAGGAATTGTTACAAAGGCTGTGAATGGAGAAGAAAAAATGGGGATACGACACTTTTATGCTTTTGTACATAATGGCATTGCTTATAAAAATATACCAGTTGGTTATGTTGAGATTTTCAAAAATGATCAGGGGCTTTTTATTGAGGCTAAAAAGTCAGATCTATTTCCGGAAACATCAACCAATGGAGCTATGATTGGAGGAATGGCAGGCGGTTTAGTTGGTGGCATTATTGGTGCAGTAATAGATGCAGGGATTCAAAGTAAAAGAAAAGGAGATCCCGGATCTGAAGTTTATCTTGATCCCTTTACAGGACATTATATTTTACCCGAAGGTTTTGATAAAACAAAATAATCTATAAAACAAAAGAGAGACAACTTGTCTCTCTTTTGTTTTTACTTTTTGTCCGTAGAATAAGAATATGGAAAATCTTTTTCATTGGTTCCCCGATTCTTATTCGGTTTATCATCCATTATAAATTGCAGCACAGCACCTTTCATTAATTCCTGATGGTTTAACCAGTTTTTGGAATAGGGCTGACCATTCATATTTAATGATTTTACATACATTTTTTCCTTACTGTTGTTCTGAGCATTGATTTCAATGTTTTTGCCGTTTTCCAAATGGATAATTGCTTTTTGAAACAATGGAGCTCCCAAAACATATTGATCTGTAGCCGGAGTGACAGGATAAAATCCTAATGCTGAGAATATATACCATGCAGAAGTTTGGCCATTGTCCTCATCTCCACAATAGCCATCTGGTGTTGGCTGGTAAAGACGATTAAGGGTTTCACGAACCCAATATTGTGTTTTCCAGGGTTCACCAGCATAATTGTATAAATAAATAATATGTTGTGCCGGTTGATTTCCATGTGCATATTGCCCCATATTGGCATTGATCATTTCCTGTATTTCATGAATCGTACTGCCATAATAGCTATCATCAAAAAGAGGGGGCATTTCGAAAAGTGAATCCAGTTTTTTTACAAATTGTTTTTTGCCACCCATTAATTTTGAAAGCCCTTCTATATCGTGAAAAACAGACCATGTATAATGCCAGCTATTGCCTTCTGTAAATGCATCACCCCATTTGAAAGGATTGAAAGGTTTTTGGAAACTTCCGTCAAGATTTCGTCCTCTTGCCAGTTTTGTTTCGGGATCTATTATTTTTTGATAATTCTGAGAACGTTTGGCATATTCGGCCCATTCGGATTCCGGACGACCCAAGGCTTTTCCAAGCTTATAGATGGTGAAATCATCATATGCATATTCTAAAGTTCTTGCAGCGTTTTCATTAATTTTAACATCATAAGGAACATATCCTAATTTTTTATAGTACTCAATTCCCATTCTACCTGTTGCTTCAGGGCCGGCATTATTTGCACCATGAAGAAGAGCCTCATACAACGTATTGATATCATAACCTCTAAGTCCTTTTATATAAGCATCCGCAACAACAGAAGCAGAATTGTTTCCGATCATACAGTCTGCATACGCGGGACTGGACCATTCCGGTAACCAGCCGCCTTCCTTATAGTCACTGATTAGTCCTTTCTGCATTTCAACATTGATGCTTGGGTAGACAAGATTTAAAAATGGATAAAGAGCCCTAAAGGTGTCCCAGAATCCTGTTCCTGCAAAGCGATAACCAGGTTCCGTTTTTCCTGTATAGGGGCTGTAATGTACAACCTCATTGTTTTTATTGATCTCATACATTTTATGAGGAAAGCACAGCATGCGGTATAATGCAGAGTAGAATGTACGCATCTGATCGATACTTCCACCAGATACTTCCACTTTTTTCAACTTTTCATTCCATGATAACTTGGCCTTTTCGTAAGTAGTATCAAATGAGTCCTTAGAAAGCTCACGTTGTAAATTGAGTTCCGCCTGTTCTAAACTAATGAATGAAGAAGCAACACGTAAGTTTACTTTTTCTCCTTTCTGCGTAGCAAAACCAATGATAGCACCACAATGATTTCCTGTAATATGAAGAGAATCTTTTACAAGACTTTTATCCTTCCATGAAGTGTATTTTGTAAATGGTTTATCTGAATAAATAACAAAATAGTTTTTGAAGCCCATTAATTTTCCACGTGAGTACCTTGTAGAATAACCAACAATTTTCTTTTGGGAAGGGATGATGGTAATACTTGATCCTTTATCGAATGCATCGATAACAACCCATGAACTGTCAGATTTGGGGTATGTCAATCGAAATTGTGCAGCACGTTCAGTTGGTGTAACTTCAGCCGTTACATTATGATTGGCCAGGTAAACACTATAATAATAAGGTTTAGATACCTCCGATTTGTGTGAAAACCAACTTGCTCTTTCATCTTCATTAAAACTCATTTTTCCTGTAACCGGCATAATAGAAAACATGCCGTAGTCATTCATCCAGGGCGAAGGCTGATGGGTTTGTTTTATGCCACGTATTTTATCTGCATCGTACTGATACTGCCAGCCATCACCATTTTTACCGGTTTGAGGAGTCCACAGGTTCATTCCGTAGGGTACTGTTACAGCGGGATATGTATTTCCATTAGAAAGCGAAGGTTTGGAAAGTGTTCCAATTAATGGATTTACCCATTCTTCCGGATGATCCAAAGCTTTTTCCACCCATTGTGATTTTAATTGAGTTAACGGAATAATAAAAAGTAACAGATAGGTTAATTTTTTCATGAGTATAGATCGGTTATTGCCATAATTCAGGTTTTAATTAAATGTTTTTCAAATGTACCTGAGCTTTATGATTTGAAAATAAACTGAAAAGATAAATATTTTTAAAATTTTACAGGCAATTGAAACACATTTTTTTTATAAACAGATCCGTGTTGTATTGCTTATTGCAGGAATATATTACTTAATTTAACGTAATAATATCAACAAGTATTATCTGCTTAAAATCAATAATTAAAATTAATTTCACCCAATAAAATTAAGAGAGAGGAATTGTCTTCGTTTTTTTTATCTTTGCAAATTACAAGGTTCTTAAATGAAAAACATACGAAATTTTTGCATAATCGCTCATATTGACCACGGTAAGAGTACTTTGGCTGATCGTTTATTGGAATATACCAATACTGTTACCCAAAGAGAATTACAGTCTCAGACCCTGGATGATATGGATTTGGAGAAAGAACGTGGGATTACTATTAAATCTCATGCGATCCAGATGGATTATGAATACAAGGGGGAAAAATATATTTTAAACCTGATCGATACCCCTGGCCACGTAGATTTCTCCTACGAAGTTTCCCGATCAATAGCAGCCTGCGAAGGTGCACTTCTTATTGTAGATGCTGCGCAAAGTATTCAGGCACAAACAATTAGTAATCTTTACTTGGCGTTAGAGAATGATTTAGAGATCATTCCTATTCTTAATAAAATAGATCTTCCTTCAGCAAACCCTGAAGAAGTAACCGATGAAATTGTTGGTCTTTTGGGATGTAAGCCTGAGGACGTTTTAAGAGTTTCAGGAAAAACAGGAGAAGGAGTCCATGACTTGCTTGAACAGATCGTTAATAGAATTCCAGCTCCGGTTGGAAATCCTGACGGTCCATTACAGGCTTTGATTTTCGATTCTGTTTATAATCCTTTCAGAGGAATTGAAGCTTATTTTAAAGTAGTCAATGGAAGTATTTCCAAAAACGAAAAAATTAAGTTTTTTGCTACAGGAAAAGAATATGGTGCTGATGAAGTAGGAACATTGAAACTAAAACAGGTTCCTAAGAAAAAGATTGAATGTGGTGATGTAGGGTATATTATCTCAGGGATCAAAGATGCACGGGAGGTAAAAGTAGGGGATACTATTACTTCATTTGAAAATCCTGCTTTAGAAGCTATTGATGGATTTGAAGAAGTAAAGCCAATGGTTTTTGCGGGAATTTATCCTATTGATTCTGAGGACTTTGAAGAATTAAGGTTTTCACTGGAAAAACTAAGACTGAATGATGCTTCCCTGGTTTTCGAACCGGAAAGTTCTGCGGCACTTGGATTTGGTTTCCGTTGCGGATTCTTAGGAATGCTTCACATGGAAATTGTACAGGAACGTTTGGATAGAGAATTTAATATGAACGTTATTACAACGGTACCTAACGTTTCATATCTTGGATATTCTAAAAGAGAACCTGAAACGGCAATCTTAATTAATAACCCATCCGAGATGATGGATCCAACGATTCTGGATAGGGTAGAAGAACCTTTTATAAAAGCTTCTATTATTACGAAATCAGATTTTGTAGGTCCGGTTATGACCCTTTGTATTGAAAAGAGAGGTGAGATTGTTAACCAAAGCTATTTGACCGCAGATCGGGTAGAGCTTACATTCAATATGCCTTTGGCGGAAGTTGTATTCGACTTTTATGACCGTCTGAAATCTATTTCAAAAGGATATGCTTCATTTGATTATACACCAATTGGAATGCGTGCTTCTAAATTGGTAAAAATGGATATCCTGATCAACGGAGATATGGTAGATGCTCTTTCTTCATTAATTCACGATAGTAATGCTTATCATATTGGTAAAAAGATGTGTGAAAAGCTTCGTGAGCTGATTCCTAGACAACAGTTTGATATTGCTGTACAAGCAGCTCTGGGAGCTAAAGTTATCGCAAGAGAAACCATTAAAGCCCTAAGAAAAGATGTTACCGCTAAATGTTATGGAGGGGATATTTCCAGAAAACGTAAACTTTTGGAAAAGCAGAAAGAAGGGAAGAAGAAAATGAAACAGATTGGTAGAGTAGAAGTACCACAATCTGCATTTATGGCAGTTTTAAAACTAAACGATTAATATAAAAAAGACCGATATCATATCGGTCTTTTTATTTTTAAAGATTTCTTTGCTTGTCAACCAGGCTTCCCTGAACAACCAGTGCTCCCAGTCCCAGGATAATTTCAACGATTCCTAACATGGTAATCAGATTAGTTCCGCATACAATACATTCGGGTTCAGGAAATGGTTTCTTTCCAATAACAATGATAATCACTCCTCCGATAATGATGATGATTACGATAAGTGCTCTCAATAAAGTTTTAGCATTCATAATGGTGTTTTTTTTAGTTTTTATATGCCTACTCTTTAAGGTTTTCGGCTTGCCCCTTTTATTACTTCAAAGTTCTGTAATAAAAAGACCAAGATAATCAGTTAAAACCCTGAAAATGAGGTGTGTTTTTCACTAAATTTCAAATAGTATAAATTTCATTTTAAACTATTATTCTTTATCTTATATTTACGAAAAATTTATTTTAAATGAAAAAAATCTACTTACTGGTCGGTTTTTTAGTTTCTGTTCCTATTTGTTCCCAAAGTCTTATTGGAGGAATAAACTCTGGAGGAGTTTCTAATGAAAACCTGATGCACACGGTAGGAGAAATCTATGTGATTCCTACCAATCCCGATGATCAGAATTCCGGAACCATTGGGGTTCTTTATCAGACTGTTTTAAATGTTTTAGGGGTAAACGAGATCGTTACCGAAAAAGCGGTTAGTATTTATCCGAATCCTACAGCCGGCTACATTAATTTTAATGTTTCCTCCTCAACGAGGCTTGAAGATGTTTCTATTTATGATATGTCAGGAAAGCTAGTTTCTCAAAATAAGATAGTTAACAATAAATTAGATTTATCCTTTCTGCTTCAGGGGATATATATTCTGAAATTTAATAATTCTGAATTAAAGCCAGTAAAAATCATTAAAAAATAAAACGATACCATGAAAAAAATATATACTTTATTTTTAGCACTGCTTACTACGGCAGTATTTGCTCAGGTTCCAAAGGGATTTGCTTATCAGGCTGTTGCCTTCAATGCTTTGGGAAATCCGGTTGTTAACGGGCCTGTTTCTTTAAGAATAAGCATTTTGGATAATTCTGCTACAGGAACGAATATCTATACGGAAACGCATTCAAAGACGACCAACTCCAAGGGATTGATAAATCTTAATATAGGGCAGGGAACGGCTGTGTCAGGGACATTTTCTGCAATAAATTGGAGCACGAATTCTAAGTTTGTAAAAGTAGAAATGGATGCTGCAGGAGGGACTAATTATACAAATGTAGGCGTGAATCAATTGATGAGTGTACCTTATGCTTATGTCGCCAAAAAGATAGATGTCTCTTCTTCAGATTCATCATTGGGAGATGATCTTATTGAAAATAAAAGTGTAAATTATGTCTTTACAGATAAATATGACCGAAAAGTCTATGCTTTTAATTCTAAAACGGGAACATGGACTCCACAAATTTATAACGTGAATTATTACAACAATAATTTTGCGGTGCCAGAGGTAACGTCCTCTAACGGTAACTTTATGTTTATTGATAAATATGATAGAAAAGTATATGTATTTAATTCTAAAACAGGAACCTGGTCATCACAGATTTATAACGTAAACTATTATAATAATAACTTTTCGACCCCTACTTTAGTTCCCTTATCCAATGGAAATTTAGTATTTTCGGATAAGTATGATCACAAAATGTATGTCTTTAATTATATAAGTGGAAGCTGGTCATCACAGGTATTTAATGTCAATTATTATAACAATAACAATAGTTTTCCAACCTCAATTTCTTCTGGAAGTAATGTTGCTTTTGTTGACAAATACGACCATAAAGTGTCTGTTTTTAATGCCAAAACAATGACATGGGCTTCTCAGGTATTTAATGTTAACTATTATAATAACAGCATGAGTATTCCTGATGTAACAGCGTCTAACGGGAATTTTATCTTTGTTGATAAATATGACAGGAAAGTATATGTTTTCAATTCCAAAACAGGAAACTGGGCATCACAGTTGTACAATGTCAATTATTATAATAACAGTTTTAGTATTCCTGTAACAAGTGCTTCTGAAACCAATTAAAAATAAAAAACCGCTTCATTTGAAGCGGTTTTATTTTATTTCTTACGGGTGAATTTTATTTCCATTGTTTTCATTTCTTTACCGGTTTTCGAACCTGGACCATACATTTCAAGGGTTTGATTGTTGTCGTCAACAAATGTGAAGACTTCTCTTACATCACACTCCTTCCCCGGTCTTGTAAGATCTGGCATTTTACCTTTAAATTCAATTGATTTTTTTGAAGCATTCCATTCTCCGGTGGTATACATTATCCCTGTTCCCATATTATCCATCCAGGTGCTTACAAATTTTTTAGTGGCATTATCATATCCTACAATACTTCTTCCTTCGAATGGCATTCCCCAAAAATTACCTTTGTGGGTACTTTCCTGATAACGTCCACCAAAGATCATTTTATTGGTACATTCAGAAGTACTTTTCATTGGCTTTCCTCCTTCTTCCATCCACATTGTATTGTCTCCTATCCATACTCCATCAGATTTAGCTAACATTTTGTGCATGTCGCCAGGAGTAGCATATTCCATCCATGCTTTTGCTGCAGTAGCAGAGTCTACCGGTTTCCATGCTGTAGAATCAGTTCCGGTTGATTCCTTACCCATGGTGGGTTTTCCTTTTTCGCATGCAGTTAACAAAAATGCAGCGCAGAAAATGAACATTAGATTTTTCATAAATATTTAATTTTAAGTTGGTTATAATCAATCTTAAAGATAAGGAATTTTATTTTTACGCTTTTTGGTTTTTTAATGGTGGGACTTTTAATTCAAAAATGTAATTTTGTGTATTCATAACGCAAACTATATTATGCAGGATATTAAAGTAGCGGTAGACGCTGTTATATTTGGATACTTTGATAAAAAAGATTTACAGATCCTTTTAATAAAAAGAAAGATCGATCCTTTTAAGGGAGGCTGGGCTTTGCCTGGTGGACTTGTTTTGGATGATGAAAATCTGGATGATGCCGTAAAAAGAGAGCTGTATGAAGAAGCGGGCATAAAGCCTGATTTTTTAGAACAACTCTATACTTTTGGTAATGTGGGTCGTGATCCCAGAAACAGAGTGGTTTCTGTGGCTTATCTGGGACTAGTGAACCCTTCTTATCATGAACTGTTTGCAGACTCAGATGCTGAAGATGCTCAATGGTTCAGTGTCAATCAATTACCAAAGCTGGCTTTTGATCATAAAAGTATCATTGATATTGCTTTAAAGAGACTTCGCACAAAAATTCAGTATCAGCCGATCGGCTTTAATCTTCTTAATGAAGAGTTTCCATTTTCGGATCTTGAAAATTTATACAAAACCATTGTTGGACAGGAAATTGACCGTAGAAACTTCCGAAAGAAAATAATGAGCTATGGTCTTCTTAATGAAACCAATAATGTAAAAAAAGAAGGGAGTGGAAGGCCCGGGAAATTATTTACTTTTAATCAGGAAAAATATAAGGAACTTGAAGAACAAGGGTTTTATTTTGAGATCAAATGATAGCTAAACACAAAATGCTTTTCACAAATGGCACAAACATTATAAGGAAAAACAAAATATTTGATATCAGATAGATGTCAAAAGACATCAATATAAACGGGCTTTAGTCCGTTTTTTTATTAATGGTAATTCATCGACTTTAGCCAAAACATAAAAATAGATTATAGCTTGTGTCATTGTAATGTATTATTTGTACTATTAATATCTAGATAGGATAAAATAAATAAATTGATTATCAGTTAGTTAATTTATTAGCGTAAAAATAACACAAATAAATTTGGAGGATAAAATGATTTTATTTTACATTTGTGTAATAATAACGCAATCATGAAATACACCATACAAAATACAATTGAACTTTTTCAGGAAAAAGGAAACTTGCAATTTTTGTTTTTCTGGGGACATACTGTTAAAAATGAAATTTCAAAAGCTTGTTTTAGCCAGTGGTTTCCTGCAAGTTTCAAAGAAAATAGTATTGAGTATAGAACTGCTGAACATTATATGATGGCAGAGAAGGCGAGATTATTTAATGATGATGAAACGATGTTTAGAATTCTGGAATCAGGAAACCCTAAAGAAGCAAAGAGCTTGGGAAGAGAAATAAAAAACTTTGATCATCAGACTTGGGATAATCATAAGTATGAAATTGTAAAGAGGGGGAACTTTTTAAAATTTTCACAAAACTCAGAATTCAGGGAATTTCTCTTATCTACCGAAGATAAAGTTATTGTAGAAGCGAGTCCTTATGATACCATTTGGGGAATAGGAATGTCAGAGTCTGATTCCAAAGCAGAGAATCCATCTCAATGGCGTGGAGAAAATCTGTTAGGATTCGCTCTGATGGAGGTAAGAGATGAATTGAGAAGATAACACAATCATAATCACAATATAGAAATCATGGAAAAGATCGATTTACATCCACAGATATTTCTGATTGAAGATTTTCTAACCAACCAGGAATGTGAGAGCTACATTAAAATGGCAGAAGACCAAGCTTTTGAGGAAGCGAAAGTCAATATAAACGGTCAGCAGTTAATGAGTAAGGGTATTCGAAATAACGACCGATTAATGCTTTTTAGTAAGGATCTTGCTAACAATCTTTTTGAGAGAGCTTTTGAATTTCTTCCAGAAAATCACGATGGAAATGAAATATGTGACTTTAATGAGATGTTCAGGGTTTATAAATATTCTCCAGGACAAAGATTTAAAATGCACAGAGATGGAAGCTATGTAAGAGACGAGAATGAAAAAAGCTTCTATACGTTTTTAATGTATCTGAACGATGACTTTGAAGGTGGGGAAACAGAATTTGAAAACCTGTTTACAATTGCTCCTAAAAAAGGAATGGCATTGGTCTTTTATCATCCATTAAGACACGAAGGTAAAACATTGATCAGTGGGGCTAAATATGTACTGCGGACCGATGTAATGTATACTATTAGAAAGTAGTTTGAAAAATCAGTGCAAACTCATGTCTACTAGAATTAGTGTAAAAACAACACAAATATTAATTTCTTAAAACTTAAAGCTATGTTTGGTTTCAGACACATCAAATTCGATTCAATGACTTACGTTCTTCATTTTAAAAATGGAGGAACCGTAAGAGAAGGAAGGGGCTTATCATTCTTCTATTTTGCTCCAAACAGTTCTATTGTTGCTATTCCAATGGGAAGTAATGATCTCCCTTTTATTTTTAATGAAAATACGTTTGATTATCAGATGGTAAATATTCAGGGACAGATCAGTTATAAAATTTTTGATCCAAAGGCTTTGTCCAACACATTGGATTTTACAGTTAATGAATCAGGAGTGTATAAAAAGAATGATATTGAGAAGCTTAATCAAAGGATTATCAATCTTGCGCAGACATCTACATCATCATTTATTCATGAAATGAGTTTAAAAGATGCTATCCGTTCTGCTAAAAAGATAGAGGAGCATATTCTGGAAGGGCTAAAAACTTCAGAAACGATCCAAACGATGGGAGTTGAAATATTAGGAGCTAGTATTTTGGCTGTTCAGACCACTCCGGAAATGGCACGGGCATTAGAAACAGAAACCAGAGAAAAACTTCAGCAACAGGCAGACGAGGCTATTTATGAAAGGAGAAACTTTGCAGTAGAACAAGAAAGGAAAATCAAAGAATCTGAGCTGAATACAGAAATAGCGGTTGAAGAAAAACAAAAACAGATCGAAGAAAAGAGAATGGAGACCGAAATTCAACAGGAAGAAAATAATAAGATACTGAGAGAAATGAAGATCGCTGCTGATATATCAGTTGAAAACCAAAGAAAACAACTGATCGAACAAAAGACAGAAAACGACAGAAAAGAAGCAGAAACACAAGGTTATGTATTAGAAACTTCTTTAAGACCATACAAAGAAATGGACTGGAGAATTTTAACCGCTTTAAATGGAAATCAGGATGCAAGATCAAATATTGCCCTTGCTTTCAGGGAACTGGCAGAAAATGCAGGAAAGATCGGAAACTTAAACATCAGTCCTGATTTATTAGAAAATCTGTTGAAAGAACATTAAAAACTTGAAGAGAGAGGCGAGGACATTGAAGTTAAAATAGTGAACTAACGCAATCAGTAATACATTGTACAATTAAAGAAAAGCCATGAAAATAGAATACGCAATTATCATTAAGAACAAAACGAGATTGGAGTCTTTGATTGAAAGATTTAATACCAAAGCTCAGGCTCAGTTTTATATTGAAAGTTCTGGCGGAGATTTTCAGGAGTATGTTGCTGAACATGAAAAGTTCTGTCAGTCTTTTCTGGAAGTTCAGACAAAGCTTTCTAAAGTGATCAAGAATAAAGTACTGGAAAGAGAATTTATGCCTTCCTATATTTTCTCTGAAAAGAATCTTATTGTGGTCATAGGACAGGATGGGCTGGTTGCAAATGTTGCGAAATACGCTAAAAACATTCCTATTGTAGCAATCAACCCTGATGAAGAAAGATATGATGGTGTACTGCTTCCTTTTAATGTTAAAAACTTTCTCAATGGAGTAAATGCTGTAATAAACGAAACTTTTAGTTCAAAGAAGATGAGGTTTGCAGAAGCTGTTCTGAATGATGGACAAAAACTCTTAGCAGTTAATGATCTGTTTATTGGTATTTCTTCCCACAGCTCTGCCAGATATAAGCTAATGCTGAACGGAAAAGAAGAAACGCATTCTTCCAGTGGAATTATTGTTTCTACAAAAACAGGAAGTACAGGTTGGCTGAGTTCTATTTTCAATATGGCATATGGTATTTTAGGATCAAAAAAACTAAAATATCCAGAACTCAATGATGAAGATCTATACTTTGCGGTGAGAGAGCCTTTCAAAAGTAAAGCAACACAGACCGACATCTGTGGTGGGATTTTAAAAAAAGGAAATAGGCTTATCATAGAATCATTAATGCCAAATAATGGTTTTATATTTAGTGACGGAATTGAAAAGGATTTTTTGCAATTCAACAGTGGGGCTACTGCAGAAATCAGGCTGTCTGATGAAGAGGCGGTTTTGGTAATTAATTAGAAAAATGAAAACAATAAGACTTTATAGGCCAGTAGGAGAAAAGGAAATGATTTTAATTATTGAAAGTGATTATAAAAATTTTCCACCAAGATTGGAATGGCAACCTATCTTCTATCCGGTACTTAATGAAGATTATGCTTCGGAGATAGCTGAAAAATGGAATACCAGAGATCAATCTGGAAACTATCTTGGGTTTGTGACTCAATTTGATGTTGTGGAAAGTGAAGCAGATAAATATCCACCTCAAAATGTTGGAGCAAAAAACCACAATGAATTATGGGTACCGGCAGAAGAATTAGATAAATTTAATCAGGCTATCGTTGGAGAAATTAATGTAACAAAGGTATTTATTGGTAATGATTTTATCCAATCTGAAAATACTGAGATAGAAAACCTGATAGAGAGATTAAAAGAGAAGAACAATGACTAATAAAGGAATGGCTAAAGATACTTTAGAAATCTTAGCCAACAAAAAATATATAAATCTAAAGGGTGAAAAAGTAGAATTAGATCGAGAGATTGAAATTTGTAAAAAAAGGACAGTTTTATTTAGTTCGGAAGAACTTGCAGTATTAGTGGAAAATGTAGTTACTAAAAATGATTTTGAAACTCAAATTGAGGTTTGGAATTGTAGCTCATTAAAAGCCATTTTGCAATTGGCTAAAGAAGAGGATCAGGAAAAGCTGATGTGTTTGAATTTTGCATCTGCAAAAAATCCAGGTGGTGGATTCATAAGTGGAGCAGAGGCTCAGGAGGAAAGCCTGGCAAGAACTTCGGCCTTATACGCTAGCCAACTTGAAGCTGAAAGTTTTTATAAAACGCATCGTGGAATGAAATCATGCTTTTATACAGATCATATGATTTATAGCCCAAAGGTTCCTGTCTTTAGAAAAGATAAAGGAGAGCTATTAGAAAAGCCTGTTCTGTGTAATTTTATTACATCTGCTGCTGTAAATGCGGGAGTTGTAAAAAGACAAGAACCGGAGAGAATAGGTGAAATTTTAAATGCAATGGATATGCGTATGGATAAAATGTTTGCTTTGGCTTTGGAGAAAGGAAATGAAACGCTGATTTTGGGAGCCTGGGGATGTGGTGTTTTTAGAAATGATCCGAAAGAGATCGCAGGATTATTCAAAAAATACCTACAAGGAAAGTATAAGAATAAATTTAAAAGGACAGTTTTTGCGGTTCTTACTAAAAATGAAGAATTGGTGAAATTGTTTGAAGAAATTAAATGAAACTTAGATTAAAAAAATATACAGAACAATTACAGGGTTGGCCTCAGAAAGGACATCATATTATGGCACAATACGATAGTGAAGAGATTATTGTTTATCAGTCGTACCGAAAAGAGATAGGAGAATTTGCAATTGACAATCAATATTTCGGAGGTGATTTTAGTTTGGAGAGAATGACCTGGATAAAGCCAAACTTCCTTTGGATGATGTACCGAAACGGATGGGGATCAAAAGAGGGACAGGAATGTGTTTTAGCAATTCATCTCAAAATGGAGGCGATAAAAAAATATTTGCAAAATGCTGTTTATTCTTCTTACAATGAGAATCTGGGGGTTTCTGAAGAAGTATGGAAAAATCAAGTAAAGGAATCTTCAGTAAGATTACAGTGGGATCCTGACCATGATCCGTTTGGAAATAAATTAGAAAGACGGGCAATCCAAGTTGGATTGAGAAATAACTTTATTCATTCGTATGCTAAAGATGATATTATTTTGATTGAAGATATTTCTGGTTTTGTAAAAGAGCAATATCAATTTGTACTAAATGATAACTTGGAAAGCCTGATGATTCCAGAAGAAAAGCCATTAATATTTGAAGATCATAATCTAAACAAAAAACTGAAATTAAATGAAACCAGTTATTGAAGTACTAAAAGGAGACCTTACAAAAGTTCAGGCTGATGCTATCGTTAATGCGGCTAATTCTTCTCTACTTGGTGGAGGTGGTGTAGATGGAGTCATTCATCGTGCAGGAGGAAAACAAATATTAGATGAATGTATTGAAATCAGAAACAGACAGGGGAAATGTAAGACCGGTGAAGCGGTTGTAACTTCTGCTGGAAACCTTCCAGCAAAATATGTCATTCATACCGTAGGACCTGTTTGGAATAATGATGAAGAAAAAGGCTCAACGCTTTTAGCGAATTGTTATAAGAATTCTTTAAAGTTAGCAGAAAGTCTGGATGTTAAAACGATTGCCTTTCCAAACATCAGTACTGGGATTTATCATTTCCCTAAAGAGCTGGCGGCGAAAATTGCTATTCAGGAAGTTCAAAACTTCAACACCGAACAGATTGAGAAAATTATTTTCGTTTGTTTTGATGAAGAGAATGAGGTGATCTATGGTAAACTATTAAAAGAGAAACAATGAAAAAACTAACCATATTAAGCGGTGCAGGAATCAGTGCCGAAAGTGGAATAAAGACTTTCAGGGATGGAGATGGTCTTTGGGAAAATCATAATGTAACCGATGTGGCAAGTCCTGAAGGATGGAGAAAAGACAGAGCTTTGGTATTGGAATTTTATAATCAGAGACGTCGCCAACTGCATGAGGTACAACCTAACGAGGCTCACCAATTGGTCGCAGATTTAGAAAAGTATTTTGATGTGCAGATCATTACTCAAAATATAGATGATTTACATGAAAGAGCGGGGTCAACCAATATCATTCATATTCATGGAGAATTATTTAAATCCTGTTCGTGCAATAATAAAAATCTTATTTACGAACAGAAAGATGATATTAATCTTGGTGATAAAGCCGAAGATGGAGCACAATTAAGACCATTCATTGTATGGTTTGGAGAAGATGTCCCATTGTATAATGTGGCGAGAGATAAAGTAAAAGATGCTGATATTTTAATTGTTATAGGAACCTCTTTACAGGTGTATCCGGCAGCAGGTTTAATTCATGAGATCAAAGATGATTGTCTATTGATTGTAATTAATCCTCATGAAACGGAATTCGGGTATGGACAAAGAGCGGTTGTTATGAAAGAAAACGCAACGAGAGGAATGAAACTGTTGTTTGATAAACTGATAAATATGGCGTAATGAAAGATGTTGTAAAATCAGGAATTTTTGGAGTCTGTATTGGAGATGCCTTAGGTGTTCCTGTGGAGTTTAAAAGCAGAGAACAATTGAAAAATTCACCTGTCATTAAAATGCTGGAGTTTGGAACCCATCACCAACCAATTGGTACATGGAGCGATGATAGTTCGTTAACACTTTGTCTGGCTGAAGAACTTACAAAAGGATATGATCAGGAAAGAATAGCACAGAGTTTTGTTAAATGGTACAAATATGGACACTGGACTCCTCACGGAAAAGTTTTTGATATTGGAATTGCAACTCGACAAGCTATTCATAAAATAAGTAAAGGATATACTACTTATTTATGTGGAGGAACAAGTGAAAGGGATAATGGAAATGGATCTTTAATGAGAATCTTACCCTTGTTGTTTTATATAAAGGGTTTTCCAATTGAAAAACGTTTCGATGTAATAAGGGAAGTTTCTTCTATTACTCATGCTCATATTCGTTCAGTAATTTCATGCTTTATTTATTTAGAATTTTCATTGGAAATATTGAAAGGAAAGGAAAAATTTGAAGCATATCAAGTCATGCAAATGACAGTAAAACAATTCCTGAACAACAATCCAATTTGTTCACAAGACGAAATGGATAGATTTGATAGAGTTTTGAACAATGATATTTTTGAATATAAAGAGGATAGCATCAGTTCTGGTGGATATGTTCTTCATAGTTTAGAGGCATCTTTATGGTGTTTTATGAAATCAGAAAGTTACCCAGAAGCTGTCTTGAGAGCCGTTAATCTGGGAGAAGATACCGATACAACTGGAGCTATCACAGGAGGAATTGCCGGAATTTATTATGGATTTGAAAATATTCCTGAAGAATGGGTTTCAGAATTAGTAAGGAGGGGGGATATTGAAAAGCTTTGTAATAAATTAGAGAATAAACTAATGAAATAAAAACAAATCATGAACGAAATAGAAAACAAAAAAATAAGTAAATTTTTAAGTCTGATTCTTAGGCACCAGCCGGAAACAATTCATCTGAAACTGGACGAAAACGGGTGGGCAGATGTCAGTGAGTTGATCGAAAAATCAGCTAGGAACAGAATGCGTTTTGCATTGGAAGAATTAGATGAGGTCGTTGAAACCAATAACAAAAAAAGGTTTGCTTTTAATGAAGATAAAACGAAGATTAGAGCCAATCAGGGACATTCCATTGATGTTGATCTGGTATTGATTTCTCAACAGCCCCCAGAATTCCTTTATCACGGAACGGCAGAAGCAAATATGGCTTCGATTTTAGAAAAAGGAATTGAGAAAAGAAACAGACAGCATGTTCATTTAAGTTCGGATAAAGAAACGGCTACAAAAGTGGGTATGCGTCACGGAAAACCCGTAATTTTGATAATCAGAACGGGCGAAATGTTTAAGGAAAATATTGAATTTTATCTTTCGGATAATGGAGTCTGGTTAACTGATTTTGTAGATGTTAAATATATTTCAAAGTAAAAAGTGAAGCGGAAATTAGTAATTGGAGATATTCATGGTGGCTTTAAAGCCTTAATTCAGGTTCTGGAACGCGCAAAGGTGACTGCTGATGATCAATTGATCTTTCTAGGAGATTATGTGGATGGCTGGAGCGAATCTTCTCAAATCATTAAATTTTTAATGGAACTTTCCAAAACCCAAGACTGTATTTTCATTAAAGGAAATCATGATGCCTGGTGTGAAGATTGGTTTTTGTCTGGTGAAAAAGCAGATGCATGGCTTTTCAATGGAGGTCGAAAAACGGTTGAAAGCTATGAAACCTATTCTTTAGAAGATTTGGAAAAGCATTTAGAGTTCGTCCAGCGAATGAGAAATTATTATGTAGATGATCAAAACCGCTTGTTTATTCATGCTGGATATTCTTCAATGCATGGTCCAGAAAAAGAAATGTATATGAGCAATTACCGTTGGGATAGGACTCTTTGGGAAACCGCTGTAGCAATGGACAAGAAGCTGAGTAAGAACTCAGAATTGTATCCTAAAAGGCTGCTTTTATTTAAAGAAATTTTTATTGGTCATACTTCAACTACAGAACTGGGAATTACTTATCCTCTTAATAAAGCGAATATCTGGAATTTAGATACAGGAGCAGCTTATACAGGACCTTTATCTATTATGGATGTTGAAACCAAAGAGTTCTGGCAGAGCGATCCGCTTACAAGCTTATATCCTGATGAAAAGGGAAGAAATTGATAGTTAATGATTAAGGCGTAAGTTTTTAATCTATAATAAAAAGTCTATTATGCAACGATTGCGTCTTTGCGATTAACCAAAGCTTTTTGAAAAGATAATTTCAGTAATTTTAAAAACTGAAATTATACCTTCATGAAACTTAAATATTTCCTATTATTTCTTAGTTCTTCAGTATTGTTTTCTCAGCAGTCTTATCAAACACCTTTTGAAAAAGGAAATGGTAATCAGACGGTTACCTATGATGAAATGAATACCTATTATCAGGGTCTTGCTGAAAAGTTTCCTAGCATTCAATATCTTAAAAAAGGTGAGGATGACAACGGAAAACCTATTTACGTCGTCATTTATAATCCTTTTCCTGAAAAAGATCTGGACAAACTGAGGAAAGATAAAGCCATTCTATTTGTTAATAATGGGATTCATCCTGGAGAACCGGACGGAATTGACGCGACCATGATGTTGATGCGCGATCTTGCTACAAAAAAAATAAAAACACCTCAAAACTTTATTGTTGCCGCCATTTCTGCTTATAATATAAGTGGAATGCTCAATAGGGGTTCCTATTCAAGAGCCAATCAAAACGGTCCTGAACAATATGGCTTTAGAGGAAATGTCAGAAATTATGATCTCAACAGGGATTTTATTAAAGCTGATTCTAAAAACGCCAGAAGCTTTCAGGAGATCTATCAATGGCTGAAGCCGGATATTTTCATTGATAATCACGTAAGTAACGGGGCAGATTATCAGTATACGTTTACCTATATCTCAACTTTTAAAGAACGCTTGGGAAATGTTCTGGGGAATTATTTTTACAATGATTATCAGGCTAAAAATCTTGATGATTTAAAGAAAACAGGATATGAAAGTACACCATATGTCAATATCCATGGGGATGTTCCGGAGATTGGATTTGCTTCTTTTGAAGACTCACCAAGATATTCTACAGGATATACCTCTTTATTTAATTCCTTGGGAACGGTTCCTGAAACACATATGCTGAAACCTTATGACAAAAGGGTGGATGCAACCTACAAGTATATGCTCGTCAATCTTCAGAATCTTGATAAGGATTATAGAAAAATTAAAGAACTTCGTCTTGAAAACCTAAAACAATATCAGGCAGGGAAGCAATATGGAATACGATGGAAGATAGATTCTACAAAATATTCGACCATGGATTTTAAGGGATATGAAGGAAAGTATAAACCAAGTGAAATTTCAGGAAAACCAAGGTTATATTATTATAGAAACAAGCCTTTTACAAAGAAAATAAAACTGTTTACCACAGCCGTTCCTACAAGCTATATTACAATACCTAAGTATTATGTGATTCCACAATCGCAGTACCGCGTAATTGAGGAATTTAGAAGAAATAAGATAGAGATGAAACGACTTCAGAAAGACAGTATAATGATGGTAGAGTCGTATAAGATCAATGACTTTAAGACGGTTAAAAACCCATATGAAGGACATTATCTGCACTATGAAACGACAGTGGATAAATCAGATAAAAAACAGGCTTTCTCAGCAGGTGATTATATTGTTCCAACTCAACAGCCCGGGGTTAAATATATTATTGAGACCTTAGAACCCGAAGCTTTGGATTCTTTCTTTAACTGGAATTTCTTTGATGGCATTTTAGCTCAGAAAGAATACTTTTCAGCCTATATTTTTGAAGATACTGCTGCCGAACTTCTGAAAAAGGATAATACACTGAAAAAAGCTTTTGAGGATAAGAAATCTTCAGACAAGAAATTTGCTGAAGACGGAGATGCTCAATTGGACTGGGTATATAGACATTCCTCTTATTTTGAGGAAAAAACATTCAGACAATATCCGGTCTATAGGATCTTATAAAAATAAAAGGCGTTTCAATTGAAACGCCTTTTTCATATTATTTAGGTAAGCCTCTTTTCAAAGCATAATTTGCTCTTTCAACAGCTTTTTTCTCTTTCCAGTCCATGTATCTTTTCTTAAAGCGCCCTTTCATAAAATTATCAAAGTTCCTTTGAACGGTAAGGTTCCAAAGGGAATTCGCTTTCACGGCCCAGGATTTGTCCCATGCTCTTAGAGAAATAGAAAAGCTTCCATCAAGATATTTCATCCAGTGCCACCATCCGGTAGGCATAAATAGCGTATCACCATGTTCAAGAAAACACTCAATCCCTTCTACGCCATCTAAAGCCGGAAAATTTTTGAAATCAGGGTTTTCAATATCATAATCTTCCAGAGCATAGGTTGCATAAGGAAGTTTGTATAACCTGTCTTTCCATTTATAATCAAAAAGCAATACGTGTTTTCTTCCATTGAAGTGAGTATGGAAAATATGCGCTAAATCAATGTCAAAATGCAAAAATGTTACTGAACCTTTACCTCCAAAAAACATAGAAGGATATTTATCGAGAAATCCGCCCATCAATTCTTTTGGGGAAATATAATCGTCCAATAATTTATTAGCACGTTTTATAGGATCAAAAAAGAAAATTCTCAAGTCTGTTGGTTCTCTCTGAATCAGATCTATATAATCAGCAAACTTCATTTCTGTAGTAGGAGCATTGATCGGAGCTGCGGGATCGGCTTTGGCACTATCATATAAAGGAACAACAACATCTCCTACCACTTCTTTTACATATTCCATCGTCCATTTTTGGTAAGCTGGCCATTTTTTTGCCATGTTCTTTATGACAACCGGTTTTCTGGGTCTCAGGTATTTTTCGAAGAAATCTTCTTTAGAAATATCGTCGACAACATCTATAGGTTTTAGAATAACTCCCATTCTTATAAATTTTATGTTACAAAATTATTAAATAAATAAATATGATGGTGAGTTTAAGTTTTTTTTAATCTATGATTCAAATCACAGTTTTCGATATTTAGACTAAACAAAAATAACGGAAAGAGCTTATGACTTCGATAAGGTAGTAGGATAAGGATAATAGCAGTGTGATAAAAACTCTGGGATGTGAGAAATATTCAACATTTATGCATTATAGCTATTTATTTGCAAGATTTAATGAGAATTTACAAATAAAGAGTTTTGCTTTTATAAAAGGGATTAAATTGACAAACTCAAGTTTCAGGGAGATTATTTTATCAATCAATATATCGCAAAAAAAAACGTACAATTTTAGAAAAACTGTACGCCTGTTATGTTGGATCGTTGTTACTTTGGTAAGTTGTTTTTTAATGCACTTTCTGCTATTTTAACAGCTTTCTTTTCCTTCCAGTCCATGTATTTTTTCTTGAAATTGACTTTCATAACATCGTCAAATTTACGCTGAACAGTAAGATTCCATATAGAATGTGCTTTCACAGCCCAGGATTTATCCCATGCTCTAAGAGAAAGTGAGAAGCTTCCATCCAGATATTTCATCCAGTGCCACCATCCGGTAGGCATAAACAGGGTGTCACCATGCTCAAGGAAACATTCAATTCCTTCGATACCATTCAGGGCAGGGAACTTTTCGAAATCAGGATTTTCAATATCATAATCTTCCAGTGCGTAGGTTGTATAAGGAATCTTATATAATCTTTCTTTCCACTTATTTTCAAAAAGGATCACATGCTTCCGCCCATTGAAGTGGGTATGAAAAATATGAGGTAAGTCTATATCATAATGTAAAAATGTAACAGAACCTTTTCCTCCGAAAAACATCGAAGGGTATTTATCGAGGAACCCGCCCATTAAATCTTTTGGAGAAATATAATCTTCCAGTAGTTTATTCGCAAATTTTATCGGATCAAAAAAGAAGATCCTCAGATCAGTTGGTTCTCTTTGGATAAGATCAATATAATCAACGAACTTCATTCTTGTGGTAGGCGTATTTATAGGAGCGGAAGGATCAGCCTTTGAACTATCATATAAAGGAACTTCGACATCTCCTACTACTTCTTTTATGTACTCCATCGTCCATTTTTGATAAGCTGGCCATTTTTTTGCCATATTTTTAATAACGACTGGCCTTCTTGGCTTTAGATATTTTTCAAAGAACTCCTCTTTGGTGATGTCGTCTACAATATCAATAGGCTTTAAAATGACTCCCATTCTTATAAATTTTATGTTACAAAATTATTAATAAAATATTTACAATAAAACATTTAAGATTTTATTAATCTATAACTCTTATCGCAGTTTTATTTAGTCGAAATAAACAAAACTATAAATATTAAATGAAGATGTAAGTAATAATCTAAAAATAATCTGTTCATACTGAAACAAATTGAGTGTAAAATCTGGAAAAGGAAAAATTTCGAAAAAAATTATCACTAAAAACATAGTGAAATGCAGCGGTTTAACTTATTCCTCTAAAATGCATCTCTATACATATGTAACAAAAAACACACAACAATAACTAATTAAGCAAATAACTAGAATATGAAAAAGAATATTACTTTGTTTCTGATGATTTTTCTCTCTGTACTTACCTATGCACAGAAATCAGTTACCGGAAAGATCACAGATGAAGATGGTGTTCCTATTCCAAGCGCAAGTGTAACAGTTGAAGAACCTGGAAAAGATGCCATTTTAGCGTATGGAATTACCAACTCAAAAGGAGAATATAAAGTAAGTTTTACTTCAGCTGAATCCAATGTAGATCTGAAAGTAAAGGCATTTAATCAAAAACCGCTAACGAAACAAATAAGCAACAGCGATCAGACTTTAAGTTTTAAAATGGAGTCCGAAGCGACAGAAATCAAAGAAGTCCAGCTTAAAACCAAAATGATCACCTCAAGAGGAGACACGATTGCCTATGACCTTAAGGCTTTCGATAGTAAAAGTGACAGAACACTTGCTGACGTGATGAAAAAGATCCCGGGAATTGAAGTCAATACAGATGGAACGATTCTTTACCAGGGAAATGCCATCAACAAATTTTACGTTAACGGAAAAGATCTTATGGAAGGCGGATATGGTACGATAAACAATTCGCTGCCAAAAGATGCGGTGCAGAAAGTTGAAGTTCTTGAGAATCACCAACCCGTAAAAATACTTCAGGACAAAGTACCTTCAGATCAGGCTGCCATTAATATTAAGCTAAAAAATTCGGTTACCATGACAGGTAGAGGTGAAGTCGGAACCGGTTTTGGAGATCCGTGGCTGTGGAATGTGAAATTAACACCGATGTTCTTTGGACAGAAAAGCCAATGGGTCGTTAATTATAAAACCAATAACATGGGCGAGCAGGTAGAAAATGAAGGAAATATTCTGGCCTTTGGAAATAGTTGGGAGGGACGACGAATTAATGCAGCTCAAAACGATTGGTTGAATGTTGAGAATGCAACCACACCAAATTTACCAGTAAAAAGATACTTAATGAATAATGTGCATTATTTATCAGCTAATTATTTGACCAATATTGACAAGAAAAAAGAATGGGAACTAAAGGCCAATGCAAACTATACAAATAATGCAGTGGAAAGAGAAGATAATGTTGAAACCAAATATTTTTCTCCGGATAATAATGTTTTATCTACTGTTGTAACAAGTACAAAAAATAACTATTATACAGATAAAATAAAAGGAGAATTAATTTTTACAAAAAATGCTAAAAAAGGATTTTTCAAAAATACAACCAGCTTTAGTCAATTTTGGAATGCAGATAGAGCCGTTGCAACAAGAGGAGGAAGATTAGGAAATGAAGGAATAGAGTCTCCGACATCCTCTTTCCAAAACTCTTTAAGTACAATTATCCCATGGAAGGAGAAAATGGTTAATCTTAAATCATATATTAATTACCAAGATGATAGGCAAACCTTGGAAATAACTCCAGCCAATTATTTACAATTTCCTTACAGAAATCCGGCTGTTGATTCAATTACAACTATTAATTTTGCTCCAGGTAGTAGAGCAATACAAAATATGAGAATTAAAACGCTTGATACTTCTCATTCTGCTAATATTAGCTTTTCAACAAAAGGCTGGACGTTTACACCAGAAGTTGGGATTGATTTTTCTACAGATAAACTAAATACTAATTTTAGCGGGGTTGCTATACCAAATCCTGATATACCAAATGACCTTCCTCCTAATTTTAATGATCCTATTTATGAAAATAGTTTAAGGTTTACAGAAATTACACCTAAAGCTTCAGTCGGGGTGAATTATAAATCTGATTCTTGGAGCTTATTTGCCAATTTTCCTGTGAATTTAAATAACATTAAGGCAGAAGATGGATTGAGAGGTGTTTCTAAATCGTTAAATAAAACGACTTTTACTCCTAATATTTTTGCACAATATACGTTTGCTTCTTTTTGGAAAGCAAGTGCAAATGTAAATATCAGTAATAATTTTGGTGATGTAAACTCTGCATATGCAGGATATATTTTAACCAGTCCGGGAGGATTTAACGTAATGAGTCCTAACAATCCTATTCCACAAACGAATACAAAATCGGCAGGAGCACGAATTGAATACAGAAATCCACTGAACAATCTATTCTTTAACCTTAATTATAGACTGAGTGATAGTAAGAAAAATTTACTTTCTTCACCTATCCTAGATCCAACAACAGGTTTTACATTAATGCAATTTATTGAACAGGAAAATCATGCAAAAAACAATGCATTTAGTGTTGAAGTAGGTAAATACTTCCCAAAATTTAAAACAAATGCTTCGATTAGCTATGGTAATACAGTTGCTAAATCAGACGCCTTTTTAAATGAAAATCAATTTCAAAATAAAAACAATACACAGACTTACGGATTTAAACTCAATAACACTTATTTTAGCTGGATGAGTGTAGATTACAATCTTAATTTGTCTAGAAATAAACAAGAAAATATAGGGTTAAATAATGGAGGGAGACTGGGGATAAATGAGGGATTCAATCATAATTTAGGATTGTTCTTTTATCCTATAGAAAACCACACAATTGGATTTAACTGGGATCAGGTAAATACGAGTGACGGAACTCAAAAATACCATAATGCTTTTTATGATTTAACTTACCAATTTACCTGGGCCAAGAAGAAGATTGATTTTGAGCTGAAATGGTTAAATATAGCGAATAGAAAGGTTTTTGAAACTTATAATATTAATGCAACAACTAACAGCATTGCTTACACTAGAGTTCAGCTCCGACCAAGTCAGGTCATGTTTACCGTAAAATTCAACTTCAAATAATAAACTAAAATAAACAGAAAAAAAACCAATCCCGAGAGATTGGTTTTTTTATTTAAAAATATTTTTAAAAACTCTGTACATCCGCAGATGGCCCATAACTTCCAGGTAATGGAATGTCATTGAGTCTGTAATACACTCCAAGTTGTGCTCTGTGATGGGTTATTTGATTTAAACTATGACGGATTGACGCATACTTCGTCCACTTTGCCAATTCATGACCGTTTTTTTTCAAAGCCCAGGTGGAATCTAGCTCTTCTTCTTTTGCATTTTCTAATGCATCAATACCTGATTTAAAGTTGTCATCTAATTTTTTCAACAGATCTTCTTTTGTAGAAGATAATGTAGGATACTCAGCGGTGCCAAAATCCAGTTCTGATGTTTTCAGCATCGTATTCGGCCATTCAAAAATGTCGGCAAGGTGATTGGCTAGAGGTTTCATTTTCATGCTCTTTTCATGGGGAGCGAAATCATTTTTGTCATCAGGATAAATGTCGAAGAACTTTCTGGTCGTCTGATACTCGTTATCGAGTTCTGATTTTAATTGAGATAAGGTGTCCATATTAATTTTTGTTTTTAGGTATTTAAAGTTAAAGCTTTTAGTATGAATATCATTTTAAGAGAATAATAATCTTTTCAAAAAACAAAATAAAGAAGCAAGAACAATATTGAAATCAATCTTAGCGTGTTGTCAAATAGGCTTGAAAACTTTTTTCAATTAACTCAAAATGAAAGTGTTATGATTAAAACCAAAAAAAACTGTAACATTTTCATAGAAATGGTAACTAATAAGTAAACATTATTACAATGAAAAAGCTCTTCTCAGTATTTTTAATTGCTCTTTTTGCTGTTGCAAATGCTCAGGAATCTAAAGAAACTGCAAACCGTTTCTTTTACGAACTTACCTTTAAACCTAAAAAGGATTCTACAAAAATTGATAAGGTGGTCACTATATTGGATATTACAGACAAAAACAGATCTATATACCAAGATTACACGATCATCGCCCAGGATTCTATTCTGAAAATAGAAATAGAAGCAATGCAGAAGGCAGGCGTGATGAAAGACCTTTCAAAAACGATTAAGCAGCCAAAACTTTCAGCAAGGATCTATAAATCATACCCGAGCATGAAAGTTCAGTATGTGGATAAAATTGCCAGTGGATTTACACCAAGTAATATTGGCTATAATGAAGAACCGAAATTTAACTGGAACATTCAGAATGAGAAACAAAAGATAGGAGCATATAACACTCAAAAGGCGACTACAGAGTTTGGAGGAAGAAAATGGACGGCGTGGTTCAGTACTGATCTACCCTTCCAGGACGGACCTTATAAGTTTTCTGGTCTTCCGGGACTAATTGTTAAAATAGAAGATGACGCTAAAGATTATTCTTGGGTTCTTCAAGGAAATAAAAAAGTAAAAGATTATACAGAGTATTCATATGTTGAAAATCTAATGCAGGCGAAAGGAGGAAAAGTAAATGAACTGACAAGAGAGAAGTTTGAAAAAACATACAATGATTTTAAGAAGGATCCTTTTGCTACCATGAGACCTATGATGACTCAGGAAATGCTTTCCAAGACGATACCAGGAATGGACGGAACGCTTGGAGATATGATGAAAAAGCAGGAAAAGCAATACAAAGAATTCTTTAATGCCAACGATAACCCAATTGAAAAAGTTGAGGTAGCAGACAAGAAGAAAAAATAGACATTCAACTAACTAAATTATATTTTATCAAGTGAACCCAAATGTTTTTTAAGCATTTGGGTTTATTTTTTTTAAACCAAAGGTTATTTAGATTAAATTTAAATAGCGTACATTTGCATGTACAAAAAGCAGGCTTTGAAAGAGAAGGATCTACATAAATTAAGCGGTTTTCCTAAGAATAAAATGGGGAAAATACTGGACTATGATAATGACCATCTAAAGATGCCGAACAAAATTATAGAAATGGGACTTTTACCGGAAACTGTTTTTAGGATTTTGTATCAGGCTCCGTTTAATGGTCCCATGTATGTTGAATTTGGAGAGGAGAAAAGCCGGATTGCTCTTAGAGAGGAAGAAGGAGATTATATCATTGTACAAGATTTGGATTAATGCAGGAAAATACGAAAAAACAGATCCTTTTAGTAGGAAATCCTAATGTGGGAAAATCTACGGTTTTCAACACACTCTGCAATAAAAAGCAGAAAACAGGAAATTATGCGGGTGTTACTGTAGCTAGTTATTCCGGGAACTACAGGTATAAAGATGAAGAGGTTGAGGTAATTGATCTACCAGGTTCTTACAGTATTTACCCAAGCTCCGAGGATGAGGCTATTTTTTCTAAATTTCTGATCGATGAACAGAAGAATTATGCAGGAGTAGTTTATATTCTTGAAGCACTAAGTTTAAAAAGAGGACTTCTTCTTTTCCAACAGATCCAGGATCTGGGAATTCCCATGATTTTGGTGGTTAATCAGATTGACCAGGCAGAGAGAAGAGGGATTAATATTGATATCAAACAATTTTCAGAAGCTTTAAATATTAAAATTATCCAGACCAATGCCAAAGAGCAGATTGGTATCGATGAAATAAGAGAAGCTGTTTTCAACAGTGATTTTCAAAAAAGAGATCACATTTCTTTTGAAACACCTAACGAACATAAAGATTTTATTTCTCAAATTAAGGCTCACAAAGGTTTTGATAATGAGTATAAAGCATGGATGAGTATATCTTCTGGTCCAGGGCTTGGAAAAATAGAATCAATACATGATTTGCTTAATGGAGCAGATGCTAAAAGTTTAGTTCCAAAAAGATTACAGGTTCAGGAAACCGTAAGAAGATATCAAAATATAGATAAGGTTTTAGCAAATGTTATCACTAAAAAACCTCAGTTCAAAGAATTATTGACGGAAAAACTCGATAAGGTTCTGGTTCATAAATTCTGGGGATATGTCGTTTTCATGTTTATCTTACTAATCATATTCCAGAGCGTTTTCTTTCTGGCAGAATTTCCTATGAACTGGATTGAAAGTTTCTTTTCATGGCTATCTGCATTTACAGGCGAACATCTTCCTGATGGTCCAGTTAATTCTTTAGTGTCAAACGGAATTATTCCTGGATTGGGAGGGATTATGGTTTTTGCGCCACAAATTGGTATTTTACTTTACTTCTTATATTTATTGGAAGATTCAGGATATATGGCAAGGGTTATTTTCCTGATGGATAGGTTCTTACGTCCTTTTGGATTAAATGGAAAAAGTATCGTGCCGCTGGTTTCGGGAACAGCCTGTGCTATTCCTGCAGTGATCTCAACCCGAAATATTGAAAACGTAAAGGAAAGATTGTTAACCATTTTGGTAACACCATTTATGACTTGTTCTGCCAGACTTCCTGTTTACAGTATCATCATTGGATTGGTCATTTCAGACAAAAGCTTTTTAGGAATAAAATATAAGGCACTTGTTTTAATGGGAATGTATTTATTAGGTTTCCTTGTTGCTTTATTTTCCGCTGCTATTCTTAAAAGATTTATTAAAGATAAAGGGAAGACCTATCTGGTAATGGATTTACCAACCTATAAAAAACCACTTTTCGGATACGACTTTAAAATGGTGTTAGGAAAAGTTTGGGATTTTATCACAGGAGCCGGGAAAATAATCTTTATTGTGAGTATCATTATTTGGTTTTTAAGTTATTTCGGCCCATCACAAAAATCCAATCAGATGGTCGCTACTGATGTAAAATTAGATCATTCCTATCTTGCAAAGATGGGTAAAGCGATAGAGCCGGCAATTGCCCCATTGGGATATGACTGGAAAATGGGCGTTGGAATTATAACCAGTTTTGTTGCCAGAGAAGTTTTCGTGGGAACAATGTCTACTTTATACAGTTTGGATGATGATGCTCCTGAAATGAAAGTAATAGATAAAATGAGACATGATGTAAAACCAAATGGGGAGAAAGTGTTTAATTTTGCAACAGGAATATCCGTACTTATGTTTTACGCATTTGCAATGCAGTGTGTTTCTACACTTGCAGTAGTTTACAGAGAAACCAAAAGCTGGAAATGGACTGGCTTTCAGGTGGTAATGATGACCGGTTTGGCATACTTTGTGTCAATGTTTATTTATCAAATTTTAAAATAATGAACTCTTCATTAATTTTTCAATACATAATCGTAATATTAATCGTGGGATTTGCCTGCTACTCTTTATTTAGAGTGATCAGGAAGAACTTTGCCCCTAAAAAATTCAATTCTAAAGGCGGGGGTTGTGACAAAGATTGCGGTTGTTCATAAATTTGTCATGCAAGTCATGTAAATAATTTCTAATTTTGCTTTGCCTTAAGCAAAATATTAAATAGAATTTAAACTTACAAAAGACCCACAATGTCATTAATTAAAAGTATTTCAGGAATCCGAGGAACGATCGGAGGAAAAGTGAATGATAACTTGACGCCACTTGATGTGGTAAAGTTCGCTTCAGCATTCGGAACTTGGCTTCAGAATAATAAAAACAAAAAAGATTTAACGCTTGTTATAGGAAGAGACGCTAGAATTTCCGGTGGAATGGTTTCTTCTCTGGTAACGGCTACATTACAAGGTTTAGGAATTAATGTTGTTGATCTTGGACTTTCTACAACACCAACCGTTGAAATTATGGTGCCTGAACTGAAGGCAGACGGAGGGATTATCCTTACCGCCTCTCACAATCCAAAACAATGGAACGCACTTAAATTACTTAACGAAAAAGGAGAATTCATCAGTGGTGAGAATGGAGCAGAAATGTTGGCTATCGCTGAAAGCGAAGATTTCAATTTTGCAGAAGTAGATGATTTAGGAAAATATGAAACAAGAGATGATGCTTTTGATATTCATATTCAGCAGATCCTTGATTTACCAATGGTAGATGTAGAAGCGATTAAAGCTAAAAAATTCAAAGTTGTTTTAGACGCCGTAAACTCAACAGGAGGAATTGCTATTCCAATGTTGCTTGACAAGCTAGGGTGTGAAACGGTAAAACTATACTGTGAACCCAACGGACAATTTCCTCACAATCCTGAACCATTAAAAGAGCATTTAGGAGATATCTGCGAATTGGTGAAAAAAGAAAATGC
This sequence comes from Chryseobacterium sp. FW101-FHT12H09, assembly GCF_058790395.1. Lineage (NCBI taxonomy): Bacteria > Pseudomonadati > Bacteroidota > Flavobacteriia > Flavobacteriales > Weeksellaceae > Chryseobacterium > Chryseobacterium sp. FW101-FHT12H09. Next base: position 357,336 of record NZ_JBYTCP010000002.1, on the reverse strand, counting down.
TGACTTCGGAGTTGTTGTAGATCCGGATGTAGACAGATTGGCACTGATCGATGAGAAAGGAGAAATGTTCGGGGAAGAATATACCCTGGTAGCTATCGCAGATTATTTATTAAAGAATAAAAATGGGGTGGCTATTTCAAACCTTTCTTCAAGCCGTGCTTTGAGAGATATCGCTCAAAATCATCATTCAGAATATTTCGCAAGTGCTGTAGGAGAAGTGAACGTGGTTACCTTAATGAAAGAGAAAAATGCAGTAATCGGAGGTGAAGGAAACGGAGGGATCATTTATCCTGACTTGCATTACGGAAGAGATTCATTGGTTGGTGTAGCCCTTTTCCTTACTTATTTAGCTAAAGAAAATAAGACCGTTTCAGAATTAAGAGCTGGTTATCCAAGTTATTTTATGGGTAAGAAGAAAATTGAACTGACTCCTGAAATCAATGTAGATGATATTTTAGCAAAAATGGAAAAGGAATATCAGAATGAAAAGGTTTCTACGATAGATGGCGTAAAAATAGATTTTGAAAATAATTGGGTGCACCTTCGTAAATCGAATACAGAACCTATTATCAGAATATATACTGAAGCTAAATCTCAGGAAGAAGCAGATCAGCTGGCAGATGAGATCATCGCAAAAATAAATAGTTTGATTTAAAAATAACAAGAACGGAGCATTATGTTCCGTTCTTTTTTTATACTTAAAAAATGTTTGAGCACCTCAAAAACAGATTTCCTTTTCCAAAAGCTAAATGTGCAGAATTTGTGAAAGAATTCAAACGAATGGAAGTTCCCGCAAAAACAATCCTTTTGAAAGAAGATAAAGTGTCTTTACATGCTTATTATGTAGAAAAAGGAATGGCGCGGGCCTGGTATAATAATGATGGAAAAGATATCACATTCCAGTTTTTTATGGAAAATACCATGTTTTCATCTTTGGAAAGCTTTAGAAAAGGATTGCCAAGTATGGTTTCTTTTGAAACGATTGAACCCTGTGTGTTGTGGAAAATAGACAAGCCTACTGTTGATAAAATTTTAGCTGAGATCTATGAAGATCCTCAATTAAGAGACCGGTTTATGGATTCCATTTTTGAGCGGACTTTTGATTATATGAAACATTTTTTTTCATTTATTAAAGACAGTCCACAACAACGATACCTCAATCTTACAAGGGAAAAGCCAGAGATCATCAAAAGAGTCCCTCAGCATTATATTGCATCTTATCTTGGAATTACCACGGTGCATCTCAGCAGAATAAAAAGTAAGATCCTGAAAGAAAAATAAGAGCTTAACTGATAACAAATGTTATTGCACAACGAGTCGCTTTAGGAATAATTTTGTATAAAAATTAAATAGAATGAAAGCAGCAATAGTATTTGAAAAAGGAGAAATTCCTCAATATGCAGATTTCCCTGATCCTGAAGTTCAGGATAATGAACAGTTGATTTATGTAAAAGCAGCGTCTATCAAACATCTCGACAGAGCAAGGGCAAGCGGAAAACATTATTCAACGGCAAATGAGGAACATAAACCTACTGTTGTCGGAAGTGATGGCGCCGGATTATTGGAAGACGGATCTAAAGTCTATTTCTTCAGTAAAAAAGGAACCGTAGCCGAAAAAGCGGTAGCCGACAAAAAAATGATCGTTCCTGTTCCCGAGGGATTAGACTTTTCAATAGCCTCAGCATTACCCAATGCAGTAATGGGATCAGCAATGGGACTGAAATTTAAAACACAGTTAAAAGAAGGGGAAACAGTTCTTATTAACGGGGCTACAGGAGTAACAGGTAAAATTGCCGTTCAGGTGGCGAAATTATACGGAGCCAAAAAAATAATTGTTACCGGAAGAAATGAAGACGCGCTGAAGTCTCTACGTGAATTGGGAGCCGATGAGGTGATCTCTTTAAAATTGGATGATGAAGATTTTAAGCAAAGAATAAAAGATATCCATCATCAGACTCCTATCGATGTTGTTCTGGATTATATCTGGGGGCATTCTGTTGAGCTTCTTTTATCAGCCATAAAAGGAGATGGAAATTTTTCTCATAAAACAAGGCTGGTTTCTGTAGGGGGAATGAGTGGAGATACCATTCAGTTATCGTCACAAATCCTGAGGGGTACTGACCTGCAGATTTCGGGTTCCGGTTTGGGAAGCTGGTCTCCGGAGGAATTTAGATTATTACTCACAGAGATTATTCCCGAAATGTTTCAGGCAGCAGCAGATGGAAAATTGAAAATGGAAACGGAAAACGTTGATTTAAAAGACATTAAAACAATTTGGGAAAATGAAATTCCTAACAGAAAAAGGTTAGTCGTATTAATTTAATGTGAATCCCTCTTTTTATCCACATTTCTTTTATTATATTCTTCTTTTTACTATCTTTAGGATAGAAAATTACGAAAACATAATTCAAAAAAAAGTCGCAAATTTGCAGTAATTTTGAATAACAATTTCAGAAGTAGTATATTAATTAAATAAGTTTGCCGAGGTTCGCAAGAAAATTCGGGCATTGGCTGACTGAGTAGACACTATATTGGAAGAATATTTTGGAAATGAACTTGTAAAAAAGTTCGAAGAAATGATTGAAAATAATGATGAATTCTATTTCGATACAGAAGAACTGGAAGACATTATTGTTTATTATCTGGAGCTGGGCGATTTTAACTATGCAGATAATGCTGTTACTTATGGCCTAAAGCTTCATCCTAATTCACTAGACATCAAGATCAAAAAGCTTGAAGTTCTGTTGGAGTGGGAAGATTATAATACGGCAAAAGAACTAATTGACGAGTTAAAGGCTTCATCTATGGAGCACACGGACTTTTTAGTTTGTTACGCCAAGTATTATTCGAATTTGGGAAATCCTAGAAGGGCTATCGATATTTGTAAAAAAGCATTAGAATTGAAAGAAGAAGAAAACTTCCTTCACAATTTTATTGCGGATGAATATGTAAACCTGGGAGATCCTTTCAACGCTCTTATACATTATAAAAAAGCATTGAAAGAAGACCCAACGGATGAATATGCGTTGGAGAACTGTATGATCTGCTTTAATGATTTAAAAAAGAGTGAGGAGGCTATTGCCTTTTTGAATGAATATTTAGATGAATTTTCTTATTCTGAGACCGCTTGGTATGAATACGGACAATTCTATTTCAACAGAAAGAATTATGAGGAGGCGATCAAAGGGTTTGATTACCTTTTAGCGATCAATTCATCTTCTGTGGGAGTGTATGCTAATAAGTCTGCTTGTTATGAGGCTTTAGGGCAATATAAGAAAGCAATCGAGGTTTATGAGGAAATGCTTGAATTGGAATATACGAAAGCATTTACTTATTATAAAATCGGATTGTGCTATAAAGCATTGAAACAGCCGATCGTGGCATTAAATTCTTTTCAGAAGTCATTGAGAGAAGATCCTCAGTTCTATCTTTCTATGATGGAGCAGTCGTACTTATATGAAGAGATGGGCGGAATGGCAGAAGCACTGCATTTTGCAAAAGAAGCAACCCACCTGAACGACAGCAATCTTGATTATCAGAAAAGATTGGCATTTTTGTTCATCGATTCAGGAAAGTTTGAAGAAAGCCTTTCTTGCTTAAAGAAACTGGTCGCTTCTGAGCCTTCAAGGTTTTACAATTGGTATGCATATTCAGAAGTATTAATGCTTTTGGGTGAGTATGAAGAAGCGGTTACGATTTTATATAAAGCAATAGAAAATCACAACAGAGCAGAATTGTATTATCAGCTAAGCAACTGTTATTTCAACCTGAGAGAACAGGAAAAAGGAATTGAATCACTTCAACAGGCGTTAGACTTGGACTCAACTCTTGTTCAGGATATGCAGAAAAAATATCCTTTTATAAAAGATGGGGTTAAAAAGGCTAAAGCTAAAGTGAAGAAAAAGAATTAACAATCGGTAATGATTATTTAAAATAAAAATCCTGCAGTAATGCAGGATTTATTTTTTTATAGTGGGTTTCGTTCTTAAAAAGATCAGGCCTCCAATAATGATGGCTGCACCTACAAATTGTAAAAAGGTTAAAGATTCGCCATCTAAAATTCCCCAGATGATCGCAACAATAGGCATCAATAAAGTTACCGTAGAGGCAAAAAGAGGAGAAGATACTTTCAGTAGTCTGTAATTCATCGTCATAGCCAGACCAGTTCCGAATACGGAAAGTAATCCTACAAACATAAGACCCATCATGTTATCTTCTGAAAAACTAAATTCCGAAAAGAATCCGGTTAGCGCCAAAGCAATTATAGAAGGGAAAAACAATACGAAAGAGAATACGAATGATGACAAAATAACGGAAGACAATTCCATAAGTTTGGATTTTACCGTCGTTGTGCTTATTGCATAACATAAGGTGGCCAACAGAAGCAATAAGATAGGAATGAGTTTAAACTTTCCTTCGTCATCACCTCCGAAAGCCAGCAGACAAACTCCTGCGAAGCTAATACAGACGCCAATAATCTGTTGTTTTGTCGTGTCGAACTTCCATATCAGCGCCCCTACAATAATCACGAAAATAGGCATCATGGAATTGATGATCCCGGCAATACTGCTGCTCACTTCTGTTTCCGCAATAGGGAAGAGGAACATCGGAATGAAATTTCCGGTGATCGCGGCTAAAATAAGCCACTTCAAGTGTTTTTTCGGGAATAATTTATATTTGGAAATCGCGACCGGAAGTAATATAATTCCTGCAATAAGAACCCGAAGGGCTCCTACCTGATAGGGATTATAATGTTCTAAAGATTTTTTTATTAAAATAAAAGAGGATCCCCAAATAAGGGTGAGTACAATTAAAAGAATCCATTTCTCTTTTTCTGCTTTCATTATTTTTTGTGTAAGTGGTGTAAAAATTGTTTTTTAGGAATCATCCTTGCTCCCAGACTTTCCAGATGCTCGGTATGAGACTGGCAGTCTACGAGATCCAGCTGATCTTTGTAGGTTTCTACAAAATGAATAAAACCGGCTTTAGAAGCATTGCTTACTTTCGCAAACATGCTCTCGCCACAAAAGACATTCCCGATCTGAAGACCATAAAAACCACCCACCAATTCTTCATCTTTCCACACCTCGATGCTTTTTGCTAATCCATATTCGTGAAGTTTAATAAACGATTCCATGAGTTCGTCAGAAAGCCAGGTACCCGACTGGCCACTTCTGCTTATTTCCTGGCAGTTTTTGATCACGCCCCTGAAATCCTTGTTTTCAGTAAATGTGAAAACACCCCTGTTGAGTATTTTCCGCATCGATTTGGAAACCTTTAATTCATTAGGAAATAAAACAAAACGCGGATCAGGACTCCACCAAAGAATCTCTTCCCCGGGATTGTACCAGGGAAAAATACCCAACTGATAAGCAAACCAAATCCTGTCTACTGATAGATCACCCCCAAAAGCTATAACTCCTTCATGCCCGTCATAAAGTTCCGGATCAGGAAATGAAATCTCGTTTTTGTCTAATCGAACCATGTTGAGGAAAAAAAATCCCACTTAAAAAGCAGGATTTTGTATTTTTAATCGTTGTATCTTAATTAAAAAGGTAAATCATCATCCTCATCTCCTGCAAATGGATTCTCATTTGAAACCGGAGAAGCAGATTGTGATGGACTAGCCTGAGTTGGCTCAGATCCATTATCCATTACTTTTTCTATTTTCCAACCTGTAATAGAGTTGAAATATTTAGTTTCCCCTTGTGGAGACGTCCATTCTCTTCCTCTGATGTTGATTCCCACCTTTACATTTTCTCCTTCTTTAAGGTTATCTAATAAACTGATCTTATCAGACAAAAACTCTATGTTTATCGGCTGTGGATACTGTTCCTGAGTTAAAATAACCATTTCTCTCTTTTGAAATCCACTCGCAAATGTCTGAGCATCAAAAAGTTTCTTTACCGTTCCTTGTAATTCCATATCGTATATAATTAACGATGTAAAAGTAAGAAAATGAAATGTAATATTTGGGGTCAGGAAAAAAAAATGCCGAAATTTTAATTTTTTTTTGAAAACTCTTGCAATTAAAGAAAATTGCCCTATATTTGCACTCACAAAAACGAGAGAAGATCTTTAAAATATATCTTAACAAAACAATGCGGATGTGGTGTAATTGGTAGCCACGCCAGACTTAGGATCTGGTGCCGTGAGGCGTGGGGGTTCGAGTCCCTTCATCCGCACTACGTTTTGCGAAAATAGCTCAGCTGGTAGAGCACAACCTTGCCAAGGTTGGGGTCGCGGGTTCGAGTCCCGTTTTTCGCTCTACTTCATGCCCTGGTGGTGGAACTGGTAGACACGCAGGACTTAAAATCCTGTGTTCGTAAGAACGTGCGGGTTCAAGTCCCGCCCGGGGTACTAAAATCCTCTGTAACTTAGTTACGGAGGATTTTTTTTGTTTTTTAAGATGATTATTTTTTAAAATTGATTTCTTATATTTGTGATAAGAAAGTCGGTTATCTCTATTAATAGAGATCAACAAAACCAGCGGATGTGGTGTAATTGGTAGCCACGCCAGACTTAGGATCTGGTGCCGTGAGGCGTGGGGGTTCGAGTCCCTTCATCCGCACTACGTTTGCGAAAATAGCTCAGCTGGTAGAGCACAACCTTGCCAAGGTTGGGGTCGCGGGTTCGAATCCCGTTTTTCGCTCCACTCCATGCCCTGGTGGTGGAACTGGTAGACACGCAGGACTTAAAATCCTGTGTCCGTAAGGACGTACGGGTTCAAGTCCCGTCTGGGGTACAAGATCCTCTGTAACTTTGTTGCAGAGGATTTTTTGGTTTTAGGGGCTTTGTTAATTCTATTGTTCTTAATTTAATGGCTTCTTTGGCTTCAAACCGAAATGGGTCTGCCAAAAATTTATAACAGAATGCTATAACCCCAGTCCGACGAACCTTTACAACAGGATAAAGAAAAATAAAATACAGGAGATGTAATCCTATTTATAAATAAAACTATCAAAAATTTAATTTTGATAGTTTTTATCCTTAAGTCTTTTTTTACTTTTCGTGAGCCAATCCCAATATCCACCGAACCCCAAAAATATCGGTTATTTCGATGAGCCTTTGCTTTTTCAACTCCAGAGAAGAATCTGCTATATTCCCGCTGAGCTGTATGATGAACCTAAACCGTTCGGATGAATTCCGGCAAGGGAAATAAATTGCAAGGTGATTACCAATTTGATATCCTTCATCATGAACCAGGTCGGAACCATGAAGAACGATGCGTTCAGAAATTAGAGAACCACTAATCACAGGTTTATTGGGGTATTGATTTAGGGGTATTTCCAATATTTCAAAAAAAAGTTCGCCTCCAAAGCATGATTGGTAAAAAGTAAATGCTTCTTTACAATTTCCTGCCAGCGTTATGAATATTCCGAATTTTGCAGATTTATATTGTTGTTTAAGCATGTAGTTACATTAAGCATCCGGAATTTCAGGTTCAACAAGCCTTTTTAATTTATCAAGAGATTCCTGCCAGCCCAGATAGCACATTTCTGCAGGTATCTGTTCCGGAATACCGGTTTGTTCAATTCTGATTTCTGTTCCACACGATACTTTGCCGAATGAGACTGTAGTCGTCATTTCTCCCTGTAGAACAGGATTATCAAACTGCTCGATATATTTAAGGAACTGCCCTTCTCTGATCTCAGCATAAGTACCACCAAAGGAATGCCCATTACCAGTACTGAAATTAATGAAAGTCATTTTAAACTTTCCGCCTTCTTTAAAATCTGCCTGCTGTACAGTGCATATGAATCCATAAGGCGGAATCCAGGAGGCATAAGCTGTCACATCGGCAAATGCGCGAAAAACTTTTTCCGGAGCAGCCTGGATTATTCTGTGTAATGAAACGCTGTTATTTGTCATTTTGTTTGATTTTAGATGTTTGAATATATTTCAGTTTTTTTATAATAATCGGAAGCCTTATTGTGCTGCAGATATTTCATCATAGGAGGCAACTCCGGAAGCCGATACGTTTTCTTTTCGGACATTCCATTTCCGGAAGCGATAAGAAACTGCCAGCAAAGCCAGAAATATAAGAGGCATAAGCATATATGCCGGATTCCCATCAACACATGCGTGGCTTATAAATGCAAATATCAGGTTAAATGCGAGGCCTGCATAAGCCCATTCTTTTATTGTAGCCGGTATCTTATTAAGAGATATTGCTACAATTCCTAATATTTTACTGATAATTAATGCGTAAGCAAAATAGTCGGGATACCCCAGCGCTTTTGTTCCTGCATTTACATATTCCGGTGCAAACAATAATGTTGCAGCAGGCATAACGCCTTCCCATAAGGACAGTACAATGGTAGCTGCCCAGAAAATTATTCTATTCTTTTTCATGTTTTCTGATTTACTAATTATTAGATGATTCTGCATATTTTACAAAACTATTTAGAATAGCCTGCCAGCCTTGTTTCTGAAATTCAGGGTCATTCTCTGTTTCAGGATCAAAGCTTGTGGTTACCAACGTTTTTCCGTCCTGTTCATTGAAGATGGTAGAAGCTGTTCTTCCATCAGACATGGTATAAGTTATTTCCCTGTTTGGGTCCACCTTATCATAGGTGCCGGAGAAATCGAAACCGAAACTTCCATCCCTGGCTTCCATTCTGTTTGTAAATGTACCTCCTACTCTAAGATCGTTATTACTACTCGGACAATGCCAGCTTGGGTCTGCCGAATTCCAGTTCATAATATCTTCCGGCGAATTCCACATTTTCCATACTTTTTCCACAGGAGCATTAACTTCAGCTTGTACCTTAATTTTTACTTGTTCTTTCATTGTTTTAATTTTTTGTTGTTATTGTTATGACAAAGGTCGCATAGATAATAAAAATAGGGCTGTTGCAAAAACGACAACTTAAGGGGTGGATTGCGACAAAAAATATAAGTATCTTTACAACAAAATAAAAGGTATGCAGATATCAGTTTTTGTTCCTCAATATGGTACGATAGAAGCCATAACCCCGGCATTCAGGACTTTTCATACGGCCAATGAGTTTCTTTCCGTGTTTGGGAAAAAGCCCATCTTTAAAGTGGAATATGTAGGATTAAACGAATATGTTCCGGCTAATAGTGGGGAATATACGATAAAGACCAACAGGCTACTTCAGAACGTTACCCATACTGATCTGCTTATTATTCCTCCTACCTTTGGGACTATGGATGAAGGTATAGCAGCCAATGCAGACGCAATTCCTTATTTCAGGAAGCTTTATTTCGGAGGAACAAGCCTTGCCAGTTTATGTGTCGGAGCCTTTCTTCTTGCAGAAACAGGTCTTCTTGACGGCAGTAAATGTTCCACCCATTGGGCCTATATCAATGAGTTTAAAAACAGGTATCCGCAGGTAGAAGTAGAAGACGGCGCTATTATAACAGAGCATGATAATATTTACAGCAGTGGTGGAGCCAGCAGCTTATGGAACCTGATACTATACCTTGTAGAAAAATATTCGGACAGGGAAACAGCTATTATGATTTCAAAATATTTTGCATTAGATATAAGCAGAGATAACCAGTCGCAATTTGCGATTTTCCGTGGCCAGAGAAACCATACGGATGAACAGATTAAGAAGGTTCAGGATTTTATAGAGGAACACTATGAAGAGAAAATAAATGTTGAAAATCTTGCGGCATATGCCGGTACAGGACGCCGTACCTTTGAAAGAAGGTTTAAAGATGCAACAAACAATACTCCTGTAGAATACATGCAGCGGGTACGGATAGAAGCTGCTAAAAAGTTTTTTGAAGCATCACGGAAAAATGTTTCGGAAGTAATGTATGATGTAGGATATACGGATACGAAAGCTTTTCGTGATATTTTCAGAAAAATAACAGGACTTACGCCCATTGAATACCGAAATAAGTTTGCCAAAGTTTATTAAGTTATAACAGCAAGTTCGGTGTATAATAATCCGGCAAAGATATAGATGTGAGAAATTTATAATATTTTTATGTCTGCTGTTAGCATAGACAAACCATTGTTTAGCTGAATCCGCCATCTTGCAGCTCACGGAAAATAACCGGGGCAAATGCTATTTTCCCCAAATAAAAAGGTCTGAATAAATTTATAAGCCAACTGGATTGATGAGCGTAATATTTCACTGATATGCTAAAATAGTAGACCATCACACAAGTTTGCGAAAATAGCTCAGCTGGAAGAGCACAACCTTGCCAAGGTTGGGGGTCGCGGGTTCGAGTCCCGTTTTCGCTCTGCTTTATACCCTGGTGGTGGAATAGGTAGACACGAAGGACTTAAAATCCTGTGTTCGTAGGACGTACGGGTTCAAGTCCCGTCTGGGGTACAGATCCTCCGTACTTTATTGCAGAGGATTTTTTGTTTTTAAAGATAAGAGAATTGTTATTACTTCTTGTCTTTAGTTTTTCTTTTAAGTGTTTTCTTCTGGAATATCATAAAAAGTAAAACCCGTCAATAGCTGGCGGGTTTTACTTTTCCATTTTTTTTAAAGTTTAAATTAATCCTAAATTTATTAGTCTAAAGGTCATTGCTGATGAGCTTACTTCAAATTTACTCGCTAAGGAGGCGATTGTAGTATCATCGTGTAGATCACAATCTAATTCAATTATTTCCTTTCTAACTAAATTTTCGGGCATAAGAATATTCGCAGCAAAGTAATTTGCTTCCTTCTCTATCTTTTCTTCTTTAGAAGTGTATCCTTCCGACTTTTTTCTAAAGAATACATTATCCATAAACATTTTAGATTTCTGAGCGTGCAACTTATAATGTCCAAGTTCATGAGCTACAGTAAATCTTCTTCTTACATTACTAGATTTTTTATTTATTCCTATTGTTGTATTATCTCCTTCTATAACTAAAACTCCAGAAATATCATCTTCAAATGGATAATTTATCACACTAATCTCATCTCTCTTTAGAAGCTCTTCAAGGTTAATTGGAAGTGTCTGAAAAAGAGAAGTATTGTTATTGATATACTCTCGCGTAATATCAATAGTACTTTTTGAAATTGACATTTTATTTTTTGTTTTTTGAAACTATTCTCATAAATTTTACAAAGTCCCTGTCTTCTGAAAAAATTGACTTATCGAATCCTAAGCCAATAACGTTCGCTCTCTCAATTGCTGGTGAAATTTCTGGCAGTAAATCCTTAATATCTACCATTAAATAATTTGCAATTAATATTAAAGTATAAATGCTGGGCTTTTGCTTTCCTTTTTCTATATTAACAACTGACGGTCGGGATAAATCAAGAAATTTGGCGAGATCATCTTGATTTATATCCTTTTTAATTCTAATAGAGGAAATGTTAGCACCCAAATTTATAAAAAATTGGTTCTCATTCATATTTAGATTGCTTGATTCCTAACGCAAAGGTACAATTATATTTTCATTTATAAAATATTTTGCGATTTTTTATAAAAATAAGTTTTAAAAAATGTCAGGATAACAAACTTTACGACAAATGTTGGCGTATTTTATTTTATTTTTTTAGCATATTAAATATTTGATTATCAAATATTTGTATATTTTGATGTGAAAAAAAATAACTTATTTTGAAAAAAAATAAAATTTAAATTTGATAATTTGAAAAAATAAATTAACTTTGCTGAGCTCTTATGATTGAAATCATAATCGCAAAAAAAAACCAGGCAGTTAAAAAAAGCCTAGTTTGTAACATATCTTCCATTTAGCAAGGCCTTTGCAAGGCAAAACTAAGAAAATATTTGTTTTCGCACTTCAAATATATATACTTTAGAGATATCTTCCAAACTTTTTCGCTTTTTTTAACACCATGTTAATTTTTTGACATGGGCTTGTTATTGTTTAATTATTAAATCTTAGGTCGCAGAAACAATTATTTAGCGCACCACTAAGTGTGGTCTTGTGTTACGTAGAATGTAACAAAAATGTAAAATTTTAATAATAAAAAAAGTAAAAAATACTACTATGGAAGTATATAATAGACCACCACTTAAATTTTTAATAGATGGTGAAGAATTTTTAACAACAAATCAGTATATCACAGGGAAAGAGCTTAAAGATCTGAAAGGAATTCCCTATTCAACAGAATTATATCTATCAATTGATGCTCCATACGAGGATGAATTAATTGAAAATGAAATAAGAGTAAATCTTGCGAGACCCGATATAGAACAATTCTATGTAATTAAAAAGCTTGAATATTCCATTAATGGAAAAGATTTTGTTTCTTATAAACAATACGTAAAAGGGAGTGAAATTCGTAAGAAAGGAAATATCTCAGATGATCATATTGTTTATTTAGATAACCCTAAAGGATGGGAAGATGATTTAATCGAAGACAACGAGTTTGTTGATCTGGCTAGAGAGGGCAAGGAAAAATTTATTTCTAAGCCAAAGGAAAGAAGCTATATAGTAGTAAATGGTACAAATCATTACTGGGAAAAAGATACGATTTCTTTTGATGAAGTGATCGTATTGTCTGGGCACGTAATGAATAATCCAAATACAGCTTTTACAGTAGCGTATGAAAATGGGCATTTTTCTCACCCAGAGGGAGTGCTTACGAATGGTAAATCGATTAAGGTTAAACACAAAATGATATTTTATGTTACTGCAACAGATAAATCATAGCCCAGACGTTCGCTCTCTTTTAGACGAGGGGTACGAAGTAGAAATAAAAGGTGGATACATTTGTATCCACCATATTCCTTACGTTAATTCAAATAAAGAAATTAAATATGGTATTTTGTTCTCGCCATTTCAAACCACTCCTGATTTAGGTATTATAGCAAAACCAAATGATCATGTAATTCATTTCATAGGTGAAAAACCATGTCATACTGATGGAAATCCAATCACAGCTATTGAATATCAGGATAAACAAGTCTTATCTAAAGATTTTATTGCGGAGTATTCTTTTTCAAATAAACCTAAAAATCCATTTGAAAACTTTTACGACAAATTCACAAGCTACATTAGAGTTATATCCAATGAGGCTATTTCACTTGATTACACTAATAAAGTAACTGCAAAAACATTCAAACCAATTGTTATAACTGAATCAGAAATTCCATTTACTTATTTTGATTCCAATTCTTCAAGAGCAAGGATTGACTTTCTCAATGAGAAATTTAATGGGATGAAAGTAGCAATCGTAGGACTTGGGGGAACAGGTAGCTATATTCTTGATTTAGTGTCAAAAACGCCAGTGTTAGAAATACACTTATTTGACAATGATTCCTTTGAATCGCACAATGCTTTCAGAACCCCCGGAGCGGCTAGTATTATACAATTGAAAAATAGACCCGCAAAAGTGGATTACTTAACTCAGATTTATTCAAATATGCATTCAGGATTGATGCCTCATTTAGAAATAATTTCAGAAGTAAATATATCTGAGCTGGACAAGATGGATTTTGTATTTCTCAGTATTGATAGAAATGATGTTAGGAATTTTATAACAAAGTATTTATTATCAAAAAAAATATCTTTTATTGATGTAGGGTTAGGTGTTAATATTCAAAATGAAAAGCTTGCGGGAGCAACAAGAATAACATATTGTCAGCAAGTTGGAAGTGAATATAATGAGTTAGTGGATAATCAATATAATTCAAATATCCAAATTGCTGAATTGAATGCTCTTAATGCTGTTCAAGCAGTAATAAAATGGAAGCAACATTGTGGATTTTATGAAGGGGCATTAAATCAAAATTCTTCACATTTTATATTGGAAAAAACAAAAATATTTCATGATGAAGATTAGACATAAATTTACGGACGAAATTCCACAAAACCTTGAAGAAGGAATTTTGTATATATCAATTCAATACAAAGTAGCTGTCCATCTTTGTATGTGTGGATGCAAAAATAAGGTAGTCACAAGGCTTTCACCCAAAGATTGGAAATTAACATTTGATGGAGCAAGCACAACACTTTATCCTTCAATTGGAAATTGGAATTTTAGATGCCATTCACATTACTGGATAAAGAATGACTGTATTCTTATAATTAAGGATAAACCGCAAAAGAAAAAAAAGAAATTTCTTTTTTTTTAAATAGATATTCTAATAAAACTAAAAACAGCTGAATTACCAGCTGTTTTTAGTTTTATTAGAATATTTTATTCCCATTTGTATAAAATTTATGCATTAGAGGCTAATTCACTTCGATTATATCTTAAAAATGTAAAATTAAAAAAGATAGAAAGATTATGATGAGCTAAAAAGTTATGAATTTAGAATTTTTTGTATTTGGTGGAGTTTTTGATCATCTATTCCTAATTTTTTTATACTTTCAAAAGCATCAGGTTTTGGCTTTATCTTAGTAAGTATTGAGAGTTCATCTTTGTAAGAAAGGAAAGGTTCATAAAGTTTATGAAAAGTTTTTCCAATAGCTCCCTGAAACATTACTAGTTTTGGATTGTTTTCAGTTTTTACTCCACTTTTTAACGTGTGTTTAGATGCAATTCCGGGATATGGATCAATATAATAAATATTTTTTATTCCTAACTGAAATGCCTTTTTGCTACAAAGCTCACAAGGGCTTGCTGTGGTAAAAAGATAACCATTTAAAAGTTGATTACCACCATATTTAGCAATTTGCATCATAGCATTCTCTTCTGCATGTAATGATCTGGTGTGTACTTGATTTTTTTCATTTTCAAAACTATTATGAAAGGTTTTAAAACAGTATGAACAAGTCTTGCCGTTTAAATTTGTTAGATCTCCATCAACAAGTAGTTTTTTAACTTTCGTTTTAAAATCTTCCCCGTCTTTGTACTTAAAATCCTCCGAACTTTCAAGACCATCTTCTGTTTTATCTTTAGACTTTCCTAATTCAAAGTCACTAAAATGCATATTGTTTTTTCCATCCTCTAAATCCTTAATGTTTCTAAGAGAGCAAGGTATTTGCCCTTGTGCAACATCATTCCAGCCAATTGCCTTTACTCTAAATTGGTCGTCAGTAATTACGGCACCCACTTGCCTAGATATACATCCTGAATTGTATTTAGCATTAAAGGCGATTTGCATTGTTCTTTCAATTGCTGTTGGGGTTACAATACCAGGCTGGTGAATTAATGCCATTAATTTTATAATCTGTACGTCTAAGCCTAAATATTTATATCTTTTATCATGGATATTTGACTCGCAGTTAGGACAATCTTCAAATTCACCTTTTTTCATTTTTGAAAAAAACAAATGATATTCGCTCTTTTGTATACAATTTTCAATATCTGGAAAGGCAAAACGCCCACTATTGACGTCATCTCCTTTATATTCATTGTCATCTAATCCTATGATATTTTCTAAATGCATATGAATATTTTCTCCACTGTATCCAAATTCGGTAATACTTTTCTTAAGTTCATCATTTCTTTCTGATAGATTTTTTTTAACAGCTATCATATAGAATGCTGAAAATTTTTCCTTAAAAAAGCTTAATTCAAGAGAGTTTTTTAGAGAATCAATAACTATTTTACAATTTTCCTTACTTTCATTCCTCCATATTTTTATAAGCTGATTGATAGTTGCCGCTATAGTATATATATTATCAAGGTTTTCTCGTTGCTCGGGCAAATTAAGATTTTTGACCGTTTTATACCGTCTTAAGTTATTTGCTAGATCATGGACAAGACGTGTTTTTTTTGTAATGTTATATTTATGTAGAATGTTATAAAACAGTTCACAGAAGTTGAAAAAACTTCTAAAAATTTGATCACAGGGCTTTTGTAGTTTCAAAACTTCAAGAAACTCAGAGAGATCGAATTCTGTATGATTTTTTAAAAATTGAAAAGATTCCAAATTATCAGATAGTAATGTATTAAGGATTTTTTCAATATCAGAATCTTCTTTTGGATCAAATCTATTTTTAAAAGAAATTTTTTTACCAAGTTGTGTACTAGAGCCATTCTGAAAGAATACAGAAAAAAAGAATTTCGGAAAATCACTTGAGTTGATTGACTCATAAATCAAGTGTAATAGGAGTACATATTCGTAATTTATTATTGTAAAAGATCTCCAGTTTTCTTTTAAATAATTTTGGCAAATGTTGATTTTAATTGTTTCAGGATCAATTAGATTTTCAGGATTAATGTTCGAAGGTAGTTCGAAATTATAATCTTTAGTAGAAAGCCTCTGAGCTACTTCTGTACAGCCAGATCCTATACGACCTGTTAATCCAATTATCGTAAAATCTTTACGAAGATGGTATAATTCATCTAAGTTCATATCGTTGTTGGTTGTTAGTTTTTAATGATAATATGTCAAATTATTTGACATATTATAGCTAACCTACAAAAAATATTTGGAATTGTTTTAATTGTTGTGAATGTTTATAGTGTTATGTTGATTATGTTTTTTTGATAGTGCAATTAGACTGATTAAATAATTATAATATTTATCATTTATTGAAAATCAGAAACAAAACCTTTTTTCAACAAAAAAGCCCTACTTTAAAAAAGCAGGACTTATATTTTCAATCATTCCAAGAACAAAATTAATTCCCAGATTTAAATTTCTCCAATTCCTTCTTTAAAGCCTCATTCTGCTCCTTCAACAAATCAATATACTCTTTATGGTTTTCAAGCATATAGTCTGGAATATTATAGTATTGGTTTGTATTACCTGTTTGTTGAAAAGTACTGCTATCATTAAAAGTTAAATTGTCGTTGTTTTGAACAACGCCATTAGTTCTTTCTTCTTTAATATCTTCCACTGGAACATCCAAAGCTTTGGCCAGCTTCACCCATTCATCGTCAAATATCTTTACATCGCCGCTTTCTTTTCTGCAATAGTTTGAAACATCCGTTGCCAGAATTTTTGACATGTATTCCTGAGTATATCCTCTCTGCTTTCTTAGACTTTTTAGCTTTTCCATAGTGACATCTTAAATGTGCTTTCTACAAATATAAAGAAAATTGTTGTTGTTATTCTGGTGATTTTAGTTTTTCAAAGGTTCGTAAAAAGTTTTTCCGTTGGTTATATGTTTTTAATTATAATTTTTCATATGCTTAAATCGAAAGAAGAAAAGGCGAGTCAGATATAACTTTACAAACGAATAATAAAAATGTATAAATTTGGACTTGTTCTTCGTTTGCCTCACCATTGCAAAACCCCGAACAAGTTAATATTAGATAAAAATAAATCTCACAAAACGATTGTTAATATGGATACAAGATCTACCAATTTTCCCAATCAAAGAAAGCCCAATGCTGTATTACGTTTCCTGCATTTGTATGTTATTTCTTATGTGTATCTTTTTATCCTCACCTCACAGTTTTCGCCTTTAGCGGGAATATATAAAAACGGAGTGTTGTGGTTGTGTAAAAATGTTTTTCAGCAGCAGCAGGTGGAATATATTATGATGACTGGCAGTGGGGATACAACATTGGATTATTGGGTAGTTTTCGTCAGTATGGGCTTAGCTGCAGTGGCGGCGCTCATTATACTTTTTACAGATAAAAAGCAGCGTACATTTAAAGATCTTCATTGGTTTACGGTAGTAGTAGCACGTTATTATGTAGCCATGATCATGCTTTCGTATGGTTTTGCGAAACTGCACAACGGTCAGTTTCCTGCCAACTCGATTGGGAGGCTGGAAGAAAAAGTTGGCGATATGTCGCCCATGGGAATAATATGGGCTATGATGGGGGCTTCCAAAGGATATACATTTGTTTCCGGACTGCTGGAATCTATTGGTGGACTTTTACTTCTTTTCAGGCGAACAAAAACTTTTGGCGCGCTTTTTTCCATGACGGTGATGATCAATGTAGCGCTGCTGAATTTTTTTTATGATGTCCCCGTAAAAATATTTTCCAGCCATACTGTTTTGTTTTGTGTATTTATTGTAAGCGGTGATGCCATTGCGCTGTATCGCTTTTTTGTTTTGCATCAACCGTCGCAACTACGTTTTCAAAAACGAACATCCGACAAAAGGTGGAAGCGTATTACACTTATTGTCCTCAAGGGACTTGTCGTGGCTTATTTTATACTCACTTCTTCGTCAGTGCTGTCTTATACACCTCCAGCTGTACCAATGGAGGGCGCATATACGGTTGAGAAATTTATAATTAACAATCAGGAAATACCATCCTGCAGCAACGATTCTGTTGGCTGGAAAAAACTATTGATCAGTTACCCCGGCCGGACAGGTATAGTTCTTAACAATGACAAGACTAAGGCATTTCAGGGCGTTATAGATACACGAAAAAAAACACTTACACTTCGTAAAGAGGAACGAGACCATATATACGCAAATCTGCATTACAATGTTCAAAAAGACAGTATCATTTTTTTTACGGGAAATATGGGGAGCGACTCTGTAAGAATAAAAACAATAAGAAAGAAAAAGGAAGATTATCGGCTAAACAAGCGTGGTTTTCACTGGATCAATGAATATCCGTTTAACAAGTAAGTGATAAGCGTGTGTTCTCCGATGTTATAAAAAAACTTGTGAGAATAATAGGGAAAAATAAATAGAGGAGATGAAATTTAAAGTTAAAATTTGATATTAGGTTCTAAATAATAGTACAACAAAAACCCCCACTTAAAAAAGCAGGATTCTATATTTTCAATTATTCTAAAAGCAACAATTACTTCTCCAACTCCTTCTTCAAAGCTTCATCTGTTGCCCAATTATTTTAAATTATAATTCTTATCCACTTAAACGGAAAGAAGAAAAGGTAAGTCAGATTCTAAAAGGCTGATCATTGAAATGAGTATTAAATTTCTAGACACGGGAATGACTTTCAGGAAATATTTATAAAACTTCAATACTTTTTTTATCTTACGCTTGGTTCGTAGCTTGTTGCTGGCATTAACGATTTGTTTTAAAAAGTATTCGGGGGAAATTCCTGCCAGTAACGAATATTCTGTACTGATGATTTTGAGAATCTTTGGATCATTGGTTATTCGTGAAAAGTTTTTAATCCTTTTTGGAAGTTCAAAATCGGCATGAAAATTCATTCTGTTAAGATCTACCATAAAAAAACGATAGGCATCGTTGATCTTTTCTATTAAGAAATTTCCTGGAGAATTATCAATGAATTCAATTCCCTGTTCATGCAATTGAAAAACTAACTGGGTGTACGCTTTGATAATCTCTTTCACATCCTCAAAAGGTCTTTCGGAATAAAAAACGTTTTCTAAGGTACAGGTGTTTTCTAGTTGTTCGCTTATATAATAGCTGTTTGTTAGCCCCAGCCAATCATGAAATTCTACGTAGGCGATGGGCTGTGGGGAGTAGAAGTTTTTCTCAATCAGCATATTGGCATATTCGAAAGATCGTTTTGCTTTAGACTTACGGTAATACTTATAAACATGCCTGTTGATAAAGTTATGCTGCTTAAATGATTTAAAATTCAGCTGCTTTCCGTCGATTGTAAATGATTTTACAATATTTCTGCTTCCGGGACCAATTAAAGTACCCTCGTTATGGAAGTTTTTTATGATACGGATTATTTCATCCTTATAATGAGAATAATCGGGTGTAAGAACAATATTCATACTTATTATAAATGTAATTGTGGTAAAGATCAGTAGGTTTCAAGTTCAGTATTCGATGCAATTCTTTAATTAAGAACTGCTTTTAGCATGTCCATTATTTGATGTTCATTAACGTGGTTTGTATTAATAGAAAAACTTTTGTCATTGTAAGGTTTGTATGCGTTCTCATCAGTTACTGCAAACAGTCCTACAGTTGGGGTTTCTACAGCGCTGGACAAATGCATTACACCATTATCTGCAGCGATAAAAACACTTGTATTAGCAATGAAAGAACCCATCTCCCGAATATCTGTACTGTAGAAAGACGGGATTTTAAAATCTAATCTGGAAATATTTTCCACGGGTAAGAGTTCGATGATATTATAATCTGGAAACGCAGACTGTAAATTTTCATGAAATGAAGCCCACCAGTCTTTCGAATAACACTTGTCCCCGGTAGCGTTTGTGAAAAGACAAATGGTCCTTTTGTCATTGTTGATGATTTCGTTTAGTTTTATTTTGCCGGTTTCTATCTCATTTCTATCCAGTTTTATACTTAAAAAAGGGATTTTACCTGTATTTTCTTCAAATCCCAATTGGGTAAGAAATGCCCGGAGATTGTAGATTGCATTTTTTGCGGCATGTGGATAGTCCGGGTATTTTAAATGGAGTTCATCATTCCATTCATTAAAAAACTTGTACTCAGCATTGGCCATCTGAGTAGATAATTTTCCCGAAGATGAGCTGTGGCTTGTATTGATAACCAGATCATATTTGGTCCAGCGCAGCAGACTCCAGCCTTTTATATATTTTAATAAGTTACTGAACGGCTTCTTTGGAAGTTGAATGATCCGATCAATATTTTCGTAATTTTTAAAAATAATGGGTGAAATACTGCCTTTTACAAATAGATCAATTTTGGCATTTGGAAAAGTGTCAATAACTTCCT
This sequence comes from Chryseobacterium sp. FW101-FHT12H09, assembly GCF_058790395.1. NCBI lineage: Bacteria > Pseudomonadati > Bacteroidota > Flavobacteriia > Flavobacteriales > Weeksellaceae > Chryseobacterium > Chryseobacterium sp. FW101-FHT12H09. Next base: position 336,932 of record NZ_JBYTCP010000002.1, on the reverse strand, counting down.
GAACTATTGGTGAAAGCAACAAAAGATTTCCCAATCTATGATTGGGGCGGGAGATGAGTATTTTTTTTATCGTTACCTCTTTGCCTTGCTTAACAGTGGAATTTGATTTTCCTATATTTTTTGTAAGGCTCCGCATCACCCTCCTCCTGATAACATTGAGTTGTTTGGGTATCTTCATAGCAAATAGGAGATCATCAGGATCTCGGTTTATGGATTAAAAACTTCTTAAAAAAATTGGATGTATAAATTTAATACAAAACAATCATTTGATTGATGTTTTTTTAAAAAGTTAATCGTGTTTACAAAATTTAATATTTTAAGTAAAATATTATAGTGGAAATGTTAGTTTAGGCTTATTTAAAATGGATATTCCCTGCTCTTAGAGAATAAATAACTTTTTGGTAATGAGGATGATAAAACGAATGTCTGGAAGAATTTTGTATTTAGTGAATGTAAGAAGTATAAAAAAGAAAATTTTGCCTCAGCAACATTCTACTTTAATGAAGGATGTATTTAGGGATAAACTCACAATAATATATTTTCATATAAATAAAAACAGGACTAATTAGCCTGTTTGCGTTATTAGATTTTAGATTGAATGATAATGAGTAATTCAATTTAAGACACCTCTGGAGGTGTGGATGTGGCGCATTGAAATTCTGGTTTGGGTTTAAAGCACATCCATACTGAATAGGAATAGGAACAGCAAGAGCCTGAAGCGCAGTCTGCATCACTTTTACAAAATGGGATGGCTGGACCACCTATTGTACCTCCACCAACACTTCCACCTTGTCCCAGAATTTCTTTTTGCTCTTGTCTGCTAAGCTTCTTAAAATTTTTCATAGGTTGTTGTATTTAAAATTATTATCCTAAAATTACCAGTATACTTAATACCAGGCCAGGACAAGCTAATAAATGGATTTACTTTCTATATAGATGTAGGTATTTTAAAGATAAGTGTTGGTTGATGGTTTATTTAATAGGTCTGTATCGGCGATTTACAATTCTTTTTAGTTTTGCCGAAGGTTTTTCAATAGCATATCTGTAAAATAATGCCCCAACGATACACGCTGACAAACAGATCAAAAGCACTATATTATCGGGAATAGCGATGTTTAAAGATTTTAATCCTTCCTGTACCATATGAATAACACCTTTATGGGAAAGATAGATGGCATAAGAAAGACTGGCGAGCTGATTGGTAATAAATAATCCCGATTTAGAAATAAAGGACGAATGGGAAATAGCAGACATAACGATCAGTCCATAGCTTATGGCAACTGAGGTAAATCCAAAAACAGAGGCGTTTTTTGAAGCTTGTTCATCACAGAACCAAAAAGAAAATCCCAGAAGGAGAACACCAGCAATAAAAAGAAGATTTCCATAGGTGTTGATCAGGACTTTAAATTTTAAAGAGAACTGAAATAAATAACCAATCAGAACTCCTATAGCTAAGCTATCCAAACGGGTATAAGTAGGATAATAGATATTCATATACCATTCTTTCCAAAAGTTTTCGGTATTGATATGAGGAACTATAAACCCGTGCCATGTAATAAACCGGATAAGTATACTGAAAATGAGAACTAAAGCGATAAAAATTTTTAAATATTTAAACGTTTTTGTTTTTAAAAATAATAACAATGAAAAGGGAAGCAAAAGGTAAAATTGTTCTTCAATACACAAAGACCAGGCATGAGAAAAAGTTCCCTGGTTGATCACATCAAGACCATAGTTTTGGATAAAGGTGAGAAATTTCCAAAGCGGAGATAAGCTTTCCCTTTCTCTAAAAAAAGGGAAACTGAAATACAGCAAAACGGTGAAGAGATAGGGCGGAATAATCCTGAAGAATCTATTGACAAAAAATGATCTGAGATCGATCTTCTGATGAATTTTTATTTCTTTGAAGAGCTGATTAGAGATCAGGAATCCGCTTAACACAAAGAATAGATCCACACCTGTCCATCCAAATCTTCCATAAATATCTACCCATTCAGGATGGGTAAATGCCCGGTAATGATAAAATAAGACCAACAGAATCGCAGTAGCTCTTAAGTGATCGAGTCCATAAAATCGCTCAGATGGTGTATCCATTATTGTTTTTTTGCAAATTTTTCTAAAAGAAGGCGCTTATTGAGCGATTGTGTCAGAATGAATGTATTTAATGGTAGAAAGCATCTTTTGCTGTCTGAATGTAAAATATCGTTATTCACCAGCAATTTTACTTTATTAAAAACTAAATGTATTTTCATCGATCTGGATTTTATATTTTTGGATATTGTGAAGACTACGAAAAAGAAGAGAATACAGCAGAATATTGGTTTCCAGGTTATTTTTTGGATAGGATTATTTTTGTTTGGAATGGCCAAAGATTATGGTCATTATGACTACGCCCATTTCAATGAAAACCTTATTTATGATATTAGCCATTGGATTTTTCAAATTGCAGGTGCCAATTTTATCTATTATGTGCTGATTGCCCGGTTTTTCAACAGCAAAAAATATTTTCTATTTTCAACTTACCTGGTTATAAGCATCTATATTATTTCGGTTATTAATAGAATTTTTATTGTGTACGCAGTAGAACCTGTTTTTATGAATTATCCCAAAGATAGCTTAGTGGATATCGTAACTGGCCTGAATTATCTTTTATTTTATTATGTATTCTCTATCGTAACAGGAAGTTTTATTTTTGTCGCTACGATGTTTATGATACGGTATAGAAATGAAAAAGAAAATACAACCCAACTTTTGAAAGAAAAGGCAGAACTTGAGCTAAAAGTATTAAAATCTCAATTAAACCCACACTTTTTATTCAATACACTAAATAATATCTACGCACTTTCTGTTGCTAATTCTGAACGGACCTCTGAATCGATCAATCGCCTTTCCGACATTCTGGATTATATTTTATACAAGGGACAAAGGAAAACAGTCCTTATTTCTGATGAGCTTTTAATTATAGATGACTATATAGAACTCGAGAAATTACGATACGATGAAAGATTAAAAGTCCGTAAATTCGAGAAACTGGAAAGCTCAAATACCATTCCTCCTTTGCTGTTTCTTTCTGTAGTGGAAAATGCATTTAAACATGGAGCCGGGAAAATATCAGGAAAAGCAGAAATTAATATCTGGGTAGAGACCAATCGGAATCACTCAGTTTTAAAAGTTGAAAATACGTGCCCGGACGCTGTAGAAGCTGAGAAAGAAGGACTTGGTTTGAAAAATATCAAGGAGCAGCTTCGACTGTATTTTGACAATCGGTTTGAGTTGAGTACCTTAAAAGAAAATAACTGGTTTACCATAAAAATAACGATACCTGCGCAAAATGATTAACTGTATCATAGTGGATGATGAACCTTTAGCCATACAGCTTTTGGAAAGTCACATTTCAAAGATTGAAACGTTGAAACTTTTAGGGACGGCTAAAAGTGCTATTGAAGCGTATCAGCTCTTACAGGAAAAGTCAATAGATTTGATGTTTCTGGATATCCAGATGCCTGATTTGAATGGGATAGACTTTTTGAAATCTCTTAATAAAAAACCTAAAACTATTTTTACAACAGCTTATCGCGAATTTGCTATTGAAGGATTCGAGCTTGAGGCGGTAGATTATATTTTAAAACCAATCACTTTTGAACGATTTTTTAAATCTGTGGATCGTGTACTTCGAAATGTTTCAACAGAGAAAACAGCTGAGGAGTTTATACTCCTAAAGTCTGAAGGTTTACAAAGGAAAATTCTGCTGAATGAGATCATTTACTTTGAAGGCAATGGTAATGATGTGAAAGTGGTATTAAAAGGAAGTTTGCATATTGTCGCTAAAAATAAAATTTCAGAGCTGAATGATGTACTTTCAGAGAAGGGATTTATAAGAGTACATCGGTCTTTTTTGATCAATTCCCTGTATGTCTCCGCTTTTAATAATGACGAGGTTTTATTGGAGAAGTCTTCAATTCCTGTGGGAAGAAGCTATAAAAGGGAGTTTGATGACTTTATTATTCATTTTTCAAAGAAGAGGATCAATTAAAATTTAATCAGAATTTGTATTTCTTTTTCAAAATAATATTGCTGTATCCACGATAATACTAAGTTCTGTATCTGTGTCCTTTCGTATAGGCTTTATAATTTTGTTTATTATAAAGCAAGCACTATGGAAACGCGTATTCAGTACCCACACAATCTCCAATATCAAGAAGTTTATATTTCTGATATGGTACTTTTAAAGAATATTTTTCTTCAAAAGCAAAATTCAAAAATCGTTAATGAGAGTTTTGGACTTCCCTTTCTTGTGGCAAAGAAAGCAAATGCTATTATTGCTTTTGCATGTCTTGTGGTAAACAGGTTTGGGAAACCTGATTTTATCATACATGAAGTTGGGGATTTAAATAAGGAAGAAAAAGGAGCTTTTGAATTCTTTGTTGAAGATTACTTTAAAAGAAACCCTTCAGAAAATTATAAAAACCCACAACAATTGAAAAGTACAATCAACAGTATTGTTAATTGGATCAATGTTTAACAAAGATATTTTCTGTTTACTTTATATTTAAAACGATCATCCTATGGCCAAAGAAGTTTTATACCTTAAAATAGCAAAAATAATGATGGAGCAAATCCAAACTGAGACATTACAGTTTGGAGATAAACTACCTTCACTCCGAAGTGCTCAGAAGCTATATAATGTTAGCCTGAATACCATAAAGCTGGCTTATATGGAGCTTGAGAGTCATTCTCTTATTGAATCGAAGCCTAAATTTGGCTATTTTGTAAGCCATACTTCACAACGAAAACTGGCGTTGCCATCTGTTGCCAAAATAAAAAGCTTTGAAGCTGAAGGAACAAAGGAAGATCTTATTGATAAGGTGTTTGGAACTATTTCAGAGAAGGATTTTACTCAGTTTGCTCTGGCAATTCCCGGCAAGAACTTTCTTCCTTTGGCCAAGATGAAAAAATCGATCATTAATGTTGTAAAGAGCAGAAATGACAGCGGAACGGATTATGAACCGGTACAGGGAAAACAGAGCCTTCGTCGGGAACTGGCAAAATGGTCATTGGTTATGGAAGGGAAAATTACGGAAGATGATCTGGTGATAACCTCTGGGGCAATGAATGCTATTTATAATAGTCTGATGGCCGTAACAAAGCCTGGTGATCTGGTTGCGGTGGAAAGCCCTGCTTATTTTGGAATTTTGCAGGCCATCCAGTTATTGGGACTAAAAGCAGTTGAAATTCCCACTCATCCGGTATATGGAGTAGATCTTGATGCTTTAAAAAAAGTATTGCCAAAATTATCAGCATGTTGTTTTGTGACGAACTTTAATAACCCGATGGGGTTTCAAATGCCTGATGAAAACAAGAGGGAGCTGGTGAGATTAATCACGCACTATAATGTTCCTTTGATCGAAGATGATATCTATGGGAATCTATATTTCGGAGCAGAACGTCCCAAGCCATGTAAGTTTTATGATGAGGCAGGATTGGTGATGTGGTTGGGTTCAGTTTCGAAGACCATGGCTCCCGGTTATCGGGTGGGGTGGGTGGCTCCGGGTCAGTTTAAAGATCGGATTATCCGCCAGAAGCTTGTTCAGACGGTATGCAGTCCATCATTATATTCTGATGTGATTACAGATTTTCTGGAACATGGCCGTTATGATCATCACTTGAGGACATTCAGAAATAAACTCTATGCTAATTACCTTCAGATTCAAAAAGCAGTTACGGCTTATTTTCCGGACAATACTAAAGTTTCCGAACCAAAAGGAGGTTTTATGTTATGGCTGGAGCTAGACAAAAGAATATGTACGGAAGATTTATTTGACGAAGCTTATAGTCAGAAGATCAATTTTGCTCCCGGAAGAATGTTTTCTCAATATGACCAATACAGAAACTGTATGCGATTGAATTATGCCTTAGAATGGACAGATAGGGTAGAAAGTGATCTTGAGAAATTGGGGAAAATGGTAAAAAACAATATATAAATATGGTGTTATTTAAAAATAAAAAAGATATTAGAACTTGGAGTAATCCGCGTTCTAATATCTATCCAATTTAAATCTACTAATGATATGATGAAAATTCTCTGATTACTTTTTAATAAAAGTTTTTGACAAAGATTTTTGACCTTCTGTGAGTTTTATAAAATATACACCACTTGGCATTGTATTGATATCGAATGTTTCTTCATACTGTCCATCTGATGATTTTACTTTTTTAGATGAAACAACAGTTCCTTTTGTATCGATGATCTGAAATGTAACTTCTTTCTCATTAGATTTGAACTTTACATTCACCTTCTGATCTGCAGGATTAGGATATATGGCAAAATCTTCTGATACTTTTTCTGAATTTCCTACAGATAATGTATTAAGATCACAAACAGGTAGCCTGTTGACACCATCTATACCCCAAGAACTTTGAACAGGAATACATAACCAGTTTAATACCGTTGGTAAGTGGTCTGTTTCTCTGGTTGTTGATAAATAATTATAAATTTTGAAGTTATTAGCGGTGTTCAGATTACGGGTTGGGCTTCCTGTGACCGTCGAGTTATTGTTGTTTGGGCTTGAATCGGTTAATGTATTACCAGATGTTTCATCACATTTCCAGTTGGCTAGCAACTGAGAATAATAAGGGTGGGAAGAAGTGATGTTCTGAGTAGCCCAGTTTACTAAAACGTTGTTTGGAATTGCAGATTTCCAGATTCTGATGTCTTTATAAGAAGCTGCAAGATTAAGCCCGTAGGTGTTTGTTCCATCCTGATTAATCGTAAGGGGAAGTCCCGAATCGATGTTTCCAATGGTATTCATTTTAGCAAATGTTACCACAACACCATCTTCATAAAGAGTTACAAGACCATCTCTGTCGAAACTTACTGCAATGTGTTTCCATTTATTGGTTTCCATTTTACCACCGACAAGATCAATTCTGTTTGTGCCGTCTCCGATATTTATTTTATAGGTTTGTCCTGAATATCCAGAAATAACAAATCCTTTATTTTTTCCATTAGCCCAGTTTTTATTACTGATCATTACAGGATCACTTGAAAAGCTTGCATTAGGTTTTACCCAAAATTCAATAGTAAAATCCTGCGTTGCTCCAAAATTAAAAGGTGTTTGATTAGCCGGTTTAGCATACGTTCCTGCAGGGAAGTTAAGCTGGTTGTGCGTAATATTCGAATTTATTTCGGTCTTGCTTATTTGCTGAGGAGTAAGGTTGGGGTTAGAATAGATGGTAAAGATGTTTCTTTCAGAAAGATTTCCACCACCGTGACCATCACTTACAGCACCATGATCTGTGGTTAAAACAACCAACCAGTCTTCATTATTATAAGTAGCTCTGTTTTTCATCGCATTTACAATTTCTCCGATATAAGTGTCTGTTGTTTGCATGGACGAAACATATTGGGGAACAGTTGAAGAAAAACCATACGAGTGGCCTGCATGATCAACATCATCAAAATCAACAAATAAAATATCAGGGTTGTTTGTTTGTAAAGCATTAACGGCGGCATTTTTCACTGCTAAATCTGTGCTGAAATTAGTCTGTACATCTGCATCCTTAACAATAATATCATTGATAGGAGCCCAATGTGCCAATGAAATTGTTTTTAAGTTTGGATTGTAAGTTTCTGCACGGGTTAAGAAATCCGGGTAACTGATATAATTTGGATTGGTGAAATTATTATCCTGAACATTGTGTTTTGTATGCCAAACACCAGTAAGCATGGTACTCCAGCCGTTTCCGCTCCAAGTAGTTGCAGCGCAAAGGCCATCCAATGAATAAATAGATTTTGTGATCAGACTCTTAATGTTAGGCGTATTGGATGACATCATGACATCTGCCCTGCATCCGTCGATACCGATAAAAAGAACTTTTTTCGTCTGAGCGCTTAAAAAGCAACTCGCTACGATTGCCAATGAGAATAGTTTTGTTTTCATAAAAATTATTGGTTTAGAAATAAAAAAGTTTACAAATAGTAATTATATTTTATTATTTGTAAAATTAATTTACTATTTGTAAACATGTGTAAACTTAAAGTTAATTAAAAGATAAAAAAACAATAAGAAATTGAGGCTGAATAGATAAGATTGTGATGAAAGAATTAGTAAAGAATTTCTTCAGCCTCAGATATGGTATCGAAAATATAATCCGGATTGGATTTTTCGAGTTCTCCTCTTTTTTGGGCACCGGAAAGAACAGCTATCGTCAGTCCACAGCCCGCATTTTTTCCTTCTTCAATATCAACAGCAGAATCCCCTGCCTTTAGTACTTTCTCCGGATCATCTATATTGAATTTTTTCATAGCAAGATGAATCATTTCAGGACTTGGTCGGCTTTCTGAAACATCATTCGCCGTAATAAGATCATCATAATATACATTTTCTTTCCAGCCTAATTTATCCAGAAGCTGCTGTGCGATCTCCTGAGAATAGCCTGTATTAAGGACTATTTTTTTATTTTTTGCCCTCATTTTCAGCAGAAAATCCTCGACTCCATTAATAGGTTTTACATCCAGGTCTTGATAAGCTCTTTTTAACTGCTCTGAGAAATTTTCAAAAATAGCAAGAGCCTCATTTTTATTACCTCCTATTTCCTGCAATAAACTTGTGATAGCTTCTAACTTTTCCTTTCCGGCGCAGCTTGAAAGTACTTTTTCTAAGGAAACTCCATACCCATAATCATTTACGGAGTGCATTAAAGTTTTATATACTACATTGTCTTCATTAATCGTTGTTCCGGCCATATCCAGAACCAATAATTCTATGTTCTTCATTGTTTTATGAATAAATTTTTTCTATGTTAAATTTTGAATAACCTCCACTTGCGGTCATTCCTTTTCCTCCGATTGCAGTGACAATATGAATGTTTGGTGAAGGGTTATATTCAAGGATGTCTTTGTCTTTGCATTGGGAGTAGATTCCAAACCATCTTCTTTGGATCTCATAAGTAGGAAGGTCTATTATTTTTTTTGCTTCGTTGATCATGAATTCATCGATTTCCATATTCAGATCATACCCCAGGGAATCAGAATCTTTGGCACTCGCATATTCATGAGAATCCCCTAAAATAATAGAACCGTCAAGAGCCTGCTTGAATAAAATGTGGACTCCATATTTTTTCTCAAAAGAATTTTCATCCTCTAAAGATTTTATTTGGCTGTAAGAAGGGCATTCCTGAAAAGACTCATATCTTCTTATAGATAACCCTGTCAGTATATTTCCCTGTAGTGAATAGATGCCCTGAGGTTTTGTCTGTAGCATTTGTAGTTTACTAACCACTAAGTCACTTTCATTAAATATATTTGGATATAATGTTTTAAACTCGTGTCCACTGCAGATAATTATCTTTGATGCGTTAAACTTGGTACCTTCGGAAGATATTGCAGTACATTGATGATCATCTTCATAAGTTTCTATTACAGTTGTATCATAGAAAATTTGTAGATCTAATTTTTCTTTTAAAAGAGTATGAAGTTTTATGATCATTTCTGCTGAATCTACAGACAATTCTTGTGGAAAAAACAACCCTCCCTTACAGTAATCAGAACGCAGACCATCGAATTTCTTGATGCAGTCGTTCTTGGATAAAAGAACGGATTCGTAATCATTTTTTTTATTGATTTCATACAGCTCGTTGATAAGCTGAAGCTCCTCGTCGTTAGATGCTAAATATACAGATCCATTTTTTCTTATAGTCAAATCTGTCTGAGACTGTAATTCATTGTATATTGCCAGACTTTCTCTTCCGAAATTCTGCCATTTTAAATCCATTCCTGAAGGAACAATTTGTCCGAAATTCCTTACGGTTGCTCCTTGTGGAAACGAATTCTTTTCGAGAATAGCAACTTTGAGGTTTCTTTTTAAAGCATGATAAGCGTGGAATGTTCCTAGGATTCCACCTCCCACAACAATTAAGTCAAATTTTGTTGTCATTATATTTTAGTTTTATATCATTTTCGAGGTGTCGAAATTGATGTATTGATTATTGTTATTTGATTTTGGCTTTGATTTTTTTTTGAACGCTAAATAGGCAATGACCGAAAAAATCAAAACGATCATAACAATAATATAATTAAGATGAATGTAAAAGTTCAGCCACGATGTCTGAGCAGAGCCAAAATTCTTATATAATAAGATTAAAACACTTCCCAGATATCCGAATGAATCTACAAAATAAATTAGAAAACCTACATTGCCTTTGATATCAAAAGCCGCAATCATTCTGTCAAAATAAATTCCATTGAACGGAACATAGCACAAATACATTCCAAGTCCGGAGAACATCATCCATAAAAAAGGAGATATCATATGATGCTGGAAAAAGTATGTTGAAAAACCAACTATTGCGATGGCTGCAAAAAGAATATAATGGTAGTAAGCGAAAGCTTTTTTGTTGTTCTTTACTTTTACCATCAGACTTAAAACCAGGAGAACAACAATGGCAATGGGAATTTCGGTAAGGGTAAAGATAGAGCTGTCAGTTTTGAGACTTAAACTATCCCAGATCTCACGATTAAAATTATCCCTGAAGTCCCGAAGGATGGTTAAGCTAATGTATAAAATAGTAATACAAACCATTGGAATAAAAAACTGACGAATCAATCCTATTCTGGCTGCCTTATCAAGAGGTTGTCTTTTGTTTTTTAACAAAATGTCCTCTTCAGTAGGTTTAGGAATTTTATTTAATAAAACACCAAAAAGGATCAAAGGAATAATAAAAACCAGACCAGCGGTAAAAGGCATCCAGAACTCTGAAATATCAAATGTATCCATAATAAATTTTCCTACGGATTTTGTGAACCCTGAAGAAACGACAAAACTCGAGCACAGAAATAAACCTATGATCTCGGTTGTTTTTCTTCCTTCAATATAGGAAAAGACAATTCCCCAAATCAGTCCCAATGGAAATCCATTGATAAACATAAAAATGATGTTATAAGGTGCCGGAACGAGGGCAAAACCCAGTAATGCAATTTCTGCGATGGCAATAAAAGTAAATAGATAGAAGATCCTTTTTTCGGGTTTTAATTCTGAAATAAATCGTATTCCGATAAATTTTGAGATGAAATACCCTGCGACCTGAGCAATGATGATCAGTACTTTATAATCCACTCCAAAGTAAGCAAGACCTTCGAAAGATGCTACAGTGAAAGGTTTTCTAAATCCATACATGCAGAAGTAAACACCAAAAGCAGAAAATGCTGCTTTCAGTGTTACTAATGTGTTTTTTTTGATCGTATCAGCCATTTTTATTGATTAAAAATTTAGCTTGATACCTAAATTGAATCTTACTCCGTAATATTCAACCTGTTCTGGGCGATCTTCATTCTTTCCGAAATGATAGATCAATGGCTTATTCAGAATGTTATTTACATCTGCATATAGCATTAAAAATTTTGTAAACTGATAAGATCCTCCGAAATCCAAACTGCTGTATTTTCCATAATAAGAATCATTAAGATCTGTTTCGGCATACTCAACAGCATATTTTCCTTTATAATTATAAGCTAATCTGGCATTGAATCCTTTTTTCTCGAAGAATAACTGTATGTTGTATAGTTCTTTGGCCTGATAAGGAAGAGCAACTTTTCTACCACTGGGTTTCTCCATTTTTGAAGTCATGAAAGTAGCATTAAGCTGAGTTCCGAAATATTGTAAGAAACCAGGAAGAAAGTCGAATCTTCTGTTCATACCCAATTCAAGACCTCCCAACGAAGCTGCTTTTCCATTATTGGGTGCTGTAAACTGTACCCCAGGATTACCATTGTAAGTTCCAATGAAAGAGTCCTGGAAAACGGGATCTGTAATTGACTTATAGAAAATTCCACCACTTAAAATCCCTACATTAGAGAAGTAGTATTCTCCCATCAGGTCAAGGTTTAGAGAATAAGTAGGATTCAGATTTGGGTTCCCTCCTTTGAATTCATTGTCTGCTTCAATATAAGTTCCACCAGGAGTTAGATCCCCGAAATTAGGTCTTGAGAAGGTTCTTGTCGCTGCAAAACGAAGGTTTGTCTTGTCATTTAAGGTATACTTGATATGTAACATCGGTAATACAGCAAGATATTTCTTAGTGTTTTCTGTGGGAACCAATTTGTCGTCGATTACATTAAAACCTCTTACCTTCGTATTGGTATTTGATAATCTGATTCCTCCTAAAACCGTAATTTTATCACTCACTTTATAAGTACCCATCCCATAAGCATCCGCATGTTTTTCAAAAACATCAAAGTTTCTTCCTAATGCTTTATTGTATTCCAGAGATTCTGAATCTGCAGGGTTTATTTTTAAATTTCCCTGATTCTGAAACCAGAACTGGTCCATCCCCGTTGTTGATAAAACAGGTCCGAAAGTGTTCCCAATGTGGGCATTCATTTCGCTTAAATATTTAGGACCATTCGGCTGTGTTGTGATGTATTGACCATACTCTGATAAAAGAGGTGCCGTTCCGTTGCTCCAGTTATAGAAAATATCTGAAAACTTTGCAGTACGTTCTTTATCCCTGTATTTAAAACCATACTTTAAGGTCAGTCGGTCAGAAACATTCATTTCATGATTGAATGCAGCTACAATTTTATCTTTCTCATCAACAAAGACCTTATAGAATTCGAGATCAGTAAATCTCATTTGAGAAGCATCCATTTTAAAATTGGGATCGCTGTAGAAACCAAATAGGGCATCAGGATCTTTATAATCTAATTTTCCACCATCAGCTTTCCAATATGCTCTTGGTCCATTTCCGTGATCTCCAATATAATTAGGATCGATTCCTACACCAGATTGGGTGTATTTAATAACATAATAAGAGTTATTCTGTTTATCAGGGATGTTTCCATACTTGAATCTATTATCATAATAGGACACATCCCAATCAATTTTTCCTTTGTTTAACTGATGAACTCCACCCAATGAAACAGAAGTTAGTTCTGTGATTAAAAGATTATGAATATTCTGTAATTCAACTCTTGCTGTGTTGTTGGCAGAACTGAATTTATCAAATCTTATTCTATGCTTATAGTGCGTTTCGTCATCAGACAAAGTACCATACATTCCTTTTAAGTATAGGGTGCTTTTGGGAGATAGCACATATTCGAAAGCGGTATTGATTCCCGTTGTTTTTCTTACCCCATTATAATCACGGAGCTCTAATCTGAAAACCCCTTCATCGCCACTTCTTCTTGCTTCAAAATTATCTGTGGACCAGTTTCTGGTAAAGTGAGCAACATTAAACAGGTATCCAAACTTTTTATCTTTTGTTCTGCCACCATACAATAAGCCTAAGTTATAAACCCCTTTATCAGACTTTGCATTATAGCCGCTTCCGACTGTAATTTTTAATTCCTGCTTCATTGGAGGTGTTTTTGTAATAAAATTAACACCACCACCAATTCCATCGGCTTCCATATCAGGAGTGAAAGATTTATTTACATGAACGTAGGAAATAAGCTCAGTAGGGAAGAAGTCAAAAGCTGTTGCTCTGGAGGTTGTTTCCTCTTCGGCTGTTGGAAGTCTGTTTCCATTAATGGTAGTTGATGCCCAAAAAGGAGGAAGTCCTCTGATTGATACGAATCTTCCTTCTCCCTGATCCCTTTCAATTGAAACACCCTGAACACGCTGAACTGTTTCAGCAGCGTTTCTGTCCGGTAATTTTCCTATACCATCAGAAGCAATAACATTTGTAATGTTGATTGCATTTTTTTGAAGACTTAATGCTCTTGCTTCACTGTTTTTAAGCGTAGCAGTGACAACGACTTCATCTATGTTTTTATGTTTTTGAGATAATCTGATAATACCCAGATCCGTATTCTCTTCAGGCTTTACCGCTACAGTAATATCGTTGTTTTCATATCCGATATATCCAATCTGTAAATTATATTCACCCGCCGGAAGATCATTGATCGTGAATTTACCATCGAGATCTGTAACTATATTTTTAGATAATCCTTTTATTTTTATTAATGCTCCGGGAAGAGGTTGATTCTCATCTGATACAATTCCCGTAACAGATTTTTTTTGAGCCGAAACCCAACCAATGAAACAAAGAAAAATAAGGAGTAGTAATTTCTTTAATTTTGTTTCCATTTTTACAAATATTAAATTTTTATGCAAAACAAGCTAATAATTTTAATATATGTAAATATTTGATATTAAGTAATGATTAACAAATAGAGGCGATTTGTTAAGTATTTCTTACAAAAAATAGTTCTATGAAAATCTAATAAATGTTTAAATAATACCATTAAACAGTATGTTACATGGTTTTTGTAAGTTTAAATGAAAAAGGAGACGAATGGTATTTGATAGGAAATCCGTTAATTCTCCATTAATTTTAATGAAGTGCAAAAAACCGGAAGTTGAGTATTTGTAAACTTTTTAAAAAAAAGAAGACAGTAAAACTGACAACTATATAAGGAACAAAATAAAGAATGTTGCTATTTATCAGAATAGAAATAAAGAACCAGCATGATGCAGCTTTCATCACTGATGCTTACCGGGACGTGTGGCAATTTTCCATTGAAATATAATGAATCTCCTTCCTTTAGAATTATTTCCTCATTATCGATCAGATACTTTACCTCGCCTTTTAAAATATATTTAAATTCCCAGGCATCTGTAATTACCTTTTCTCTTTTAGAATTGGGTTCAAGAGTTAATAAAACAGCTTCAAAACCTAATGAATGAAGACTTTTACTGAAAATGTGCAGATATTTAAAGCCTTCAGCTTCCACTTCTTTTTCAATAAGCTGCTGGCTATCTTTTGGTAAATAGATAAACTTAGCATTTGATTTTTTTTCAACGCCTTCGAAAAAAAAGCTTGCGTCTATTTCTAATGACTGAATGAGATCCAACAGAACAGGAAGAGAAGGAATTGTTCTTCCGTTTTCGATCCGGGATACAAGACCATTACTCACATTGGCCTTAAAAGCCAGTTCATTGATCGTTAAATTATTTTTCTTTCTAATATCTTTTAATCTTTTTCCAATACCTATTAAAAAATCATTCATACTATTAAAATTTAACCTGAACTGTTTCCATTATTTGCTTATAACAACAAATGTAGTATTATTCTCCATAGTTTTCAACAACTTTAAAATCATTTCATTTAAAATCACATCGTATATACCTTCGGAATGTTTCCTTTCTTTTTGTTATTTTTGTGAAATTCGTTACTTATGAAAAAAATTATTCTGATCGAAGACGAAACCAGTGTTGTATCTTTTATTAAAAAAGGACTTCAGGAAAAAGGCTATGAGATTTCAGTGGCTTTTGACGGACGTACCGGAGTACAGCTGGTGGAAGCCAATGATTTTGATCTGGTAATTTTAGATATTATGTTACCGGAAATGAATGGGCTGGATGTCTGTAAAGAAATAAGAAAGACCAATCAACATGTTCCCATCCTTTTTCTGACCGCATTGGGAACCTCTGAAAATATCGTTCTGGGTCTCGAAAGTGGTGGTGACGACTATCTTGTAAAACCTTTTAAATTTATTGAACTGGTTGCCCGCATAAAATCCTTATTGAGGAGAAGTATCGGCAATACAACAACACAGGAGTCTTTAGAATCTGAAGCTGACAGTGAATATGTTTATAGGTTTTCAGATCTGATGGTGAACGATTACACTAAAAAAGTTACCCGGGCCGGAGATGAGGTTTCTCTTACTTCTACAGAATATAAGTTATTAATGTACTTCCTTAATAATCCTGAAAAAGTAATCTCCAGAGCCGAAATTCTGGATGCTGTCTGGGGAGTAAATTATGAGCTCGGAACTAATGTTGTGGATGTATATGTAAACTATCTGAGGAAAAAACTGGATAGCCAGGATGATCAGAAACTGATACATACTGTAATTGGAATGGGATATGTTTTAAAAAAACCTTAATTGATGTTTAATAAAGTAATTACCAATCAAACCAAAACAATGGTGCTTTTAATGGTGGTTTTCACCACGATTATATTGCTGTTTGGTGGATTGGTGTATTTCTCGATCGTCAATTTTTCTCATCAGAGGTTTTATGAACTGCTCAAAATCCGAACCACGACCATTGTACAAATTGAAAAAGGGAAACAACACCTGGATCTTCCGGAAAATTACGTTCTGAATAGTCTGAATGATGAAGAACTTCCAATGGAAAAGGATTATGTATTTATGGTTCCAACGGATTCAAATTTCAAAAAAATATCTCAGGAGGTTCATATTCCCGATACTTTTTTTAAGAATATCATGAGAAAAGGGGAAGATAATTACAATGATAAAGAGTTTTATTATATCGGCCAGTCATTTAAATTTCATGATAAAGAATATATCGCGATCGCTTCTGCCAAAAATCATTATCTCATTTATTACTTGGGATTCCTCAAAAGAACATTGGTTACGTGTATTGTTCTTTCACTGTTCTTCAGCATGATCTTTTCCTTTTATTTATCTAAAACGTTGTTTAAACCCATATTAAAGATCACAGGTAAAGTAAAACAGATCAGTTCTGAAAACCTTCACCTGAGACTGGAATCTCATCCTGATAATAAAGAACTCAATGAGCTGGTAGATACATTTAATGACATGCTTAATCGTATTGAGACCTCATTTGAAACCCAGAACCATCTGATTGGAAATGTTTCTCATGAATTGAGAACTCCGCTTACCTCTATTATGGGTGAAGCTGATGTGGCTCTTTCAATCAACAGAACGGCTGATGAATATAAAGAAACACTGGAGATCATTCTCGATGAAGCAGAGAAACTCGATAAAAAGATAAAAGCACTTCTGATGATTGCTCAAACAGGTTTTGATGGGAAAATTCAGAAAATGGATAAGGTTAGGATCGATCAGTTGCTTTGGGATGTTATTGAAACACTAAGAAAAATTGACACCCGAAATAACATCTATTTAGACATCAGTATGCTGCCTGAAAATCCCAAAAAATTAAAAGTTCAGGGGAATGAACAGTTGCTCCATCTCGCCGTAGCTAACATTATTAATAACGGGTGTAAATATTCTAATTTCCAACAGGTAAAAGTTTCATTAGGTGCTACTGATACCGATGTTTATATTATCGTAAAAGATAATGGAATCGGAATTCCAAAAGAAGAAATGAATAAGATTTATGATCCTTTCTTCAGGGCTTCTAATACCAAAAACTATGAAGGGTATGGTATTGGCTTGCCGCTAGCCCGGAATATTGTAAGAATGCACCATGGGGAGCTTATTGTTAGTTCCAATGAAAACCAGGGGACGACCGTTCAGCTTCGTTTCCCTAATTTTTATAGTACACAACCTGAAGAGAAGACAGTTTAACTTATTCGATCGATCACCTATTTAAAGGTCTTCGAACATCATTTAGAATTGTGGAATTGCGACCTGAAACAAAACCTTCTGGGACTTCGTAATTTCTTCTTCCTATCAATATTAACTCTCGCTTAACAATTTTCTAATCTCATTTTAATCTCTTTAATCACATTTTAATTCAATTCCAAAGATCCTCTAATTTGGTCACTATAGTTTTGTAACATCAAAATAAGATAATACAAAACTAAATCTAAAGATATGATCAAAACGATTTTAATTGCAACGGATTACTCTCTTGAGTCTTTAAACATATTGAAAAAAGTACTTAAAGAAAAAGATAGTAAAGATGATGAAACTCAGTACACTATTTTATTTGTATCGGGGTATGATATGGGAGATTCTATTAGAGACCTGTTATTCACAACCAAAACTGCAATATTTAATAAGATCAGACCAGTAGAGTTTTCTGATGCTATCAGTATTGTTAAAAATAAATATCCACACCTGGTTCATAAAGTGATCTGTGATGTTTTTACAGGGAGCTTTCAAAGAACCTTTAATAATTACGTAAAAATAGAAAATATAGAAGAGGCTTATTATTCTCCTTCTATAAAAAGTAAAGGCAAAGGGAAATTCGACATTGCTTCTTATATCAAAAAATGCAAAGATCTGGAGTCGTATGAAATAGCACTTGAAATTTCTGAAAGACTTCCGGAAAGAGGAAGACTCGCTGAAATTTTTGTTGAAGTTTAAAAAACACAAAGTCAATTATAAAATTAAAAAAAATGTTAAGAAATTATAGTAACAGCAGGACATTGGGAGACAATATAAGACTGGGGACGCTGACTGCCTTTACGGCAGGAACTATAAATATAGCATCTCTATTAATATTTCTTTCTTTTACCTCGAACGTAACAGGTCACTACGCAATATTTGCGGCTGAAATCAGTAAAGGAAACTGGACTCAGGTCGCGGTAGTTGGTGGATGGATTTTCCTTTTCTTCTTTGGAAGTTTTGTAGCCAACTTCTTCGTTATTAATTTTAACAAGAGAAGCAAATACTTTGCTCATTCGATGCCAATCGTACTGGAAATTTTGTGTTTGCTGTTTGTCGGGATCTATGGGCAGTTATTTTATCAGAAAACAGTTGAAGAGACAGAATATCTGGTTGCCTTGATGCTTTTTGCAACAGGCTTACAGAATGGCTTAACTGCAAGTATTTCCAATTTTTCTGTGAAAACCACCCACCTTACAGGTACAACAACTGACTTAGGGATTTTATTATCGATGTTTACGCACAAAAAATACAGAAGAAATCCGGAATTAATAGCACGGGCAAAGTTGCTGTCGAGTATTATGGTGGCGTATGTTTTGGGAGCGGTATTTTCAGGATTAACCTATTATTATCTGGAGTTCAGAGTGTTCTATGTAATCAGTGTTTGTCTTCTTGTCGTTATTGGATATGATTTCTACAAAATTAATATCAGGCACTTCCATACACGATACAGATATAGTAAGATCTATAAAAAGCCTAGCGTTTTAGCTAATCTATACGATAAAATTCATGGAGAAGCTAAAACTAAAGAAAAAAGAAGACTTGTATTTGATGATTAAAATACAATAATAAATAAAGAACTATCAGTATTAATTTTGTGTAAACTAGCTGTGAATCAATTCCCTATTTGTGTCGTACAATTAGGGAATTGTGATTTATAAAAAGGCGCAGAATAAAGAGAATTTTGAATAAATAATAAAAGGCAGAATATTTGCATGTTGATAATTAAATTTTAATTCACGGTTTTATTGTTTTTATTCCCATTTTCATTGACTATTTTTGTAAGTTGATTTAACGTTTTTATGTCAGATATTATTCAGCTTTTACCGGATCATGTAGCCAACCAAATTGCGGCAGGAGAAGTGGTGCAGAGACCTGCATCCATTGTGAAAGAACTATTGGAGAATGCTATCGATGCAGATGCTTCTAAAATTGAGCTGATCGTAAGAGATGCCGGGAAAAATCTGATACAGGTTGTTGATGACGGAAAAGGGATGTCTGAGACGGATGCAAGAATGGCTTTTGAAAGACATGCTACCTCTAAGATCAGAGGAACAGAAGATATCTTTAAAATTTCTACAAAAGGTTTTCGTGGCGAAGCTCTGGCTTCTATTGCTGCAGTAGCTCAAGTAGAGCTGCGAACTAAGCAAAAGGAAACAAATATCGGGACCAACATATATATTGAAGGCGGTGTTTTCCAATTTCAGGATCCGGTACAAACTTCTGAAGGTTCAAACTTTTTAGTAAAGAATCTTTTCTTTAATGTTCCGGCAAGAAGAAAGTTCCTTAAAAATAATAATATCGAATTCAGACATGTAATTGATGAGTTCCAAAGAGTGGCATTAGCTCATGAAAATTTAGAATTCTCTTTATTTCATGACGATGAACCGGTTTTTCGATTGAGAAAAGGAAGTCAGATGCAAAGGATCGTAGATATTTTCGGAAGAAAATTACAGCCACAACTGATCCCGATCAAAGAAGATATTATCTGGTGTAAACTTCATGGATTTGTTGCAAAACCTGAAGGAGCAAAAAAAACCAGAGGCGAACAGTTTATATTCGTTAATGGAAGGTTCTTTAAAAGCCCATATTTTAATAAAGCAGTTCAGGAAGCATTTGAAGGATTGCTTTTACCAGGATATATTCCTACATTTTTTCTTTTCTTAGAGCTTGATCCTGAAAAGATAGATGTTAATATTCATCCACAAAAAACAGAGGTGAAGTTTGAAGATGAGCATCTTATTTTTGCTCTTATCCGCTCAACGATAAAAAGATCTTTGGGAATCTATAATGTCGCTCCAAGTCTGGATTTTGAAAGAGATCCTCAATTGGATGAGCTTATGCAGAAAACGTTTCCTAGTAAAGGAAATAGCGGCGGGGTTATAAAAATGCCGGAGATCGTTGTAGATAAAGATTACAATCCGTTTTTAGAAGAAAGAGGAGTTATAAGACAGGCAGAGATACAAAATCTCGCGGAGATGTACCATCAGAATATTTCTGCAGAACCATCAAAAATTAATCTATTTGAAGATGAAGATTTTGATGAAGATCTGATGAGACTTCCCAATGGATATTGGTTATTCAATAAAGGTGACCGAACATTGATGTTGGATTTAGGGAGAATGCACAGGCTTTTCGTTTCAGAAAATAATAAGCCCACAAAAAAAGGGACAACAAACAGCCATGCCCTTCTTTTCTCTCTGGAATACCATATGAATGAAATTGAGAAAAATAAGTATAAATCAATCAAAAAATATCTTCCGGAATTAGGCTTCGATATGAAAATTGCCCATGAAAGTGTTTTAAGGATAGACGCGGTTCCTGAAGGACTTAAAGAGACTCAGGTAATGAAATTCCTTGAAGATCTGTTTGATATTTTAGATTATAAAACAGAAGAAGAGTTTACGCAGTATTATCAGAATCAATGGACGAAGATGCAATCTAAATCCAGATTTGATTTTATTTATAAAAAAGATGCTGAGCAATTAATTAAGGATTTTACAGCATTAGGTTTTCCTGAATTTTTGCCCAATGGCAAACGATGCTTTTATGAAGTTCCATTCAATGATTTTAAAAACAAATTTTAAAAAATGTTTAATAATATACCACCGATTACAAGAAATATAATTATAATAAACATTGTTGTATTTATTGTATCATCTTTTATATTTCCGCAGTTATTCAGTGTACTTGCTGCATATTACCCGCTATCTCCAAACTTTAAATCATGGCAGATAATAACCCATATGTTTATGCATGGTGGATTTGCGCATATTTTATTTAATATGTTGACTTTGTGGAGCTTTGGGCCAATCCTGGAGCAGTCTTTAGGAGAAAAGAAATATTTGATTCTTTATTTTGTAAGCGGATTAGGAGCGTTTTTCTTATTTAATCTTTGGAATTTTGTGGAGATTCAGCAAATCACTTCAAGTTTAGAAGGTTTGGGATTAAATGCGGCTGAAATTTATAAAAAAGCAGCAATAGGATATGCTGGGGATATGAATATCAGTGCAACAACAACAGAAGGAAAAGAGCTTTCTCAGAGCCTGTATAATGCATTAAGGACTCCAATGGTAGGTGCGTCGGGAGCCATTTTTGGAGTTATAGCGGCTTTTGCTACCTTATATCCGGATTCAAAAATTGGAATCATGTTTATTCCCGTTCCTATTAAAGTAAAATATTTGTTACCTATATTACTCGTTATTTCTATTTATTTAGGTGTTTCAGGAAATGTTGGGGGTATTGCTCATTTTGCCCATGTAGGTGGAGCTATTGTAGGGTTTATATTAGCACTAATCTGGAAAAAACATTTATATCGATTCCGTTAAAATAAACCTGTGAAAATACTTCGCCTTATATTTTTAATAGCACATTTGGGGATACTGCTTCTATTATTAGGAACATTGCTCAATGCCTACATACCTCCGAAAATATATCCGTGGTTTAATTTGTTGTCACTTGGCTTTCCTGTTCTCATTATCGCTTATGTATTATTAACTATTTTCTGGATTTTTTCATGGAAAAAGAGAGCTGTTGTATTTGTTGCTTTGGGCTTGCTTTTTTTAAGCCCAATTAAAAGATGGGTGAATTTTACCTCTGTGGATAAAGCTGGATCTGATCTTAAAATTGTTTCACTAAACGCAAAAGGAGGAATATTGGGTCAGGATGCTATTGAAAAATACATTGACAATCAAAATGCTGATATTGTAATGCTTCAGGAACATGGTGATGTCAAAAAGTATCAATTCAGCGGATTCGGTGAAGGAAAAGGAGACGTTATTGTTTCAATCTTTTCTAAATATAAAATTATTGATCAGAAAGAATTGATTGATAGTGATCATAAGATTAATAACGCTTATGCAAATCAAACAGATATAGAAATAAAAGGAAATGTATACCGCTTTATCAATGTTTACCTTCAGCCATTTAAGTTTGAAAAGAGCATGGTGAAACTTCAGGGGGATAGTGATGAAGATAAACAAAAAGTGAAAGGTGTTGTAAGAAGATTAATTCCAACTTTTAAAATGCATCAGGAGCAAATAGAAAAAGTAAGAAAGGGGATTGATGAATCTCCCTATCCTGTTATTTTGGTTGGTGATTTCAACTCAGTTCCAAATTCTTATGAGTATTATCATTTAGGAAAAGGACTCAAGGATGCTTTTGTAGAATCAGGGAGGGGCAGTGCTACAAGCTTTCATGACTATAAATTTCCAATAAGAATAGATTATGTTTTCACATCCCAATCTATACAGCCACTCAGCTATCAGGTTGACCGTTCTGTCAGAATTTCAGATCATTATCCGGTTATAACGACTTTTAAATTAAAAAAGTAATAATCATAAAGTCCGTTAAAGTTTCTCACATTGGTTTGGTTTTTGATGAAAAAAAGACTAGACCGTTTTTTCATGAAGCCTAACCAGATATTATTGTTTTCACATATTGCAATTATTGTTCTACTATTATGTACCCTTGCTAATGCATGGGTTCCTCCTAATATCCTAGGTAGCTTAAATCTTCTTTCACTTGGTTTTCCTTATTTGGTCATTTTACATATTATATTGACACTGGTATGGATCATTAAAAGAAATAAAATTGCAATCGTATTCCTTCTTAGTACATTTATTTTCTATAATCCTATCAGACGATGGGTTAATTTCTCTCCTAAAACTGAAAACTATAAGTCTATCAGAGATGTTAAGATATTGACATTCAATGTGAAATATGGAGAATTTGGCTGGGATAAGGTAAAGAAATATATTCAGGATCAGAATGCAGATATTATTCTTGTTCAGGAAAAAGACACGAATACAGCGCTTAGAAAGGATATGATAAAATATCCGGTAGTGATTTTAAAAACTAAACATAGAATTGTAAGACAAGCCGAATTAATAGAAGATAAATCCCGGGGAAATTCTTTTTATGCCGATATTGATATTAATGGAAAGATAGTGAGAATAGTAAATGTATATCTTGAACCATTTCGCTTAGATAAATCAATGTTTAGTTTTAGCGGAGCAGGAAAGGGAACAAATAAGATTCACCAACTTTTTTCGCATATGGCGCCAACGTTCAGAGCCCATGAAGAGCAGATAAAGAAAATAAGAAAAGCGATTGATTTCTCTCCTTATCCGGTAATACTTGCTGGGGATTTTAACTCTGTACCAAACTCATATGAGTATTATAATTTGGGAAAGAACTTAGATGATGCATTTTTAACAGTAGGAAACGGTGTTTCTACCAGTTTTCACGACTACAAAGTTCCTTTAAGAATTGATTATATTTTCACATCAAAAGATATTAGGCCTATAAGCTTTAAAATAGATCAATCCGTAAAATTATCAGACCATTACCCGGTAATTGCGGAATTTCTATTAAATTAGTTCCATGAAAAATTTATTTTTTGTAGCTATCATTTTTTCCACCTTTTTTATTTCATGCTCCAAAGGAGAACCTGCTCACATCGATGCTGAGCAGGATATGAAAGTGCACTATGATACAACAGCTATTGACTCTTTTTCTAATGGTGCAACTTCAGTAGATATTGTACGTCAGATCAGAATGTCATCACAAAAATACCAGGATTCTTTAAAAGAGGCTTT
Source organism: Chryseobacterium sp. FW101-FHT12H09 (assembly GCF_058790395.1). Lineage (NCBI taxonomy): Bacteria > Pseudomonadati > Bacteroidota > Flavobacteriia > Flavobacteriales > Weeksellaceae > Chryseobacterium > Chryseobacterium sp. FW101-FHT12H09. Next base: position 312,989 of record NZ_JBYTCP010000002.1, on the reverse strand, counting down.
AAAGCTTGAGAAGGAAGAAAAGCGTATTAAAGAAGAGCTGGAAAAAGAAAATAAAAAGAAGCAGGAAGAGGAGAAAAAGAAAACGGAACAAACAGATAAGGAAAAAGCTCCACCATCAAAAACTTCTCCATAGATGTGAAAATGGATAAAAGTTTTTATAAATTTGAATACACACTTAAAAAATATCAATATGAAAAAACAAATTTTAACAGTACTTATGGCTGCAGGATTAGTAGTTTCTTGTACCAAATCAACAACAAAAACTGAGCAGGTTGAAAATCCAGATGGATCAGTTACTACAACCAGCACTACGGTAACACAGTCTCCTACAGATATTGTGGATACTTCAAAGGTTAATAAGGCAAAAGAAGATGTAAAGGCGAAAGTAGATGCTGCAGGTGACAAAATAGATAATGCAGCCCATAAAACAAAAACGGAACTTAACGAAGCTGGAAAAGATATTAAGGCAGGAGCTAAAGAGATCGGAAAAGATGTAAAAGACGCTGCTGCAAAAGGAGCCGGAAAAGTTGAAGAGGGAGCTAAAAAGTTAAAAGAAGATTTGAAAAAATAAAAGTAAAAACCGTAGTAAAAGCTGCGGTTTTTTTATTTGTTAAGTTCTAATAGCGGATCTATGTATTCCCTATCATTGCTTAGTCTGGGAACTTTATTCTGCCCACCTAGCTTTCCTTTAGATTCCAGCCAGCAGTAAAATAAATTAGGCCTGGCAATATGAACGATAGGTTTTTTCAGTGTGATATTATTGTATCTTTTAGCTTCATAATCTGAATTTACAGCCTTTAAGCTATCATCGAAAGCATTGATAAAGCAATCAAGATCATCCGGATTTTTGCTAAACTCAAATATCCACTCATGAGCACCACTTTCATTTTCTTTCATGAAAACCGGAGCCCCTGTGAAGTCTGTTATCGCAGCTCCTGTTTCCTCACATGCTTTTGTAAGAGCCAGCTCAACATTATTGATCATTAACTCTTCTCCAAATGCATTGATATAATGTTTTGTCCTTCCTGAGACTTTTATCCTAAATGGATTAACGGAAGTAAATACAACAGTATCCCCAATCAGATATCTCCATAATCCACCATTGGTGGTAATGACCATAGCATAATTTTTTCCGACTTCAACATCTTCAAGGCTTATTACCAAGGGGTCTTCAAGGTGAAACTGATCCATCGGAATGAATTCGTAGAAAATACCATAATCCAACATCAGGAGCATCTCATCACTATTTGGTCTGTCCTGGATACCGAAGAAGCCTTCAGAAGCATTGTAAATTTCGTAGTAATTAATGTTTTTTCCGATGATCTGACTGTATTGATCCCTGTAGGGCTTAAAACTGATTCCGCCGTGAAAAAAGACCTCTAAATTAGGCCATAGTTCGGAAATATTCTGGACATCTGTTTCTTTTAGTACCCTTTGCAATAAAACCATCATCCAACTGGGTACACCTAATAAACTACCCACATCTTCATTCTTAACTTCAGAGATAATGGCTTTCAGTTTACTTTCCCATTCGGACATAAGGGAAACCTTTTTACTTGGCGTTGTCGTGATCTCTACCCAAAAAGGAAGATTATCTATAAGAATTGCAGAAAGGTCCCCAAATTTAGTATTGAAATCCGCATAGAGTTCAGAACTGCCTCCTAAACGTAGATTCTTGTTGGTGAACAATTGATTTTCAGGATGATTATTGGCATAAATCGATACCATATCTTTTCCTGCTTTCATGTGGCAATATTCCAGACTTTCGGCAGAGATAGGGATGAACTTGCTTTTAGCGTTCGTTGTTCCTGAGGATTTAGCGAAATGCTTAATATAACCAGGCCAGCTTACATCTTTATAACCTTGTCTTGCTCGCTCAATATAAGGTTCAAAATCTTCATAGGTAACAACGGGAACCTTATTTTTAAAGTCCTGGTAACTGGAAATTGAATTGAAGCCATACTTTTTACCATACTCTGTATCTTCGGCATGAAACAGCTGGGAAAACAAGATACCCTTTTGTGTCTCAATAGGATGATTCATAAAATTCTGTATCTGATCTATCCTTTGACGGATAAACCAATTCACTACAGTATTGAAGAGTGCTTTCGTTGCCATTTCAACAAATATAATGATATTTGGATTTTTAAAGAATTTTTTATGGCTTAAAATAAAAAAACCGTTACAATATTGTAACGGTTGATTATCTGAAAATATTGTTTTCTAGCAATATTCATCATAAGCTGCCTGAAGGTTTGCAGCAATTGCTCCTGCAGGATTCCCTTCAATATGATGTCTTTCTAGCATATGAACCAATTCTCCATCTTTAAAAAGAGCTACACATGGTGAGCTAGGGGGGAATGGAGCTAAATGTTTTCTAGCTTCTGAAACTGCTTCAGTATCAAAACCAGCAAAAACTGTTGTTAAATGATCAGGTTTCTTATCTCCTGTCAAAGAATAAACAACTCCTGGTCTTGCAGCACCTGCAGCACACCCACATACCGAATTGATTACTAATAATGTTGTTCCTGATTGTTTTAATGCTTCTTCTACCTGAGATGTTGTTGTCAAGTCTTCGAAACCTTTATCTGTAAGTTCAGCCTTCATAGGCATTACTAAGTCTGTTGGATACATTTTTTGTTTTTTTTAAATCTTTACAAAGGTAAAAAATTATTTATGTTTCAACAATTCATAAAAACTATTGATGTATTAGGGAAAGTGGATGATACAAAAAAGTTACACAATATTAATGTTTTAATAATATTAGAAAAAATATAAACAAAAGCTATGTATAATAGAATATATTTATTAATTTTGAAATGATTCTAAAAACAACCAACCATGAAAAAGCATTTTTTACGTCATTCCCTCGACATAAAAGATGCATTCAGTTAAGTCTGTTATTTACAGACGATTCTTAAGCATCTTATGCAATAAATGAAGCCCGAAATTAATTTCGGGCTTCATTAATCAAATCGATATGCAAAGGTTGAATATCCTTACTTAGGATTCGTGATCCACATTTTGGGATCTAAACATATAGCTCATATCCCGGAACACGAATTAATTTTGTTATGAAAGTAACTTTTTAGCCATCTCGGAAATACTTTTTCCATCCGATTTTCCGGCTAATGTTTTTGAAGCAATTCCCATTACCTTTCCTAGATCTTTCATAGATTCAGCTCCGGTTTCTGAAATGATATTTTTAATTTCCGCTTCGAGTTCTTCTGCAGTAAGCTGTTGAGGTAAGAACTTCTCAATTACTTTCATCTGAGCATCTTCTACTTCAGCTAAATCTGTTCTTCCCTGAGCTGAAAACTGTTCATAAGAGTCCTTACGCTGTTTGATCATTCTTTGCAAAATGGCAATTTCCTGTTCTGCTGAAACTTCTGCTCCTCTAGCTTCGGTTTTTAAAAGCTGGATTTGAGATTTTACAGCACGAAGAGAATCCAGAGCGACTCTGTCTTTCTCTCTCATTGCCGTTTTTATGGCTTCGCTTATTATATTTTCTAAACTCATAATTTTAATTTGTATTAACGTAAAATGTATTAATGTAGTAAAGATTAAAATATGTAAAAATCGTTAATACATTTTACATCAATACATTAATACATTTAAACTAGTCTACATCTTTATTTAAAAATCTGTTTTCTCTGATTTGCATAGAACCATTGTTATCCGATAAATATGTATTTATATTCTGATCTGAAGCGTTGGTTCCGTCAATCGAAATATTCTTTCTTTTGAAAGCAGGAACAGATTCGAATTCATTCACATTATCGAAACTTTGATAACGGGAATTGAATTCTTTTAATTTATTTCTTCTTTCAACTACTCTTTCCTGATCGATTGTTTTATTCACAAACGTGAATTCGCTTTCTGATGGTTTAGGAGCCTCACTTTCTGTTTTATTTTCTACAGCTGGTTTTTCTTCAACTGCAGGAACTTCTTTTACAGGCTGGAAGAAACTTTCAACTTTTTGAACAGGCTCTTCAGTTATTTGGCTAACAGCATTTGTTGTGTTATTAAACTCTGCTTTTGGCTGCCCATAATCTGCTTTTGGTTCATTGACAGGCTCGTTTACGAAGAAGCTAAATTCAACCGATTTTTCCTCTGAAAAAGACTGAACAGAAGTACTTGTACTAGGCGTTTCCTTTTTTTCCTCTGTTTCAAAAGAGAAAGATTGGATCTCCAAATCATTTGGATCGTGCTCTTCATCGAAAGAAAATAAACTATATGCATCCTGTGCCTCTTCAGCTTCATTTCTCCAGTCTTGGGTAGGGCTGTCTAACGTATCTTCCTCTCTCTCAGAGAATTTTATTTCTGTTTTGACGTCTTCATCCTCAATAATCATTTTTTTTTCAGTAGATGTTTTAAACTGAGGATTATCCTGGTCTTCATCATCTAGTCTGAAAAGGTTCTTTCCCCCAAAAGTATATCCTTGTTCAGGAGCTATTTCTCTTTCTTCTCTTGTTTTAAAAGGAGATGTTTTGAAAGAATCTAATTTATCATTTAAACCAATTCTGATTTTTTCAGTAGGACCTGCAAATTTTTTATCGTCATTTGAAAAACCGGTAGCAATAACAAGAACACTTACTGCATCACCCAGTTCTTCATCTGCTCCAACTCCAAAAATGATATCAGCAGTATGTCCTGCTTCTTTCTGGATATGATCCATGATGATACCGATCTCATCCATAGTAACTTCTTCAGCACCACTTCTGATCAACAACAATACATTTTTAGCACCTGTAATTTTATTGTCATTCAACAATGGGGAATCAAGGGCTTTTCTTACTGCTTCGTCTGCTTTATTGTCTCCAGAAGCTGTTCCTGTAGACATTAGCGCTGTTCCAGAATTCTGAAGAACAGATTTAGCATCTCTAAAGTCAATGTTTACATCGAAGTAACCTGTAATAACTTCTGCCATACCTTTCGCGGCATTGGTCAAAACTTCATCGGCTTTTGAAAATCCTTGTTTAAATCCAAGGTTACCAAATTGCTGTCTTAGTTTATCGTTATTGATGACAATTAATGAGTCAACATTATTTCTTAATTTTTCAAGACCATTTTCGGCCTGCTCAAGTCTTCTTTTTCCTTCGAAGCTAAATGGAACAGTAACAATACCTACTGTTAAAATTCCCATATCTTTAGCCACTTTAGCAATAACGGGAGCAGCACCCGTTCCGGTACCACCACCCATTCCGGCAGTAATGAAAACCATCTTCGTGTTTTGTCCCATCGCAGCCTTGATTTCTTCAATACTTTCGATGGCTGATTTTTCTCCAACTTCAGGATCAGCACCTGCTCCAAGTCCTTCAGTAATAGTAGTACCTAACTGAACTTTATTGGAGACGGGGTTATTATCTAAAGTTTGAGCATCCGTATTACAGATCACGAAATCAACACCGTGAATCCCTTTCTCGTACATGTGTTTAAGGGCGTTGTTTCCACCGCCACCAACACCAATTACTTTGATGATTGATGAATTTCCTTTTGGCAAATCAAATGAAAACCCTTGTGTACCTATATTTTCCATAATTATATTTTTTAAAATTGACTCATGATAAGTGATAAGGAATAATCGTGTATCGCTTATCATTCATCATTTTATACTTTATTCTACTTCTTCAAAGAATTTTTTTACTTTTTCCATTAGCGACTGTCCGAAAGTTAATCTTGCCGCTTTTTTTTGTTCTTGCTGTTCTCTTACAACTTCCTGCTCCTGAACCGAAGAAACCTGTTGGGTAACAGTATTCACTTCAGTTGAATTGGTTGTAGTTTCTGGCTGTTGTTTTTCCTGAACAATTTCCTCTTCTTCTATATTAACTTGCTTTTTATCTCTGATTTTTAAGCTTTCCATCAGCAATCCAATAGATGTTGCAAATTCAGGACCTTTTAGATATTGGTTCTTATCATTTGCAATATATTCGTTTGCAAAACCGATTCTACTGTCAAACCCAGTGGTATAGTTGGCAAGTTGACGCAAATGCTTCAGGTTAGAGCCACCTCCCGTCAGAACAATACCTGCAATCAGTTTTTTCTTCTGTTCAAAGGCGCCATACGCTTTTAGCTCTGTATTTACCATTTCAAGAATTTCCTCTACTCTTGCATTGATAATTTGTGCTAAAGTTTTAAGCGATATCTCTTTATCTGGTCTGCCATGAAGCCCTGGAATAGTGACGAAAGTACTGTCTTTTTCCAGTTCCGGAACTGCAGATCCAAATTTCACTTTCAATTGTTCGGCATGTTTTTCAATAATGGAACAGCCTTCTTTGATATCTTCAGTAATAATTCCACCACCGTATGGGATTACACATGTATGACGGATGATATTATCTTTAAAAATGGCAATGTCCGTAGTACCACCACCAATATCTACAATAGCTACACCTGCTTCTTTTTCTTCTTTTGTAAGAACAGCTTCAGAAGATGCTAAAGGCTCTAAAGTAAGGGCTTCCATTTCCAGGCCAGCCTCTCTTACACATCTTGCGATGTTTCTGATACTTCCCATTTGTCCTACAACAACATGGAAATTAGCCTCTAAACGTTTCCCGTGCATGCCGACAGGTTCTTGTATTTCACCCTCGGAATCCACCTTATATTCTTGAGGAAGGACATGGATAATTTCTTCACCAGGAAGCATGACCAGTTTTTTTACCTGATCCTTTAAGGCTTCGATGTCGTCATCTGTAATAAACTTGTCTGGATGCTCACGCATAATATAATCGGAGTGTTGCAGCGAACGGATATGTTTTCCTGCAATACCAACCGTGACCTTGCGGATAGGAACTCCTGCACTGGATTGTGCTTCAGAAACAGCCGCCTTGATTGAATTAATGGTTTGTGAGATATTATTCACAATACCTTTATGAACTCCAAGACTTTTGGCCTTTCCTACACCGAGAACTTCTATTTTCCCGTGTGCATTCCTCCTTCCGACAATCGCGACTATCTTTGTTGTCCCGATGTCCAGACCTACTGAATACTCTTGATTTTCCATTTGTTTATATCGATTTGATTTTTTATTCTATTTTAACTTTTCCTTTAGGCTTTGTTACTGCTTTCTTCTCAGGTGTCTTTTTTGTTTCCTTCGGTTTAGCTGTAGTTTTTGGCTTTATGCTTTCCTTCGGTTTGGAAGTTGTGCTTTGTTTTTTTACAGTTGCCGTTTTTGTTTTGGCTTCTACTTTTCTGGCTACTGCCATGACAGGAACTTTTGCCAGCTCCATACGTCCGGCATTTAAAATACTGTCATTTTCTTTAAAATAAGGATTTAATGTCGTTACAATTTGATTCTGATATTTTACTGAGATCATATTGTATTTCTGAGGATCCTGATAAACAAGATATTTCTCAACAAATGCTTTAAAACCTTTTACTTTAAATTCGATATTATCTAAATCTCCAATTTCTACCTTATAATTTCCCTCACTTGTCAGGAGGTTATAATCATCTTTGTTTTTTGAAATGCCAATAAAATATTTTTTACTGAAATCATCTTTATCAATTTTTCCAACAAGTTCTGCCAGTTTTTCATACTCATCTGGTTTTACATTTCCAGTGACAAGCATGCAAGGATGAGAATACGTTTTTGAAATCGGAAATTCAATTCCTTTTTCATCTACATAAAAATCACGACCATCTTTATTTAACCTGAAAACAGGAACCCTTTGTTTAATATCCAAATTGAGTTTTCCATTTAAATTTAAATAGACATTGGCGCTGTCCACGGCAGGAAGGGCATTGATCTTTTTTTCCAAAGCGGGAATATTTAGATCACCAACTTTTCCTGAAGGGTTTTCCTTATTTACAATTGCTCTTATATCCTTTTCATCAATGAAATAAACCGGAGTTTTTTCACTCATTTTTACAGAAATCTTATTATCCGTAATCTTCTGACCGCCGAATTTCTTTAAAGAGAAACTCAGCAGGAACCCAAGAAGGATTACCGTGATAGCAATTTTTAATATTCTGTATTTATTTTTCATTCCTTTTTTTAATGCGAGATTTCAGACATCAGATGTCAGAAGCCGCTATAATTTCATTATTATTTCCTTTTATTCATTATTTCCCATCCATTGGCATATCGGATCATAGAGGGTGTCTATATTTCCCGCTCCAACAGTAAGAAGAATATCGAAATCCTTTTCTTTTATTTTCTCAAATGCTTCTGCTAATGTTGATCCTTCTTTTTTACCTAATGTTACTTTTTCTAATAGCCAGGTGGAAGTAATTCCTTTAAAATTTTCCTGTAATTCTCTCGCAGGATAGATATCCAACAGAATCAGTTCGTCGGCGTTGCTTAAACTTTCAGCAAATCCGTCTGCAAAATCTCTTGTTCTGCTGAACAGATGGGGCTGAAATGCAACTAATAATTTTTTATCAGGGTAAAACGTTTTGATAGAACCCACTACCGCATTAATTTCTGTTGGATGGTGTGCATAATCATCAATATAAATCTTACCGTTTTTATATATATGTTTGGTATATCTCCTTTTAATTCCTTTGAAATTAGCGATAGCCTTTTTTAAAGTTTCAAAATCTACTCCTAAATTGTGAAGAATAGCCAGTGCTACAGTTGCATTTTCAACGTTATGAATTCCCGGAATTTCCCAGACAAAATCTTTTATCATTTCCGTAGGAGTATGAAAATCAAAATAGATTTTATCATGATCCATACGAAGATTGTCGGAATAATAATCTGCTTTTTCATTCACAGCGTAAGTTTGATGATCTCTTCCGATGTCAATTCCTTTTCTTACGAATAACTTCTTATCTTCACGAACTAGTGCTGCAAACTGTCTAAAGCCCTCTTCAATATGGCTTTTATCGCCATAAATATCCAGGTGATCAGCATCCGTAGAGGTTATTACTGCCCAATCGGGGGAAAGGTTAAGAAAACTTCTGTCATATTCATCAGCTTCTACTACTGAATATTCAGAACCGTTATATAAAAAATTAGATTTGAAATTCTCTGAAATACCTCCCAAAAAGCATGAAAATGGCAGATCGGCTTCTTTACATAGATGAGATACCAATGTAGAAGTTGTTGTTTTACCATGAGTTCCTGCAACGGCTATACAGTTTGTATTTTCCGTAATTAAGCCCAGAACCTTTGCGCGCTTTAGAATTTCAAAATCATTTTGATTAAAATAATCTAATATTCCTAATGTTTTGATAGCCGGAGTATAAATAACCAAAGTACTTTCCTGTTGAAGGGATGTTACTTTTTCATCGGTTATATCTTCAAAAACAATATCAATTCCCTCATTCATCAACTGCTGAGTAAGTTTGGTGTTGGTTTTATCATAACCTAAAACTTTTTTGCCTGAAGCATTAAAATAACGCGCCAGGGCACTCATGCCAATGCCTCCGATTCCAACGAAGTAAAAAGTCTGATATGTTTCTAATAATTTCATTTTCTATTTAGTTATTGATAATCGAAAATCTTTTCTTTATCTATTCCATAAGCATCTCCCTGATACAAAAAGAATTCCAATACTGCATCTTCTAATGTTTCATTAGTAAATCCGTTCGTAATCCAGAAATAATACTTAAAATTGATAGAGTTTTGACTTTCTATATACTCTGCTTTTATCATAGCTAGCTGATTGATCTCATTGATAAGAGCGTTAATTTTATCTTTAGCTACTCCTTTCGTTATCAGGATATTTACGTTTAGATTAATAAATTTTTTTCCTGCATCGACATCCAAAAAAAGAGTGGCCTTATCTTTATTTGCTATCTTAATGTAAGTCTCATCCTGCTCCAATACTTCATAACCTTTACTTTTCAGAAAAGTACCTACCGATGATATCTTAAAGTCTGCCGGCTTTACAAGCGTCTGTGCTGTAAACAAACCAGTGAAAAAACTGATTAGCAGGACTGTTAATAATTTAGTTCTCATATCTTGTTGGTCTTGGTTATTGTAGTTTTTTTAAAATCTCATCAACAATTTCCTTTGCAGCATTCGGCTTGGCGAAATACTCTAAATTTTTAGACATTTCTTTTCTTAAGCTTTCACTTTCACATATCGATTCAAGTGTATTCCAGAATTTTTCTTCCATCTCAGAATCCCTTATCATTCTAGCCGCATCTTTTTCTACCAGATTCAAAGCATTCTTAGTTTGATGATCTTCTGCCGCAAATGGGAAAGGAACCAATAAAACAGGTTTTTGTGCTACCGCAAGTTCGGAGATAGCAATGGCACCTGCTCTTGAAACAATGATATCTGCAGCAGAATAAGCTTTCTCCATGTCTTTTATGAATTCATGAATCTGAATATTAGGACTGTTTTTGTCTTTAGTTTCTTCAATAATATTTCTATAATCCAGCTTTCCGGTTTGCCAGATCAGCTGATAATCTTTATTTATAATTTCATCGAGATGGGATTTCCATGCATTATTTAACGTTCTGGAACCTAGAGATCCACCAACAGAAAGTATAGTAAGTTTTTCTGTATTTAATCCCATTTTTTCTTTTGCCTGTACTGTATCCTCCATTCCTGAAATGATATTTTCACGGATAGGATTGCCCAGAAATTTGATCTTTTCAGTAGGAAAGCCTTCTACTTTTGGATAAGCGGTAAAAACAGCTTTTGCTTTCTTACTTAAAATCTTATTTGTAACCCCTGCATGTGCATTCTGTTCCTGGATAAAAATTGGGATTCCCATTTTACTGGCTTCATAAAGAGCCGGTCCGCTTGCAAAACCTCCTGTTCCAATTGCGAAATCAGGTGCGAAATTTTTTATGATCTTTTTAGATTTGGATAAGCTTTTCAGAATCTTGAATGGTAGACCCAAATTGGATAAAAGGTTACCCCTATCAATTCCGGCAATATCAATTCCTTCAATTTTATAACCGGCTTGTGGAACTTTTTCCATTTCCATTTTCCCGTTGGCACCGATAAACAAGAATTCTGTATCCGGAAATCTTTTCTTGATCTCATCGGCAATCGCGATAGCCGGGAAGATATGTCCTCCTGTTCCACCACCGGATAATAATACTTTTAGTTTCTTGTTCATTTTTTTCAATTTTGAAATTGCTTCGTCACTTCTGAACTACGTTCGCAGATCTTCAGTCTGTTCACAATGATCTAAGCGATATCATTTATTTCTGCAATACTTTGTTTTTTACCCATTCCTTCTTCATCATAAATCTGTATCCTTGAGCTTATATTTAAAATAATTCCTAACTGCAAATAGGTAACCAACATAGAGGTTCCCCCATAACTTATTAAAGGTAATGGCTGTCCGGTAACTGGGATCAGATTAATCGCTACAGCAATATTTACTGAAAGCTGTATAAAAATCATGACCCCGAGACTGAGAACGAGTAAGGACCCAAAAAATGCGGGCATCTTACTGGCTATCATCACGATCCTTATAACCATTATCAGATACATACTAATCAGAAATGCTGCACCAATTACCCCATATTCTTCAACAATTACAGCGAATATAAAGTCGGATGCAGACTGTGGAAGCATTTGTTTTAAAGCACTTTTTCCGGGTCCCATTCCTGTAATTCCACCATGAACGATAGCGGCTTTGGCTTGCATCACCTGATAATTTTTTGCCTTTACACTTTCGTCGTCTACGTCTGCAGATTTTGCCTTACTGGATGTAAATGTTTCTACACGGCTCATCCATGTGTGAACACGGTTTCCACCAATTAAATTGGTATTCAGAGCAATCAACAGAAATAAAACAATAGCAATAAAAGAGGATGATATAAATCCGGCAATGTATTTCCAATGAAGCTGGCCAATAATTAAAACAATGACCGATACCATTAAAATCATTAATGCGGTAGATCCATTATCTTTTGCAACCAATACAAAAACAAGTAGAATTGGTCCGAAGATGTACATAATGTTTTCTATCGGAAGTCTTTCTCTTGTTATTTTTTTTGTTAAATATCTGCACAGATAAATAACCAACATGAGAAAGGCAAATGATGAAGGCTGAAAAGAGATCGGTGTTCCCGGGATTTTCAACCATCTGGATGCACTGGCACCATCGATTGTTTGTCCCGTAAACATGGTGATAACCAATAGAATAATCATCAGACCAAGCAGTATACTGCTGAGCTTTCCTATGTATTCATATTTTACAGTTCCCACTAATCTCATAATTCCTAAACCCAGGACCACAAAGAACATATGCTTGATAACGTGACCGGTTGTAGTCCCGTTATTAACAATATATTCCAGATTCGAACTTGCTGAATATACAGGGAAAATAGAGAATATGGAGATCACAAGAATGACCATCCAAAGTACCTTATCGCCCTTTAGAAATTCAAATCTGTTTTCTGTGTCCTGTTCGTTCATACTTTATGTATTCATGTATTCATGTATTGATGTAAAATGTATTCGTGTACTTTGACCGTTTGGGATCATTAATACTTTAGTACATTTTACATGAATACAGTTATTTTAATACTTGCTCTTTAAATTGTCGGCCTCTATCTTCATAGCTTTTGAAAAGGTCAAAACTTGCACAACAAGGAGAAAGTAAAACAGTATCTCCGTTTTTTGCAATTGATTTTGATATTTTCACCGCTTCTTCCATGCTTGAGGTATCATATATAAACTCTTTTTTATCTTTAAAGAAGTTTATAATTTTTTGATTATCAATTCCTAAACATACGATTGCTTTTACTTTTCTTTTAACAAGATCTTCAATCTCTGAATAGTCGTTTCCTTTATCCTGTCCTCCTACAATCCAAACAGTTGGTGCTTTCATGCTTTCTAAGGCATAATAAGTAGCATTAACGTTGGTTGCTTTGCTGTCATTGATATATTTTACTCCATCAATTTCGGAAACAAATTCCAGCCTATGTTCTACAGCCTGAAATGTCATTAATGAATTTCTAATGCTTTCATTGTTGACATTCAGTATTTTACTAGCCATCGAGGCTGCCAAGCTGTTGGCAACATTATGATTGCCTAATAAAGAAAGCTCATCAATTTTCATTGAGAAAGCGTCCTTTAATTTTACTATAATACTATCGTTATCAATAAAACCTCCTTCAGACAGTTTTTCTTTTGTTGAAAAAGGGATCATCTTCGCTTTAATTTCTAATTTTTCAAGAATGTTTTTACTCATTTCATCATCTTTATTGTAGATAAAGAAATTGTCATTTTCCTGATTTTCAGCAATTCTGAATTTCGCTAAAGCATACTCTTCATAATTGTAATTATATTGATCCAAGTGATCCTGGGACAAATTCAAAAGCAAAGAAATATAAGGCCTGAAATTTTGAATATCATCCAATTGGAAAGAACTTACTTCCAATACATAATATTCATGATTCTCATCAGCTACCTGCTTGGCAAAACTGTAACCTATATTTCCACCCAGACCCACCTTTAATCCATCATTTTTAAGAATGTAGTAGATTAATGAAGTCGTTGTTGTTTTTCCATTACTTCCTGTAATAGCAATTATTTTAGCATTGGTGAATTCTGAAGCAAATTCTATTTCAGAGGAAAGTCTGATTCCTTTCTGATGAATTTTATAAATAATATCTGCTTTTTTCGGAATTCCTGGACTCTTTACGATCCAGTCTGCATTTAAAACTCTTTCCTCATCGTGATTTCCTTCTTCAAATTCAATGTTGTTTTCGGTCAGAAACTGCTTATAGTTATCCTTAATAGTTCCTTTGTCTGAAAGAAATACTTCCAAACCTTTCTTTTTAGCTAAATAAGCGGCTCCACAGCCACTTTCCCCACCCCCTAAAACAACTATTTTCATATTAATTTTGATTAAATGATTGACGATTTTTTTAGTATTTAAATCGTTCAATTTTTAAATTAATTCTATCTCATTTTCAATGTGATCAGACATACTATAGCCAGCATTACACCAATGATAATCATTCTGTTAACGATTTTACTTTCGTGAAAACCATCCTTTTGATAATGGTGATGTAATGGAGACATCTTAAATAATCTATTATTTTGGGCATATTCCAACCCGTATTTTCTTTTTCTATACTTAAAAACAACAACCTGTAACATAACAGATATGTTTTCTATTAAAAAGATTCCGCATAAAACAGGAATCATTAATTCTTTTCTTAATATAATTGCTAAAACGGCAATAACTCCCCCTAACATGAGACTTCCCGTATCACCCATAAAAACCTGCGCAGGATAGGTATTATACCAAAAGAAACCAATGACAGCACCCACCATGGCGACTACGAAAATGGTGGTCTCACCCATATTGGGGAGGAACATGATATTGAGATAGTCGGCAAAAATGATATTTCCTGAAACGTAGGTAAAAAAGGCTAAGGCAAGTAGTATGACCGTACTTGTGCCCGCCGCGAGCCCATCGATCCCATCGGTAATATTAGCACCGTTTGAAACTGCTGTTACAATAAAAATAACAATTGGAATGAAAACAATCCATGCCCATTCATGAGCATCTTTATCATTCATCCAAAATAGCATTCCACTATAATCGAATTCATTGTTTTTGGCAAAAGGTACTGTAGAAACTGTAATTTTCTCTGTAGGCATAAAATTCTGCTCTACATTATTTCTATTGACAACTTTTGCATCTGCATATTTTCTCTTTACTGTAATATCCGGATGGAAATACATTGTAACTCCAACAATTAGCCCTAATCCAACCTGGCCTACAATTTTAAATTTACCGCTTAAGCCGTCTTTATTTTTCTTTACTTTCTTTAAATAATCATCCACGAAACCAATAGCCCCCATCCATAAAACCGAAATGATGAGAAGAACGATATAAACATTGGTAATTCTTGTCAGAAGCAAAACAGGAATCATCGTAGCAAGGATGATAATAAGACCTCCCATTGTTGGAGTTCCTTCCTTTTGTTTTTGACCATCGAGCCCAAGATCACGAACCAATTCACCCATTTGCTTTGCTCTCAGGTAATTAATGATTCTTTTTCCGTAAATAAGAGCGATTGTCAATGACAATAGAACTGCCATTCCGGCACGAAATGAAATGTATTTCAACATTCCAAGTCCCGGGATATGGATTCCATGATTGGTTAGATATTCGTATAAATAATATAACATAATTTCCTGTTGTTAATAAATGATAAGTGATAATTGATGAGTGATAAAAAATACTAGCATTGATCAATTATCGATTATAAACTACTTGCTCATTAATTTCCAAAGCTCATTAATTACTTCTTTGTCATCAAAATGGTGTTTTATACCATTAATCTCCTGATAGTTTTCGTGACCCTTTCCGGCTACTAAAACAATATCTTTTGGTTCTGCAAACTTGATAGCCATTTTTATAGCCTCTTTTCTATCTGGAATTGAAGTGTATTTGCTGAAATTTTGTGGTTCAACACCTGCTTCAATTTCTTTTATAATAACTGCTGGGTCTTCTGTTCTCGGGTTATCAGAAGTGATAATTGCCAACGTAGATTTTTTTGTTGCAATATTTCCCATTTCGGGTCTTTTCGAGTGATCTCTGTCACCTCCACAACCGAAAACTGTAATCAGCCTTTCATTTTTTGTTCTGATATCGTTAATGCTATCGAGAATGTTCTCCAATGCATCTGGTGTGTGTGCATAATCAACAATAAAGAAGATGCCACCATCAGATTTAAAAGTTTCGAATCTCCCTGAAACTCTTTTCAGGATACTGATCGCCTGAAGAATTTCACTTTGCTCAAATCCCAGTTCTGATGCGATTCCAAAAACAAGCAACAGATTGTAAACATTAAATCTCCCGGTTAATGTGGTCCAGAATTCTTTTCCATTGAAATTCAATAACATTCCATTGAAATCAATCTCTAAAGCTTTCCCGTGATAATCAGCCATTGTTTTCAAAGCATAAGACCTTTTGGCAGCCTTTGTGTTTTGAAGCATCACATTACCATTTTTATCATCGATATTGGTAATCGCTACGGCGGTATCCTGAAGCTCATCAAAGAATCTTTTCTTCGTTTTCAGATAATCATCAAATGTTTTATGATAGTCTAAATGATCATGTGTAAGATTGGTAAATCCAGCGATCTTAAAATGTAATCCCTCTATTCTGTTTTGAGCAATTCCATGGGAACTTACCTCCATAAAAGCAAATTCACAACCTGCATCAAGAGCTTTAGCTAAGATCTGATTGATGGTAATAACATCAGGAGTGGTATGAGTTGCCGGGATTATTTCGTTTCCAATTCTTATTTCTACCGTTGAAAGCAGTGCAGAATCATATCCTAAATTCTTGAAAACATCAAATAGTAATGTTGAAACTGATGTTTTTCCATTAGTTCCGGTAACACCGATCAGTTTTAATTTCTCTGAAGGATTACCGTAAAAATTAGAAGCCAAATGTCCCAGAGTTTTAGATGAGTCTTTTACTTTTACATAGGTAATGTTATCATCCAGATCATCAGGAAATTCTTCACAAACTATTGTTTTTGCTCCTTTTTCTATAGAAGATGCAATGTATGAATGTCCATCTGCAACGGTTCCTCTCACTGCAATATAGAGAGCGTTTTCCGTAACCTTTCTGCTGTCGAAAACCAATTCAGAAACCTCACGTGTGTTATCACCGTGAATATCTAAGGTTGGGATTCTGTTTAATAATTCAATTAATTGCATTTCTTTGATGCTTATTATTTTAATTCTGTAGAGATAAATATATTCTCTGGTTCTTACTGATTCCTGTGCCTTCCAAAGGAAATTGTTCTTTTATTCTTCCAACTCCTTTATAATCGACACGATATCCTAAATTTTCTAACTGTGGGATTACATTTTTACCAATCAATCCTACCACATTAGGCATTTGGTTATTATTTACTGCGACCTTAACATTTGGTTCAACCATTTTATTGAGGTTTACCTTTCTGTCAACAAGCATTTCTTTTTCAACATTTTGAGGCGTTTTTAAGAATGTTTTTCCAGCAATTTCTTTAAAAACAGGAGCTGATACAGTTGCTCCATAAAAACCTTTTGCAGTATTAGGCTCACTGATCATTACATAACAAGTATACTTCGGATTATCAGCCGGATAGAAACCAGCAAAAGATGCCCGGTACTTCATCGGCCCAGGAAGCCAGTATTCAAATCTTGCTGTTCCTGTTTTTCCTGCCATCCTAAGATTTGGTGTGAAAATACTCTTACCTGTTCCTTTTTCTACTGCTTTGGTTAGTGCGCTGGTCATCATTTTAATCGCTTTTTCTGATGCCATTTTGTTAACCATTACCTCTGGTTTTGCGCTATACATTACTTTACCATCTTTCATGATTTTGTCGATAAATAAAGGCTTCAGCATTTTACCATTATTAGCAACTCCATTATAGAAAGTCGTTAATTGTAATAAATTAATATTCGAAGAATAGCCAAATGATATAGAAGCCAGTGTTGCGGCATTCCATCTTTTATTCTGTGGAGTAACGATCTTCGGTTTTGCGATTCCAGGAAGTTCGAGATCCATTTTGTCAAATAATTTCCAGCGTTTTAGGTGATCCAGAAATATCTGCGGCTTATCGGCATAATATTTTGTAATCAGTTTTGCGGTTCCTACGTTACTGGATTTTGCCAGTACGTCACTGATGTCGTAAGTTCCGCCACCATGACCATCGGAGATTCTTTGTTTAGCATAAGTCCAAACTCCGTTTCCAACATTTACGGTAGTGTTATCATCAATAAAACCATCATCCATTGCTGCTAAAAGCGAAATAGTTTTGAAAGTAGACCCCGGTTCTATATTATCTTTTAAAGCATAATTGTATGCATCTTCATAATCTCCGGAATCGGTTCTTCTTAGATTAACAAGAGCACGAACCTTCCCGGTTGCCACTTCCATTACAATTACAGTTCCATGTTTTGCTTCAAAATTCACCAACTGCTTCTCTAACGCTGAGTGCGCAATGTCCTGAATTCTAAGATCTAAGGTCGTGTAAACGTCTTCTCCGTCCACAGGTTCCTTCACTTTCCAGAAGTCGATCGGTTTCCACTGTGAAGAGTTGATTCTCTGTTCTAATCTTTTTCCGTCAGTTCCTGTTAAATATTTTGAAAAAGCACCTTCCAGTCCGGATTTATATTCGCTATTATCCATTCCGATGGTTCCGGCACCAATTTCGGAAGTTGCGAGTTCTCGTTTATAATTTCTGTCAACGATAAATCCGCCCTTATTCTTTCCTTTTTTAAAAATGGGAAAGTTTCGGATTCTATCATATTCATCAAAATCCAATCCTCTTGCTAAAGTGTAGTATTGGTTTTTCTTTCTTTTTTGTTCGTCAAATTTCTGTCTGAATTCACTTCTTGGTTTTCCAAACATCTTGCTTAAAGAATCCGTTAATGCGCCAATATTGTTGCTGTAGATCGTATCCTTCATTGTTTTGAAATCAAGAAAGATATCATAACGCATTACCGTGGTTGCCAGAATAGAACCATCTGAAGCAAATAAATTCCCACGAGCAGCCTTTAAAGTGGCTTCACGATAGTTTTTATTAATATAATCGTCTTTTATTTCCTGAACATTAGTGTTTTGAAGAATAACGATCCTTGCTAAGAAAAGTACAAACACGGACAAAGCTACCACTGCGAAGAGGTAGCCCCACCTTAACGTTTTTTTACGTTTGTTATCGTATTCATTTTGCTTTTGCATCTGTACTATCCAATTTTATTAGCAGTTTGTGAGGATGGTTTTCCAGTGTCATTAAAGAATCCCGTGCTACTTCTTTTCCCAGCTCTGATTCCATTTTTACTTTGATCAGTTTGCTTTGTGCGTATGCATTTCGAGATTTATATTCTTCTGTTTCTTCTTTTAAAGCATTTACAATTTTAATCTTCTTGTTCACTAAGTGGTTACTGTAGATCATGGCCATCATCAGAACAAAAAGCAATAGAAAATACTTGTAATGTACTTTTATCTCATCCCGGTTAAGGAAATTCCCTTTTATAATATCTATAAAAGTGAGTCTCTTCTGCGGGCGATTTGTTGTTCTTTTAGCCAAAGTTTATTATTGATAAATGATTGTTAATAATTGATAAGCAAGATCATTGATCTCTTATCTTTTATCATTTATATTTTTATTCCTGTTCTCATTTTTGCACTTCTTGCTCTGGAGTTTTCTTCAATTTCCTTATCATCTGGAATAATTGCTTTACTCTTAAGTAACTCAAAGGCTTTCTTATAATTTCCGTAAATATCTCTTGCTGGTTCTCCTTCAAACATTCCGTTCTTTAAAAATCTTTTAACCAAACGGTCTTCTAAAGAATGGTAAGAGATAACAACCAATCTTCCTTCAGGTCTTAAAACCTGATACGCTTGAACAAGCATTTCTTTTAAAACCTCAAGCTCCTGATTAACTTCAATTCTAATGGCTTGAAAAAGCTGTGCATAAAATTTATTAATCTTGTGCGGCGGAAGAAAGCTGAACAGTTTTTTCAGGTCCTCAGTTGTATTTATGATCTTGGTCTTTCTGTGATGAACAATATCTCTTGCTAATTTTCTGGCTTCCCTTAATTCACCGTAGTAATAAAAAATATCTGCCAGTTGCTCTTCTTCATATTCGTTGATCACTCTTTTAGCATCCAGACCCTGCATTACATTCATTCTCATGTCCAAAGGAGCATTGCTTCTCGTAGAGAATCCTCTTTCAGCTTCATCAAATTGGTGAGATGACACCCCAAGATCTGCCAAAACTCCGTCCACCTGAGAAATTCCATACATTAGTAAGGAGTTCTCTAAAAATCTGAAATTCTGATTGATCAAGGTAAATCTTGGATCATCAATATTATTTTTAAGAGCATCTAAATCTTGGTCAAAACTGAATAGTTTTCCTTTATCAGAAAGTCTACTCAAAATTTCTCTTGAATGGCCTCCGCCACCAAAAGTACAGTCCACGTATGTTCCGTCTGGATTCGTCACCAAATCATCAACACTTTGCTTCAACAAAACGGGATTATGATACATGTTTTAATTTGTGTTTTACGCTTTTTTCAATTTTGCGTAGTTATTCTTCATCGAAAGAGCCCATCACATCTTCAGCAAGGCTTGCAAAATCAGTTTCATTGGTTGAGATTACTTTCTCATATGCGTCTTTATCCCAGATTTCAAATAATTCTCCCGCACTTGTTATCACAATATCTTTTTGAAGACTTGCGAAAAGGGTAAGATCTTTTGAAATTTGCAATCTGCCTGCGTTATCCAACTCAACTGTTTTTACTCCTGCCGTAAACATTCTAATGAAATCAGCATTCTTTTTAATGAATCTGTTTAGTTTATTAATTTTGTCCATCAACTTATCCCATGCTTTCATAGGGTAAACTTCCAGGCAAGGTTGAAACACGGAACGTTTGACTACAAAGGCTTTGTCTTCAAAGTTCTCCATCTGCTTGATCAGCGATGCAGGTACTTTTAAGCGACCTTTGTCGTCTATTTTACACTCATATGTTCCAATGAAATTCTTCATTTGGGACAAATTTATATAAATATTTCCAAAACTTCCCACTTTTTCCCACTTTTTGACTTAATGTTAATAAGTTTTATCAAAGATTGAAGGTTAATGGTGTAAGTAGTTGATATTTTGAATATTGTATTTGTTATTATTTAGACCATAACAAAAAGGATGTTAAAAAAGATGGACAAAAAGCCGTTATTATATTATTTTTATCTTAAATTAGGAATATCAAAATATTTTTGAGGTTTAATTTGTATTTTTGCAAGGCTTTATTAAGGCGTTTTATGATATTTAGTACAAAAAAAGAAAAGAAATATACTTTTGTAGAAGCGGGAGAAGGACATCCATTGGTGCTGTTGCACGGTTTAATGGGTGGTTTGAGTAATTTCGATAAGATGGTGAATTTTTTTTCGGAGAAAGGATTTAAGGTATATGTACCTCAATTGCCAATCTATGATTTGCCGGTACTCAATACCAATCTTACTACTATAGCAAAATATATTATTAAGTTTATAGAGAGCCATATTTCCGAACCGGTAACGATTGTCGGAAATTCAATGGGCGGACATGTCGGGCTTATTTTAGCTTTGGCAAGGCCTGATCTTGTTAAAAATCTTGTTTTAACCGGAAGTTCTGGTTTGTATGAGAGAACATTCGGAGATAGTTTCCCAAGAAAAAGTGACCGACTCTATATAAGGAAGAAAACTGAAGAGGTTTTCTATGATCCAGCAGTAGCAACAGAAGATTTAGTAGATGAGGTATTCGGAGTGGTGAATGACAGAATGAAAGGGATAAAAACCGTAATGCTTGCAAGAAGTGCCATTAAACACAATATGTTGAATGATCTTCCAAAGATTTTAACACCAACATGTCTGATCTGGGGGAAGCAGGATAATGTGACTCCGCCAGAAGTGGCAGAAGACATGCATAAGTTCATTCCTAATTCAGATCTATTCTGGATTGACAAATGCGGCCACGCAGCAATGATGGAAAAACCAGATGAATTCAATGAAATTCTCTACAGCTGGTTAAAAGATAAAGTGTAAAATAACTTAAACCATTAAGAGCTATCTTAATGGTTTGTTTTTCTTAAAATAATTCAAAAATGGTAATTAAAACAGCAGAATTTGTAAAAAGTAGCGGGAAGTGGCAGGAATGCCCGGAACCGGATATTCCCGAATATGCTTTTATAGGAAGGTCAAACGTAGGAAAATCATCATTGATCAATGCAATGATGAATCATAAGGATCTGGCGAAAACTTCACAAACTCCGGGAAAGACACAGCTGATCAACCATTTTATAGTCAATGAAAGCTGGTATCTTACCGATTTACCGGGATATGGGTATGCTAAAGTTTCAAAAGTTCAGAGAAGAGATTTTGAGAAACTGATTAACAATTATATACTGAACAGAAGAAATCTGGTCAACCTTTTTGTTCTAGTTGATGCCAGGCACACTCCTCAAAAGATCGATCTGGAATTTATCCAATGGTGTGGTGAAAGCGGGGTTCCTTTTTCAATTGTTTTTACCAAAGCAGATAAGCTAAAGCCTAATGTTGTGATAAAAAATGTAGAAGACTACAAAGCTGAACTCCATAAGACCTGGGAAGATCTGCCAGAATTGTATATTACTTCTGCAGAAAAGAAAGAAGGGGGTGATAAAATTTTAGATTTCATCCAGAAGACCAATGAATTTTTAAAAAATAATAGCGTAAACTTTGATGAGTAATATAATCTGGAAAATTAAAACTTTCGATGAATTAACAGTTCCTGAGCTGTATAAGATTCTGAAAGCGCGTATTGATGTTTTTGTGATTGAGCAGAACTGTCCATATCCGGATCTGGATAACAATGATCAAAAAGGTATTCATATTTGGGCCGAAGAAGATGGAGAGATCCTTGCCTACTGTAGAGTCTTTAATAAAGGCGTAAAATATGACGAAACTTCTTTTGGAAGGGTATTAACAACAGAACAGGCAAGAGGAAAAAGCTTAGGCAAACAACTAATGAAGTATGCTATTGAAACGATAGAAAACCGCTTTCATACCTCTGAAATCAAAATTTCTGCACAAGATTATCTCATACGATTCTATTCAGAATTTGGTTTTGTAGATACTGGAAAGAAATATCTGGAGGACGATATTCCACATACGGAAATGATAAGAAAATAAAAAAGCGAAGATTTATCTTCGCTTTTTTTGTGGTTATATGTTGAGTGTTTTTAGTTTTTACCCGTAATGGCTTTCAAGATGATAGGTTCAAGATTAGAAGGAAGATCAGCAGATTTGATCTGATAATTTTTGATTTTCATTTCTTTGAACCAATTTTCCCAGTATTCTTTAATGACTGCTTCTTCGAAAGGATTACCCTTTTCAGGATTGATTCCCAAAACAATTACTTCAAGATTGCTTAAATTATCATTGGCTTTCACAAATCCTAAGTTATTTTTCGCAATCGTATTTTTAAAATCAGATGTAATAAGATTGTTTGATTTTATTAATTTGGAAATTAAATATGACGTCTTTTTATCTTGTGAAAACTTAGAATCTTCGTGAAACATATAGCCGTCAGTCAAAATAAAAAGAATATTTCTGTAATCGTTTTTTATACAGTAATCTTTTACTTTATTTCTGAAGAATTCCCAAATATCTGAACCAACATAATTTCCGTCTTTGATTGCTGATTGATAAATATTGGATGGTAATTCAGAATATTTTTTTTCAACAGAAGTGAAGTAATCTTTATTTATGTTTTTATCGAAAGAGACTTTTAAGTCTTTGGTAAAATCATTTATTTTCGGGTCGGAAGGTTCGGGATTGAAGAAAACCTGCATCTGATCATCGTATGTGATTATTTTTTTTGATTTAATGTGATTTAAAAATCCTTTTTCAATGGCTTTTATATATTCCACATCCCTTTGAGCATATTCCATTGTTGGATTGGGATTGGTTTGGGGATCAATCCGATCTGATAAATCGATTAAAATACTAACATTGATATTATTAGAATCAACTTCTGGTGGACAATTTGTGCAAGGTTTTATTGGAGGTTGCTTGCAGCAAGAAACCAATGAAATAATGAGTAATAAATAGAGTGTCTTTTTCATAATTTTCTGTTATAAAGATGATAAATAAACTAAATTTTGATTATCAGAATTGGCTCCAACAGTTTCCAGATTGATGTTATAGGTTTCAATACAGCTTTCAATCATTGTTTGTTTCTCTGTTTTTGAAACAGCTATCTTCTCTCCAATAAAGGTGATCCAGCCCTGAACATATTCCGAGGCATATAACTTGTAATCTTTGGTTGGAATGATAACCCCATCGATAATATTCTGAAGTTCTTCGATTCTTCCCCAGGTTTTTATGATTAATTCTTTTGTTGTTCCAATATTTCCTAGAATTTCTTCAATTTCTTTTTTCAGGACATTGATTTTTTCTAAAAGAAAAAGCACATTTTTTTGTCTGATTTCCTGTTCATTTTTAATCCGGTCTTTTTCTTTATGTTCCTTCATCACAAAATCGAAAACCAATCCCCAAATGATATATACAATGAATCCTGCGAAAATAATTCCCCAAAACTGAATTTTGGTAAAAGCTATTTTAAGATCAAATGGGGGAGAATCAAAGACTTTATTCAGTTCATACAATTTTGATTCAATCTCATAGGCTAAAATGGAATCGAAAACAAAAGTAACAATGAATAATAATCCAAGTTTAATATAGTTTCCTGTGGTTTTATTTTCACTGAACATATGAATTAAAAAACCGAGGCCAAGAAATACAAACGGAATTAAAGAGACAAATGCTCCTTCAATCAAACCCTCATTCCAGGCCTTACTGAGTGCCTGTGCATCCAAGACACTTTGTATGACAGTGCTTTTGGCATCAAAGCTTTTAAAGAAGGCAGAATAAGAAGTAGAAATATAAAAGGTCAGTAGATACAAACTTATTGGAACAAGAAGAATGGCACCAATCCAAAACTTAGTGGATGCCCCTTTTGTTGCTTTTACATTGTGCTTTTCAGGATTTCTTGGTAAATCGAGAATCTCAGCTTTTAATGTTTCAATGTTATTTTGATGATTTTCAATTTCTTTGTTTTTGTTTTTTAATTGTTCTTCTTTGGTTTCCTGGGAAACAGTTAAAGCTTTGATTTCGGTTTCTCTGTTTTTTTGCTCATTAACATAAGATTCTTTGAGTTTCTGTTGCTTTTCAACCATTTCTTTTTCCTCATTTTGGAATTTTGAGTAAACAGCGTCAAGACAGATTGATAGCGTGGAATGATTTCCATTCGTCCTGGAACTGTCTCTATATCCCGATTCGTGATAAGTTCTCTTCCTGCTTTCTTCAAAAGACTCTGCCTCAATTTTAGGGGTATCTTCTGTTTTTGAAGTTTCCTGTTTTGGGACTTCGATCGGAACTGATTTTAATTTAAATAAATTTTTTATACTGGTGGTATCCATGGTGTTTTAGTTTTTTAATTCGTATAAAATGTCACTTTTATTCTTGCCGATTTTTACGGCTTCAATCAGATATTCAACAATATCTTTTACATTTTCTTCCAAAAACCCGAACATCAAAACATATTTTTCCATGGCTGAATATTCGTTTGGCGAAACTATTCCATCTGCCCATATCATGACGGTGAGGTCATACAGATAATCTACTTTTTCTTCAATGGTTTGAGGCACAAGAGACTTGAAATTAATGGGATTTAGTAAAATGTCGTCCAGGTTTTTTGACGATATTCCTCTTTCCTCAGCGCATTTGTAAAGCATTTTCAGTTCCAGAGCACTAAAATCATCATCGCAAATTGCCATTTGATAAAGCCGCAAAAAATGAGCTTTTAGATTTTCAGTTATTTGATTGTTTTCCATTGGGTGGTTCTTCTTTAGTTTTTTTAGGATTAATAATAATATCTCGGGAAGGAGATCTCATTTGTTTTGATTGCTCCGAAATTTCTTCAGTACTTTTTTCTTCCTTTTTGAGGTCCAGTTTTTCGACAAAGCCAATAAGTAGGAAAAGAATTCCAGTAATAATATCAACAGGAATCCATGTGTTTTTCCTGTACAAGTAAATAGGGAAGACTGGATTGAAAAGGATAAGGATTATGATGAATATAGTGCTCCAATATTGTATTTTAAAAACAAATGCATTGTAGATAACAATAAGGGCTCCAACGGATACCAAGACCCGGAGAAAAGTATAATACTCTATTGGAAGTTTGAAAATACCGATGAAACAACATATCGCACAGAAGGTGAGGAATGTTTTCATTTTTTTTAGTTTTTAAAACCCTGTCGTTAGATTATATTTATAATTAAAATGATCTTCAGACATGAAAATAAAAACGAAGAAATCAATGAACGCAATCAATGCGGGGATAAATGTCCAGCAAAACAAAAGATAGAATATTCCTAATTTGTTTTGACCCAGGTAAAATCTGTGGATGCCTAATCCTCCTAAAAAGAACGCAAGCATGGCGGTGGTGAATTTTGATTTCATAATTTTTAAACTCTTGATAAGATTTCGTTCTTTTTTTCTTCAAACTCTTCTGTGGAAATAATTCCACTTTCTACTAAGCCTTTTAATTTTTGTAAAACCGCAAAGGGGTCTTCATTTTCTATCAATAAAGGTTTCTGTTGCTGAAATTGCTGAGGCTGTGCTATAATGGGAGTCGTGTTGTTTACAGTTACTCCTCCTCCTGCAGATGCTCTTCTTGTTTCTAAATCTTTTTCTCTTCTTACTCCTCTCATTTGTTCTTCAATTTCCTGAGCATACTGATAGAGTTTTCTTGCTTGTGTTTTTGGTAGATAATCCATCATATTGGAGAAGTTTTTGACTGTTCTCATAATAAAAGTAGCTCCTAGAATCCCCTCTTTGATATGACAGTCTGCGACATCTACCCAGCTGTAATCCTGGAAATCCATTGACAAACCGAAGTTTTTAGGCCTGCAAAAAATAATTCTCCTGTTAGTAAGAGCAATACAGTCCGGAGAGAGATTAAGAGCGGGCTTCTTTTGAACTGCAATATATTCCACAAACTCTTGTGAGGTAAGAAGACTGTTGATCCTTTGCAAGAGCTTTTCAACGGCTTTCGGATCTTGCTCCTCGTTTAAAAATTGTTTTAAATTCATGATATTTTGTTTTTAGTTATTTTACATCTTTATAATAGACATATCCGGTTTTTCCTGTTTTCTGTGCCTTCACTTTATACCAGGAATCTTGTTTTGAAAGTTGAATTAGTTTTTCATTTTTGGGAACAATCTCGATTATCTTAGATTTAACAGAAGGCTTTTCATACACATGAGTAACCGCAATTCCCGCGATATATCTGCTGGAATTGATATTGATTTCATTTACAAAAACTGGAGGAGCTTTGGTTGATTTACCTTTTTGGGAAGGTGTGTATGGATTGGAATCCCTTGATTTTTTAGATCTGTCTTTCTTTGAAGAGTATTTTTTCTCATAAGAACCTCCTTTACAAACGCCACAGCTGCCACCGCCTCCTGCGCAGTGCCCACAACCCGAGCAATTGGAACATGCCGAGCAATTGGCTGAGCCTGTGCATCGTCCTCCGTGGATTGTTTTGTCAGGTTTAAATGTAGAAAAAGAGTCGGAAACAAGAGCTCCAAGACATAATGTGATTATAAAAATGAAAGTTTTCATGGTTTTAGTTTTAAGAATAAGCTTCCAGTGTTTTATGAAGTTCAGATTTGTAATTATAAATTTCATCAAGGTTAGTTAGCAGAACCTTTTCACCTGCTTCTTTGCCATTGTGAAATGTCTCCAGGTATTTATTTGCTGTATTAAAATGAAATCTGCAGAGGGGCTTTCGGTTATTATCATCGAGTAAGACACCGAAATAGGACAGTGTATCTCTGTGGGCAATTCTGGCAGAAGGTATTTTTTCTCTTAAAATGGCTTTAACAATTTGGAAAGCTTCCAGTTCTTCGTCTGTTGTAACAATTTTCGAGTCATTGTTCTCATCAATAGACTGGGAAGTTTTTACCGTTTCATCCTGTTTTTCAATTTGTTCGTTGATGCTCAGTGCAGATTTAAGCCTAAAGCTTATGGATTCATTGATTGACGTTGTCAAAGCTTTCTTGGCGTATTCCTTGAAAGAAATCATTCTGTTGGCTGTTAAAGGCTTTTCGAAGAAGCGGTTCACTAACAGTTTTACCAATTCATCAGACGGATTCTCAATCTCTTTTTCGAATTCCTTTCTTATGGCTTTGATGTACTTTAATGCTTCTGCGGAATCAAGAATACTTTCCAAATTATAATCTTTCTTCGTAAAGCTTTCAAGAATTTTAATCGAACTGTCTTTTAGATCTTCAATATTAATAGTGAAAAACGGTTTTTCATCCATAATATTAGGCTTCTCCAAATCAGTGTAAAAATTGTAAACTATACCATTAGTTAAAACACCAAATCTTGTTTTTGAAACGTGATAATATCTGTGAAGCTGCGAATTGTGAGCATCTGCACTTTCCTTCCAGTGTTTACACTCTATAATGAAAATAGGATTGTCATTGTGTTTGATGACATAATCTACTTTTTCACCCTTTTTAGTTCCAATATCACAGATGTGTTCCGGAATAACTTCTGTAGGATTGAAAATGTCATATCCTAGAATTTGTATAAAGGGCATGACAAAAGCGTTTTTAGTTGCTTCTTCAGTACTTATCTGATCTTTTAATCCCACCACTTTCTGGTGTAACTGTTCAAGTTTAATTTTAAGGTCCATTGGTTTTTAGTTTTTAAGCGTTTCGTCAATAATTTCTGCTGTTGGAGCGTTGGATTTTACAGAATGGATGCCACTTTCCATTCCTGTTTTTGAGCTGTATAACTGACTTTTTCCAATAATCTCTCCATTTCTGGCTTTTAAAACGAAATAGTCTTTACCATTTACAGCCACTCTTCTGTCATATCTTGAATCATCATGAGAATTGACTTTTACGGATTCTATTCCCTTCTGACAGGATGCTTTCTGAACATAACCTTCGCTGGTTAAAATAATTTCTCCGTTTCCGGCTTTAAGATTGAACTGATACTCATTATTAATTCTTTGAGTGATTACGAATTTTCCCATGATTGCTTTATTTATTAACTTGTGTGACACGCATTTGAACAGTAATAGCAGCCGTTGATATTATTTCTTTGGACTGGAAATAATCTTTTCGCTTCATTTACCGCTTCTTGGCAGGAGTAAAAATTGCCCAAATAAATTCTATTTTCAAGAGATGACAAGAATCGGCATGAACTTTCATGCACTTCATAATCTCCATTAGGCTGCTGATTCTTATTAATGTAGTATTCTTTTTTCATAACAAATTGTTTGATTTAACACTTCAAAAATATGAGCATTAAATTTTGGTCTATTACGGGTTTCCGTAAAACGAGCAAAAAATAAAAAAACCTTTCAAATTTTTTGAAAGGTTGTAAGTAAAATGAATTGTTTTATATTATTCCGATATCCTTGCAGAAGGCTACAAGCTGTTCGTTACTGTTTATTTCGAGATCTTCTTTTAGACTGTTTAATCTTTTCTCAACGCTACTCAGGCTGGAGGGTTTTAAATTTCTCTCCTCGAGATGTATAGGAATGTTTTTCTGTAAGACTCCTTTAGAAAGGAGGGAAATAAGCGTAATGTCAAACGTAGAAAACTCATAGTTATTGAACTTTTTCATATCCTGTTTCAGATCAAAAGATAAATAGTTTTCTCCTATATAAACTGCTGCAATAGATTTTTTTAAATCTTTTGAATCGTTTCTGGCTTTACGTACATAACCATTAATTTGGTAGTTTGAAAAAAGATTTTCTATAACTCCCGTTTTATGTTCCGCTGAAAATACGATTACTTTCAAATTAGGCTGTATCTCTTTTGCTTTTCCGATGAGGTCTTTTCCGTCTTTAAGATTCTGTTCATGATGATCCTCCTCATAATAAAGATCTGTAATCAACAAATCGTAAGGATGTTCTTCTCGTAAAGCTTTCCGTATTTTTCCTATGGCATCATCACAATAGTATACATAATCGACTTTGGGAATATTAAGATCCTCAAGGGTTTTCTGGACGGAAATATTAATGCTTTCATGGTCTTCGGCAATTAAAACTTTTTTAAACATGGTTATGTGATTTAATTAAAGAAACTAGGTTAAGACCTCAAAAGTATATTCATTTATTTTTTCATCATTACGGTTCCCCGTAACAGGGGAAGATATTTTCAAAAAAATGTGATCAGATAAGGCCAATATCTTTGCAAATTACAATCATTTCAATATTATTTTTTGCACCGATAATGTCTCGAAGTTCATTTAATCTCTTTTCAATAGATCTAATGCCGTATGGTGGCATTTTATGTTCTTTTAGGTAGAGACTTATTTCATTTTGTTTGTGACCTTTGGCAAGCAATTCAAGCAATTTGAGATCATACTCGTTAAACTCAGAAGAAATATGGCGCATCATATTCAGAACTTCTTGTGGAACTACAGTCTCTCCATGAAAAATTTTTCGTATTGTACTTTTCAAGTCTTTTCCATCATGTCTTGCCTTGCTTACAAATCCATCGATCTGATATATTTTATAAAGATCATCAATTGTTTTTGCTTTCTTTTCTACTGAAAATACAACTACTTTTAAATCGGGCTGAATCTTTTTCGCTTCAAAAATAAGTTCCTGTCCGGAATGAAGTTTCTGGGAAATATGGTCTTTATCAAACGATAGATCAGCAATAAGCAGATCATAAGGGTTTTCTCTTTCTAAAGCTGTACTGATCCTGCCTAAAGCTTCATCACAATATGTTACATAATCAAACTCAGGGATATTTAATTCTTTTACTGTATTCAGTATTCCCTGGTTCATTATTTCTTGATCTTCAACGATTAAAACTTTTTTGAACATGGTTATATGATTAGGAAACAGGGAATGAAAGATTGACCTTCAGCCCTTTTTCAATTTTTGTGTCAAAAGTAATAGTTCCGTTAATAGCCTCAATACGGGATGCCGCATTTCGTAACCCATTTTTATAAACAAGATCTCCGGAAATTCCTATTCCATTGTCTTTGTATTGAATTTCAATGACATTGTTTATTTTTTCAAATTTAATGGCAACATGAGTGGCTTGGCTATGCTTTCTCATATTCACCATCAGCTCACGAAGCATCTGGTAAACCTCTTCTTTTACTATAGGAGAGACGAATTCCCAAATCGTAGGGCTGTTTCCTGCTGTAAAGGTTTTTACGCTTTCATTATTAAAGGAGGCAATAAGTTCTGAAATTACTCTACTGAATTCTTTTTCTTCTCCAATTTTATCGTAGGAAATATCTCTGGATTTTTCATAGACAAATTCGAGTTCATCAAGTGCTTCATTTTTATTAAAACTGTCCTGATTTTCTATTTTGGTCATAACCTGGTAGATGCCATTGGCAACTACGTCGTGTACTTTTTTGGAAATTTTGAGCTGGTTTTCTTTTATTTTTAGTTCGTTTTCTTGTCGTAGTCTTATTTGTCTTTTTCGATACCAAATTGTAAGAATAATTAAAACTGAAACTAGAGCACCCAAAAGATAGTTCTTTTGTAAAATGTGACTTTCTCTTACTATGGCATCAGCTTTTAAGCCCAAGTTTTCTGCTTTTTCTTTTTCAATTCCATAGCGAAAGTAAGCGAATTGATTTTTAGCTCTATTTCGTGCAATGAGAAGGCTATCGTTAAGAGATTGGTACTTTTTGAAGTATAGTGAAATATTATTAGTATTAAGCTCGATGAGCTTAATTAATGCCTGTAGTTTATCTTCAGGGCTTTTTAGTGCAGTTGCAGTTTCTAACATTTTCCCAGTATAAAAAAGCGCCTTATTTTTATCAATATCTTTAAAATATTCAGATAGTGTATAATAGCTCGAATTCAGGCCATCTAAATCATTATTTTTTTTTCTTATTTCTAGTGCTTTATAAAACTCGGGAAGAGGATTGTAATTCTTGTCTTCCATAAATTTTGCTTTGGCAAAATTATTCAGGGCTCTAGCGTATTCTGTGTCATTTTTGGTTAAAATGGCCTCTGTAAGATAATTAATAGCATGTTTAGAATCATTCTTTTTCAATAAAGCAACAGCTATATTATTATAATAGGTATATTTTGTTTCATTATTAATTGCATAACGAATGGCATTTTTGTAAAAAATAATAGCATGGTCATAATTGTACATATAACCAGATGCTATACCCATATTGTTAAAACTAGAAGCCAAATCTCTTCTTGTTGTACTGTCTTTGATATTAGTAAAAAACTTATTTGCTTCCAGACAGGTCTCTATTGAACCATAAAAGTCACCTTTTGATGTTTCGATAATTGCCATGTTTACCAAAGACTGTCCAATTCTTAGTGAATCATTATTTTTTACATATTCATCCTTTGCTAGAGTATAATAGTAAAATGCAGAGTCACTGATTTTGGTGTCTCTAAATTTTCTTGCCTTTTTATAAAATAAGTTTTCTTCTTTTAATTTTTTTGATACAGGCTCCTCTCTTGAGCATGAAAATAGAATCAGTGATATTATTAGAAATAATATATTTTTCATAGTATTAGTTTATCATGCAAAGTAAGAAAAAAGGACAGATTTATGCAATCTGTCCTTTCTGATTATTAAGGGTTTGTAAATGGAGGAGGTGTTTGGCCGGTATCTCCTGTAGTACCTCCACCAGGACCTCCGTCCCCCGGATCTAATCCCTCACCTGGATCACTACTTGTTTGTGTTGTAATTTGTGTTGGGTTATTATGACATGCTGCTGTATTTGTGTTATTATTTGAGAATGCTAAACCTAGTAGCATTAATATAAATTGGATCATTTCCTTAAAATTTTGAAGTTTTTGACTGTTTTTCTTCCTCCCACGGATTTTTCCACAGGCTGTACACGGTTAAAATTTCGAAGCGCTTCTTAATTTTTTAGGGAAGTAGAACCTTCAAAAACGGAAGAGAAACATCTGCTTCCCAACCCGGAGTTTTCTTCCGTTTTATCAGGTGATTTAGAGATAAGGCTTTTTGAATTTTCTGTTTTATTGTTTATTCTTGCTAATCTCTGAGGACAAAGTAAAGACAGAAGTAGGTGTCATTCCTAGACAGAAGAAGGACAGGTGAAAGGTTGTAAGTTGTTGTTTTTTACGGGAATCCGCAATTTTATTGTCTTAGTTTTGTCTAACTTAGACACCAATAACCCCTTTAAACTAAATCCATGTATGAGAAGAAAAAATTGCTGCTAAAAAAAGCATACGAAAAAGCAAAAAAAGAACTCAATAGAACCAAGTGCAGCGATGTTTCTATTTTAACTTATCTAACCTTTGAATTAGAAGGGAAGTTTGGTTCTTCTAAGGATGTAAGAACTTTTGTCAGATATCATAAAAGATTAATAAAAGACAATAGAGATTATGATATAGATGAAATTACGCTTGATCAATTAAGCTGGTATGTAGGATATAATAATTTCGAAGATTTTTGTACAAATGTTCTAATTGAGAAAGATAAAGGAGAAACGAAAATAGAACTTAAGATTGATCAAGATGAAGATTCTCTTTCAGAGAAGCTTTCTAAAATAATTATAAATATTACCAACACTCCTATTTTTAATGTGCCACAATTGGCTAAAAACGGGATGGGAATAGGAGCAATGATTTTAACTCTTGTTGCTGGCTTAGCTTATGGCGGAGGGCTTGGTGAGAATAAATATATGTATTGGAATGGAGAAAGATATGTAGGTACTGACAGCACTTATGTAAGTCCTAAATTCGATGTAGTAGCAATGGATAAAAATGTATATAAAAACTTTAAGAAAATAACAAGACCAGATACTTTAACCGTAGAAAATGCTATTGGCAAGGCGTGGTATTCAAAATATAACAATAAGGTAGAGTTTTTTACTATGGATGGAATAAATCCAGAGAATGGGAAAGAATTAAGAAAAGTAAGTGAACATATGGTAGATTTTTACGCTGGTGTGAAATAGATAGACTATATGTCACAATTATTTAAAGTTCCCTTAAAGCAATTCCTAAAATAATCCTCTAATTTTCGGATTATTTTAAAAATGATTAAAATCGGAATTTTCTCCACTTTAGTTTTTGTTTTCACTTGTTTATCTGCCCAGCAAAAACCTGTACAGATTGCTTTTCTTTCTGATGTGCATTTCCAGGATTTGTATGGAAGCTTTTCGGATAATGACTTTCAAGGAATTGTTAATCCTAAAACCGGAAAACCAACTATCCTTAGAACAATGGATTCTCAGTTGCATTCTACCAGAATTTTTAATGAAAATTATTTTGCTTTTTTAAAGGCTTTGGATGATATTGCGGCTAAAGGAATTAAGATCATTGCTATGCCTGGAGATTTCTCAGATGATGGACAAGCTTATAATTTACATGGGCTACATCGGATTTTGGAAACCTATCATAAAAAATACGGAATCAATTTTTATCTGACTACCGGTAATCATGATCCTGTGGGACCATTTCGCCAAGATGCCGGGAAAGATGATTTTCTAGGAAAAGATGGATCGCCATTAGAAATTTACAGTAAAGAGGGTCTTACAAAGACAAAGGATCATATTATTACAAAGGATATTGCAGAATCTGGATATGTTGAAATTCTTAATGAATTGAAAGATTTCGGATTTTATCCGGGCAAAGACAATTTGTATTGGAGTACTCCTTTTGATGATCATTCCTATTCTAATTATACTTATGGCAATGCACAACATTTTGCAGATTATACCAATAGGATGTATGAGGTTTCTACAGGTTTTTCAGTTCCGGATCTTAGCTATGTAGTAGAACCAATAAAAGGGATCTGGATGATTGCGATCGATGGGAATGCTTATATTCCTAAAGACATTAATAAAAGCCCTAGCGATCCTGAAAATTATAAAGGAGCAATTATTGGATACAATAATGTTTTGACGCACAAACAGCATTTAATTCAATGGGTTAAAAAATTGGCTGCTGAGGCAAAAAAAAATAATAAAACGCTGATTGCTTTTACCCATTATCCGATGATTGATTTTAATGATGGGGCAACGAATGAAATCAAGAAGCTTTTAGGTGAAAAGAAATGGCAGCTGGAAAGAGTTCCAGAAGAGGAAGTTGCAAAAGCATTCTTAGATGCAGGGTTGCAAATTCATTTTGCCGGACATATGCATATCAATGACACAGGGATTCGAAAAGAGGGAGATAAAATGCTGGTGAATGTTCAGGTTCCTTCGTTAGCCGCTTATTTACCAAGCTATAAAGTTCTTACCATTCATTCTCAGAATAAAATGGAGGTTCAGACAGAAGTTTTAAATAATGTTCCCCGTTTTGACGAGTTATTTCCGTTGTATGAAAAAGAATATGAAGCATTACAAAAAACTAAAAATACCAATCTATGGAATAGGGATATTCTGAAGACGAAATCCTATCATGATTTTATGCTGTTCCATTTGAAAGAGCTGGTTCGCTTGCGAATGATTCCTGATGACTGGCCTAACGATTTTATTGAAAGGGGAAAACTTTTAAGCGGAAAAGACTTGTTTTTGCTTTCACAAAATTCAAAGACGGAATCGACCCAAAAGATAATTAATATTGATTCATTCCAGAAATGGGGTTTTGAAGACCTACTACTTGATCTGTATAAATTCCAATCTGCTGATGAACTAGCTAAGAAGGATATTCCAAAAGAAAGATTACAGCAGTATCGAACTTTGATTAAATCCTTTGAACTCAATAAGTCAAATGATCCTTTTGTTGTACGATTGAAAGCCATTTTTAAAATTCTATCTCTGCTGTCTAATGGGGATCCGGCAGATCATTTTGAAATTGACTTAAAGGAGCAGAAGATAAAAAGGTTGTAGATGTTTTTAATTTTTGATGTCTCGCAGGTTTAGTGAATAAAGCCGTTTTTTTAAACATAATCATCGGTCAAATTATAGAAAAAGAAAAGCAACCTTATAATAAGACTGCCTTTCCCCTTTGATATGAATGAAAACGTGTGTAGTTATTGTCCGTTTATTGGATTTTTTCTTTCATAGGTGTTGTTTTCAAAACTGACCTTATAATTTGATTTGAACAATTTACTTGGCTGATAATAATCTGTAGAGATCACTTGTGCACCACTTTCTTTGGCTTTTTCAAACCGTGAGTAATCTTCACTTCGTGCTTCCATTGTATCAGCATCTGCTCTCGTGCGAATGATATAGCCTTGCTGTACCAGTTCGTTGATTTTTGGACTTGGATCGTTCATAAATAATACTGCTGATTCAGGAGTTCCAGGAGCCGAATTAGTGAAAATCATTCTCTCTTTTAATGAAGGATGGCCTTTTATATATAGATCTCTGTTTTCTCCATTGTTATCCATCACAAAAAGAAATTTTCCTTTGGCATCCTTTACTTTAGGCCAGTTCTTATGGAGAACAGCTTCATTTAAAGTTTTGTAAGAACCGCGGATATCATCTGGAGTTATGATTTTATTCTTTCCTAAATAATTTTTTAATTCATTGTCAAGATCGTCAAAGAGTTTTGATGTATAATGCTCAGGCTCGGTTCCAAATCTATTGGCTTTACCGTCTTTAGGTTCCAGTGTGATGAATATAGGGTCGTGATCTGGATGTGCATCAGACCATTTTTTCAGGTCTTTCAAACAATCCGCTAATGTATAATACCAGGTTTGATAATCGATATCTGTGATATGGATCATTTTATATCCCGGCTTTTTCATTTTTCCTTCCTGATCGAAAGGTTGCACTGTCTTTACCAGATCTAAAATTTTAGGATGAGCATACTTTCCGCCCTTGCTGTCAGCGTACACATCGATTTCAAGATTACGTAATCCTAAATCCAATTGCTTCGGTATTGCGATATGTTCATATTGAATTCTGGGTAAGGCATGTAAAGAATCTTTCTTAGCCAGGTAGGAATAAACCTCAGGAAGAATTGCTTTTTTATAGCTGTTATGTGAACCGATAACCTGGATTTCATTAATCTTTAGGTGATTTAAATCCTTAGTTTGTGACCATATTAAATGCAGTGGAGATAAGCAAAGAAGTACAGTAGAAATCTTTATCATTTTTGAATCAATTTTGTTATGGCGAAATTAACGAGTCGTTATTTGTTGTGGGTTACATATTATATTAATAATGTTTTAAGATTGTGTAAATAAGTCAAAATTCAGTGTTTGTAATTTGCTGATAACTAGATGAATATTATTTTCTCATTTTGAGATATTTATATTTTGTTGATCTTAAGATAATATTATGTTAAAATAGTTTCTGAGGAAATCAATTTACTTTGTATGCCGAAAATAAGCTGTGTAAAGAGTAGATAAAAAACCACTGTTGCGGGAACAACAGCGGCTTTTTAATAAGCAATGTTTATTACAATTACTTAATGATATGTACCACAAAATTAATTTTTTTAAATTTAAAAAGCTAATTCCAATAGCATTAATCTTTCTGGTTGCCAATCAGGCTCATGCAGAAGGATTTACTAGAATTAGCCCTGTTTACTCGCAGGTGAATGAGACAATATCCGGAATCGTTCTGGATCAGGAGGGGTCAGCAATAGAAGGTGCAAAAATTACTGTTATAGAAACAGGAGCTACTGCTACATCTGATGCTTCGGGAAATTTTACTATTTCGGCCTCCATTGGGCAGAGCTTATCAATTTCTTATGATGGATATGAAGTTCAAAAAACCAAAATTTCAAGCACTACTATTTCGGTTAATTTAAAATCTAAGAAGGGAGCTACTTCTATTGAAGAAGTTACTTTAGTAGGTTATGGTTCTCAGAAAAAATCAGATTTAACGGGTGCTGTAAGCCAGTTGAAAGCTGAAAATTTCAAAGAAGGAATGAATATTTCTGTTGATAACTTGATGCAGGGGAAAATTGCCGGTGTTCGTATTGTTCAATCGAGTGGGGAACCTGGAGCTGGTGTTAATGTTTCTATCAGGGGTATTGGATCCATCAGAAGTGGAAGTACACCTTTATTCGTTGTAGATGGTGTTCCTTTAAGTAATGATGCGGTAAGCGCAGCAAGTCCGAACGTTGGTTTAGGAAATGCTGGGGCAAAAAATCCGTTGAACTTTTTAAATACCAGTGATATTGAATCAATTACTGTTTTGAAAGATGCTTCTGCTGCGGCTATTTACGGGGCGAGAGGTTCAAATGGTGTTGTTTTGGTAACCACAAAAAGAGGAAAAAAGGGTGAGCCCATGTTTACGTATGATACGTATTTAGGTTTTTCTTCTGTTATAAAGAAATTGGACCTGTTAACAGCGGATCAATATAGAGGCGCGGGAATCAATAAATTGTATGACCATGGTGGAAATACAGACTGGCAGGATGAAATTTACAGAAATGCAGTTTCATCAAATCACTCGGTTTCATTCTCAAAAGCTACGGAAACAGGGAACTATTTTGCATCCATTTCTCACATGGATCAAGATGGTATTGTGCTGAATAGTAGTTTCAAAAGAACGACAGCCCGTTTGAATGCAGAAGAATCTTTTTTTGATAATAAAAGATTAAAGGTTAAAGTAAATCTTACGGCGAGTGACATCAGGGAAACGGGAATTCCGAACGGTGGAAATGCAGGATCTGATGGTCAGGTGATTATCCATGCTTTGATGGCAAATCCCACACGCTCTGTGTATGATGAAAACGGAAATTACACCAACTTCAATATGAACGCCCACTATAATCCTTTGTATTTATTGAGTGTTTATAATGATAAAACCAATACATTCAGAGTGTTGGGGAATACGGAAGCTACATTGAGAATTTTACCGGGATTAAATTATAAATTCAATTTAGGGATTGATAAGACAATGTCGGAAAGAAATACAACCATGTATCCGAACGTTACCGACAGAACACCAAAAGGAATGTATGTTCAGGCCAATCTTGACTCTTATAATGTGCTTTTGGAACATTATTTAACATATGATTTTAGTTTAAACAAGAATAATTTTAGTGTGTTAGGTGGTTTTTCTTATCAAAAATTCAAATCTACAGGCACTTATTTTGGAGTAAAAGATATTGCAGCTCAGGGAGCTGGAATTGCTCCGGAAATTAATCCGGGATATTCGGGAACAGCATTCGTTCCGGGAGCGGGCTATGCTCAGGAGAATGAATTACAGTCGTATTTCGGCAGAGTAAATTACAATTTTGATAAAAAATATTTACTGACTGCTTCATTAAGAGCCGATGGTTCTACACGTTTCGGAAAGAACAACAAATACGGATATTTCCCTTCCGTAGCTGTGGGTTGGACGATGTCTAATGAAAATTTCTTAAAAGATTCTCAATTCATTAACGAATTAAAATTAAGAGGAAGTTGGGGACAAACCGGTAACCAAGAAGTTCCGAACAAAATTACACAGGCGAGCTCTTCGTTGACACAGGCTGCAGGGTATTATTTATATCCAAATTTAGATTTGATCAACGGCGTTTCGATAAACAGAACTGTAAATCCTGATCTGAAATGGGAGGTCGTAGAGCAAACCAATATTGGTGCAGATTTCAGTTTATTGAAAAATAAATTATATGGATCATTGGAATATTACAACAAAACAACAAAAGATCCTATCTTAAATATTCCTTCAAGACCATTAAGCCCAACAAGTACAGTATGGAAAAATGTTGATGCACAGATCGTGAATAAAGGTTTTGAATTCTCTTTAGGTTCAGAAATTATTAAAAATGAAAATTTCACATGGAATTTTGATGTCAATGGAGCAACAGTAAATAATGTTGTAAAAGATCTTCCTGTTTCCGCAATTTATTCGGGAGAGGTTTCTGGTCCAGGACTTTCTGGAGTTACTGCCAATATCTATAAAAATGGATATGAAGCAGGATCTTTTTATATGTACAATTATTTAGGGGTTGATGCCAACGGAAAATATATCTATGAAGATATTAATGCAGATGGAAGAATCGATCAGAATGACAGAAAGATTTTCGAAGGAGCTATTCCGAATTTCACTTTCGGGATCAATTCTTACATGAAATATAAGAAGTTTGATTTTTCTTTCTCTTTCATCGGACAAACAGGAGGTTATCTGGTAAATAATACGGCGTTGGATTTAAATATCAACAACTTAGCCTCAGACAGAAACGTTCTGAAAAACTTCTACGATTCGGGGGCTAACTTCACGAACCAGCCGCAATTATCTTCTTTATATCTTGAGAAGTCAGACTTTCTTCGTCTGAACAATGTGAGATTAGGATATACTTTTGATATAAATCAATTAAAATTCCTGAGAAGTATCAATCTTTATATAAGCGCGCAGAATTTATTTACAATTACCAGCTATACGGGTTATGATCCACTTGTTGATACAAACAAACAGGTGGGAGGAAACCAGTCTTTGGGAATTGACTATACAACGTATCCGTCTGCGAAAACGTTCATTTTGGGAGCAACTGTTAAATTTTAATTTAAGTTAAAAGAAATCATGAAATCTAAATTTTTAAATATTAATAAAATTGTTTTATCCATTGGTGTACTGGCTTTAGTTGGATGTACAAATCTGGATGAACAAGTGATTGATGAGGTTTTGGGATCTGAAGTTGCAGATTCTGAAGCTGCTTTGGCTGCTGCTTATAGCCAGCTTGGGGAAGGAACTTTTGTAGACCATGGAAGTGTTTTTGCTTTGCAGGAATATTCTACTGACGAAGCACTGTTACCAACAAGAGGAAGTGACTGGGGCGATGGTGGAAAATGGAGAGCGATGCACGAATTCACGTGGGATGCCAATAGTGATGTTGTAAAAACAACCTGGAATCAATTGAATTTCGGAATTACAAAGTCTTTAACGGCCATATCAAGTGCCAGCAAAAGTACCGGAGCGAATAAAGCATTATTTTTAGCAGAAGCAAAAGGTTTATTGGCGTATTACACCTATACAACGATTGATTTGTTTGGGCAGGCACCATACAGGGATCCGGATAATATCAATGCTCCAATTCAGATCAGAAAGGCAGAAACGACCATTGATGCTTTAATTACTGAAGTGGAGGGCCTTATTCCCAATTTAGCGGATATTAATACTCAAAATACACATGCAGGAAGATTTACAAAACAGGCAGCTTATGCACTTTTGGCAGATATGTATCTCAACAGAGCTGTTTTGAAGAATAGAACGACAAGTAATTTTACCTTTTTGGAACCAGCTGTAAATGGCGGCGGAAATGATATGGATAAAGTGATTGAATATTCTAATTTGTTAATCAATAATCCGAACTTCAGTTTAGAGTCTAATTATTTCCACAATTTTGATATCAATAATAATACGAGTAAGGAAATGATCTTTACGATCGTTCAGAAGAAAATTGCGAATTCAGATAAAGGTTCAGACAATGACTTA
The DNA here is from genome assembly GCF_058790395.1 of Chryseobacterium sp. FW101-FHT12H09. Taxonomy (NCBI): domain Bacteria; kingdom Pseudomonadati; phylum Bacteroidota; class Flavobacteriia; order Flavobacteriales; family Weeksellaceae; genus Chryseobacterium; species Chryseobacterium sp. FW101-FHT12H09. The sequence continues at coordinate 272,187 of NZ_JBYTCP010000002.1, read as the reverse complement.
GCTTACATGTCAATGGAGAGAATTCAGAAACCTTCACCTGATAACAGAGGAACAAACGCAAATTGTGTCACTCCGGAATTTTATTATTCCTGGAATGGAAATCATGATGACCCTCGTTTCCAGAGAACCTATCAGTATGAAGACGGAACCTGGTTCAGAAACGACGGAACAGACGTAAGCGTACCATCAACAAGTAAAGTGGAAGGAACAGGAAAACCTTGGTTCCATTTCAACAGGGGGTTGCAGGTTGGCCAACAATATGGTCCGAAAATTCTTGCGAATGGAAATTTCGATATGACTGCTGATGGAAGAATTAAAGTATTTAAATTATTTACTGAAAAAAACACAACATTAGCAGCAGATTTCACTCCGGAATTGAACTTTGACAGCCCTTCAGAATCGGTATTTACTCAGGCTCAGATCAATAGGGGAGTAAGGGTTTTCAAGTTTGAATTTGATCCTGGTTACGGAAACAACGGAACAAGCGGAATGGATGTGCCGTTGTACAGATTAGGTACGATCTATATGATGAGAGCGGAGGCATATTTCAGAAAATCAAATGTTAGTGCAGCTTTGGCTGATGTTAATATACTGAGAACAAGCAGAACGAATGACGCTTTAAAAGGAAATACACCTGGTGTTAAGATTGCTTCTTTGGATGCGGATACATTATTAAGAGAATCTGGATTTGAATTGTATTGGGAAATGTACAGAAGAAAGGCAATGATCAGATTCGGTAAGTTTGATTTGCCGGGAACTGCAAAACCCGCTTCACAACCTTACAGAAGAATTTTCCCGATTCCTCAGGCAACGCTTGATGCTTCGGCAGACTTCACACAAAATCAAGGATATTAAGTTTCTTCATATCAGATTATTTTTAAGCAAAAAAGCGAAGAGAGATCTTCGCTTTATTTTTTTATTCTGAATCGATAGTCAACATTCCCAATTCTCCGAAATGTTTTTTGAACTTCTGAATTTTAGGACCTACAACGGCGCTGCAATAAGGTTGTGTAGGGTTTTCATTGTAATATCCCTGATGATATTGTTCTGCCGGCCAAAATGTGTCGAATTTCGTTAATTCTGTTACATATTCTCCAGACCATCTTCCTGATTCCTGAGATGCCTTGATCGCTTCTTCCGCCTTTGCTTTTTCACCATCATCCTTATAATAAATAACTGACCGGTATTGTGTTCCGATATCATTTCCCTGCCTGTTTAACTGAGTTGGATCATGAAGGAAGAAGAAAACATCCATTAATTGCTCATAGGAAATTAAGCTTGGATCATAAGTGATCTGTACGACTTCTGCATGACCTGTTTCTCCGGTACATACTTCTTCATAAGTTGGATTGTCTTTGTGTCCTCCGGAATATCCTGAAACAGCAGATTCAACACCCTTCAGCATATTGAAACAGCTTTCCACACACCAGAAGCATCCGCCTCCAAAAGTGATCTGTTCTAAATTATTTTTATCCATTTTAGATTAATTATTTTGTTCGTTGTTTTTCTTCTCTTATCCGTTGAAGGAAATGAGTGAAAAACTAATCAAAAATAGGAAAAACTTTTTCATTTTATACCTGAATTTTTCTCCTTTTATCGACGAAAAAATAGAATGTTTTACGAATAGAAATAATGACGTTTGACCTTCAGTAGTTATTATATCTGTAGGCTGAGACTCTCTCGAAACATACTTTTTGAGTTTAAAAACAAATAGCACAAATGTTTTTCACGAATGAACACAAATAATAAACACAAACATCTGCAGCATCACCAAAATCTGCGAGCACTAAAACATCCGTGTAATTCCGTGTAAATCCGTGGGCAAAAAAAGCATCCAAAAGGATGCTTTAATATATTTAAATAGAATTCAGTTATTTTTCCCAAACCAAAGCACTTGCTCCTAAAATAGCAGCATCTGCTTCATCAAGTTCACTGAAAACAAGTTTTACTTTATTTCTAAAGATCGGAAGAAGGTTTCTTTCCATATGAAGTTTTGTAGGCTTTAAGATAAAATCTCCTGCCTTGATAACGCCACCAAATAAAAGAATAGCTTCCGGAGAAGAGAACATCACAAAGTTAGCTAATGCTTCCCCTAATTTCTGCCCTGTATATCTGAAGACTTCAATCGCGATTGGATCTCCTTTTAAAGCACATTCATGAACTGTTTTCGAATTAATAGCTTCCTCTGGGTACTGGCTAAGCATAGATTCAGGGAATTCAGCCCTCATTTTCTTAGCAGTAATGGCAATTCCGGTTGCAGAAGCATACGCTTCTAAACATCCTTCAGAACCCGTACTCCAATGTTTTCTTCCTCCTGGTTTTACAATAGTGTGTCCCAGTTCTCCAGCAAAACCATCATGTCCGTAGATTAATTTTCCACTCGCAACAATTCCGCTTCCTACTCCTGTTCCTAAAGTGATCATGATGAAATCCTTCATTCCGCGTGCTGCTCCGAAAAGCATTTCACCAAATGCTGCTGCATTAGCATCATTGGTAACAGTACACGGCATATTGAATTTGTTTTTCATCAATTCACCAAAAGGAATTACTCCTTTCCATGGTAAGTTGGGTGCCTGCTCTATGGTTCCTGTATAATAGTTCCCATTGGGAGCGCCAACTCCAATTCCATCGAAGTTCTTTTCATTGCCGTACTTTTCAACTAAGGGGTGAACTTTCTCATATAAAGCATCGATAAAATCTTCAACTTTCTCATACTCGTCCGTTCTAAGGTTTCCTTTTTCAAGAACCTCACCTCGGTGGTTGACCACTCCAAATTTTGTAGTGGTTCCCCCTATGTCAATTCCTAGGGCAACATGTTTTGATAAATCTATTAATGACATTTCTATTTTTATAATTCTAAAGGGTTAAAATTATAAAAAAGATTGTATTAATGGATTATTAACAAAGAATTTATTAAAAAAAGTTTTTAAGCTGTTTTTGGTGTTTTCTTTTTTCTTCTTCCCCACCAAACTAAGAATCCAGTCACTGGTAATGAGGCACATATGAGGCTTACAATAAAGGCAATGATCTTCGTAGGAAGCCCTAAAATAGATCCAACGTGAATATCATAATTCGCGCCCACTGTCTTTTCTCCAAAATTTTTGTCTTTAGGATCGTGAGTGTGAAGGAGTTCACCAGAATTTTCATCAAAAATCAAACTGCTGCTTTTATGGTAAGAATACGAAAGGTGTTTTACATAAACTTCAAAATTAGGATGCTCATGGTCGTCCATATGTTCATGTCCAAGATCGATTGCAAAACCAAAGGAATCAGGATACTTTTGCTTAACCGTATTGCTTATTTTATCTAAAGTGCCTTCTGTTCTTAATTCTATAGGAGCCTTGGTCTTGATATTAGAGAAATCCGGATAAACAGTATTTCCACCTGAGAAGATCACATACATTGCTGCCTGAACAACAAAAAATGCATAAAACAATCCTGTAATAGAGAATACCAGAGCAAAGATGGAGGCATAGAAACCTAGCACGTTGTGGAGGTCATAGTTCTTTCTTTTCCAGCTTTTAATATTTTTCCATTTGAAAGAAAAACGCTGTTTTCTTGCCGCTTTATTTTTAGGCCACCACAGCACAATTCCGGTGATCAACATGATAACGAATATAATAACAGGAATTCCAACCACATAAGTTCCCCAGTCTTGCTTCAATAAAAAGCTCCAATGGATCATTTTTACAATTTGAAAGAACCCATTTTTTTCATCGTAGGTCCTCAAAACTTTTCCATTGTAAGGATTTACATATGCCGCTTTATAAACGGGAAATTCATCAAAATAATTCCAGGCTTTTGGATCGTGTTCGTACCAATAGAAAACATATGACATTTTTTTATCGATTGGAATATTCACCCAATGAACAGGATATTTTTCCTTTACCTGCTGTGTAACGGATCTTTCAAGAACTCGGATAGGAAGAATTTGTTTTTGATCAATATTTTGCTCATTATGGTAAATAACATCTTTTCTCGTAACGTTTTCAATTTCATCTTTAAAAACATATAATGCTCCGGTAATAGAAATAATGAAAATTAAGAATCCAATACCTAAACCAAACCACAAATGCAGTTTAGCTGACCATTTTTTAAAGAATCCCGGCTTTTTATGGTGATGTTTTTTCTTCATATCGTAATAGAAAGTCTGACAAAGATATGTTTATCTTTTTATTTAGTTTAATTAAAATTTATATTCAATCATGAACGTTCCTCTCATTCCTAGTGAGTTGATAAATTCACTGTCTCGTGCTGACCACCATGCAATGGCAGGCTGATACATCTTGTTAAAAAGGTTTTCAACACCTAAAGAAACCTTCCAGTTATTGTTAACTTCGTAGCTGGATCTTAGGTTGAATACGGTGTATTCCGCAACTTTTCCTTCTCCATAAGCATACAATCCTGTTTTTGAATTGGGCTCAAATCGATCCTGCTGAAAAGAATGCAACATATCAAGGCCTATTGAAAGAGATTGTGTTGGTCTTACCTGAACATAAGCTAAAACCTTTGGTGCTGAAATTCTGCTGTTATTGATTTTTGCCGAATAATCTCCATCATTTTTTATGGAAGTAATTCCTTCCATCCAACTGTAGCTACCTCCGAAATTGATCCATTTTGTAGGTGTAAAATGTAAAAATCCTTCTACACCATATACTACTTCAGGAGATCTTTGAATTGTTAGGGCTCTATCCGGGCTCTGAACAAATGATGCTCCCAGTTTTGAAGTACTCACATATGAAGTAATTTCATAATTGATCCATTTTGAGATCTGACCGGTTGCTCCGAATTCGTAATTGTTGACAATGATAGGTTTGGTTTCAAGGTTTTGTATGGTTCCCTGTGTAGAAGTTCTTAAAATTCTTCCCAACTCATTGATGGAGTAGGCCTGAGAAAAGCTGCCAAATAAATTAAGATAGTTTTCAATATTATAACGGATTCCAATATTTCCTACTAAAGCATTGTATTTTAGATCTCCACCAGTTACGAAAATACTTTGCGTGAAAGTTCCATCGCTTTTGATCGATGAAAGGGTATTGAAATCTCCAACTTTTACTTTTATATTTTCATAACGAAGTCCTCCCTTTATGGTTATCTTTTTTAACAGATCAATTTTAATTAATGCAAAAGGAGCAATATTGGTCATACTCATATCTGGTGTCCAATAACGGCCATCTTCTAACTTTTGTACAGTCTTATCATTAAGTATATCTACTCCGTAAATGACTTCTCCCTGAGAATTGGGGGCATTCCATAATTGAGTGTCCAGATTTATTCTTGCACCTTTTTTCTGTGAAATAACATTGGACTGACCTCCGTTCAGGAATGTATCACTGTATCCATATACTGTTCTAAAGTCCTGATAATAGAAATTTACATTTAATGTCGTTCCGGTGAAGAGATTTTTATTGTCGTAACTTAATTTATAATTATGGTTTCTAGGAGTTCCCTGTGGTGTTGTTTCCAGGCCTAAACCTCTGCCTTCACCAATGGTAGGTGTTACTCCATATTTTCCTGTTTTTAAGCCTAAATTGAGATCAGATTTTGAAGCATAACCAATGTATGAGGCCTCGATTCTTTGATTTTGATTAAGATTATAACCCAATTTCAACATGCCATTGTAATTGTTCATTTTAGCGGTGCTGTATGTTGGGCTTAAAGTAACACCATCTGCATCTTTCATATAGCCCGTTCTTTCGTAGGCTAAAGAGGCTACATAATCGAATTTGTCAGTGATTTTACCAGATAAAAGCTGGCTTGCTCTGAATCCTAATGTTCCTCCATACGGCTGACCTGTAATACCGAGCTGAGAAATACCTGAAATCTTCTGATCTGATTTGCTTCTTTTGGTTATATAGTTAATGATACCACCATCAGCTCCGTTTCCATAAATGGATGAAGCACCTTTAATGACCTCAATTCTTTCAATAACTGAGGGATCAATTGACCGTAAATCTCTTGCTCCATTTCTTAATGGTGTAGACTGAGGAATTCCATCGATAAGAACCAAAACCTGACGTCCCCTAAGGGTTTGCCCTGAGTTGGAAGTTTGTCCCGAACTTGTTCCCAAACTCGGAACGGTATATTGAAGAATACTTGTAATATCCGAGTTGACCGTTAATTGAGACTGAACTTGTTTTTCGCCAACGATGGTAATAGAACTGGGTACCTCTTTAATGTTTTCTTTCTTTCTTGAGGCAGTCAGTACGACTTCTTCTACATTCTTAGTTTGTAATGTATCTTTAACCTGAGCAAAAATTGTTACAGTTCCTAGACACGCTACTGATAAAATAGCTTTTTTCATTATATTTTTTTCCCTTGTTTTTTTCTTTTTCCCCACCATACCAGGAATCCGGTAACCGGTAATGACGTGCAAATTAGACCGGCAATGAACCAGATAATTTTACCAACCAATCCAAAATAAGATCCTGTGTGGATATCATAATTTGCATTGGAGTATTTTTCAGCAGTACTTAAATTCTGATGAGGTTTGTTTGCCAATAGTTTTCCTGAGTATTTATCGAAGATCAATATGTTCCTTTCACTAAACCTTCCGTCTTTCTGATAGACAGTAACAGGAATGTTTTTCAAGTCTTTTCCTTTTTTGTTTTTTCCATTCAATGGAAATCTGAAGCTCGAAGATGTGGGGTATAATTTCCTTGTTTCATGAGCAGCCAGATCAAAAACCGAAATGTTTTTTCCCAATAGAGAATCAGGAGATTTAAGCTCTTTTTCTTTTGGCAACTCAAATGAACCAGATAATGTGAAATTAAAGACATTTTTAACGTATGGATAAGTGAAATAGATTCCTGTAACACTTAATAACAGAGCTATAAATGATGCGTAAAAGCCCAGGACATTATGGAGATCATAGTTTTTACGTTTCCATGTTTTTACATTTTTCCAGTTGAACCAAAAACGTCCTTTTCTGGCTTTTTTATTTTGTGGCCACCATAGGATAATTCCTGTGATCAACATAATAATAAAAATAACGACAGGTATTCCAACCACATAAGCTCCCCAGTCGGCCTTTAGAAGAAGGCCCCAATGAATGTATTTTAAAATCGTAAAGAAATCATATTTCTCATCATAGATCGCTAAAATTTCCCCTGTATATTGATTGGCATAAACCTGTTTGTTGATAAGAACTTCCTGAAAATAATTCCAGCCCTTTTTGTTTTTTTTATAATATAAAAAACCGTAAGATTTACTTTTATCCAAAGGGATTTCAATCGAACTCAGAGGATATTTTTCATTAAGTTCTAAGGTTATTTTTTCACGAAGAAGTTCAACAGATAAAGGTTGTGATGTAATAGTTTCTTTTTTGAGCTCAATAGCATCTTTCCGAAGAACATTTTGAATCTCATCCTTAAAAACATATAACGTTCCTGATAATGAAACGATAAATACAATCATACCAACAGACAATCCAAACCACAAGTGTAGCTTGGCTGACCATTTTTTTGTGGGTGGTCTTTTCTTTTTATGGTGATGTTTCTTATGCATAGTAAAAAATTAGCTGAGAATTCTCAGCTAATTTTTATGTATTTAAAATTTGTATCCTATTGATATTCTGAGGTTTCTAGGAGCGTCTGCTTGATAGTAGTAGTAATTCGCATAAGGGGAACCTGAATATAAGTATCGGTTAAATACATTGAATACATTCAATCCTACTCTGAACTTGTTGTTTTCCCAAGAAGCACCAGTATCAAATTTCACATAATCTCCCATTTGTAAAGAGTTTGTAGCACCCCAATCCCAGCTACTTCTACCAGCTAGATAAGTACCACCAAAACTTAATCCAAAACCTTCTAATAAGCCATCAGTAAAGGTATAGTTTAACCAACCATTTGCTGTATGTTTTGCATATCCAGGCACTTTATCTCCTTTTTTTGCTTTTGCTGTGGTCTCAGTAAATTTATTTTCTGTAAAGGCGTAATTAAAGATTGCATTAAATCCTTTTACGATTTCACCTTTAAGGTCAAACTCTACACCTTGTACTCTTGTCTTTCCAAGAAGAATTGAATATCTTCCATTAGGATTATTTGTTTGGTCAGGATCTCCTGTAATTTCATTATTTTTATTAATGTTATATAATGATAATGTAGTGTTCCATTTTCCTGCAAACCAGTCTTTTTTAAGTCCTATTTCGATATTACTACCAGTTAATGGGGTCGCCGTTGTTCCATCTCTAAATAAACCAGCCTGCGGCACGAAAGTTTGATCATATAAAGCATAAGCAGCCATAGTTTCGTTGATTGAATAGCTTAATCCAATACGAGGTGTAATTCTATTAGCTTCAGACTTAGTTCCGTAATTTATTTCTTTTACGTTTGTATATCGCGCTGCAAGGGTAAGTCTTAAAGCATCATTAAAGAATCCTAATTCATCCTGTAAATATAAACCGGTATAATTTTGATCTATAGTACTTCCTGCACCTGCTCTGGTCGAAAGAGGTGTGCTTTTATTGAAGGCTTTGTAATTCGCGGTATTATTTGGACCAGAATATGCGTTTGTTCCATTGATATCATAATTATCCGTATTGGTATTGTACCAATAATTATGATCGGCAACTGTATTAGTATCAGAGGCATCTCCATTAGCATTAAACTTATCTAAATTATATCCCTGAGACCAGTCAGCCATATATTTTTTGCTTCCTAAATCAAGGCCAGCTAAAATTTTGTGTGAAACAGAACCTGTTTTTACAGAGCCATTTAAGAATACCTGTCCGAACTTCATTGTGTTATCAGCTTCCCAGTAATTTACCCGGCGAATCATATATCCTCCTTCAAAATTACTTGGCCAGATATCGCTACCCATTGTATATTCATTTACATACGTTAATTGTGAAGTTAACTTCCAGTTGTCGTTGAATTTATGTTGTAAATTAATATTTACGGTATTGTTATCTACTTTTGTAGGATCAATACTTGGGTCAGTAACGGTATATCCCACTGGCTTTGCTTTATAGCCTTCAAATGAGAATACATAAGCAGAACCTACTTCGCTCATTTTAGCTTTCTGATAGATGTATTCAGCCGTTAAGGTGGTTTTATCCGAAAGTTTAACTTTTAATGAAGGATTGATAATATATCTGTCGTTGAACTCATAGTCTCTAAAGCTGTTTTTATTTTGAGCCATTAAGTTCAATCTAAAAGCGACTTTGTCAGTAATCTTAGTGTCGATATCCGCTTCTCCTCTATACATATTAAAGCTTCCAAGAGTTACTCTTGCAGTTCCGTTTAGCGATTGACCTGTAGGCTTTTTTGTGACAATATTATAAATACCACTTGGTTCACCATTTGACATTAAGAAACCAGAAGGCCCTTTGATAAATTCAATATGATCAACAAAACTCATGTCTTCACTTAATGGTCCCCAATTTGAAGTAACATTTACACCATTCATGAATGCTGCTGCTCTTGAACCTCTCATGTTAACTCTGGTATACATGTCTCCCCAGTGCTCTAATCTTTGTGCCCCAGCAACATTTCTAAGTACACCATCACTTAAAGTGGTTACCTGCTGATCTTCTAAAGCCCTATTTGTAATAATAGAAATGTTTTGAGGAATTTTAATAAGCGCTTCATCTAAACGCATAGAAGAAGAACCTTCTTTTTCTACATATTTTTTATAATATTTCCCGCTAACGACAACTTCTTCAATATCATTCGATTTAATGGTGTCTTTTTCCTGAGCAAATACGATCACTGTAGATAATAAAGCTGCTCCAATAATTACTTTTTTCATTGTATATAGAATCCTTAAGTGTGTGTTAATATTTAATTAGAACTTGTAAGTCACGCTTCCTAAAGCGTTGATCAGTCTTTGTGGGTTAGCTGTAGTATACCCGATCCAATAATGTTGGTTCGTGAAGTTGTCTACTTTTATTCCTATTCTGAACTTTTTAGCATCATAAAAGGCATTGGCATTTAATACGATGTAAGAGGGTAACGTAAATACGTTGTTGGTTCCTGTGTCAGGATCTAGCATATTTACGATCTTATTGCTGCTTGCATAATTTCCACCAACACCAAATCCTAAACCTTTAAGATTGCCATCCAAAAATTGGTAGCTTGCATATAAATTAACTAGATAAGGAGATCCGGAAGTATTGGGTCTTCTGCTTAAAACAGATTTGTCAGCCTTTGTATATGATGAGTCGTTATAGGTGAAGCCGGCAATTGCTGTAAAACCTTTTACTAAATAAGCATTGATCTCAAGTTCAACTCCTTTACTTACAATGGTACCATCTTGTGTTTGTGCGTTGTTGTATTTTGGATTTGGAGTGCTTCTTAAAGCATCTTTTACTTTGATATTATAGTAACTTAGTGTAGATGAAATTTTTCCGTTGAATAAACTGGTCTTTATTCCTCCTTCCATTTGGTTAGCCTGCTCTGGCACGGCTGTTGTCATTTGGCCTTCTGTATTCGTGTAATAATCAAGGTTTTTGAAGCTGTTCTGGTAGTTTCCAAAAAGGGAAACTTTATCTTTTATTACTTCATATACAATTCCAAGTTTTGGAGAGAAAAAGGTTTGGTTAAAGGCCTTAGCAGTCTCTAAAGTTTTAGGATCTACTATGCCTGGTTTATTTGAAAAACGGTCCACTCTTAAGGCCATTAAAACACTTAGGTTATCCGTAACATTCAAAACGTTAGAAAGGTAAACAGCATAATTGTTTTGTATACTTTTTATCAGATAGGGAGTTTCGTTTCCTGCCATAGCATCGTATTGAGCCTGTAGTGCAGTGCCATTAAAGTTTGTAAAATCAAAACCAGGCTGATGTAAAGGAACGGGTATTGAACTTCCATCAGGTCCTTTATCAAAACCGTTGACATCAAAGAAATTCTGATCATTATTAATTCTTAAATAATCAAAACCTAAAACAACGCGGTTTCTTAAATTACCGATACGGAAATCTCCGTTAAAGTTTTGTTGGAAATTAATTGCTTTCTTTCTACTGTCTCTGGTTGATTGATCACTTCGGTACATTTTTGTAGGATCATCTCCCATAAAATACAGATAGGGCATAAATCCATCAGAATAACTTGAAGAGGTACTGATATTGGTAGAGGACTTGATCGTATTGGAGATTTTATAGTTAACCTGTCCGAAAAAGTTGATACTCCTTCCTGTATTGTTGAGGTCTTTTCCTAGATATGAATTTTTATAATCCAGATTAAGATCTTTAATATTGTTGACTTTCTGTAAGTATTTACCAGAATAGAAGAAGAAAGTCTGGTCACTCATACTTTTCATATTGAACAATTCCATTTCGAAATTGATGTTCAATCGATCTGTAGGGTTGTAGCTCAGACTTGGAGCAATCGCTAAGTTTCTTCTATAACCTTCAGTCTGGAAAGTTCCTTCATTCGTATAAGCAGAATTCAATCTGAATAATAACTTTTTATCTTTCGTAAGTGGAGTATTGATATCTACTGATGCTCTGTAGGTGTCATAATTTCCACCAGATAGACTGATATTACCTCCAAATGTGTCAAAAGGTTTTTTTGTAACCCTGTTAATCACACCTCCGTAACTTGTCAGTAAACTTCCAAATAAAGTCCCGGATGGACCTTTAAGAACTTCTACTTTTTCAAGGTTAATGGCATCTATTGTTCCTGTTATTGATCCGAGAACACCATTTCTTAAAGAGTTTGAAGATACAAATCCTCTTAAATTAACATAAGCTCCTCCATCACCTGCTCTTCCATTAGCAGTCCACATCGTTTGTAAGCCCGGAATGTTTCTAAATGCCGCATCAACGGTATAAATAACCTGGTTTTCTAAAATTGCTTTGTCAATACTTGAATAGACCTGCGGATTTTCAATTGCTTTCAGGGACATTTTGTTGGAATAATCACTGTCCTTTTTGATGTAAGTGTTCATAATAACTTCATCAATCTTTTTTACATTAGCCGAGTCTTTTTCTTGTGCAAAAGTGAACATAGAACCCAACACAGAGACACCAATCAGTACATTCTTCATGAAAGCAAATTTTTTGCAAATATATTGTTTTTAATTATTCTAAATAAATTAGAGTGTTGATATTTATCATGTAAAAGATATTTATGGAATAACAAAAAGCCGCATCAAGTATTCTTGATGCGGCTTTTATTATAGTTTTATTATTTCTTATGCTGGAATTTCTCCTTTGTATAAGAATGAAATAATTTCTTTGTTCATTTTATCTACCATCTCACTGAACAGGTGGAAAGATTCTTGTTTATAAATAACAAGTGGATCTTTTTGCTCATAAACAGCACCTTGTGAAGATCTTCTCAGATCATCCATTTCACGTAAGTGAAGTTTCCAGTTATCATCGATAATCGATAATGTGATGTTCTTTTCAAAATCATTGATTAAAGTATCACACTGGCTTTCATATGCTTCTTTAAGATCCGTAACAATGGTCAATGTTTTATGGCCATCAGTGAAAGGAACCTGGATCATTTTGAACATTGAACCTTGATTTTGAAATACATTCTCAATAATAGGGAATGATTTTTCTTTCAATAAATTCAATTTCATTTGATAATCTTCCTGAGCAGCTTTAAAAAGAATATTGGTAAGATCCTGAACTGTTTTATTACCAAAGTCAGTTTCAGAAACCGGAGATGCCATTGTAAAGTATTTGATTACCTCAAATTCAAAATCCTTAAAGTTTCCGTTAGCTTTTCCGCCTGCTGCAATAGAACTAGATACATCGAAGATCATATTTGTAATATCATACTTCAGGTGATCTCCAAATAGAGCGTTCTTTCTTCTTTTGTAGATTACATCACGCTGCTTATTCATTACGTCATCATACTCGAGAAGTCTCTTTCTGATTCCGAAGTTATTCTCTTCTACTTTTTTCTGAGCTCTTTCAATAGACTTACTGATCATAGAATGCTGAATAACTTCACCTTCTTTATGACCCATTCTGTCCATCATTTTAGCGATTCTTTCGGAACCGAATAAACGCATCAGGTTATCTTCAAGAGAAACATAGAACTGAGAACTACCAGGGTCTCCCTGACGTCCTGCTCTACCTCTAAGCTGCCTGTCAACACGTCTTGAATCGTGTCTTTCAGTACCGATAATAGCTAAGCCTCCTGCTTCTTTTACTTCTTTAGTAAGCTTGATATCCGTACCACGACCTGCCATATTGGTTGCAATAGTTACAACCCCCGGCTGTCCTGCTCCTGCAACGATTTCAGCTTCCTTCTTGTGAAGTTTGGCATTCAATACCTGGTGTGGGATTTTTCTTAATTGAAGTGCCTTTGAAAGCAATTGAGAGATTTCTACAGAAGTTGTTCCTACAAGAACAGGTCTTTTTGCTGCAGTTAATTTTTCAATTTCCTCAATTACGGCATTGTATTTTTCTCTATTAGTTTTGAAAACTAAATCTTGTCTGTCATGTCTTAAAATAGGACGGTTGGTAGGAATTACCACAACATCTAATTTGTAGATTTCCCAAAGTTCTCCAGCTTCAGTTTCAGCAGTACCCGTCATCCCCGCAAGTTTATTGTACATACGGAAATAGTTTTGAAGCGTTACCGTTGCAAACGTTTGAGTTGCAGCCTCAATCTTTACATTCTCCTTTGCTTCAATAGCCTGGTGAAGACCATCTGAATATCGACGACCCTCCATGATACGTCCAGTCTGTTCGTCAACGATTTTTACCTCACCATCAATTACTACATATTCATCATCTTTTTCAAATAATGTATAGGCTTTTAATAATTGGCTCATGGTATGAACACGCTCAGATTTTTCAGCGAAATCGGAGAAAAGTTTTTCTTTAGCTTCAAATTCCTCTTCTTTAGATAAATTTTTAGCTTCCAGTTCTGCAATTTCAGTTCCGATATCCGGAAGAACGAAGAAATTGTTATCAGAGTTTCCTTGAGACATGTATTCTACACCTTTGTCTGTCAAATCAACCTGATTGTTTTTCTCTTCAATTACAAAATATAGATCTTTATCTACGATCGGCATATCACGGTTGTTGTCCTGCATATACTGACCTTCAACTTTCTGAAGCAATGCTCTGTTCCCGCTTTCCGATAAAAATTTGATTAATTGTCTGTTTTTAGGAAGACCTCTGTAAGCCTGAAGTAATTTAAAACCTCCTTCTTTCGTGTTTCCTGCAGCTATTAATTTTTTAGCTTCGTTAAAAATAACAGAAACTGTTTTTTTCTGAACTTCTACGATTCTGTCAATAGATGGTTTTAGAACATCAAATTCCTGTCTGTCTCCCTGAGGAACAGGTCCGGAAATAATCAGTGGTGTTCTTGCATCATCTACTAATACAGAGTCAACCTCATCCACGATAGCAAAGTTTAATTCTCTCTGCACAAGTTCTGAAGGTGAAGTTACCATGTTATCTCTTAGGTAATCGAAACCAAATTCATTATTTGTTCCGTAAGTGATAGATGAGTTGTATGCTTTTCTTCTTCCGTCTGAATTCGGTTGGTGATTATCGATACAATCGATAGACATTCCGTGGAACTGATAAAGAGGTCCCATCCAAGCCGAGTCCCTTTTTGCAAGGTAGTCATTTACTGTAACTACGTGAACTCCTCTTTCTGAAAGAGCATTTAAATAAATAGGTAATGTTCCTACTAAAGTTTTACCTTCACCGGTTGCCATCTCTGTGATTTTACCACTGTGAAGAATAACCCCTCCAATAAACTGAACATCATAATGCACCATATCCCAAACTACTGGAGTTCCGGCTGCATCCCAAGAGCTTTTCCAAACTGCTGTGTCTCCCTGAATTTCTACAAAATCTTTAGTTGCAGCAAGTTCCCTATCCATAGCTGTTGCAGTTACACGGATCTCTCCATTCTCTGCCCATCTTCTGGCTGTTTCCTTTACCAATGCAAAAGCTTCAGGAAGAACCTGTCCTAAAACTTTCTCTTCAATTTCGTAAGATTCTTTTTTGAGAGATTCAATTTTTGCAAAAAGAGCTTCCTTTTCATCAACATTAGTTGAATTTTTTATCTGCTCCTTTATTTGTTCTACCTGCGCTGTAATGGTACTCGTTGCTGATTTAATTTTATCTTTAAATTCAGCAGTTTTTTCCCTTAAACCATCATCACTCAATTGCTGAATGCTAGGTTCAACAGCCTTGATTTTTGTTACAACTTTTTTTACTTCTTTTAGGTCCTGCGCTTTCTTGTCTCCCAAAAACCCTTTAAGAACTTTATTTAAAAAACTCATAAAAATTTTGATTTAGGCTCAAAACTTTAGCCTTGAGCATTTTAATTATTACACCTTCATGGTGCTATGATATATCTAAAAAAGCTTTAAACAAATAGCTTAAAGCTTTTTAAGGTTTAATATTCGTCCTCGTTCCAAAGGTAATCCTCATCGGTTGGATAGTCACTCCAGATCTCATCGATGGCATCATAAATTTCTCCTTCATCCTCGATAGCCTGAAGATTTTCTACTACTTCCATAGGTGCACCAGTTCTGATTGCATAATCGATAAGTTCTGCTTTTGTCATTGGCCAGGGTGCGTCACTTAAATATGAGGCTAGTTCTAATGTCCAGTACATAATTTTCTATTTTTTTTGCAAAAGTATAAAAATAGGTTATATAATAAACTTTTTTATACTTGATTTTCAATTCTTTTTATTAACTTTTGTTCATCACAGGCTTTATTCCCTTGCGTAACTATACCTGCAACTTGCTTGATGTCATTTTCTCAAAAACCATTCCATAAATTTTTTTATGCCATTTTGGAAGTCTGTGGCTGGTTTGTAGCCAATTAAAGTCTGTGCCTTTGTAATATCGGCATTGGTTTTCTTTACATCTCCAGGTTGCATAGGCAGTATTTTTTTGTTAGCAGTTCTTCCAAGTGCCTTTTCAATAGTCGAAAGCATTTCAGAGAGGGTGATTACTTCACTTTCACCCAAATTAATAATTTCATATATATGAGAATTGCTTTCCAAGTAGATGATAGATTTTAGAATTCCATCAATAATGTCATCAACGTAAGTGTAGTCTCTGGCAGTATTTCCATCTCCATAACAAGGGACTTCTTTCCCTTCAGAGATTAATTTTGTGAATTTATGTATCGCTAAATCAGGTCTTTGTCTTGGTCCGTATACCGTGAAGAATCTCAATTGTATCATATCAATATCATACAAATGATGATAAACATGTCCAAGAATTTCTCCACATTTTTTAGTTGCTGCATAAGGTGAGATAGGATTGTCTACATTGTCTGTTTCAGCAAAAGGAGTTTTTGCGTTGTTTCCATAAACGCTTGAAGAAGAAGCACAAATGAATTTTTTGATGTTGAATTCTTTACAGAGTTCCCATAGATTCATTGTTCCTTTTACATTTACTTCTTCGTATTCCAGAGGCCTTTCAATGGAAGGACGTACCCCCGCAAGTGCTGCCAGATGAATCACTAAATCAATTTTATTGTTTTTAAATATCTCTTCCAGACCGTTTTTTTGTCTAATGTCTTGAAAATATAGTGTGTAATTGCCTGATTTAGTGATGGAAATTAATTTTTCAACGTCTTCTTCTTTATTAGAAAAATTAAAGTTTACCTCTTTGCCGACAGATTCTAAAGTATTTTCAATTTTTATCTGATAATTATAAAAATTATCGAAACTGTCTATGTTTATGACAGAATGTCCATTTTTCAACAGTTGTTCTATTAAATGAGAACCTATAAATCCACTCCCTCCAGTTACAAGATACGTCATTCGTGTTTTTTTATGATCACAAAAATATAAAATTTAAAACTTGAAAATATAATCATTAAATTTACTTAAAAAAGTAATATAAATTTATGCAGTTTCAAGGGCAAATTTTAAAAATGACGAGCTATGATGATCAGCCGATTCAATATTATCTTAATCTTTCTGGAGATTTAATTCATATGAACGAGTTGTTTGGAAAAGAGCTAACCATAAAACATACCGGATTTCAATGTGTCAACTGTGGTGAAAACAAGCCTATCTATAGAATGGGATTCTGTAAGAACTGTTTTTTTGAAAGTCCTTATGCCAGTGATACGATCATCCGTCCGGAACTCTCGACAGCTCATTTAGGTGTTGGTGAACGTGATTTGGAAATAGAAAAAGCAATTCAGCTTCAGCCTCACACCGTGTATTTAGCCTATACTGGAGATGTAAAAGTGGGTGTGACCAGAAACACTCAGATTCCGACAAGATGGATCGATCAGGGAGCAACCTTTGCTTTGCCTATTGCCAGAACTGAGAACCGTTATGAAGCGGGAATGATAGAAGTTGCATTAAAAGAGCATTTACCAGATAAAACAAATTGGAAGAAAATGTTACAGGACGATTTTGAAGGAGAAATAGATCTTGCTGATTTTCAACAAAAAATAAAAGAATATTTTCCAGAGGATTTTCAGAAATTCTATAGTGAAGGTGAAGATCTATGGAAATTCGATTATCCTTTTGACAAACCTGAAAAAGTAACCTCTTTTACATTAGATAAGAAACCTGAGTTTACAGGGAAATTAACAGGAATAAAGGGGCAGTATTTAAGTTTTCAAGGCGGCAATTTTATAAATGTAAGAGGACATGAAGGATATGTGATTGAATTGACTGTAAAAAATTAATATTATATTTAGATATAATTATTTCAAAACACAAACATGAAAAAATGGGTTAAGAAGTTATTGATTGGTCTCGGTATCTTGGCAGTAATTTTCTTACTGGCCAACTTTGGGCTAAATTTTTGGCTGAAGACCCAGCTTCCCAAGTATATTAAAAACAATACGGATTATAAAGTATCTTATAAAAAGTTGGATATAGACTTGGGAAGTGGAAATATTCTCGCAACAGGAATTACCGTAAATAGCAAAAATCCGAAGAATATAGATGTTATTGGTCTTCAGGGTACAATAGATACCCTGCAAATTAGTCGTTTGGGTATTTATAATGCTGTTTTTAAAAAGAATATCAGTTCTAAAGATCTATTACTGGCAAGTCCCAATCTCAATATTACTTTAGCGAAACCGATAGATAAAAAGACAGGAAAAAAGAACAATCCTGTATTATTTGAGAATATCAGAATCAATAATGGGAATATTAATATTTTCAAGTACACGAAGCAAAAATTTTTAGGAGTAAAACAATTCAATCTATTTGTAGAAAATCTGCAAATGACGGAGGAGTCAGTAGAAGATAAATTACCAGTAGTTTTTGATAAATATGATATTAAGGGGAGAGATTTTTTCTTTCGACCAGGTAATATTTATGCTTTAAAAATTAGTAAAATAACGACCACGAACGGGGAGATGTTGATAGAGAATTTTAAACTTATTCCTTTGTTAACCTTTGATGAGTTTAAAAGGTTTTATCCTAAAAAAAATAAACTCTTCAAATTTGATATCCAGAAAATGGAATTTAAAGATGTCATTTTAAAGAAGGATAAAATCTCTCTTAGTAATGCAAATCTTCAGAATCCCACACTTTTAGTGTACACGACAAATGCTGTTGTAAAGAAATCTGATAAACCGGTGGCTTTTGAAGTTAATTTGGATGATATTAAATTAAGCAATGGTACTGTTCAAATTATTAAACCTGATGGAAATAAACTTTTAGTTGCTCAAAGTTTAAATCTCAAAATTAATAAACTCCTGTTCAATAAGGAATCTGCTGAAAATATGATTCCTATAAATTATAAAGACTTTAATTTTTCAGGGAAAAATATTCATTACACAGGCAAACAAAACATTAATGTTGAAAGCTTAGCTTTAAATCCTAAAAGCGGAGAATTGAGAAATATTTCAGCTTTACCCACGGACTCAAAAACATCAATGGATTTTAAAGCCAACCATATTGCATTTAATATTAATAAATGGGAATTTATTGATAAAAAGCTCAATCTTGATGTTAAAGATGTTCTTGTAGATGGGGTACATGGTACAATTAAAGCGCGTGAAGTAGCTCAAAAAAAGAAAACTGAATTGAAAGGAATTCAATTTCCATTGGTAATAAGAAAGGTCATCATAAAAAACTCAAATATTATTTATGATAAGGAAGATCAGCCTTTAACTTTTAATGACCTCAATGCAACAATAAATAATATAGAGCTCAAACCAAAAGCGGATAACTCAGGACTTGCTGTTAGTGTAAAAGATTATATACTTACAACGAAGAACTTCGCCTACAAAACAAAGTTTTATAATATGAGCGTGGGTCTTCTTAAAGTAAATAAGAATAAAATTCAGGTTAATAATTTCGCAATGAAACCTTTGGTTTCAAGGGCTCAATTTATCAAAATGATACCGGTTGAGAGGGATTTGTATGATTTGAAAGCAGGACAGGTTACGGCAGAAGGCAATTGGGATCTGTTCTCTAATAATAAATTTATTAATGCATCTAATGTAATCATCCAGTCCGCTGATGCAAATATTTTCAGAAGTAAGATTCCTAAAGATGATCCGAAAGAAAAACCTCTATATTCAAGATTGCTTCGTTCCATAAAAATTCCACTGTATGTTAGTAATCTGGATTTGAAGAATTCTATTCTAGTATATGAAGAAGATACTCCTGAAAGTGCAGGTCCTGGAAAGTTGACGTTCAGTAATTTTAATATGAATGTGAAAAACCTTAATTCCGCAAAGCTTAAAGGAAAGCCTACTCAGGTAAAAATAAAAATTGACTGTTCATTTATGAATCTGGCTCCTTTTGCTGTAGATTGGAATTTTGATGTTGCCAATCATAATGACGTGTTTGCTATTTCGGGTAAAGCAATCAACCTTCCAGCAGAGGGAATCAATCCATTTATAAGGCCTTATCTTCATATAACAGCGAAAGGAACTATTCAGGAAATGGTTTTTAACTTCAAAGGAAATCCTAAAGGTTTAAATGGAACCTTTAATCTGAGACATAAAGATCTGAAAATTGCTATTTTAGATAAGAACAATAAAGAAAAGAAAAACTTTATAACAGCTATTGCTAATTTGGTTATAAAATCAGATTCAGGTAAGTTTCCAGAATCTGTTACTGTAGAGAATGTCGAAAGAGATCCTACAAAATCTTTCTTTAATTTATTCTGGAAAGGCGTGGAGGAAGGTCTTAAGAAGACTTTAATAGGAATTAATGTTGATAAGGCGAAGAACGCTGTGAAAAATACGGTTTCTACTGTTAAAGATGTTAAGAATACAATTAAAGATATTGATATAAAAGCAATCAAAACTAACAATAAAAATACAGAGGAGAAACCCGGACAGCCCGGAGAACAGGAAAAAAAGAAGGGGTTTCTGAAAAATATTTTCAAGAAAAAAGAGAAACCCGGAACTGAATAGCTTCGGGTTTGTATATATATGTTTAAAAATTGAATTCGTCGCTTTCCTGAACCGGAATATCTCTTAAGAATTCATCAAATTTTTCACCAGGGTAATTACTATCTGCACCATAAGAATCGATCATCATTCCAATATTTCCGGCAGTGTCTTTTAGTACATACAGAACTGCATTATCATCAGGATCGCTTTCTCCCTCGAAACGGTATGTTTTTAAGATCGTTAAATCTGAAGGTTTATAGGGTTTGTCCGAGTTTTCGAACTTCATTTCGCCAGTTTCATCTAATCTGAATTCTCTTTGTATTCCCCTTTCTGATAAGGTCTTCATTACCTGGCTTAATGTGGTCATTCTATCGAGGTTTTCTGAATTTTCCATAATAATACTTTTTCCTGTTTAGTACAATAATTAAACCATTATTTTAATGAAATTCCTAAGTAAACGAAATATTCTTCACAAGAATTATTTTTCTAATGTTAACAAAATTTATAATTAAGGAAAACAGAAAAGGTACATTTTTTGCAATACAGAGAGTAATAAATCGAGTACAATATGAAAAAGGAAATTGGAGTTTTATTGGCAGGAGGAGTTGGTCTTTTGGCAGTATTAAGTTTCTTAGGAATAAAAAAGATTTTAAGTAAAAAAGATAAAAAATATAGTGATTATTATTCAGATTATCACAGACACTTTGATGGAAAAGATCTTGATGAAGAGTATCATGGTGTCGAATTTTATGCACTGAAGTAGTAAAACAATATATCAGATTATGTTTTAAATCCAACACTTTCAACAGTGTTGGATTTTTTTGTGGAAAACTTTAGTGTTAAAACTAATTATTTTTTGATCAAACCCCTATAATTTTACATCAGAATGCAGAACGAAAATATCATAAAAGGGCAGGGTGCACAACGAAACGTAAATAATCGTTTCGACAGATATACCTTTGAACCTGAGGATGAAGATTTCGAAACTGTAAAAACATCCTTCACAGAAGTTTTTCCAAAAACCATTGTGAATCAGGTGAAAAGTGATGACCTTCCAATGGAGTATTCTATGAACCCTTATCAGGGGTGTGAGCATGGGTGTTCTTATTGTTTTGCACGGCCAACACATGAATATTGGGGCTATAGTGCAGGGATTGATTTTGAAAGAAAGATCATGGTGAAAAAAAATGCACCTGAATTATTAGAGAAATTTTTTCAGAAAAGAGGATATAAACCGGAACCTATTTTACTTTCTGGAAATACAGATTGTTATCAACCTGCTGAAAGGCAGTTTGAAATCACACGCAAGCTACTGCAAGTGTGTCTTGAGTATAGACATCCTGTTAATATATTAACAAAGAATGCTTTGGTTTTAAGAGATTTAGATCTATTAAAACCTATGGCAGAACAGAACCTTGTATCTGTTTCCCTGAGCATTCCTACGATGAATGAAGAGCTTCGAAGAAAAATGGAACCCAGAACCAGCTCTGCCACAAATAAACTGAAAGCAGTGGAAATTTTGTCCGAAAATAAAATTCCTGTCCACATTATGGTTGCACCCGTAATTCCTGGGCTGACAAGTGATGAGTCTTTGGGTATTTTGAAGGCAATTTCAGATGCTGGTGCTTTGAGCTTTGGTTATACATTGGTAAGACTGAATGATGCTGTAGAGCCCATATTTGTAAAATGGATAGAAACTCATTTTCCAGACAGAGCACAAAAAGTGTTGAACCTTATTCGCTCGATGCGTGGTGGAAAGCTTGGTGAAAAAAGATATTTTGATCGTTATAAAGGAGAAGGGAATATTGCAGAAATGATTCATAATACCTTTAAAATTGGTAGAAAAAAGTTTTTCGAAGGAAGAGAATTTCCAAAACTCACAACAAAAAATTTTACTGGGACAAAAGAGCAGCAGTTAAGATTGTTTGATTGATTTCTGTTTTATAGATAGGAGTTTATTTAATTCGCAAATAAATGTCTTAGCAAATACTTATAGAGAAAAATAAAACCATTCTTTTGAAAATGGTTTTGTTATAAAGAACAGATTGTTTTAATAAATAATGGGTTGCTCACCATCGGGACAAATAAATTCTAACCGACACAATGCACGATAGGTAATTCCATCACTACACACATAAACACAGTCTCCGGGAAAAGGATAACTTATTCCTCCAGACATCGTTTTTAATTCTGTTTTTGATAGTTTTTTTAAGTTTTTCATATAGTTTTAATTAAAATTTGATAACAAACTAAAGGTAGTCAAAATAATATTAAGTCAACCTGTTTTGAATTATTTAATCAAAGTGAAGTATTAATCTCTTTTACGGAACTATATTGTTTTAAGATTAATTAAAAAACAGAAACCGCTCCAAAAGTGGAACGGTTTCTTATAATGTTGTAGAGCATTAATATTTTCTACATAGAATCATCCGGACATTTGAAGTCATTACTGCATGTTGCACAAATGACAACACCATTGCAGTAGTACATACAAAAGTCTTCTACTGGTTTGATGATTCCTGCTCCTGAAATAGTCTTTAATTGACCGTTAGTTAGTTTTTTTAAGTTTTTCATACTGTTTTAATTAAAAATTTGATACAGAAGTAAATATATAATTAAAATATGAAATGAAAAACAAAATTTTTGAAATTATTTTTTAATCAATCCTAACTCAATAAGCCTTTCATGCAAAAATTCTCCTGCAGTCGTATCTTCATATAATTTTGGATTATTTTCATCAATACAATTTTCAAGACAGTTAAGAGACATTCCGCTTACAGGATGCATAAAGAAAGGAATTGAATATCTTGAAGTACCCCATAATTCTCTTGGTGGATTTACCACTCTGTGAATGGTAGATTTCAATTTGTTGTTCGTATGTCTTGAAAGCATATCACCAACGTTGATCATCAACTCATCAGGTTCAGCAATAGCATCAATCCATTCTCCTTTATGATTCTGCACCTGAAGTCCTTTTCCTTGGGATCCCATTAGAAGTGTAATCAAATTAATGTCTCCATGAGCAGCAGCTCTTACCGCGTCATCCGGTTCCTGAGTAATTGGAGGGTAATGAATTGGTCTTAAAATAGAGTTTCCTTCAGCTATTTTATCATCAAAATAAAACTCATCCAGACCCAAGTACAATGCTAAGGCTCTTAATACATATTTGCCTGTTTTTTCCAACATCTGGTAAGTTTCTTTACCTACTGTGTTGAATTTGGGAAGTTCGTCAACAATAACATTGTCAGGATACTCTGTCTTGTATTTTGAGTCATCCGAAACATACTGTCCGAAATGCCAAAATTCTTTTAAGTCTCCTTTTTTAAAGCCTTTTGCAGTTTCTTTACCGAATCCTACATAACCTCTTTGTCCTCCAATTCCGGGAATTTCATACTTCTGTTTCGTTTCCGTAGGAAGTTCAAAAAAGTTTTTCACCTCACCATAAAGATCACCTACTAATTGATCATCAAGAAAGTGGCCCTTTAAGGCAACAAAACCAATTTCTTCGTAAGCTTTTCCGATTTCATTTACAAATTTCTGTTTGCGTTCCGGGTTGTCCGAAAGGAAATCACGCAGGTCTACACTAGGTATTTTGTCCATTTTTAGAAATTTAACGTGGGTGCTAAATTACGTCTTTTTTAGATTAAATGATTTTACAATTTAGTATTTATGAACTACATTTGTCATATGAAAAAATATTCTTCTAAGAGAAGTATTCAGATACTAGCAAACCTTCTCCAGCAGTACGGAATTTCAGATGTTGTCATTTCTCCAGGATCGAGAAATGCTCCCATTGCGATTCATTTTTCAGAAATAGATCATTTTAACTGTTTTAGTATTGTAGATGAAAGAAGTGCCGCTTTCGTTGCTCTGGGAATGGCTAAAAGTGAAAAGAAACCTGTTGCAATTACTTGTACCAGTGGTTCTGCAACGGTTAACTATTATCCTGCTGTAACAGAAGCATTTTATCAAAATGTCCCTCTTTTAGTGTTAACTGCCGACAGACCAATAGATTTCGTTGATATTTTTGACGGACAGACCATACGACAGAATAATGTTTTTCATCAACATTCTTATGGAGATTTTCAGCTTTTAGAAGATAAAGAGGAAAATGCTGAGGATATCAATTTTGAGACGATTAAAAAAGCGATTGAACTTTGTTTTGAAAAACAAGGTCCGGTACATATTAATATTCCCCTGGAAGAGCCCCTGTATGAATTGGTTTCAGAACTGCCAACTTTTCCTACAGTTGAAAAAACCATTAAAAAGAAAGAATACGAGATTCCTTCCAACCTTGTTGCAGATTGGAATACTTCTCAGCGTATTATGATCTTGGTTGGAACAAAAGATTACAGTCCGGAATTGGAAAATCAATTGTCACAGTTGGTTAAAAATCACTCAGCTGTAGTGCTAAGTGAGGCGAACTCCAATGTGTATCATGAAAAATTTTTCCGTTTCATAGATCGTTATATTTTTAACTTCACTGAAGAAGACTATAAAAAATATGCTCCGGATTTATTAATTACCGTTGGGCAGAATGTAGTTTCTAAGAAAGTAAAACAGTTTTTAAGAAAAGCCCGCCCAAAACAACATTGGCATCTGGACGAGGTCTGGCAACCGGATACCTATTTTTCTTTAACAGAAAAAATTGAAATAAAACCAGAAATTTTCTTTTCAAAATTATTAAAATTTATCAATCTTGAGCCAAGACCATATTTCAACCTTTGGGATGTCCTCAGAGATAAGAAAGATGCGAAACACGAAAAGTTTTTGAATCTGGCTGAGTTTTCTGATTTCTATTTCTTTAATAAAGCTTCGCAAACAGTACCGGAAAATTATAACATTCATTTCAGTAACAGTTCTGCAATCAGATATGCACAACTATTTGATTTTGGTAAAAGAAGAATGTACTGCAACAGAGGAACCAGTGGAATTGACGGCTGTACCTCTACGGCAATGGGGTTTGCGATCAAGAGTTCTAATCCTACCTTGTTGATTACAGGAGATTTAAGTTTTTTCTATGATATCAATGGTCTTTGGAATCAATATATCCCTCCGTTTGTAAGGATTATCATTTTTAATAATGGGGAAGGAAATATTTTTAAAATTATTCCTGGACCTGGAAATGCCAACCCAAATACTTTAGATGAGTTCATTGCAACAAAGCACCATAAGAACGCTGAATATTTAGCAAAACACTTTGGTTTCGCATATACAAAAGTAGAGGATGACAGAACTTTAGATAGGGTATTAGATAATTTCTTTAAACCGGATACTCAGCCTAAAATATTGGAAATCAATACTCACGGTACAAATAGTGCAGATGTATTAAAGGGTTATTTTGAATTTATGGCAGAAAACTAAATATCCAGATATTCTTCATTACCAGGCAAATTATTGATCCTGTCGATAGGATAAATAAACATATCATCGAAATCATTCAAAGCATTAATCAATTGGAAGTGTGAAAATTGTTTAATGTTTTGTAAGGTGATTTCCATTTCTTTTATTTTCTTTTTCTTTAAAAGGTTTTGTCTTTGAACACCATTCAAAAGATAAGTTGTGGGAGTAAACCATTCTTTACCTTTCATAAATAAAAGATTGGAAAATGAAGTGTCGGTTATATGATTGTTTTTAACAATAATAATTTCTTCAGCTTTAGATTTCATTTTCATTTTTTCTAACTCCTTTCGGTCTTCAAATTTGAAGGAATAATCAAAAGTATTATTTTCCACCAACTGAAAATCCTGTATTTCCGGAATAGCGTAAGGTATCATCTGTGTTCTAACCTTTTTATCCAGGTCATAAGCCACTCTTAGTTTGAAAAGACCGTCTTCGTCATGATCAAGGTTTTTGAAGATTTTTGACAGATCAATAGAGCCTTCCTTACCAAAATGGGCAAATGTTTGATTTACACGCTTTTGGTGGAAATCTAAAAGAAAAACTTCCTGGTCTTCTACTTTAATACTTTCAATAAATTGGAACATAAATTTTATTTTTCATTTCCTGATATTCGTCTTCTAACTTGCTCATATGGGTTATCCCTCCACCACTCTTAAAATACAGAGTGCCATTTTCTTTCTCAATGAAACGGATCATTACACAACTGTCGACATTTTCGCCATCAAACCAACCGCAAACTCCTGTATAATAGCCCCTTTTATAGCCTTCAGCCTTTTGAATGATCTCCAAGGTCTTTGGTTTAGGTGCTCCTAAAATAGAACCTGCAGGAAGTAATTTTTTCATAATACTTCCAACCTTCCCTGAAAATTCAGGCTTTAAATTTCCTGTAATTTCTGAGCTCATCGCGTAGAGATCCTTTTGTTGTGTTCTAATAAGATCAATATGTTGAAACTGATCAACTTTCACATCATCTGCTACCATACTGAGATCATTCCTAAGCAGATCGACTACCGTGTAATGTTCAGCTTTTTCTTTCTTATCGTTTTTCAGAACTTCTTTTGCATTTTCTACTGCAGCATCAATAGTTCCCTTCATTGGGTAAGTATAAATTTTACCATTAATGATCTTTACAAAAGTTTCAGGAGAAAAAAATACGAAAAAATCTTTATAAAAAACTTTATATTTCGCATCGGAGTGAAGAAATATTTCTTTCAAGGATAAATTTGTTTCTATTTTAGTTTTTCGTGTATAATTAACTAAATAAGAGTTTCCAAGACGAATATTTTTCTGAACCTCATCAAATCCATTTTTAAAACTTTCTAATGATTCAGGATATGATTTCCATATTATTTCTTTGTGTAATTCTTCCTTGTTATTAGATGTTGAAATTGACTGAAAATCAATTAATAAGCCTGATTTTTCAATCTCATTCTCCAGATAGATTTCAACCTTCTCACTTAGGAAGTCGATGATAAAGAAAAAGGGAGTTTTCTGAAGAGAAAGCTCGTCCATTTCCATAAATTTTTGATGATTCACTGAAAACATTCGACAAAAGTACTTATTGATGTTTACTTTTGCACAAAATATTTTACATGCAGAACAAATATCCACAGAAACCGGGAATTGATTTTATACTGAAGCAGGCATTTTTCTATTGGAATAAAACTTTAATTTTTCAATTGATGTTTTCCATTATTTACTTTGCGATATTTTTTACAGGAATGTTTTTTTTCGCCTCACGATTTGGGATCTGGGAGCAAAATCAAGAATTGGCTGAAGCTTTTCGTTTAGGAACCAAGGCTTATATGGAGAAAGCAGCTGTTATAAGTGCCACTGAAAATTACAAGAATTTCAGTTATTGCCTTTTAGGGGTTATTGTTTTTCTTTATCCTTTAAATCTCGGGCTTTTCCAAATATTCAGAAAAATTGATCTTAAGGAGAAAATAGTTTTGGGTGATTTGTTTGCGGGTTATAATGGATCTAATTTCTTTAAGTACATCAGTTACTTTTTATTTTGGTTTTTCGTTTACCTGCTGTCGGCACAAACGATTATTCTTGGAATTGTATGGGTTATGGTTACTCTATTTGTTGCTCCACTGATGTTTTTTACCGATAAAAGAATTTTTGAAGCCATTACTTTAAACTTTAAGGCTTTGAAAATGTATTTTGTAGAAATAATGGTTTGCGTTATTGTTGCATTTATATTTAAATATGTTGGATTCGCATTGTTTCTAGTGGGTGGACTCTTCACTTTTCCTTTTTGGAATGCTATAATATATTCATTGTATAAGACCGTTTTTTCAGAAAAAAATTAAATTTTGGCTTTGTTTAATGCTTTTTTTATCAAAAAAAATTAAATTTGGTAAAACATTAAAAAATTAAACCATGTCTGGATTCGACGAATTTGATCAGCAAGGCTCCGTACCTAATAGAGATACGGGCTCAATTATTTCGCATGCCTTCGAAATGTATAAAGGAGTTTTTCTTTATGCTATTGTCGCAATGATAGTGTATATCATCGGTGGATTTATAATTCAAACGGTAACAGGATTCAATTCTGCCTCTATGATGGAAGAAATGAGAGATGCTGGTGATGATTTCTCTGGATTTAGCTATTGGAATGCACCGGGATTTCCGTTGTACCTTACCTTATCAGGATTGCTGGGTATTCTCCTTGCTCCTTTGTATGTCGGATTAATATTTATTGTGAATAAATATAACACTAAAAATCCTATTGAATTTGCTGACTTATTTATCGGATACCGTCAGAATTTTGTGAATATATTGATTTACAGTCTGATCTCGGGAGTTATATCCAGTGTGGCTCTATCCATTTGTTTTATCCCGTTCTTTTTTGTTTATCCCTTGTTGTTGTTGGGTTATCCAATTTTATTATTTGAAAATGCTTCAGCAACAGAAGCTTTGGGAAAATCTTTCAATATTGCAAAAGAAAATTATGGTGTTTTTCTTGGAACAACCGTGGTTGGACTGTTAATATCTTTTGCAGGTATTGTACTTTGCTTCATAGGGGTTATTATTACAGCTCCGTTTATTATGGTTGTAATGTATTCTGCATATTGTGCTTTTCTGGGGAAACCAAGACAAATATTGTTAAAGTAAATTATGATAAATAAAGAGAAACAAATAAGCGGGGTGGCAATAAAGCAGGTTTTCTTGCTTGCTATTATATTAGTGTTGACGGGGCTGATTTGTTTTAACCTCGCCCTTTTTATACCTTCGGTTTTGGGGGCACTTACGATCTATGTTGTATGTCGCAAGTATAACTTTTATTTGCAGGAGGTGAAAAAATGGAAACCATGGCTTTCATCACTGGTGTTAATGCTTGCCAGTTTGATCATTCTTATTCTGCCGATCTATTTTATAGCTGATCTATTGATTGATAAACTAGGGAATGCACAGGCTTATATGACCAAGTTTAATGTATTTCTTGAGAAAATACATACTTATATCGATACAAAGTTTGGGTTTGATATATTGAGTAAGGAAAATATGGATAAGGTAAAAGGTTCAGTAGGAAAAATCTCTTCGGTTGCTCTTAGTGGAACCTTTAATACGCTTACCGTGATCATGTCAATGTATTTTATTCTTTACTTTCTTTTAGAAAAACCAAGACTTTTTGAAAAAATATTGACATCATCTGCTCCCTTAAAGAGAGCTAATGTCTCTCTGATCGGCGATAAAATGAGAAAGCTGATTATGGCAAATGCCATAGGAATTCCTGTGGTTGCTATTGGCCAGGGGATTGTGGCACTTATAGGGTACTTTATCTTTGGTGCACCCAGTCCTGTATTACTTTTTGCATTAACAGCTGCTGGTTCCATGATCCCGGTTGTTGGGGCAGCCATTGTGTATATTCCGGTTTGTATTTATATGATTGCTGTGGGTGATACAGGACCGGGACTTGGTCTTGCTGTCTACTGTTTGGTGGTCGTGGGACTGACGGATAATTTGCTGCGTTTTACACTTTTGAAGAAACTGGAAGATATTCATCCCCTTAATACAGTATTTGGAATTATTATGGGAATGAATTTGTTTGGCTTTATGGGGCTGATTTTCGGGCCTATTCTGATCTCTCTTACTCTTCTACTCATTCAGGTGTATAGAAACGAATTTTCAGATGATGAGGCACATCCTGAACTGGAGTTGCCAGATAAGGACAATGATTTAGATAATAAAGTTGATTTAATAGTATAAGTTGTGGAAGGAATAAACCCAGAAATATTGAAAGAAATATGTGTTGCTAAAATGCCGTTTGGAAAACATGAAGGAACTGTACTGGCTGATTTGCCAATTAGTTATCTCGAATGGTTTCAACGACAGGGAATGCCGAAAGGAAAACTTGGAATGCAGCTTTCAACCATTTATGAAATAAAGCTGAATGGCTTGATGGATCTGTTGACGCCACTTCGCGGGGGAACAGTAAATTATGAAAAAATAAAAACCAAGACTTATAAATTTTAATATAAACAGATGGATTCTCAAAAGCTCGTTGATATTTTAAAATTGGAGCCACATCCTGAAGGAGGCTATTATAAAGAAACGTACAGATGTGAGCAGACATTAACCTTAGAAGATGGGAATGTAAGAAACATAAGTACTGCTATTTATTATTTGTTGGAAAATGAAAACAAATCTTCTTTTCATCGAATTAAATCTGATGAATTATGGTTTTTCCATCAAGGAGAGCCTTTGGAAATTGTTTTTATAAAAGATGGGAACCTACATACCGTAATTTTGGGGAATTCTATAGAAAACGGACAGATACCGCAAGTAAGAATTGAAGCCAATTTGTGGTTTGCTGCAAAAATTTCAAATGGGAAAGGTTATTCATTAGTTAGTTGTACCGTTGCTCCTGGGTTTGATTTTTT
This sequence comes from Chryseobacterium sp. FW101-FHT12H09, assembly GCF_058790395.1. Classification (NCBI taxonomy): domain Bacteria; kingdom Pseudomonadati; phylum Bacteroidota; class Flavobacteriia; order Flavobacteriales; family Weeksellaceae; genus Chryseobacterium; species Chryseobacterium sp. FW101-FHT12H09. The sequence continues at coordinate 241,623 of NZ_JBYTCP010000002.1, read as the reverse complement.
AGATTTCGAACTAGCAGAAAGAAGCGTATTACTTGAACAGTATCCTGATTTAAAAGAAGTAATTAAAGAATTTACACATTGAGATTTATTTGAATGATTTCCTACTCCTCTAAAGTAAATTTATAATATCTCTAAAAAGAGAACATTGATAATAAAAAGAGACAAGCTATTGCCTGTCTCTTTTTATTTATTAGTAGTGTATTACATGTATAGTTCCTTAAAGTATTTAATGTGTAAATAAAATGGAATTAAATAAAAGAGTCGGTGTCACTTTTTTGTATTTCCAATTTTTTTATTTATTAACTGAATACATTACAGGAACAAGAAAAAGTATAGATCCGATAAAAAACGCAAACGTTAATAAATGAATTCTGTAATCATTAATTCTTAAAAAAATAAACTGGTTAACTATTCTTAATGCCCAAAATCCAGAATTAGCTAATAGAAAGTATTTACCGAAATTTGTACCTGTTATTTCATGATTAAAAAAGAGACATATTAAACCAGTGGTGAAGAAGACAAAAATTATCTGGATGTTTAAGATTTGCATAACTCCTCTGTTGACTTGAGAAAGCTTTTCCAGGTCTTTTTTCCAATTAAAAAACTTCCAAAAGAATAAGTGAAACACACCAAGTATTAAAGAGTAAATCCCGCAAATAATGATGATTGTTTCCATTGTTGTTCTGCTTAGTTTTTCAGACCTGCAATTTCATCACGAAGCTTTGCCGCTTTTATAAAATCAAGGTTTTTTGCTGCCGCTTCCATTTCTTTTTGCTTTTGCTCGATCATCTTCTCAATATCTTCAGTAGCGTAATTTGCTTTGGCTTCGGCAACTTTCTGAATAATTTCCTTTTGGGTATATTTTGAATCAGGGAAATCCTTACTTCTTCCAACTAGATTTTCTGAAATCTTTTTATTTAAAGCAGTTGGTACCAAACCATTTTCTTCATTATGCTGCATCTGTTTTGCACGGCGGTACTCTGTTTCATCTATAGTAGCTTGCATCGATTTTGTCATCTTGTCAGCATATAGGATAGCCTTGCCGTTAATATTCCTAGCCGCACGTCCAACCGTCTGAATCATTGATCTTCTGCTTCTTAGCATTCCTTCTTTGTCGGCATCTAAAATAGCAACCAGCGAAACTTCAGGTAAATCCAATCCTTCTCTTAATAAGTTGACTCCGATCAAAACATCGAAAACTCCCAACCTTAGATCCTGCATGATCTGTATACGTTCCAGTGTTTCAACATCTGAATGGATATATCTGGTTCTTATTCCGAATTTTGTAAAATATTTGGTGAGCTCTTCAGCCATTTTTTTTGTTAGTGTGGTCACTAAAACTCTTTCATCTGCAGCAGATCTTTTATGGATCTCTTCCATCAGGTCATCAATTTGATTTAATGATGGTCTTACTTCAATAACAGGATCCAGAAGTCCTGTAGGACGAATGATCTGTTCAATATAGGATCCTCCGGTTTTTTCCAACTCATAATCGGCTGGTGTTGCCGAAACATAGATGACCTGATTCTGCATGGTTTCAAATTCGTCAAATTTTAATGGTCTGTTATCCATTGCAGCAGGAAGTCTGAAGCCGTATTCTACAAGAGCTTCTTTTCTGCTTCTATCGCCGCCATACATCGCATGAACCTGAGGAACAGTTACGTGACTTTCATCAATGACCATCAGGAAATCTTTTGGAAAATAATCGATAAGACAGAAAGGTCGAGAACCAGGTAGTCTTCCATCCAGATATCTTGAATAGTTTTCGATTCCCGAACAGTAACCCAATTCTTTTATCATTTCAAGATCCAGCTCTGTTCTTTCCTGTAGTCTTTTTGCTTCCAAAGGCTTGTCTACGGAGCTAAAGAAATCCACTTGTTTTACCATATCATCCTGAATACTTCTGATTGCTCCATTTAAAGTTTCCTTGGAGGTAACAAATAAGTTAGCAGGGTAGATTTGAATCTGCTCAAAATTAGACGTTACATTTCCTGTAACAGGATCGAAACTCTGGATCTTTTCAATCTCATCACCAAAGAACTGAATTCTGACACCATCATCTGCATATGCTGGGAAAACATCGATTACATCTCCTTTAACCCTGAATGTTCCCCTCTGAAATTCGTTTAGAGTTCTTGCATAGAGTGCACTTACTAAAGAGTGAAGAAGTGCCGTTCTTGTCACTTTCTCACCAATTCCAATCGATATAAGGGATTTGTGAAATTCAGATGGGTTTCCGATACCATAGATACATGAAACGGAAGCTACGATTAATACGTCCCTTCTTCCCGAAAGCAAACTTGCAGTAGCAGAAAGACGTAATTTTTCCACTTCTTCATTAATGCTCAAATCTTTTTCGATATAGGTTCCCGTGGTTGCAATATAAGCTTCAGGCTGATAGTAATCATAATAGCTTACAAAATACTCGACAGCATTGTCAGGGAAAAACTCCTTAAACTCCATGAAGAGCTGGGCTGCCAAAGTTTTATTATGCGCTAAAACCAGGGTAGGCTTTTGAACATTGTTTACAACATTGGCTATTGTAAAAGTTTTTCCAGATCCTGTAACCCCTAGTAAAGTCTGATATTTCTCACCGATTTCAATTCCTTCGGTAAGTTTTTCAATAGCTTGAGGCTGATCTCCGGTTGGTTTGTATTCTGAGTGAAGATTGAAATTCATACATCAAATTTATGAAATAAAAAAGAGTCCTAAAGCGGACTCTTACAATTATTATCATTTTTTACCATATTCAAAAGTCATCGTTATTGGAAGTCTGAAGACAGTTGCTGCTGGTTTGCCATCAGCAAGTGCTGGCTCCCATTTTACGTTTTCTGTAGCAGACTTTACCGTTCTGTAAACTTCATCATTAAAAACCCTGTTATTACCATCTGTTGTTATCTTGTCAACTGTGCCATCTTCTTTAATTGAGATAAAAACGTCGGATCGTATATACCCTTCATTTCCATTAAGAAGACTTCCATTGAAGTTCTTGGAAATTTTGTTTCTTAGCTCATTAATTCCTTGCGGAAATTTTGCCTGAACAAAAGAGTTGTTTGCTGGCGGTGGTGGCGGCGGAACATCAGGGTTTCCAGCCATATTCGCTTTCTTTCCTTTTGTTTTCTCTACTGGAGGAGGTGGTGGTGGAGCCATTTCAGAATTTCGATTGATTTTCCCTTTCTTGGCTGCTCCTTTTTTTGTTGGACGAATGGTATCCGAAGCAATTATTTTGTTCGTTGTGCTTTCTTGTTCGTCAGCTGTTTTTTGTGGAGCATTTATCAACGATATTTTTCCATGCTCTTTTGAGTCATCTATATTTGAAACAGAATTGCTGGCGTATGTTTTCTCCACAAAAAGACCAAAGGCTATTATTAATATGGGAAGCGCCGCTGTTTTTTTCAGCCAGGTAAATTTTGATTGTTTAGTGTTCATCATAATAAATCGTTTTTTGGTATTGTTAAAATTAAATGGATGAGTAAATTCAAGCTTTTGAGAATCAATTATTTCATTAAGGATTAAATTCTGATAATCCCTAACATTGAAATTATTTTCTAGAACAGTCTCATCAGCGAGAAACTCATGATTGGTAATGATTGCTTTTTTATAAAAATAAATAGCAGGATTAAACCATGTTAAGATTTTAATAATTTCGATTAAAAATAGATCCCAGCTATGCTTTTGATCCAAATGGCTTTTTTCGTGTAAAAATATTCGTGGATCTATTTTATCATTGACTAGGTAGTTTTTTCCAAGATAAATGGTGTTTGAAAAAGTAAAAGGAGACAGATTATTTTCTGTTAATATTATTTTGTAGTTGAAGTGAGTTGTTTTTTTTCCTTTAATATTTTTAATCTTCAGGATTGAAATGATGGCTTTTACAAGGAGGGCAATAGCAATGATCCCATATATGATCCATAATGCGTTCACCCAGTCAAAGCTTTCCTGTTTTGCAGAGAGTGATTGTATTTGCTGGGTTGCCTCTTCAAAAATGAGTTGTGATTTCTGTTTTGAAATTGGATTTTCCACTGTAATTGAAATGAAAGGAACCGAGTATGAAAACAGTAATGAAAAAAGTAAGAAAAATCTGTTGAAACGATACATTTTTTCTTTTTCCAATAAAAAATAATACATTGTAATAAGTAGCGAAGAGCATAAAATTATTTTGAGAAAAATGTAAAACATCTTTAATCTTTTATTTGTTGATCAATTATTTCGCGGAGTTCTATCAACTGTTTTTGAGATAATTTTGCATTAGACGTAAAAAATGATGCAAATTGTGTTACCGAACTGTCGAAAAAACGGTCAATCATAGAAGTCATTTCTTCCTTGAAATATTCTCCTTTACCTACTTTTGGATAGTATTCACGAGAATTTCCATATAATGTATAGCCTACAAGATCTTTATTCTGCATCCTTTTTAATAAGGTTGCGACTGTTGTGGAAGCCGGCTTTGGTTCAGGGTAAAGGTCTAGAATATCTTTCATGAAAACCTTTTGTTTATCCCAAAGAATTTCCATAATCCCCTTTTCGGAATCTGTTAACTTTATTTCTTTCATGTTCTACTTTTTGATAGTTTGTTCTACAAATGTAGAATAAAATTTTGAACACGCAAATTTTTGTGGCATTATTTTTCCATTCATTTTTTAAATCACTAATCCCAATACTATGAAATTCAATAAGTTTTATGTACCCGCTTTCAGTCTTTTCTTACTTTTATCGGCATGTAAAAAGAATAATGCAAATGCCCAGCAGGTCTCAAAGGACGGCGGCGTTGAAACAGAAAAGCCGAATTCTAATTATAAACCTGCATTTGCAGGACAAACGAGAATTAAGGCTGTAAAAACCACAACACCTTATAAAGTAGAAGTCTTAACTAAAGATTTGGGCAGACCTTGGGGCATCATAAATTTACCCGATGGGAAATTTTTAATTACAGATAAGAAAGGTTTTATGAATGTTGTTTCTACTGATGGAAAGCAAATTTCTAAAATTGAAGGATTTCCAAAAGTAGATTCAAAAGGTCAGGGTGGAATGTTGGATGTAGCGCTTGATCCTGATTTTAAAAATAATAATACGATCTATTTCAGTTTTTCTGAACCTTTTGGGAAAGGGAACTTAACTTCCGTTGCAAAGGGTAAACTTTCCGGAGATCTCAAAACTATAACAGATGTGAAGGTTATTTTTCGAGCAGAGCCGTCATATGATGGAGATAAGCACTATGGAAGTAGGTTGGCCTTTGATAAAGAAGGTAACTTATTTGTAAGTACTGGTGAAAGATCAGACAAAGAAACAAGGATATATGCTCAGAAAACAGATAATTACTTAGGTAAAATTCTTAAAATCACAAAAGATGGTAAACCGGCTCCGGGAAATCCATTTATTGGAAAAGCAGGATATAAGCCCGAAATATATGCTTATGGAGTAAGAAATCCTCAAGGAATGGCTATTGACCCAAATGGAAATCTCTGGGATGTTGAAATGGGACCGAGAGGGGGTGATGAGATTAATTTTATCCAACCCGGTAAAAATTATGGTTGGGGAGATGTTACTTATGGTATTGAATATTCTGGAGAAAAAGTAGGACAGGGAATTACTCAAAAAGAAGGAACTGAACAGCCTGTTTACTATTGGGATCCTGTGATTTCACCAAGTGGAGTTACTTTCTATACGGGAAATATCGATGAATGGAAAGGGAATTTGATCATTGGATGCTTAAGCGGAGAACATATCAACCGAATTGTAATGAAGAACAATAAGGTTGTAGGCGAAGAACGTCTTCTGGCTGACCAGAAAGAGAGATTCCGAGATGTACTCGATGGGATGGATGGAAATATTTATGCTGTAACAGATAGTGGGAAATTGTATAAAATATCAAAGAAATAAAATAAATAAATAAAGAAGGCTCCTGAAGTTATCGGGAGCCTTTTTCTATTCTTTAAAATTTGAAATTAAATCTTGCAAAAACCTGTCTTCCTGCAAAACCCATCTGTACAGGATCAAAAATTCCTCCGGATTCTGTGTTACCAGCTGAAACAGCTGTTGTTTGTAGGGTTGGGTATCTGTTGAATAAATTTTTGCTTCCCAATGTCAATGTAATACTCTTCGAAAAATCATACCCAAATGACAAGTCAGTGGTTACTCTTGCATTATAAGTCTGATAGTCATCAGCCCCATTATAGCCGATTAATGTAAGCTTGTCAAATCTAACCAATTGTAAATTAGCATTGAACTTTGAAATTTTATAATTCAAGCTTAAGTTTATTTTTGTTTTAGGTGCTGAGGCTAAGATAAATGCCCGTTCTCTTGGGCTCAGATAAATGTCTTCTTTGCCTTTTAATCTGTCGGAAGCATTTACAGATGTGATTTGCATTTCATTATAGTTTCCGGCTAAACTTGTAGTTAATTTTCCATTTCCAATAATTTCATTGTAGCTTAAAATAACATCAACACCTCTTGTTTTGGTATCTATAGCATTAGAGAAAAACTGTGCCTGATCTATATATGGATAATCTATTTGAACCTGTTCCGGAAGATCTGTTCGGGCAAAATTACCAGTTAAAACAATTCTGTTTTTCACTTTAATATAATAACCATCAACAGTGGCTGTGAATTTTCCAGTGTTAAATGTAAATCCAACACTTCCGTTTAATGATGTTTCTTGTTTTAATTGCGGAATTCCAACGTCTTTAGCAAGTTGACTGTCATTTGAGGCTAATTGAATAGTTACTAAATTACCTCCCTGAAAATTGGTGAATTGTAGAGCATAGTATTTTTGTGCTAAAGAAGGTGCTCTGAAACCAGTGGAAACAGAACCACGAAGGGCAAATTGAGAAGTTATGGCATATCTTGTTGCGAATTTTCCATTAATGGTGCTTCCAAAATCGTTGTAGTTTTCAAATCTTCCGGCAAGACTTACCATCCATTTTTTGGTAATATCCAGTTCAGTATCTACATAAGCAGCAAAATTGTTTCTACTTTTATTAACTTCCTGAGAGTATCCTGGAAAACCCTGTGAACCGCCGGGTCTTGTGTTGCCATTTAAAGGGTTTGTTACCAATAAATTTTGTGGTGTACTGGAGGTTACAATATTTCCATTAACGTCATACATAGCATACGAAGCTTCTTCACCTTTAATAACATTAAATTTTTCATATCTGAATTCAGATCCAAAAGCGATATTTAATCCCTCCAGTACATTGAATTGTTTTGTCGCATTAAAGCCTGTCGTATTTTGTAAGATAGAATGTCCCCCTGCATTAAAACTGGTAGGTGATTTTACACCCAGGGTTGCATTGATCGTATTATCAATCTGATAAGTAAATCGGTTACTTCCGAAAGCATTGTAAAAATCAACATCCCAGCCGGCAACTTTGAACTTCAGGCCATTATCGAACGTGAAATCTGTTATATTTGTATCTTGGATTGGATTAAAACCATTTGGGTATACTTCTGGTACATTTCCGTCAGCATTTGCTTTTCTGGTCCACGCATTGGCATCTGTATTTCTTTGGGAGAAACCGGGATGGGAGTAAAATTTTAGATTGTCAGATAAAGGAACTTCGATATTTCCAAAGAAGTATACATTTTGAGATTTTGCGTCACCAAAACGTTGTCTAGGAGCATCATAGATTGCTGGATTTGCATTTCGAATAGAATATTCTTTATTGATGAACTCAGCTGTAAAATTGGCAAAACCACCCTGAGAGCCTATTTTCGTTCCATAATTCCCACTGAAATCAAAAGTATTTCCATCTATTTTGTGGTCGGATACAACATCATTGCTTCCTGGACTTTTAAAGAGATTCATTCCATAAAAAGCATTTCCTTCAAATCCTTTATTCCGATCATTTAGTACAATATTAATGACCCCGGCAATAGCATCGGAGCCATATTGGGCAGCTGCTCCATCACGAAGTACTTCCACTCTTTTGATTGCTCCGATAGGGATGGTATTCATATCATAACCTGTATTTCCTCTTCCTTTGGTGCCGAAAAGATTGATAAGTGAAGATTGATGATATCTTTTGCCGTTCAATAAAAGTAGAGTTTGATCTGGTCCCAGTCCTCTTAAAGTCGCAGGGTCTACTGCGTCTGCACCATCTGATCCGGATTGCTTATTGGAATTGAATGAAGGGGCAGCAAATTGCAAAAGCTGATTGACCTCCACTTGCCCTGTTGATTGGCTTACTTGTTTAATATCAATGACATCAATGGGTACTGGAGTATCTACTACGGTTCTTTTTTTATTCCGGCTTCCGGTTATAGCAACTTCCTCAATTTTTGCTTCTTTAGAAATAGTATCGTTCACTTGTTGCGAATAAAGCACGGAAGTCGTGCCCAGAAATAAGGCACTTAAGTATTTAATTTTCATATATATCAAGTTTCTGTGATTGGTAATTCTATCAAAAGTATTGATTTTTGTTTTTAAATCATCAGAAAAAATCACTATTCTTTGAAAAGTATTATGAAAAATAAATGTATTGCATAATTAAATGAAAAATTTTAATTAAATAGCCAAAATCAGTTAAAATTATGAAATCTGATAAGAATGTTTGTCCTAAATTGATTTGTAGTTGATATTTTTAACTACTTATAAAATAAGCCAATGAGAAATAAAAAAACCGAGAATAAATCCCGGTTTTATTTTTATGCTTCTTCCAGTTGTACTGTAAAGTGTCTTAAAAGTTCAGGCTCCCATGTGATCTTATATCCTTTTGCTATTTCATCGCGTCTTTCATAAACGTTTTTAATAGCTGCGGCAATATAATCCATGTGGTTATTGGTATATGTTCTTCTAGGTATGGCCAAACGAACCAATTCCAATTTTGGATAACGGTTTTGTCTCGTTTCCGGATCTCTGTCGGCAAGTAAAGTACCGATTTCTACTGTTCTGATCCCAGCTTCTTTATAAATTTCAAGACCTAAAGTCTGTGCTGGGTATTCTTCACGGGCAACATTAGGAAGAAAATTTAATGAATCGATAAAAACAGCATGTCCTCCAATTGGCTTTTGAACTGGAACTCCATATTCGATCAATTTATTTCCGAGATATTCAACCTGTGAAATTCTACTTTCTAAATAGGCAAATTCTGTAGCTTCATCAAGTCCTACTGATAAAGCGGCCATATCTCTCCCGGCCATTCCTCCGTAAGTAATGAACCCCTCATAAATAATAGTAAAACTGGACGCTTTTCTGAAAATTTCCTCACTATTTAATGCAATGAAACCACCGATGTTTACCAGTCCATCTTTTTTAGAACTCATGGTCATTCCATCTCCGTAAGAGAATATTTCTTTACAGATTTCTTTGATACTTCTGTTTTCCTGACCTTTTTCTCTTTTCTTAATGAAGTAAGCGTTTTCAGCGAATCTTGCAGAGTCAAAGAAAACAGGAATTCCATATTTATTAGAAAGCTCTCTTACTGCTTTCATATTTTCCAAAGAAACAGGCTGGCCTCCTGAAGAATTACAAGTGATCGTAATCAGACAGAAAGGGATCTTTTCTTTTGGGTGGCTTTTATAAACTTCTTCCAGTTTTTCAAGATTGATATTCCCTTTGAATGGATGCAGATCGTTGATGTCAAAAGCTTCATCCACTGTACAATCAATGGCATGGGCTTTACGAAATTCAATATGTCCTTTTGTTGTGTCGAAATGAGAATTTCCAGGTACAACATCACCATCTTTTACAAGAACAGAAAAAAGAACGTTTTCTGCAGCTCTTCCTTGGTGTGTAGGTAAAAGATATTGGAAACCTGTTATGCTTTTTACAGTGTTGTGAAGTTGGTCAAATGAACGAGAACCAGCATAACTTTCGTCACCGGTCATCAATGCTCCCCACTGTCTGTCTGACATTGCTCCCGTTCCGGAATCAGTTAATAGATCGATAAAAACCTGTGAAGATTTTAGATTGAATAAATTGTAGTTGGCATCTTTAAGCCATTGTTCTCTTTCTTCTCTTGTTGACTGGCGAATTTCTTCAACCATTTTAATACGGAAAGGTTCCGCGTACGGTAAATTCATGAGTTAAGTATTTATTTGTTTTGTAAAGAAAATTTGTTTGAAAATAATTTCAATTCATCAAGTATATTTAAAAGAATAATGAATATTACTCTGGAGCTTTAAATATATTTTCATCAGAGTGGAAACCAGCTACGCCGCCACTAACAGCAAATTTCATAGCTGATGCGGCTGTCATGCCCACTACAGGTTTGATGTTTTTTTCTTCTGTAACAATTACCCATCCGGAAATAGCATATGAATGTGGAAGGTATACAGCAACATAATTGTGCTTATCCACATCAGACATTTCTTTCTGAGTTAAAAATCCAATCCTCCAGATTTCCGGGTTTTCATTGGTTTTTACCCAAACGGGATCATTAAATTTTTTCTTATCTCCCACAAATGAAGACATAACATCTTTTGTAGGAGTGTAAATATGTTTTACTCCAGGAGTCTTTTCCAACAAACTGTCCATCGTGTCAAAAAAAAATCTCCCCACAACGAATTTATTTCCTAAATATCCTAAAATTGCGGTAATTAAAATGGTTGATACAAAAACTAACCCCGGAATTTCTTTTGCAACAGATGGTATTATATTGTCAATAGAGGTGACAACATACCATATTACAAAAATAGTAAGTCCGATAGGTCCAATAATCACAAGTCCCTGAAAGAAATTTTTCAGGAAAAAGTTGGCAATATTTTCAAAAGTCAGTTTTTTCAACTTGTGTTTTTAATGTATTTTGGATTAACCGTGTATTGTTTCTTTGTTTCCGTATGATTTGATAATACTAGCTTCATAGTCTAGCCACTCTTCCCATCGCTTATTCACTTTTTCAGGATCACCTAATTGTCTTGCGAATCCTATGAATGTTGTGTAATGGTTTGCTTCAGAGATCATTAGCTCTCTATAGAACACTTTTAGCTCCTCATCTTTGATGTTTTCAGTAAGAACTTTAAATCTTTCACAACTTCTTGCTTCTATCATAGCCGCAAAAAGCATTTTGTCAACAATAAGATCTTCTCTTTTCCCCTGAACAATAAATTTGGCAAGCTCATTTACATAATCATCCTTTCTGGCTCTTCCGAAAGAATATCCTTTTTTCTTAATAATCTCATGAACCTGATTGAAATGATCAAGCTCTTCCTGAGCAATAGCAAGAAGTCCGGTTACAATTTCAGTTTGTTCAGGCATCATCGTGATAAGAGAGATAGCGTTTGTTGCTGCTTTCTGCTCACACCATGCATGATCCGTTAAAATTTCTTCAATGTTTTCCTCTGCAATATTTGCCCACCTTGGATCAGTAGGAAGTTTCAACTTAAACATGTTTTAAATTTTTTGTAAATTTAAAATAAATTGACATAACAAATCTTCTTTTATTTCAGTTATTTAAGAAGCTGTGTTTCTTCGAAGGAATTCCAGAATATTCCATCCCAGGCTATCTATTTTCTTCAGGCCTTTTGCTATTATTGTTGCTAAAGCGATATTAATGATATAGATGATGATCATTAAACTCCACCACGGTATTTTTTCATTTAAAGAAACCACCAGAAAATACACCAGAGAAGAACTTATTCCTTGAGCAAAATAAAAGAAAATGGCATTCTTACCGATATAGGTGATGAAATTCTCCTTTGTGATTTTTAACCGGTTATAGAAGACAAATAATGTTACTAAAGAGAATAATGTCCATATAATATAAGGGACTTGAGGTGGAAATTTATTTTTATTGATCTTATAAAATATTTCGGATCCGTAATACCAGAACATCCATAATAGTAAGGCTGCAACTATTGCATAAAGAATGGGGATTATTTTAGTCGGAATTTTTTTTCCTCTCATTCTATTGGCAATTAAAAATACGGCAAAATAAAATGCCACATAACCGACCTGTCCCGTTGGATAAAGCCAGGGAAAGAGATTAAATATTAATGTTAAAGCAATACATAATCCGATAAACCAATTGATGTGTTTTGGAAAAAATCTTAAAGTTAAAACTCCAAAAACGGTTAATATAAAATACACTTTTAAGTACCAGAAGCTTCCCATAACTACAGGAAACGTATCAGCATTAGTATACTGATGAAGATACCAGTTACCTAGATTTTGCCATTGAGGTTCCATTGATATACTCGTTGTTGCGTATTTTGAACCAAATGTTGAATAAAATTTTTGTAACCATTCCATGGAGAAGAAGGTTAGCCCGAAAACCTTAAAGAAGTAGTCGAGAAAGAAAAGAAACGTTACAAAAATCATGTAGGTGATCTGTAATTTCAGTAACCGATACAACGTTTTTTCAATATTAGCTCCTGAAGTAATCCCACTTAATGCGTAGAATAAGGCAACATCAAATACCAATGAAAAGACTCTTACTTCGGCAGGAATATAAAATTGGCCTGACCAGAAAGCAGTGTGAATAAATATAATTGAAATGGTTGCTAATCCTTTTGCAAAATCAATATAGAGATCCCTATTCATTGTATTGTATGATAAAGTTCAAAAGTAAATAAAGTTTATTAATTATTCTGAGTAAATAAAAAAGAGGTAAAGAATAACTTTACCTCCTTTCTAAATATGCAAAAATGAGTGTTTATAGATTTTTAAATTCTTCAGCAGAGATTTCTCCGGTTTGAATTTTTCTTAATTCATCCATATATTGACTCATATAAGCGTCAATTTCAGGATTTCTTGAATTTTTCCCCATTTTGTAGGTTCCGTTTAAAACACCTTGATAATAATAGAAGAAGTTATAATCGAAATCAGCTGCAGAAAGACTGTATTGTCCTAAAAGGAAACCTAAACGTACAGCAGATCTTCTTTGTGGTGGAGTTCCGTGGTGATTAGGACTGTTCGTCTGATTGTCTCCAATACTTTGTGCAAACTCGTAAGCAGAAGCGATTTCTGCGAAGGTGGTTTTGTTATACCCATTTGGTCTTCTTAAATAGTAACCTGCAAATCCATCTGCTTCTAATTCGTTAGGTCTCGCAGTAGATTCATTTACAGAAGGTAAATTAAAGATATACTGTAATTGATGACCATATTCATGAGCTAAAATCATCGCATTGACAATGTCTCCACCTTTATTTTTTGCATCAGCATAAATAGCATAGCCGTAATAAATTTTTCCGCTTGAATATGAAATTGCATTGTAAGTGGAATTGAAATTCGAAGGATCATTTACAAATCGTAGGGTAGGATTACTTCTTCCCCACATGCTTGCGATTTTGGTCATTTGACCATTCATGAAATTCGTATCAGCAGTGGTTTGTAAGCCAGTCATTAAAACGGATGATGAACTCCAGTTTTGATCTACATAGTAACAAATTTTTTCTTTGTCCCCCGGTTGCTCAATTTTTGCGTTTTCCGATTGTGATTTTGGTAAGACATTGTCTTCCATTTTGTCATCATTACATGCAGTTAAAGAGAATACAGCAACTGCTCCTGCTAGAAAGCAGAATTTAAAGTTTTTCATATAAAATATTTTTTTGGTGAAAACGAAGATATAAATTATTTTTTATTTACTAATACATAAATAGTTAAAATTATTCCTTATATAGTGAAAAAGCTTTTAAGTAAAAAAGATTGTTTTGATTGTAAGGTAATTAGAAAATAATTCTTATATTTGCACCTCGAAATAACTAAAAATTTATAAACAATGTTTGCAATTGTAGAAATAGCAGGGCTTCAATATAAAGTTGAGCAAGACCAGAAGTTGTTTGTACACCGTTTAAAAGGAGATAAAGGAGGGAAAGTTTCTTTCGATAAAGTTCTTCTTACTGTAAACGGTACAATCACTGTAGGCGCCCCAGCTGTAAGCGGGATCACTGTAGATGCAGAGATCTTAGACCATGTTAAAGCTGATAAAGTAATCGTTTTCAAAAAGAAAAGAAGAAAAGGTTACGAAGTTAAAAACGGTCACAGACAATCTTTAACTCAGATTAAAATTACAGGAATCACTGGATTTGAAGCTGGAGCAAAAAAGACTGCTAAAAAAGAAACAGTAAAGGCTGAAGTTCTTTCAGACAACGCAACTGTTAACTTTGGTGAAGATCATGAACTGAACTATCACTTAAAGAAAAACAACTTGTCTCAGTCTAAAGAAAACAGAGAAACTTTAATTACTTTAGGAAAAGCTGTTAAAGTTGAATTAGAGAAGAAAGTTCTTACTCACGAAGAAGTTGATGCTGCTATCGTTAAGAACATTGATCAATTTAAAGCTCTTAATAAATAATAATAATCTACAAATAAAATGGCACACAAGAAAGGAGTCGGTAGTTCCAAAAACGGTAGAGAATCTCACTCTAAGAGATTAGGTGTAAAGATTTTCGGTGGACAAGAAGCTATTGCCGGTAATATTATTATCAGACAGAGAGGTACTCAACATCACCCAGGTGAAAACGTGGGAATGGGTAAAGACCATACTTTGTTTGCATTAGTAGACGGTAAAGTAGTTTTCAGAAAGAAAGCAAATAACAGATCTTTTGTATCTGTAGAACCAAACGCTTAATCTAAGCGTTCTATAAAAATTAAAAGCCTCAACAGTGTTGAGGCTTTTTTTTGGCAAAATATTTTATAATATTCCAATTTTTGTGAAATATTTTTATATTTGTTAGCGTTCATATACAAATGATTGCGAAAGCCGAAAAGCATAAAGAGTAGGCAACAAACTAAAACTATTTATTATGAAAAATTTAAAAAAACTGACAAAAAGAGAGTTAAAAACGATTGATGGTGGCGCTGAAAGATGTCCGGTACCAGCTTCATGGTGTGCAGAATGGTGCTCATGGACAGCTTGGCAAAAAGCACATTGTATCAATGCTGTTATTGATACACCATGTGATTGTTAATTGAAAAGAATGAGTACAAATTTTTAAAACAAACTATTTTATGAAAAACCTAAAAAAACTTACGAAAAGAGAATTGAAATCAATTGATGGTGGTGCGGCAGCTTGTCCTCCTCCAGCAACTACCTGTTCAGCATGGTGCTCATGGACGCCACAACAAAGGCTTAGATGCCCAAATATGATTATAGATCCAGATCCATGTCCATGCTAGTCTGAATTTTATACTTACATATAGTGCCTCAACAATGTTGGGGCTTTTTTGGCAAATATTTTTTATAATATTCCAATTTTCGTGAAATATTTTATATTTATCATCGTTTATTTATTAAATAAAATGCGAATGCCGAAAAGCATAAAGAGTAGGCAACAAACTAAAACTATTTATTATGAAAAATTTGAAAAAATTGGGAAAGAAGGATTTGAAAAACATTAACGGAGGACTTGGTTCAGATTGTCCCGTACCGGCCACATGGTGTGCAGAGTGGTGCCAATGGACAGAACAGCAGAAGAGAAAATGTGTTAATATGGTTATCGATTTCTGTGAAACTTGCTAAATAATATAATAAAGAGGTCTCAATTATTTGAGACCTCTTTATGTTTATAATTAAAATGTATAAACAATTTTTTCGTTTTAGTTAATCTAAATTAAAAACCAACCTGGAAACCAGCTTTTATTCCAAATGTAGAAATATCAGGTCTGTTTAGATAGTTGCCCCGCCAGTTAAAATCTACTCTGAAGATCCTTAAATTTCCAAATCCTATATTCTCAATCCCAAATCCATATTCATAGTAGATGTGATCACTTGGTGCGGAGTATTTGAATCCTTCTACATTAATGTTCTTGGAAGCATCGCTTAATGTTCCGTATGCACTTCTTATAAATGCAATCTCTCTTAATTTCAGCTTCTTGATCAACGGAATATAAGAAAGGATTTTACCGTTAAAATGGTGTTCCAAATGCAAGGTAGTGTAGGTATCTGCTACAAATTCATAGTAATTAAGTTGAGCAAATGTGTTCCCTACTAAACTGTAGGATTGGTTTCCTGGGATCACATTTTGTAAAGCCAATGGAACTGTGTTGAAATTTTTTCCAGCTTCAAAATTGATTAATGTTTTTCCCCAGCTTCCAATTAAAACAGGTTTATAAAATAAGAATTGCAATTTATTGTAATTGAAATCTGCATTAAATAAACCTTCAAGTCCTCGGGTATATTTTAAGACAATTGTGGGTGCCAATGTTCCATGTTCATGCCTGTCAACTCCGGTTTGTGAAAATTTAGCTCCTGGTCTCGCTATTAAGCTAACAGTAACATGTGAGTCGTTAAGCGTTTGTCTTAAGTTTCCATTTCTATAGTACATAAGACTGAATCCATCAGGATTGGCAGATTTAATGCTTTGCATGGTTCCGTCAATTCTAACCTGAAAATTTTTCCAAGGCTCAATAGCCGCAAAAACATTGGTTTGATTTAAAGAACTTAAAGAGGCATTATCTCCCCTTGCGAAAACGGTTGAAGACGCAAATGATCTGGACATGATTCCATCGTCAGTTGTTAGCTGAACTCCCAGCTGCATAATGTCTCTTCTCGTCCCAGCTCCGATCATAAATCGGTTAACTCTGTTGAACATGTATTTTGCTTCGACACCATATTTAAATTGTTGATCTTTAAAACCATAAGCAGTGTAGAATTGTATTCTCCAAGGGTCGTTCATGGTAAAATAGCTTCTGGCTCCCAATCTTATTCTATCCCCTTCTACTTCGTTTACTCCATATACTGAGAATATGGGACCTAGATCTATCCCTTTTGTGACGTTGTAATATCCTGAGCCAAGGGTTTCATACAATTTTACAATTCGATTGAATTTTGGAACCTGTTGAAGCTTGTCAAGCATATCATACACACCTTGTTCAGATTTAGACAACGAGTCGGGTCTTGCTTTGGTCCAATAAGCTTCGTCTTTATCTACGAACTTATTATCATATTCTTCCTCTCTACGGGTGAAAACTGATGCAGCAAGAGGCTTGTTAAATACATAGTCTGAATAATCAACAGATCTTTTGGCAATTATGCTTTTAGAGGTTTTCTTTTTTGAAAATGGTGTTATTTCTACTTCTGTTACAAACTTTTTAGGCAAAAAAGTATTTTCGTCAGGATTATCATATTCTAATTCAGTGGAAATTCCATTCACGAAATTAACGTTCATTTTCTGTGTTGATTTCAATGTAGCTCCTATTACGGCATAGGTATCGGTGTCAATATAGAGGTAGCCCTGGAAAGCTAAAATATCTGTTCTTTTGGGTTGATATCTGATCTTATAAGCGTTCTCCCCACGTACACTGAGGGTGTCAACTAAATTGTAATCATATGTACTAAATCCGTCCGTTCCTACCGGGCTTGGAAAACCAATATCAAAATAATTCAATGTGTTATCATAAATATTAATATCCCGATAAAGGTTTTTTGCTGTTAAAGTAACGATTTGATTATCTTGAAATCCAGAAGTTTTTTGAGCAATTAATAGTCTCTTTGTTTTCTTTCCGGGTTTATTTTCTCCATAATTTTCATAAACTGCTTCATTTAAAAAAACGGGAAGTGCCATTTTACCACTCGCGGTTGAATCTGCATAATCAAAAATGAAATCCAGCTTGTTAAAGATCTTCCTCTTCATAAAGGCACTATCAAGATTGTTGGCGTCAAACTGGATCTTTTCGTATTCTTTATAAGTATATGTGTCAAACTTATTCAGTCCGTTGTTTCTTTTTCTTTTCCAGACTTCCTGCATAATAGCATAAGCAGGGTTTTCTTTTTTGTTTTTGTATTTTGTTTTTTCGTTGTGAATGACAACTTCCTGAATACTTTCTACTTTTTCTTTAGAAAGTTTTACAAAAATATTGTTGGCATTTTCAGGTGTTATATCAACGCTCTCTAATGCATAGCTTTTTCTTAGAAACTTTAGTTTATAAATAATGCTGTCCGACTGAACACTGAAATCCCCATTAGTTGTTGTTAAAAGGGGCTGGTTACTGTCATTGATAAAGATATCCACTCCGGTAACTTCTTTGTTGGTCTTAGCATCAACGATTTTGCCACTTGCTGTATTTTGTGCGCAGACAATGCCGGAAAATAAGAGGAAAAGGTAGAGGTAGTGGTATTTGGGGTTATTAATTAACATTCGTAGTTTCTTCAAGCATTTAGCATAAACAAAAAGTATGCTGTTTATTTTTAAAACGGATAAGATTATAAAAAATTTCGTGTTTATTTACAAAAGATGCAAATGTACCAAAAAATAATACCATCTCAATATGATATTTGGGGAGTTTCAATTTACTAACGAAGCAGTAATAGCTTGTTTAAGTATCATATAGGAATAGTTTTATGCAAAAAATAGCTGTATTGTTCTTCATTAAAATAAATAACTTATTTATGTATGAATACAAATTATAAAATTTTGCAAAATGAACTTATTGAGAAAAGAGTTTAAAGTTGAATAATACGGAATGTTAAGTTAAGGCAGATGTTTATTTAATAAATGATGAAAATACAAATAGAATGTAGAGTTTGGATTTAGTCAAATAAAAAAGAGTTACAAAATTGTAACTCTTTTTAAGCTCCTCCTGCTGGGCTCGAACCAGCGACCCTCTGATTAACAGTCAGATGCTCTAACCAACTGAGCTAAGGAGGAATTTTCCTTTGTTTTAAGTGGTGCAAATATAATATGAATATTAATATGAAGCAAATTTTTTTAGGGCAATTACCATAAAAAATTAAGAAAATTCAAAATTTGAGTAAAAGCAGGTTTATTCAGGTTTGATGCATGATAGAGAAGATTTTTTTATCAGTCTCTATTTCAATATTTTGGAATTGAAAATTACGAATAAGTCTATCTATTTAGTTGGAATTAGAAATTTAAAAAAATAGAATTGAAAGGTAGAAATAAAAAAAGAGTTGCAAAATTTGCAACTCTTTTTGGCTCCTCCTGCTGGGCTCGAACCAGCGACCCTCTGATTAACAGTTAGAGGCGATTTTATTTTTTATTATGTGTTTGTTTATCTAATGTCTTTATTTTGTTTGTTTTATATGTAGTTTTCAAATATTCTATTCCTTCTGTTAGAAAATTATAGTATTGATGTACTGAATTTTCAATATAAGCAGTGTGGGAATGAACCACATAGACCATTGAACCTATTTCTCCTTTAATGGGATAATATGAAGCATTTGAATTGTCATTTTTGCAAATCTGGGAAATAAATTAGAATATTCCTTTTGGAAAAGAGATTTTGGTTCTGATGCTAAAGAATTATATTAAGACTAAAAAGTTGGATAAAACCTTTATTTACCTTAAAAATATGATTATCCAAAAGTTTGATGAATTGTTTAAAGATTGTGATGAAAATTATCCAATTATTGTTGGGAATTAAATAAGAGTGGTTGGTTTTACTGTAGTGTAGTTGTAGTAAAACCAATCATTTTGTTATTGACTATTAGTATCTTGAATAAGCCTTACTTTAGAAGGAAATAGTGTATTTGAATTAAATATAATTTTTAATCATTTGTTTTTTTAAGTCTCTCTTTTATGGGAGGCTTTTTGTATAAGTTGTAATAAAAAACCTTTACCAAAATTGATAAAGGTTGATTTATAATTTGTTGATTTTATTGTTTAGTAAATATCAAACCTTTTGTTTCAGGCAAGTAGATATTTATGTCTGTTCCTTGAGGGCACTTACTGCTGTCAAGTATGATGTCATTAGGTTTGTATTCCCATGATAGCTGAGTAGTACTAATCTTTTTTAATTCAATAGCTCCCCAACCAACTCTGCAATTTGTTCCCCCATAATTGAACCATACAATATTCTGATTAGGATAAGTCCCATGACTGTAAATAGTATGTTCAAATTGATTTGGTTGAAAAGTCATGCTTTGTGTGTCTTGAAGAATAGCTCCTGCTGAATTTTTTACAACATATCTTATTGACAATGCGTCTTGATAAACCTTTAAGGCTTTAAAAAACTTTTGTACTTCTTTTGTAATATAGATTGTGATTTCCCTATTTTGAAAAGAAGATTTGTAGGTTCCTATATAAGGAGTTAATTCATTATTGGAATCCTTTAAATAGGAATTCTGAGGGACTTCATCAAAGTCTGTATTCAATGGATAAACTTGTTGTGAATAGCATGAACTTGAGAAAAGGAATACTGTTAAGAATAATATAATTTTCATTTTTTCGATTTAATTTAAAGATTATAGACATGGTATAGCTGTTGTTGTACCATTATCATTTTTAGTTACTGTTTTTATTGTTCCATCACTTTCTATTCTTTGTAGGGTTACTTTTCCATTTAGCCCCATATCATTAAGAGATTTAAAAAATAACTTTTCATACCCTTCAGAAGTTGATGGTTTGAACATTCCATACCTAGTTTGGTACCTAGTTACATGGTCATCTAAATCTTGTTGCGAAAAAGTTACTAATGCATCATTATAAGTTCCATTGAATAATATTACATAATGCATGCCATTTGGTGCTACCATTCCTAGGTAAGCATTACTTGCATTTGTAGGGTTTCCATTTCCTTGTGCTAATGCAAATTGCAAAAGCTGGTCAATATCTGGTGGGGAAAGCATTGGTATACCCGTTGGTGTATGATTATGATAACCTCCTTGATATCCAGTTTTATCACCAAAATTAACACTATGTGCACCACCGCTTATTGTTGGAGAAGGAGTACCATCTGCTTTAAACATTACCCCTTTTTCTCCTCCTTGTGTGGATTGGTTTTTAAGCTCATTAATTTTTGCTTGTATTTTCGGATTTACTAAACGTTCTTTAGCTTTATCGCAGGGATTCTCATATGAACCTTCTCCTCCACCTCCACCTCCAGAATTAGGATCAATACAATTTTGAAATTTAGAGCAACCACCACCAGGACCACCGCCTCCAGGACCACCTGCGCCACCGCCACTATTACTACCATTACCAGGATTTGGAATATTAATAATAACTTCGTCTATATCACAAGGGTTATTTAAATCAAAACCACAATCATTTCCTCCTTTATTAGAGGCTCGAGCTTTACGAGTACTCTTTTCATATTGTAACTTGAAAAGATCTATTATTTTCAAGTAATAGTTAGAGTTAGAATCCATTGGCAAGTATTCGACAAATGTTTCTTTATCTTTAAGAACAGCAATAGTGAGTCCAGATACGCTATTATTTTTAATTATTGGATAAATAATCCAATGATCTCCATTTTCAAGGATAATATCCTGAGAATGTACATTGAACTCAACATATTCATCATTAAGTTTGTTAACTCTTTTCTGACTAAAGAATCCTTCCTTACTTAATCCAGTATTATTAATACCATCGTAATTTTCTAAAAGCTTTTTAAAACCAGCCGAATAATTTACAGCCTCTCCATTTTTAGAAGTAAAGACTTGAAATTTTTTAGAGTACTTTTCCTCTTTGTTATTAAGGAGATCTCCTTCAGAACTACAGGAGTTCATCCAAGTAATTAATGCTATCATAAGCACAAGTCGAATAATTAAATTTTTCCTCATTGATTGTTTGTAATTTTTAGATTGCTAATTTATAAATATTTTTTAATTCACAGCTTGGAGGTTTACGTATTGTTTTGAATCAACTTTCTCATAGACAAATTTACTTTTGATAGGCGACAAAATATGTCGTATTTTATTTAGATACAAATAGTTACTTAATTTTTATTGGTCCAATTTTGAGCAAACTCCTTATTATCGAAGGCTTCAATAGGTTTAATTGCATAATAAAGGTTTTTGGAGTAATGTTATCTATTTCCAGATGGGGCTATATAATAAGTGTAATTCTCTCCAATTGCTAAGCTGCCCGTAAAAAATTCAACATACTTTAAATCTTCATGAACAAATACTCCTCCCCATGATGATGAATATTGATAACCTTTTTTTTGTTCATTATATACCTTATCTTTTAAATCTCTGTAAGATAATTCCCCATTAGCTTTTTTAAATTCAATGTGGTCATCAAAAATAATCAGATAGGAATTATTTAATATGGTTTCGTCTCTTACTCGTTTATTGTTATGGTCGAAAATAGCAATATTGTAGACAGGTAAAGTTTTACCATAATTAGCTTTTATTTTACTATCACTGCTGTAATCATTTGTGGAATTGGAACTAGAGGCTGTGATATTTTAATAATAGTGTTCAAGGAATCATATAACCATTGTATTAGACGATTAGTCTCATTTGCGGATGAGTAATTGATTGTTGTTTGATTTATCATGCTAATACAGTTCTTTTGAAAAGTATCAGAGATAAGTTTTCTTTGTTCATTGGTTACATCTAAATTATTTATTTGATTAGATATAGTATTTACTGCATTTTGAACCTGCTGGGCATTATTGTTATATCTATTTTGTAGAATACTTGTAGCATTTCCTAAACCTGAAATATCCAATTGCTGTGGATCACGGTATTGTGTAGGCTGACGTGTTTGTGAAGATTGTGTCAAACTGTAATATTCCCATTGTCTTGTCATGCTGTTATAAATCTCATAACCTGTCATGTTTCCCCTTGAATCAAAATATTCATATCTCCGATTCATTGAGTTGCATTTTTTTGTAGCGGTTTGGGAAAAGCAAGAAATTCCAAATAATAAGAATGCAGAAAAGATAATTTTTTTCATAAGTGATTTTGTTATATCACTCAGTCCCAAAGTGAAAGGTTTAATTAAACAGAAAGCGTGGGACTAAACTCAATCTGCAATAGGGGGCTCTGGTAAGCCTGTAACACAAACAAGAATAGCCCACGCCATATGACGTGAGCATCAACTGTTTATTCCGTGTTACATTTTGAATTTACCAGATTCCCTATAACAGAATAAAAGCTAACGCTTTATATTTTTTTTCGATAAAATTTGAAATGCTAAGATATGAATTTTTGTAATTGTGTTTGGTAGTTTGACTCTCCTCCCTCGATAATTTTTAAAAATATCAAATACAGTTGGAGAGGAAGTAGTGAATATATATCTGCCTAATTACCCCACACAAAAAGTTTGAAAAATCAAAGCAATCCCTTTATAGAAGAATTTACAGCAATTCCACACCAAAATTTTATTTATAGATGTAAAGACTGTACCTACTTTCTGCTTACCTCCTATGGGTTAGAATGTTTTTTTTCTCTCCGCCCCCTTTTTTCTATACAACTTTTTCAGACAGTTGTTTTTGATTTTGTGTGGTCTTGTGTGGTCGTTTGTATTTTGATCAGTGGTTATTTATGGGTTTTATTCTTACTTCTATCTAGGTTTGATGTAAGTTAGAGTTGTGGTGGTGTTTAAAGGTGTTTTTAGGCGGCTTGTGTTTGTTGTCTTGATGTTTTAAATTGATTTATAAGCCTTATTGCGCCTAGTGTTATGTCTGATATATTTTAATTCTTTTATTTTTTCAGGCGGAAATTTGGAGTTTGTGCAAGGTTTATGCAAATAGAATATTGAAAAAGATATTAAAATGCTGAATTTTTATGCAAATTTTGTGCAAATAAAAAAGAGTTACAATAAATGAATATCGTAACTCCTTGATAATATGGCTCCTCCTGCTGGGCTCGAACCAGCGACCCTCTGATTAACAGTCAGATGCTCTAACCAACTGAGCTAAGGAGGAATGTCCTTTGTTTTTTAAGTGGTGCAAATATAGGACGAATATTTATACCAGACAAATTTTTCTTTTGAAAATTTGAAAAATCTTATAATTTCCCTGTAAATATTTTAAAGATATCACTTCCGAAAATCAGTAACATCAAGCCTAACAGGAAGATAACGCCAATCATCTGTGCATTTTCTAATACTTTTTGAGGGACTGGTTTCCCGAAAATGATTTCATATAATGTGAAAATAACGTGTCCACCATCAAGTCCCGGGATTGGAATAAGGTTCAGGAATGCCAACCAGATCGAGAACATTGCCGTAAAACTCCAGAAAGCAGGCCAATTGATAGCAAAGCTACCATCTGCAGCCTTGTTTACAGGCATAGATTTCACGATTGCAATAGGACCACCTACATTTTTATATCCTTGAATTTTAGAGTTAAACATGATCTTGAATTGCTTAACCTGCATGGTCAAAGCTTCAATCGTTCTTTCTAAACCTCTGGGAATAGATTCTCCAAAAGAATATTTTTTATCAGTAACTACATTCGCAAGGCTTTTTTGGTCAACTGCAATTCCCAGTTTACCATTTTTGTCAACAGGTGCAGAAATTGTTTGTCTTTCAGCGCCACGGGTTACATCAATGCTAACTGTTTTTCCTTTGTTTTCTGCTAATGTTGAGCTTACTTCATCAAAGAAAGGAGTGGATTTACCATTAATCGCTACAATTCGGTCTCCTTTAGCCAATCCTGATGCTTTAGAGGAAGGTGTTGCCAAAGAATCAATGATCATAGGAATTCTTGGTGTGATATACAGTTTTGCTTCTCTTTGTTTGATAACATCTGCTACGCCATCTTCATTCACTTTAAATGTAGCCTCTTTCCCATTTCTTAAAACAGTAACCTGATCACTGAAAAGGATATTAATAGCTGAATTTTCTAATCTTTCTGCAGGTTTTCCATCAATGCTGATAATTTTGTCACCACTTTGGAATCCCATTTTTTTTCCAGCTTCCGTTACACCGATACCATTATCAAATTTTGTAAGGTCAGTGTACATTTCACCATTAAAAAGAGAAAGGCAGCTGTAAATTAACCAAGCCAGAAAAAAGTTAACTGTAACACCACCTAACATGATGATTAATCTCTGCCAAGCTGGTTTAGCGCGGAACTCCCACGGTTGTGCCGGTTGTTTTAGCTGTTCCGTATCCATGCTTTCATCCACCATTCCGGCAATTTTTACATATCCTCCAAAAGGAAGCCATCCAATACCGTATTCTGTTTCACCGATTTTTTTCTTAGCGATAGAAAACCAAGGATCGAAAAATAAGTAAAATTTTTCTACTTTGGTTTTAAACCATTTGGCTGGTAAAAAGTGACCAAGTTCATGAAGAACTACTAAAATAGAAATGCTTAATATAAATTGAAAAATTTTGATTGCTAATTCCATTAATGATTTTTAGATTTAATTTGCAAAGGTAACAATTATCAAAACTATGCCAAATAAAAAAGCTCCTCATATAGAGAAGCTTTGTCATATAATAAGACTTGTTTTATAAATTTAGAGAAACACCCAGACTGCCATTGTTTCCTACTTCGGCAAATACCCCGATTTTCTCAGTGAAAAAGTATCGCGCACCAATATGAGCCCCTATTCCAAAATCCTTTCCAAGAACACCCAGATCAACACCAGGATAGATGTCCAGTTTTTCAGGTAGCTGTAGAGCTTCTTTTAAATGGAAATTGACTCTTCCAAAAATGAAAACCCTGTTATCATTGTCATTGTTTTTATATCCGCTAAAGTAACCATTTAAACCCGCTCCTACTGATACAAGCTTATTAAGCCCATAATCATAGGTTCCGGTAATTCCTGTTCCATATCCCCAGGCACTGAAACCAAGCTGTATCTTTTGGTCTCCCTTTCCTGTCCATGCCTGAGCATTTACAGCAGTTCCCAAAAAGACAAGCATAAACATAAAAATCAATTTCTTCATAAATTCTAAACTTTTAATTGTGACTAATAAGAATTATCCGCTGCAAAAATAGAACCGAAATTAATTAAAAATCGTATTTTTATACAAGATTTTGAATGATTTTTATGAAAGTTATAGGGTTAAATTTAGATATTATCTGGAAAAATAAGAAAAGTAATTTTCAATTAATAGAAGAGCAGCTAAACAATCAGGAAGCCGATATTTTTTTATTGCCTGAAATGTTTTCAACTGGTTTTTGTATGGATGCTTCTGAAGTTTCAGATCGTAATGAAGAGTCATTAGAGTTTTTGAAAAAGATTTCGAAAGAAAAAAATTCTGCGTTTTGTGGAAGTGCTCCGGTAGAGCAGGGTGGAAATTTTTATAATAGAATGTTTTTTGTGCAGCCGGATTCATCCGTCATTTTTTATGATAAAAGGCATTTGTTCTCTTTCTCAGGGGAAGACAAAGTATACTCGCCAGGAAAAGAAAGGGTAATTGTTGAGTATAAGGGGATTCGATTTTTGTTACAGGTTTGTTATGATCTTCGTTTTCCTGTTTTTGCAAGAAATAATAATGATTATGATGCGATCTTATATGTTGCCAATTGGCCGGAAAAAAGAGTGGGTGCTTGGGAGCATCTTTTAAAAGCCCGTGCAATAGAGAATTTATCTTATGTTTTTGGTTTGAATAGAATTGGAACAGACGGGAATGATCTGTTTTATAAGGAAAGTTCACATTGTTTTTTTGCTGACGGAAAAGAGATTTCTCAAAAAAATGGTAACATTGTTTCTGCGGAATTAAATATAGAAGAACTAAAGGATTTTAGAAATCATTTCCAGTTTTTAAATGATAGGGATGATTTTTCAATTCAAATCTAATTTGTTAAATAAAAAAACTGTGAGGTTATCACAGTTTTATTCATATTGTTTTAAAAGTTGGGTCAATGTATTGACATCGTGAACGCCACTTTCTTTCCAAAGAAGCTCTCCTTCTTTAAATATGGCTAAAGTGGGAACACCACGCACTCCGTATTGCGAAGCAATAGCAGGATATTGATCTACATCTACTTTGATGATTCTTGCTCCTTCACCTACATTTTCTTTTACTGTGGTTAAGACCGAAGACTGCACTTTACAAGGCTGACACCATGTAGCGAAAAAATCAATCAATACGGGTCTTTCGGAATTAATGAGTTCTTGAAATTTTTGTGACATAGTTTTGGTTTTTAATTTTAAACTAATAATATGTTTGAAGGCATATAGCTCTTCATGATTCTATTCAAATTTATTATTTTGCGGTTGATTTCTCATCCTGAATAGCTTTTACATTTTTCCAGCTTGTTCCATCATATGCATCCACACCATTTTTCTTTAAAATTTCAATGGCCTGATCAGCCTGTATTCCTTTATTACAAAAGACAACTACTTTTTTACCTTTTAAAGAATCAATATTATTCTGAATTTCAGTTAATGGAATATTGATTGCATTTCTTGCCGTGCCTTCTTTATATTGTTCGGGAACTCTCACATCCACTAAAGTAACATCTGTACTGTTAATAACTTCTTTAATGTTGATAGTAGAGTTGTTTTGTGTAAGAGTAGCTGTTTTACATGAACTTACGATCAGTGATACAGCCATGGCATATCCCAAAAACTTACTTCTCATTCCCTTCTTTATAATGTTTAGACTGACAAACGAAATCTGAAGTAGGTAATTTTTCAGTTTTTTTAATTCCATTAAAGCCCCCTTCTATTTCTGTGAAGTTTCTGATTCCGTGTGAGTTGAGAATGCTTGCGGCAATCATGCTTCTGTATCCTCCTGCGCAATGAAGGAAAAAATGTTCGGAATCATCAATTGAGCTTACCCAGTCACTTATGTTATCTAATGGTTTACTAAACGCGTTATCTATATGTTCTGCTGAATATTCAGTCAGTTTTCTAACATCAATTACAGTAGACTCCTCATTAAATTGTTCTACAAATTCAGAAGGTGAAATTCTTTTAATTTCATCGGTTTCTTTATTTGCATTCTGCCATGATTTAAAACCTCCTTCTAAGTATCCTAAGACATTATCAAATCCAACTCTGCTTAATCTGGTGATCACCTCCTCTTCAGTCCCTTCATCGGTAATCAGTAATAACGGATGTTTTACATCTACGATCAGAGTTCCTACCCAAGGAGCAAAATCTCCTTTCAAACCTATGTTTATTGAATTTGGAATAAATCCCTTGTGAAAATCAGCAGCACCTCTGGTGTCTAAAATTAAGGCTCCTGAATCTTCTGCGAAAGTTTCGAAATCTTCTACAGGAATAGGATTGAGGCCTTTATCCATAACGGTATCGATGCTTTCATAGCCCTTTTTGTTTAAGGCAACATTCATCCCGAAATATTTTGGTGGTGCAGTTAAACCATCCAGAACTTCTTTAATGAAAGATTCTTTATCAGGCTGATTTAAAGCATAATTTGTTCTTTTTTGATTTCCAAGAGTATCCACTGTTTCTTTCTGCATATTTTTACC
The DNA here is from genome assembly GCF_058790395.1 of Chryseobacterium sp. FW101-FHT12H09. Taxonomy (NCBI): domain Bacteria; kingdom Pseudomonadati; phylum Bacteroidota; class Flavobacteriia; order Flavobacteriales; family Weeksellaceae; genus Chryseobacterium; species Chryseobacterium sp. FW101-FHT12H09. The sequence continues at coordinate 213,653 of NZ_JBYTCP010000002.1, read as the reverse complement.
ACAGGCAGAACCTGCTCCATGTGCCGGATAAACAGTAATAGAGTCATCTAAAGGAATGATTTTACTATGAAGGCTTTCATATAGAATTCCTGCAAGATCTTCCTGGGTAAGATTGGTTGCCTTTTGAGCAAGATCAGGTCTGCCAACATCTCCTAAAAATAAGGTGTCACCAGTAAAAATTGCTTTTTCAGTACCCTCTTCATCTATTAAAAGATAGGTCGTGCTTTCCATGGTATGACCAGGAGTATGTAAAACCTTTATTTTTATTTTTCCAATTTCAAAAATCTGATGGTCTTCAGCTATTAATGCTTCGAATTCAGGATTGGCAGTAGGTCCGTAAATAATAGGAGCACCCGTCTTTTTACTTAAATCTAAATGTCCCGAAACAAAATCTGCATGGAAATGAGTTTCAAAAATATATTTTAAAGTAACATCGTCTTTTTCAAGGCGATCCAAGTATGGTTTTACCTCTCGTAGAGGATCTATAATTGCAGCTTCGTTTTCTGATACAATATAATAGGCTCCCTGAGCCAGACAGCCCGTATATATTTGTTCAACTTTCATTGGCTCTGTTTTAAATTTTAGATAAAGATACAAAGTATTAGATGAATTGTAAACGAAATGTTAAATCTGAATGATAGTTTCTTTCAATTTAAATGGTTTCAGGTGCTGGTAGAGAACGAAAGTTGTTTATTTTCAAACAGAAAGGATTCAGTATAAAAATACCAAATTAGTAGACTGTTTTTTGTCATGTTTAAATTTAAAAAACAAAAATAATTACGTAGGAGAATTTGATTGTAAGGATCTTATGTTTATAAAGGACAATTATAATTGTATTGATTAAAAATAGTATGGATAAAGAAGTTCTTAAGAATACAATAATAATGACTCAATATTTTGCAAAAAATTTTATATTTATAAGTTAAAAAAAATCAAATGGCAGATAAAAAACAATTTATTGACGAATTAAGTGCAAGATACACTCCGAAAGGAGATCATATAATATTAGGAAAAGGAATGTTAGATGGGGAAGTGGTTACAGAAGTTAATGTGACAATTCCTCTGAAAACAATAAACCGACATGGGCTTATTGCTGGAGCGACAGGAACAGGAAAGACCAAAACGCTGCAGGTTTTTGCTGAACAGCTATCTCATGCAGGAATCCCATCTTTAGTTTTAGATATTAAGGGTGATTTTTCTGGAATAGCGGAAGCTGGTGAAATGAATTCTATTATAGAAGAAAGATACGCAAAAACTCAACTTCCTTACAATCCGCAGGCATTCCCGGTAGAACTGATGAGTATTTCTGGTGGCCAAGGGGTGAAATTAAGGGCAACAGTAACTGAATTTGGACCGGTATTATTAAGCAAGATTTTAGAATTAAATGATACACAACAGAGTATCATGTCGATTGTATTTAAATATTGTGATGATAAAGGACTTCCTTTAATTGATCTTAATGACCTGAAGAAAGTTTTACAATATGTGACTGATAATGCTCAAGGTAAAGCAGAAATGTCAGCAAATTATGGTTCGATAGCATCGGCATCTTTGGGTACTATTCTACGATCGATAGTTGCTTTGGAACAGCAAGGAGCAGCAAGTTTTTTTGGAGAATTGAGTTTTGATGTTCAGGATCTGCTTGAAACAAGGGATGGAAAAGGAGTAGTAAATATTTTAAGAGTTGCAGATATTCAAAACAAACCACAACTGTTTTCAACCTTCATGCTTTCTCTTTTTGCGGAGATCTATATGACGTTTCCTGAAGAAGGGGATAGTGGTAAGCCAAAATTGGTTTTATTTATTGATGAAGCCCATTTAATTTTCAATGAAGCTTCTAAAGCATTGCTTTCACAAATTGAAACAATGGTAAAATTAATTCGTTCAAAAGGTGTGGGAATTTATTTTATCACACAAATTCCGGGAGATGTTCCTGAAAATGTTCTTTCTCAATTAGGATTGAAAATCCAGCATGCATTAAGAGGTTTTACAGCAAAAGATAAAAAAGAAATTTCAAAAGCTGTTGAAAATTATCCTACAACAGAATTTTATAATGCTTCAAGTTTAATTCAGAATTTGGGAATTGGAGAAGCTTTTGTAACTGCATTGGACGAAAAGGGAATTCCTACACCTTTGGTGCATACGTACTTAATTTCTCCTGAGTCCAGAATGGATGTTTTAAACGATGCTGAGGTTTCGGAGCTTACGGGAAAATCGGCCTTAGTTGCTAAATATCAAGAAGATATAAATAAAGAATCAGCCTATGAGATGCTGACCAACAGAATGGAACAAGCAGCTCAAAATCCATTACCAACCCAAAAAGCAAGACCGGTAAAAGAAGAGCCAGGTATGTTTGAGCAGGTTTTACAGAGTAAAGCAGGAAGAACATTCACCTCTACTTTAATGAGGGAAGGAGCGAAAGCTGTGCTGGGAATGTTTGGACTGGGTGGAAGAAAAAGATAAAGAGAAGTAATTTCAAACTCTAATAACCATGAAAAATTTATCATCATTTTATTTTATTGGACTTGCGGTTCTTAATCTGATTATGGATGTTATTAATAGTCACTTTGTTTTTTTTGATGTAATTTTTATTATTTTAGCAGGATTGCCTTTATTGATCAATAGAAAGTGGGTCTATCAATTGTTTGGAGGAACGGTATCTCTTATAAGTTTATACATTCTTTTTGCTGTTTTTATTTCGACAGTTAAAGACGTTCAAACTGAGCAGTTACAACCACTGTGGACTTATGGCATGGGTTATGTACTAGGTCTCCTAACATTGAGTTTCGGACTCATAATGACTGGTATTATTAACGGCAGTCAGAAAAAAAATATTATTATAACATCAAGTTAAATGTATTCGATTATAGATATAGAAAGTAATGGTGCAGGTTATAGACATGAATGCATTATAGATATTGCCATCTACAGATATGATGGACAAAAAATCGTTGACCAATTCATTTCATTGGTTAACCCTGAAAGTGATATAACACCTTTTGTGCAAAAATTGACCAGTATTACACCTAATATGGTCAAAACAGCTCCGAAATTTCATGAAATAGCAAAAAGAGTAATCGAAATTACCCAGAATACTACTTTGGTTGGTCATAATATAGATTTTGACTACAGAATGTTACGTCAATCGTTTAAAGGTCTTGGTTATGATTTTAAAATCAATACTTTAGATACCATTCCACTGGCTAAAAAACTAATTCCAAACGAGGTAAGTTATTCGTTGGGTAAACTGGTGAAATCTTTGGGAATTCCCTTAACAAATCACCATAGGGCAGATGGAGATGCACGTGCAACTTTAGAATTGTTTAGACTTCTGGTTTCAAAAGATACCGAGAATGAGATTATTCAAAAGCAGCATGATGAAAGCAACGCTAAAACTTATATAAATAAAATCAAACTGTTAACACAGGATCTACCTAACGAAAAAGGATTTGTCTATTTTCAGAATGGGGATGGAAGAATTATTTTGTCTGAGTATGTTCAGGATATCAATAAGTTTTCGAAGAAAGTTTTTAATTCAAAATCAAAAAAGTGGGAATCTGTACAAAGAGACGTTGAACAGATTAATTTTGAATTAACAGGAAATGATATTATTGCAAGGCTGATCTTAAACTCAAAAAAAATAAAGAAAAGAGAAGCATTGCCTTTTGGTCTCTATGTAAGAAATAACAAATACATTGTTGAAAAGAATACTTTGAACAAAGAAGATAGACCAATATTAAAATTTAGATCCTTTACGCAAGGAGCTAAAGCAATTCAGTTTATTGGTACTCAAAGGGAATATGATGATGTGAGTTTTTTCAAGAATAAGATTGATTTCAGAAAACGCAACGAACTTTGGTTAGGTTCTGGAAGAAAATTAGGAGAAAAATTATTCCTTATCATTGAAAACGGGAAAGTTATTTCTTATGGTTTTTATGAGCTATTTACGCAGATCCAGACGCTAAGCAGACTTTCCAAACTTAAAATAGATTTGCCTTTATCTGCGGTTGATTTAAATAATGACTTACAATTAGCACTTCTTCGCGGTGATTTTGAGACATTACCATTGCCGAAATGATAAAAAAGAAGAGGATGCTTTTCAAATCAATTTTCTTAAAATAAAAAATAAGTAGTATTTTTACAAAAAATAAAAAGAAGCAATGCAATACTTTAAACAAATAAAAACTGGAAAAAAGGGAACTGTAAAGTTTTCTAAGGTTTGGAATATTTAAAAGAGTTGTCTTGCATAAAAATAATTAATGTGGCAGACTCTTGAGCAAAGAATCTGCCTTTTTTTATGTTAAAATTAAATTATGAATTCAAAAGAATTATTAAAGATTGCCAATGAATATGGCACGCCGGTGTATGTTTATGATGCTGAATCTATCAAAACGCAATACGAGAAACTTACATCTTCTTTTTTAAAACACACAAAGTTCTTTTATGCTGCCAAGGCGTTAACTAATATCAATATTTTAAAGTATGTCAAGAACTTGGGTGCTTCTTTGGATTGTGTATCTATTAATGAAGTAAAGCTTGGCTTAAAAGCAGGATTTACAAAAGAAAAAATCTTATTTACTCCCAATTGTGTTGATCTTGCTGAAATTGAAGAGGCAATGCTGCATGGGGTTCATATCAATATTGATAATATCTCTATTCTTGAGCAGTTTGGCAACAAATACGGAAACACTTACCCAATTCTTGTAAGAATCAACCCTCATATTTTTGCAGGAGGGAATTATAAAATATCGACAGGACATATCGATAGTAAATTCGGTATTTCCATTCATCAGGTGCGTCACATCGAAAGGGTAATGAAAAGCACCAATCTTAATGTAGAAGGCCTTCACATGCACACAGGAAGTGAGATCAAGGATCCAGATGTTTTCTTACAGGCGCTAGATATTATGTTAGAGCTTTCTGAGCATTTTCCTAACTTAAAGTATCTTGATATGGGAAGTGGTTTCAAGATTCCGTATCAGGAGAGTGAAATGGAAACTGATGTAAAAACATTAGGTAAAAAAGTTGAGAAAGTGATTTCTGAATTTTCTAAAAATACAGGTAAGAAGTTTGAATTATGGTTTGAGCCTGGAAAATTTCTGGTTGGAAAAAGCGGATACCTTTTAGTGAAAGCTAATGTCATCAAGCAAACAACAGCTACGGTTTTTGTTGGAGTGAATTCTGGATTCAATCATTTAATACGTCCTATGTTTTATGATTCTTACCATACGATCGAAAACTTATCAAACCAAAAAGGACCGGAAAGAATTTATACTGTGGTAGGAAATATCTGTGAGACTGATACTTTTGCCTGGGACAGAAAATTAAATGAAGTAAAAGAAGGAGATATTCTTGCCTTCCACACTGCAGGGGCATACGGATTTGAAATGAGTTCTAATTTCAATTCCAGATTGAAGCCTGCAGAGGTGTTATTCTTAGATGGAAAGGCTCATCTCATTCGTAAGAGAGATGAGTTCGAGGATTTATTGAGAAATCAGATTGAAGTGATCTAATCGAAATATTAATTACTCTGCAAGAAATTGCGGAGTATTTTTTTGATGTTAATTAAAGAAAATTAACAAGCCATTTGAATGGGAATCCTAAAATAAATAATTAAATTTGATAGGATATGAATTTTCAAATATTGAAAAAAGGCTTAGTCAGTCGATATCCATTTCTATATTTCCAGATATAAAAAACGATCACAAAAATATTAATTATGGCAAAGAATATAGCAGAGCAAATTGTTGAAATGCTTGAAAGCGCAAATGTAAAAAGGATTTATGCAGTAACAGGTGACAGCCTTAATCATTTAAATGCTGCAGTAAAAAAAAGCAGTATCAAATGGATCCATGTTCGACATGAGGAAGTCGGAGCTTATGCGGCGGCGGCGGAAGCAGAGCTGGATGGCTTTGCGGTATGTGCCGGAAGCAGTGGTCCTGGCCATGTTCATCTTATCAATGGAGTATATGAAGCACATCGGTCCCATGTTCCTATGTTGGTTATTGCCTCTACAATTCCAAGTGATGAGATGGGGACAGATTACTTCCAGGAAACAAACACGATAAAATTATTTGATGATTGCAGCTATTACAATCAAATGATTACAAGACCTGAACAGGTTCAGAGAACTGTTCAAACGGCAATTCAGCATGCAATATCTAAAAAAGGGGTAGCTGTTATTGGTCTTCCTGGCGATGTCTCAGAAATGAATGCAGAAGAGGGAACAACATCCACTCAAATATTCAAAACAAATCCAATCGTTCGTCCTTCAGATGAAGAATTAACTCATTTAGCAAAGATCATCAATGAAAGTGAGAAGGTAACCATCTATTGTGGGATTGGAGCCGAAAATGCCAATCCTGAAGTGGTAGGATTATCAAAATTTTTAAAGGCACCTGTAGGATATTCATTTAGAGGTAAGATGGCTATTCAGCCTAATAATCCCAATGAAGTTGGTCTGACAGGTTTATTAGGTTTTCCTTCAGCTTATCATGCAATGCACGATGCCGATCTTGTTATTCTTTTAGGGACTGATTTTCCTTACCAGAAATTTATGCCGGTAAAAAATAAAATTGTTCAGATTGATGAAAGTCCTGAGAGATTAGGGAGAAGAGCCAAGCTGGAACTTGGATTAACGGGAGATGTAAGAGAAACAATTAAAGCATTATTACCTTTATTAAAAGAAAAGACAGATGCTCATTTCTTAAATCAGCAAATTGAGTTTTATGGAAAAGTAAAAGAAAATCAGCTTGCTTATGTAAAGGATTTTGGAAAAGAGGATGCTATTCAACCGGAATACGTGGCACATACTTTAGATCGTATCGCCAAGAAAGATGCTATTTTTACGGTAGATACAGGAATGTGTTGTGTTTGGGGAGCTAGATTTATAACAGGAACCGGGGAGCGCAAAATGTTAGGCTCCTTTAATCATGGCTCGATGGCGAATGCAATGCCGATGGCTATTGGTGCTTCACTGGCTTATCCCGATCGACAGGTGATCGCGATGTGTGGAGATGGAGGATTATCGATGCTATTGGGTGATATGGCAACTATTTTTCAATATAAACTTCCTGTGAAACTAATCGTTTTCAATAACCGGACTTTAGGTATGGTAAAATTGGAAATGGAAGTTGGTGGAATGCCGGATAATGAAACGGATATGATTAATCCTGATTTTGCGATGGTGGCCCAGGCAATGGGGTATCCGGGAAAAAATGTTCATAAGCCTGAAGAAGTAGAAGCGGCTATTGAAGAATGCTTGAATTACAATGGTCCCTATCTTCTCAATATTTTTACAAATCCAAATGCTCTGGCGTTACCTCCAAAAATAGATTTTGATCAGGTAATAGGAATGACTAAATCTATGGCACAGCTTATGTTAGGTGGAAAAATGGAAGAGGTTTTGGAAACGGTGAAGAGTAATTACAAACATATTAAGGGATTGTTGTAAAAGAAGTGCGGGTTGAAATTTAAAATTACTTGGGAACTTCATGTAAAATGTGAAGTTTCTTTGTTTATAGGATTTAATGTAATGCTACACTTATTTTAAGTTTTGGAGTCCTTAAATAATTCGGCCATTCTGTCACAATATTTTGTATCTTTGCAAATTAATTATTTAAAGTTTAGCGTTTAAAATTCAAAGTTGTGAATAGAACGCTTGAAACTTTGTAATTTAAAACTTAAATTGATTATCGTGCAGGAAAAATATATAGACGAAACAAAACAGGGAGAAGCTTTTGCTATTGCTGAAAGAGACGGGAATTCTAAAAAATTGTTTTTGGAAAGCTACGGCTGTCAGATGAATTTCTCTGATTCTGAAATTGTTGCTTCTATTCTAAATGATCAAGGTTATAATACAACATTGAAAGTAGAAGAAGCTGATTTAATCCTTTTAAATACTTGCTCCATTCGTGAGAAAGCTGAACAAACTGTAAGAATGCGTCTTGCTCAGTTCAAAAATCTTAAAAAAGAAAGACCTCATATGACTGTTGGGGTTTTAGGATGTATGGCGGAGAGATTAAAGACCAAATTTCTGGAAGAGGAACAACTAGTGGATCTGGTTGTTGGTCCGGATGCTTATAGAGACTTACCCAACTTACTAAAGGAAACAGAGGATGGTAGAGATGCTATTAATGTTATACTTTCCAAAGAAGAAACGTATGCGGATATCAACCCGGTTCGGTTAGGTGGAAATGGTGTTACTGCCTTTGTTACCATAACAAGAGGTTGCGATAATATGTGTACTTTCTGTGTCGTTCCTTTTACAAGAGGACGAGAAAGAAGTCGTGATCCACATTCAATTCTTGAAGAATGTAAAAACCTTTGGAATAGTGGATATAAAGAAATTACTCTTTTAGGGCAAAACGTTGACTCTTATCTTTGGTATGGTGGAGGACCTAAGAAAGATTTTGCTAAAGCTTCTGAAATGCAGAAAGCTACAGCAGTTGATTTCGCTCAGTTACTTGATCAGGTCGCTAAAGCTGTTCCTCAAATGAGAATAAGATTCTCAACATCCAATCCTCAGGATATGAGCCTGAATGTATTCAGAGTTATGGCGAAGCATGATAATATTTGCAAATATGTTCACCTTCCGGTTCAAAGTGGAAGCAATAAGATGTTGGCAGCAATGAACAGACAACATACCCGTGAAGAATATTTAGAGCTGATTAAAAAAGCTAAAGAAATAGTTCCCGACATCTCTTTTTCTCAGGATATGATCATTGGTTTCTGCAACGAGACAGAAGAAGATCATCAGGATACTTTAAGTCTGATGAAAGAAGTAGAATATGATTACGGTTATATGTTTGCTTATTCAGAAAGGCCGGGAACACCAGCGCATAAAAAACTGGAGGATAATATTCCTGCAGATGTTAAACAAAGACGTTTAGCAGAAGTAATCGCTTTACAGGGAGACCTTTCCAGACAGCGTATGAAGACTTATGTTGGAAGAGTTCATCAGATTTTAATTGAAGGAATTTCTAAAAAGAATAAAAATCAGTGGAAAGGAAGGAATTCTCAAAATGCTGTTTGTGTGTTTGATATGCTGGAAGGACAAAAAATGGGTGACATTGTGGATGTTTTTGTTTTTGACAATACACAAGGCACACTTTTAGGGGAAACGGTAAAGTAGAACGTTCTTTCAAGAAAAAGAATCATTATAATAAAATAAATTATCATCAATAAACTTAAATTAGACAATGGAGAAATTTCATAAATATTGCCTGAGTGTTTTATTGGTTATAATTTGCAGCAATATTTCAGCACAAAATACTAATGATCTTGCAGGAAATGATGATTACAAAACGCTTTGTGAATTATACAGCAAGTTTCTAAGCTCTGGTGACAGCAAAGAAGTTCCTGAATTTTCTTTAAATAAAAAGATTACTCATTTTAATACAATAAATCAAAAGCAAAACGCTGGCGATATTATTGAATCTATATCTGTTAAACAACAGAGTTTCGGATTTTATTATAAGCTTGGAACTAATGGTTTAAAGAGCGGAAAATATGATAAGATCTTAGATAATTATAAGAACAAAGAAAAAGAATGTGATTTTATTGAAACAATATCTTTTAAAAATAAAGTTTCAAAAATCCGAAATAAAGATTATTTGGATTTGATAAGTTAGAATTAAGAATTTAAAACAACTATTTAAACAAATTAATGAGGTCTACTGTAAAATATTTTAACAATAGGGTAGACTAAACTTAAATCAATAATCTTTAATTTATGAGCGTCGAGTTACAAAATATAAAAAACCGTTTCGGGATCATTGGGAATTTTCCCGCATTGAATCGTGCTTTAGAAAAATCTATTCAGGTAGCACCCACCGATATTTCAGTATTGGTTATTGGAGAAAGTGGGGTAGGAAAAGAATTTATTCCAAAAATTATCCATTCAGAGTCCAGAAGAAAACATCAACCTTACATCGTTGTGAACTGTGGAGCAATTCCGGAAGGGACGATTGATTCCGAATTATTCGGACATGAAAAAGGAGCCTTTACAGGAGCAACTGCAACAAGAAAAGGGTATTTTGAAGTTGCGGATGGTGGAACGATCTTTCTGGATGAGGTTGGTGAACTTCCTTTACAGACGCAGGTTCGTTTATTGAGAGTCCTGGAGAGCGGGGAATTTATGAAAGTAGGTTCTTCACAGGTGCAGAAAACGAATGTGAGAATTGTTGCCGCAACAAACGTCAATATGATGAAGGCTATTCAGGATGGAAGATTTAGAGAGGATTTATTCTATCGTTTAAACACCGTACAGATTGATATGCCGCCTTTGAGAGAGCGAAAAGGAGATATTCATTTGTTATTTAGAAAATTTGCTATAGATTTTGCTGAAAAATATAGAATGCCAGAGCTCGTATTAGAGCCAAGTGCGGTTCATTATGTTGAAAATTATAGTTTCCCAGGAAATGTTCGTCAGTTGAGGAATTTGGTAGAGCAGATGACTGTTGTTGAAAGGGAAAGAAGTGTTAGTGTTGAAAAACTGGCAGAGTATATCCCAATGGAAACTCATTTGCCAATGGTAGTTAATGCACCAAATTCACAAAAGCAAAATGATTTCGGGAATGAAAGAGAGATTATGTATAAGATTCTCTTCGATATGAGAAATGATATCAATGATTTAAAATCCTTAACTTCAGAACTCATAAAAAATAGAGGGGCAGGTGATTTAAGTTCTCAGGAAAAAACATTGATTAACAGGCTTTACACTCCGGAATCTCAACAAAATGTAAATTCCAATTCTTTGTTGTATTTTGAAGACAGTCATCCTGTTGTTCAGACACCAACCATCATTTCAAATTCGGATGACAGCTATGAAGACATTGAAGATATAGAAATTGAAGAAAATAAACCAGAATCACTTTCTCTTCAAAATAATGAAAAAGATTTGATTATCAAAGCTTTAGAAAAGCATAAGGGACGTAGGAATAAAGCAGCCGATGAATTGGGAATTTCACAAAGAACATTATACAGAAAAATAAAACAATATAACTTAGAAGACTAATTATGATGAATATTAAGGCCAAGCCTATTGAATTTAAATTAAGTGAATATCTAAATAAAGGCTTTGAGCTTCTAAAGAAAGATTTCGGAAATTTTATGGTCGCTTACATTTTGTGTATAGTGATGTCAATTATACCTTTTTGTGGATTATTGGCAATGGGGAATTTTTACAAGTACTGCAGAAAAGTAAATAAGGCGGAACCAGCTAGTGTAGGGGACATTTTTAATTTTGATGATTTTTTACCTTATTTTATTGTACAGTTGATTATTTTGGCTGGAGTATTCGTGTTATATATTCCACTATTTGCTTTGATTCCATTAACAGCCATGACAGGAGGTGAAGATCCTTCTCCGGTTTTTGCAATCTTTATGGTACCTTATATATTCATCATTGTGATCGCTGTTTTTATTGTAGCTTTACTAGGATTTTATATTCCAGCATTAATATCTCTTAAAAAGATTTATGATATAAAGACAGCTTGGAGTATGTCCAGAATAATGACAAAAAATAATTTGCTGTCCATTTTTTTATTTGCTATTGTTGTGGGATTTCTTTCTCAGATTGGAATCCTGGCATGCGGTATTGGTATTTTGATCACAATGCCTTATTTTTATACAACCCACTACTTTGCGTTTGAAGATGCCATTCAGCAAATAGAATATGACGAAATAAAAGAAATAGGATCTAAAAATGAATTTTAAAATTAAAAATATTAATATAATGCAGTCGAGAGTTTTTTGGCTTTTGTTGATAGGTCTAAGTGTTTTAAACTCGTGTTACAGTTTTACGGGATCATCTTTAAAAGATGAAAAAACAATTCAGATCAATGAATTTCCAAACAATGCAGCTCTGGTAAATCCTACTTTGTCTCAACAGTTTTCAACAGATATTCAGAACCGTTTCTTGCAAAGAACAACATTAAAAGGGACAAAAGAAAACGCTGATATATTGGTGGAAGGAGAAATTACAGATTATTCTATTACTCCGACAACAATCAGTTCCAATACGCAAACGACATCTACAGGTGGAACGGTGCAGGAATCACAAAATAAACTAACCATCACCGTTAAGGTGCATTATGAGAATAAATTACACCCTGATTTAAGTTTTGACAGAACCTATTCAGATGAGGCTGTATTTAACAGCAGCTTGTCTCAGAGTGACATAGAAGCTTCACAGGTGAAAATTGTAAACGAAAGAATCATTAATAAGATATTTAACGATATTGTAGCGAACTGGTAAGATGAATAATAGAGTTTTAGAATTATTAAAGAACCCCAAAAATATTCAATCAGAAGATCTTAATCTCCTGAAAGAGGAGATTAATTCTTTTCCCTATATTCAAAATATCAGAGCTTTACATTTGTATGGTATCCATCTTTATGATCAGGAAAATTATCAAAAAGAGCTTTCTATCACTGCAGCTTATACTACAGATAAAAAGATTCTTTATCAACTGATTAATGGCAAAATTAAGGAAAAGACTAAACCTGAAGTCTTGGAAAATAATAATGTAAAGGGTCTTGAAAAAGGATCCAGATATTTTCCAAAAAGCAAAAACTTCCCTCTTAAAAGAGAGGAACTTCCTGAAAAAGCTCAGATTAAGGAAGAAGTTGTCCGTCAGTTTCCAGCGCCGCTTCCTGAAATCAAGCATATTTATGTAAATGGAGAACGAAACAGAATTTTGTTTGAAGGAGAAGAAAACTTTCTTGAAGAGAGTAATCATGAAACCATTGATATAGAGTCTACTTTAGAATCAGGGACACTGGTTACTCAAAAACAAAAAGAAGTATTTTCAGAAGAGCCTATTCAAGCAACAGAAACTATTGAACAGGAAATAGCTTTGAAAGAGATAGAGGGGACTGATAATAACCAAGATCAGCATGATACTCCTGTCAATGGAACAGAAACTTCTAAAGATGAAACTGAAATAGCAAATACTATTTTGAAACCGACTTTGGATAATGATGCCCTTCCTGTAGAAGAAAAGGTAAATGAAACAGAATTAAAGGAGATTGAAATCTCTAAGAAAACAGAATTTACTCCTGAAGAGATTATTAATGAAGATGAGATTACTTCTGAATCTGAGAAAGAAAAAGTTTCAAATGATTCTGAATTAAGCTTCCATGGTACAGATTCATTTATGCCTGAAGTTAAGATTGAGTCCAAAAACAGTGACGAGATTACTGTTTCTGAAATTTCCCAGCCAAGTGTCAATAAGCACGAAGATGAAATGAGGAGATTGATTGAAGAGGTTGAGAGAAGAATGAAGGCGAATAAAGTAGTAGCAGAAGATAAAAAAGAGAGTGAGCCTGAAACGCAAAGTCACGATATCAACTTTGCAGAAACACAAGGGTTTCATGCTGTGGAAACAAAGATAGAAGATGTAAAGCCAGTAGCTGTTGATGATACTGCGAGGCCTGTTGAGATTTCAGAAGCAAAGAATGAAGAAATTAATACCGAAGAGATTGTTTCTGAAGAAAAAACAGAATTAAAATCCAGCTGGAAACCAATGAGTTTTGAATCTCATGTTCCAGATTCATTAATTAGTAAGCCTGCTCAGATTTCTCAGCCAAAAGAAGAAACTACAAAGGCCCAAATTTTAAAAGAGAAAGACATATTACCTGAGGAAGAAGTAACTTATGAGTTCACTGAAGGTAGTAAAGAAGATATTAAACCAGAGGAAAGCATTCAAGAAGAGACAGAAGTTCACAATACAGATGCAGATGTCGTAATAGAAAAGAAAGAAGAAGCCCCTGTGATGAATGTTTCTTTCTTTAGTTCTGATATTTCAAGCTGGAGTATGTCAGATAAAAAAGAGGAGCAACAAGATCATCTTGAAGAAGATACGATACCGAAAGGAGAGAGTGTAGATGATCCTGCTGATAGTAATATTCCAGGATTTATCAATACTTGGCAAAGTTGGTTAAAAATAGACCGTACTGAAAAAGAACCTGAAAAGATTAAGGCTGAAGTTAAAAGTAAGGTCATTGAATCTTTCATTGAAAATAACCCGAAAATAAGCCAGCTGAAAGACGAGAGCAGTTTCGTAGTGAAAGAAAAGAATGATGATATCTCACATTTAATGACCGAAACACTGGCGAAATTATATTTTGAACAAAAATTATACACTAAAGCAATAAAAGCTTTTGAAATATTAGCGGATAAGCACCCTGAAAAAAAATCTTATTTTGAAGAGAAAATTCAGGAAGTAAAAGATATCAGAGGGAAGAATTAAGTTTGAAAACCTCTATACATCACCACTTATTTCTTTTTGCTTTTGAAATCAATAAAACATTGAGTTCTTATAAGAAGAACATTGGAAAAGGTTGAGTCTAGACTCAGCCTTTTATTTTTATATTTTATCAATTACTTCTTTATTGCCACGCAATTTTCGAATGGCTTTACGTCCCATTACTATGACGAGGACAACCAGTATAATGGCTAAAATAGCTGCGATAACGGGAAGTGCCATTGCTAAAACAGACATGATTCCGGCACCTGCGGTTTCTGTAGTTCCTACAATAGAATTGCCCAACCCACCTGTAGTTGCTGTTGAAGCGGCCCTGATTCCAGCAAATCCGGAGCTTATTGTTGCAGCGGTTCCACCACCGGCAATTATTGCTAATGCCCATTGTGGAAATGTTCCAAAATCTGCAAATTGACTGGCAAATAAAATAGATCCGGCAACAGTAGCCATCGGAACAGAAATGGTATCCAATAAATGATCAACAAATGGAATGTAATAGGCTAAGATCTCCGCAATAGTGGCGATACCTGTAGTGATAAGTGCCGGGAGTCCTGCAAGCCATTCAAACTGTCCGCTCATTGGAATCCAATGCAAATAAGAAGCTAAGCTTACAGCGAACATAGGGAGAAATACCCTAAAGCCTGTAGCAGCAGAAAGTCCGATACCAATAAATGCACTCAGTATATAAGGGAAATAGGGAATGTTATCTAACATATTAATTTTCAGATTAATTGTGTTCCCTAAAGTTACAAAAACTATTTTAAGCTTTTATTTAAATTCTTAATCTCATAAGTTTAAGATTATTTTTTCTGAGCCTGGCAAAGTTTTATAAATTGAGCCTCTACATCCTGAAATTTTTCAGGCATTTCAGGCGATATCCAAAAAAGCATAGCAATTGTTTTTTCTCCAAAAGACTCTTTAAATAAATCCTTATGTAAACGGTAGCATTCTCTTAAGAGTCTTTTAACACGGTTTCTGTTTACCGCTTTCTTGAAATACCTCTTAGATACTGAAACTCCAAACTTAGAGCTTTCTATAGGTAAATTTGGTTTGTCTTTTAGTAGGATAATTCTTAAATTTTCACTGGTTCTCCATTTGCCCTTTTCGAAAAGCAGTGTAATTTCATTTGTTTTTTTAAGCTTTTCCTCTTTTGGATATTTGAAGTTTCCCATTAATTCTTTTTTACTAAATAATTAATAACTTCAGCTGCTGCATACAAACCAAAGATAGCTGGAATGTAGCTTATTGTACCATAAAAGGATCTTTTATAATTTGCCCCATCTGTCATTTTCAGGCTTTCTTCATTCTGCAGTTCATTAGAAAAGACACATCTGATTCCTTTATCTATCTTTTCCTTTTTTAGTCTTTTTCTTACTTCCTTTGCTAAATAACAGTTTTGAGTTTTACTGATATCTCTTACCAAGACTTTGCTAGGATCCATTTTACCACCTGCACCCATTGAGCTTACCATCTTTATTTTTCTTCTTCTGGCAGCGATCATTAAACACACTTTAGGGGTTACGCTGTCAATACAATCCAGGACAAAATCAAATTTTGCGGAATCTAGTACTTCATCCATCCTGTCGGGATT
Organism: Chryseobacterium sp. FW101-FHT12H09; assembly: GCF_058790395.1. Taxonomy (NCBI): domain Bacteria; kingdom Pseudomonadati; phylum Bacteroidota; class Flavobacteriia; order Flavobacteriales; family Weeksellaceae; genus Chryseobacterium; species Chryseobacterium sp. FW101-FHT12H09. The sequence continues at coordinate 197,795 of NZ_JBYTCP010000002.1, read as the reverse complement.
TAGAAACTCATTGATTTTTACCAGATTGAGGTTAGGATTGATATCTAAAAGTCTTTCAGCAACCACTTCTACTTTATGTTTTCCAACTGTAGAATGTAAAGCGGGAAGCTGCCGGTTGATATTCGTAATATCTACTGTATCACCGTCTACGATGGTCATACTTCCAACACCAGCCCTGGCTAGGAATTCTGCTGCAAAAGAACCAACACCGCCCAAACCAACAATAAGAACAGTTGCCTTATTTAGTTTTTCCAATCCATTTTCCTTAATAAGAAGCTCTGTTCTCTCCAACCAGTATTTATCCATTTTTTATCGTCTCTAAATTTTCTTTAATCTGTTCATTAATTTTTTCCAAAGTAATACCCTTTATTTCTGAAACTTTCTGATATAATTCTTGGATATTAAAATCGTCATTATCAGTTTCTAAAAAGATCTTATTTAAAGGAACTTTTTTCAAAGTATTTTGCAAAGATAAATTATACAAAACAGCTTTTCCAAAACTCAAATAGAAATTATTTTTCAAAAGATCTTCAGCAATACTTTGTTTTTTATTAAAACCATGAATAATCATGGGTTGTTCTGCTATTTTTCCAATTGATATGATCTCGTAAAATTTTCTTACACAATGAATAACAAGAGGTTTCTTCAATTCATTTGACAGTTTAATTTGTCTTAAAAAAATATCTTCCTGAATTTTCATTTCTACAGAAATTAATCCATCAAGACCACATTCTCCAATGGTAAAGCAATTTTCATCAATTACTGACTCTAGCCAGTTAAACTGTTTTTCAATAGTATTGGGATTTATGTCCTGGGGATGGATGCCCACAGAATAGAAACTGTCTGGTACGGAGCTTTCAATATCTACATTGTAAATACCATAAGTCACATTTTTTTTATGATGATGAAAATCAAAAAATTCCATATTCAAAAATACTACAATTTAGAATTAATTTGAGATTCTTAAACAAACGTTTATAAATATGTTAAAAATTTCTTAACTTTACTGAAAGCGACACTTTATGAAAAAAAAATTTACAGAAAAACAAATCCATATTCTGGATATTGCAGAGGAGCTGATTGCGAAAAAAGGGTATGAAGGGACATCAGTAAGGGATATATGCTCCAAGGCAAATATTAATGTAGCAATGATTTCTTATTACTTTGGTTCCAAAGAAAAAATGATGTCTTACCTTTATCAGTACAGGGTTTTGAAAACCAGAGAAAATTTTTCAGAATTTGCAGATACGATTAAAGAAGGAAAGCCAGAGATGCAAATGAAAGAGATTATAAAGTATATTGTATCTCAGTTATTTAAATATAATTATTTTCATGGATTTGTTACTCAGGAGTTACGACATACAGATAATCTGAAAGTGGAGCTGTTGGATTTTTACCAGCTATTTGTAAAAAAATTAGATGAGGTGATCAAGAAAGGGGTAGCATCAGGAGTCTTTACATTTACTCCTAAACCTGAAGATATACTTACAACAATCATTGGATCTACCTTGTTCGTAATTCGAAATAAAAATTTTTATGAATTGTATGTTCCAAGTAAAAATGAAGAAGCTTATGCTAAAGAAGCCGAAAAAAAAGTAAGAATGAATCTCTTACTCAGTGTTTTTGCAATATTGGGATACGCAGCTGACTAAAATTACGTTAAATAATCATAAAAAAAAATCTATTGATAAAAAAGTTATATTTTTGCAAATTAATAGATCGGTATAATCCGGTAACGGTTGAATTTTTATATGAAAAAATATATTTTAGGTCTTTTTGCCATAGCTGTAATTTCATCATGTGCAAGCCAGCAAGAAAAAGCATTGAAAAGTGCTGATAAAGCTTTCATCTTAAAAGCAGCTAATGAAAATTTTGCTAAAAAGAAATGGAAAAATGCTTTAGCTCTTTACGACAGATTAGCTAATCTTGTTGCAGGAACAGATGATTTCCCTAATGTTGGGTTTAATACAGCCTATGCAAACTATTATGATAAAAATTATAAGCTAGCAGGGCATCAGTTTAAAAACTTTTCTGTGAGCTTTCCAAAAGATCCAAGAGCAGAAGAAGCAGCGTATATGTCTGCCCTATGTTACTATGAAGGATCTATGGACTATAACTTAGATCAAACCAGTACTGAATTAGCAGTAAATGAATTACAGGATTTCTTAAATAACTACCCTAATTCTGAAAGATCGAAAAATATCAACCAGCTTATTGATGAGCTGACTTATAAACTGGAGTTTAAGTCTTACGAGAATGCAAGACAATACTACAAAATGGGGGATTATAAATCCGCAACTGTTGCTTTGGAAAATGTATTAGAAGATTTTCCAAGTACAAAACTTCGTCCGAAGATCTATGATTATATGATGAAGTCCCGTTATTTGCTTGCTCAAAATTCAATCTATGGTCTTAAAGAAGAACGTATAGAAAGTGCTTTGGCTTTCACAAGACAAGTTGAGAAAGAACTTCCAAACACGGAATATTCCAAAACAGCATTAGATCTTAGAGAAAAACTTGAAAAGGAAAAACAAAATTTTGCAGTTGTTAAAAAGCAGACAGAAGCCAGAATGGCAACGTTAACGGCAAGACAAAAGAAGGAAGTAGACAAGCTGGAAGCAAGAAATAAAACGGAGCAGCAGATCAAAGATCAGGTTGCTACAGAGAAGAAAGCAATGCAAATGCAAAGAGATAGTGCTGCGTTACAGACACCTCCTCCTGCTGCCACTTTCAAAATCCAAAGATAATTCGTAAATTTGCCATCTTATAAATAAATAAATTTCTCAAAATGAGCGTAAAAGATACAAAAGCAGAAGTAAATACTATTACTTACGATAAAGATAAGATTGAAGATAAAGTGGGTTCAATCTATGAAGCTATTGTTATCATGGGAAAAAGAGCTGAGCAGATTAATGCAGAAATTCGTACTGAATTGCATAACAAATTAGATGAATTTGCTGTTCACAACTCTACATTGGAAGAAGTTTTCGAAAACAGAGAACAGATCGAGATCTCTAAACATTATGAAAAACTTCCAAAGCCAACTTCTATTGCTATTGAAGAATGGTTAAATGGAGATGTTTACTTCAGAAAGACTGAAGAGAGAAAATAAAAATCATTTGTATTTTATACATGAAGGTCATAAGGGAATAATTTCTTTATGACCTTTGTCGTTTGTAAACCTGTTGTCGTAAAAATTAAGTAATTTAGTATTTTAAAAAATTAAAACTAAATGAGTGTTTCCGGAAAAAAGATTCTTATTGCCGTTTCTGGAGGAATTGCTGCTTACAAAATTCATTTTTTGATAAGAGAGTTTATAAAAAAAGATGCAGAAGTTCAGGTTATTATGACCCCTGATGCGGAGCATTTTGTGACCAAGCTAAGTCTTTCAACATTGTCAAAGAAACCTGTTTATACCGATTTTTATAATGAAAATGGGAGCTGGAACAGTCATGTAGAATTGGGTTTATGGGCAGATGTGATTATTATTGCTCCGTGTACTGCTAATACTTTAGCTAAGATGACACACGGAATGTGTGATAATTTAGTATTAGCAACCTATATGTCGGCGAAATGTCCTGTTTTCATAGCACCTGCAATGGATCTGGATATGTATGATCATCCTACCACAAAACAGAACTTAGAATTGGCAGAGGATTTCGGACATTTTATTATTCCTGCAGAAAGTGGTGAACTGGCGAGTGGTCTAGTAGGTCAGGGAAGGATGGCCGAACCTGAAACAATATTTAAAGCTGTTGAGCATTTTTTTAGCGAAAGTAAAAGCGAAACAGTTTTAAAAGGAAAAACTATCTTAATCACTGCCGGACCAACGTACGAGGCCATTGATCCTGTTCGGTTTATAGGAAATCATTCCTCTGGGAAAATGGGATTTTCATTGGCAGAAGAAGCTGCAAAAAGAGGAGCTAAAGTTATTCTCATTTCCGGTCCAAGTTCTCAAACTATTGAAAATAAAAATATTGATTTACATAAAGTAACCTCGGCAAAAGAGATGTTAGATAAAGTATTTCAATACTATGAAAACGTTGATATTGCTATTGCAAGTGCTGCAGTCGCTGATTATGCTCCAAAAGAAGTGGCCAAAGAGAAAATTAAAAAGAACGATGATAATCTTACGATAGAATTGGTTAAAAATCCGGATATTCTCAAAACAATGGGAGAGAGGAAGGTGCATCAGTTTTTAGTTGGATTTGCTTTGGAAACTCAGAATGAAGAGGAAAATGCAAAGGGGAAATTGGAAAAGAAAAACCTGGATATGATTATCTTGAATTCTCTTCGCGATGAAGGAGCTGGATTTAAAAATGACACCAACAAAATAAGGATATTCACCAAAACCGAAAAGAAAGAATTTGAGCTTAAATCTAAAGATGATGTAGCAAAGGATATTTTGAATTTCGTTGAGTATCAACTTTTAAAATAATTTTAATAAATTTCCGTTCTCAATTTTTAATAGATAATGAAAAAACTTATAAGTTTATTTTTACTGCTTTTCATATATAATACCAGCTTTTCGCAAGAGTTGTTGTGTACAGTTCAGGTAAATGCCCAGCAGTTGGGAGGAAGTAACCAACAGGTTTTTAAAACCTTGGAAAAAAGCCTTAAGGACTTTATAAATAACACGAGCTGGACTGGTAAAAAACTTCAGAACTTTGAAAAAATAAAATCTAACTTCGCTATTGTAATTTCTAAAAGCGAAGGGAATAATAAATATTCCGGGAATATTGTAATTCAGGCAGTTCGCCCTGTTTATAGTTCAAATTATGAATCTCCATTAATTAACCTACAGGATACCAAATTCGCTTTTGAGTATGTAGAAAACGAAAATCTTATATTTAATGAGCGACAGTTTTCTGGTAAAAACTTAATTGATGTCATCAGCTTCTATGTGTATCTTGTTTTAGGATACGATGCGGATAGTTTTCAATCGATGGGTGGAACTCCATGGTTTGCAAAGGCACAACAGATCGGGCAAAATGCACAAAACCGAGGATATGAGGGCTGGGCACAAATTGGAAGTGAAGGGCCAAGAACAAGAGGGGTTTTAATCAACCAGTTAACAAGTCCTAATTTAAGTCAGTTACGTTCGATATTTTATACTTACCACAGAGCAGGATTAGATAATCTGTTCAATCAGGATCAGACTCAGCCAAAGAAAGTTATTTATGATGCTTTACTACAAATGAAAACGTATGAAAACAGCTTTCAGCAGAATTATGCATTGAATTTGTTTATTGAAACAAAGAACGATGAAATTTTTAATATTTTCAATTCCAACAATAACGGCGGTATCGTCTTAAATGATCTGAAGCAAATGATGATGGTTTTCGCGCCGAAGTTTAATGATAAATGGGATAAGTGGAAATAGAAAATAGATTTTAAGGAGATAAATATCTTGAATTCTGAATTCTAAAATTTTATATTTGCAGTCTAATCTGCCGGAAATTTATGCTTTCTAAAATCTTCATTAAAAATTTTGCCCTTATTGATACTCTTGAAGTGTCATTGCAAAACGGTTTACAGGTAATTACTGGTGAAACGGGAGCAGGAAAGTCTATTATTTTAGGGGCTTTAAGACTTATTTTAGGCGAAAGAGCAGATTTAAAATCTATTTCAAATACTGAAGAAAAAAGTATTGTTGAAACAGAGTTCTCTTTAAATAATCAGTTTAAAAAATTCTTTATAGAAAATGATCTGGATTATGAACATCAGACCATTATCAGAAGAGAGATTTTACCATCTGGAAAATCGAGAGCTTTTATAAATGATGTGCCGGTTACATTAGATATTTTAAAAGAACTTTCTTCACAACTTATCGATATCCATTCTCAATTTGAAACTTCAAATCTTTTCACCTCAGAATATCAGTTTAAAATTATTGACGGGCTCTCTGGAAATAAACAGCTCATCACAGATTATCAGCATGAATTTTTAGAATTTCAAAGTTTAAAAACTCAACTTAAAAAATTGCAGACTCAACTTTCAGAAAACAATAAAGAAAGTGATTACAAACAGTTTTTATTAAGTGAATTAGATGATCTGAGGCTGGATGATGTTGACTACGAGGAATTGCAGAACCAACTTTCTATTCAGGAAAATGCAGAGATGATTTCTGAAAATCTAGCTCAGGTTTTATCAAGATTTCATCAGGAAGAAATTGGAATTCTCTCTTTTTTTAATGAGGCTAAACATAAACTTTCAAAAATAGCAGAGGTTTCGCACAGCTTTTCAGAAGTTGATAAAAGATTGGAAGAGTCTTTTGTTGAATTAAAAGACATCATTTCTGAATTAGAGGATGAGGCAGAGAAAATTGAAGCTAATCCCGAAAATTTAGCTTTGCTTTCCGAGCTTAGTAATAAACTCAATGCTTTGTTATTAAAGCATAATGTTTCAAATGTTAATGACCTGAAAGAAATCAGAGATCAATTATCGAGCGAACAGGAAGGAGCTTCCGAACTGGAGTCTCACATTGTTGAAATCCAGGAAAATATTACCAAGAAAGAAAAATCACTTCAGTCACTTTCTGAAAAACTTTCTAAAAACAGAAAAAAAAGTGTTCCTGTATTTATAAAAAAAGCTGAAGAATTATTAAAAAAATTAGGGCTTGAAAAAGCGAAGGTAGATATAGAGCTACAGGATGCTTCGGAATTTAATGCTTTTGGTAAGGAAAATATTCAGCTTTTATTTCAGGCAAATTCAGGATTCCCATTAAAACCTATTCAAACAGCTATCTCAGGAGGTGAACGATCAAGGGTAATGCTGGCAGTTAAAAAGATTATTGCTGAAAGCGATGAGCTGCCAACACTTATTTTAGATGAGATCGATACCGGAGTTTCCGGTAAGGTAGCTGAAGAAATAGGAAACCTGATGCGTGAAATGTCAGAAGATATGCAGCTTATTGTTATTTCCCACCTGGCTCAAGTGGCAGCGAAAGGGAATAATAATTATAAAGTGGTAAAGCATGATGTTTCAGGAAAAACCCAGTCTACAATCATTCCACTCAATGAAGCTGAAAAGCTTAACGAAATTGCCCAATTACTTTCCGGAAGTAAGATTACTGAAGCTGCATTAGCACAAGCAAAAGAGCTTATAGGTTAATTTTTGTAACATTTTTTACATTATATTTACTAATGTAAAAAAGTATGATATGTTTTTAAGATTCCTTAGGTTAGAAATCAAGAGTTTTTTTCGTGGTACTTCCGTTGGGATTAATATGGCAATGAAGATTCTCCGTTTTATGGGGATTCTTTATTTTATGGCATGTTTAGCCGGTGGGGCATTTGCCGCTTTTTTCTATGTACAGGAAGAACTCCATCAGGATCCTTTAAAAATAGTTTCCAGATTTTTAATTATAGGATGGGTTGTTGATCTTATTGCCAAATATATCTGGCAGGAAATGCCGACACAAAATATAAAACCTTTTCTTACTCTTAATATTCCAAAGAAAACATTGGTCAACTATATGTTGATAAAAACCTTTTTATCTGCTTTCAGTTGGTTAAATTCCCTTTTCTTCATTACATTTTCTATTATAGCCTTATTCAACGGATATGGATTCTTAGAGATCTTTGCATGGTTTGTAGGAATTTCCTCACTTTTTTATCTTAATAATTTCATCAATATTTTTTTCAATGATAAAGAAACAGTTGCCATTGTAGTGGCGGCTATCTTTGGAATAGTTGGTGTATTGGGTTATTATCAGATTATTCCGGTATTATCTTACTCGGAAATGGTGTTTTACAGCTTTTTTGAAAAACCTTACTTTGCTGTAATTGCTCTGGCTTTGTTTTTGGGACTATGGTGGATTTGTTTTAAACACGTTCGTAAGGAATTTTATCTTGATCAGGGTCTAGAGGCAAAAAAGACCGTTGGTAAGACCGAAAATATAGCGTTTCTTAATAAATATGGGGCTTTGGGGACATTTATCAATAATGATATTAAAATGCTCAGACGAAACAAAGTAACGAAAGGTATTTTATTAGGCAGTTTCTTTTTTGTTTTTTATGGACTCTTAATGTTTGTCGCCACGGTGTATAAAACTCCTGCTATGATGATGTTTATGGGATTATTTGTAACCGGAGGTTTTCAGTTTTTATTTGGACAGAGAGTTCCTGCTTTCGACAGCTCTTATTATCCTCTGATGATGACACTTAATGTTCCCTACAAAGAATATCTCAAGGCAAAATGGTGGTTGATGAATATTGTGACTTGTCTCTCAATGGTGCTTGCTTTATTTTATGCCTATTTCGGTTGGGAAATATACATTACTTTTTTGGCCGCTGGTTTATATAATATGGGAGTGAATTCTCAATTTACACTTTGGTCGGGTGCATTTAATAAAACGCAGATCGATTTAAATTCAAAAGAAAAGAGAATGGGGCAGAAAAACAGTTTTAATTTAAAAGCAATGCTATTGCTTATTCCTAAAATGCTGCTGCCAATGGCCGTATTTGCCGCTTCAAAACACTTCTTTGGGATGACCGGAGGGGTAATTAGTATTGCCATTTTAGGATTAATTGGTTTCTTGTTCAGGGAGAAAATCTTTGATATCATCGTAAGACATTACAAAAGAGAAAAATACAGTACACTGGACGCATTCAAAAATAAAGATTAATACAATGATTACTATAAATAACTTATCTAAAACATACGGAACTGCTACTGTTCTTAGCATCGAAAATCTTGAGATTCCTAAGGGAGAAACCTTTGGGCTGGTTGGAAATAACGGTGCCGGAAAGACTACACTATTTAGTTTAATGCTGGATCTGATTCAGCCTACTACTGGTTTTGTAAGCATTGATGATATTAAAGTGAATGAATCTGAAGCATGGAAAAGTAAGGTTTCAGCATTCGTAGATGATACATTTTTGATAGGCTATCTGACACCAGAGGAATATTTCTATTTCATTGGAGAGTTAAGAGGACAAAATAAGGCTTCTGTAGATGAGTTCCTGAAGCCGTTCCATGATCTGTTTAATGGAGAAATATTGAATTCCGGAAAGTATGTACGTGATCTGTCAAAAGGGAATCAAAAGAAAGTAGGAATTGTAGGAGCTATTATTGGTAATCCTGAGATCATTATTTTGGATGAGCCTTTTGCTAACCTGGATCCTTCAACACAGATAAAGCTTAAAAATATGATCAAAGAATTATCTAAACAGGATGGTGTAACATTTCTTATATCAAGTCACGATCTATCACATACAACTGAAGTATGTAATAGAATTGTAGTTGTTAATAAAGGGAAAATGGTTAAAGATATTCAGACTAATCCTGAGACTCTGCAAGATCTGGAGCAGTATTTTGCTGATCAGGTTTCTCTACAATCTTAATTTAAACAAAAATACAAATGGGTCTAGAATCGCAAAATGTTACTGACTACCCCAACAGTAATACCATTTTTATGGTCTGGAAACTGAATGACAACCCGCAGTTGAAAAGTATATTTCAACAACTTTGTGCATTGGTTTTAAATCTTAATAATTCTGCCTTTAACAGGTTTCCGGATAGCAGAGCAAGCTGCGTCATGGCAATAGGATATGAAGCATGGAAAAAACTGGAGCTGCCAACGCCTCTTCCAAAAGAATTAACCAATTTTAAAGAAATAAAAGGCATTAAGCATACTGCTGTAGCTACTTCAGGGGATCTGCACTTTCATCTTAGAGCGGATAATAACAGTATCTGTTTTGACATGGCAATTGAGATTTCAAAACTGTTGAGTTCTGTAGCTGAAAGTATTCTGGAAATTCATGGGTTTAAATATTGGGATGCCCGATCAATTTTAGGTTTTGTAGATGGTACCGAGAATCCTCATGGAGAAGATCGGGATTATTTTGCTAAAATTGGAGATGAAGATTTGAAATATAAAGGAGGAAGTTACCTTTTTGTTCAGAAATACCTTCATAATATGGATGCCTGGAAAGGACTTTCAACAGACGAACAGGAAAAAGTGATCGGAAGGTCAAAGGAGAATGATATTGAAATGTCAGACGATGTAAAACCAGCAAACTCCCATATTGCCTTGGCAAATGTCGAAGGAGAAAACGGAGAAGAATTAAAAATTGTCAGAGATAATATGCCCTTTGGAAATCCATCAACAAATGAATTTGGAACCTATTTTATTGCTTACGCAAGCACATTTACAACAGTACAAAAAATGCTGACCAATATGTTTATTGGAGATCCTGTTGGAAATTATGATAGGATTTTGGATTTCAGTACTGCAGAAACGGGAACTCTTTTCTTTACTCCAACAAGGGATATGTTAGATGATTTTGCCGGATAATTTTAGTGTAGAAAAATAAAAAAATATTTTTTGTGTAACCTTTTTAAATTTCTGTTGTCTTTATATTAGAAACTAATCAAAAATGAAACTTTTGTTCGGAAATAAAAAAGATGATTTGTTAAGCCGCCTGAAGAAACAGGATGCGGCTGCGCAAAAATTCTTTTATGACCAGAATGTAAAAAAATTACTGAGCGTAAGTAAGAGCTATATCAGTGATTTGTATCAGGCAGAAGATTGTGTTATCAGAGCATTTTGTAAAATATTTAAACATATCGAAGGCTTTAGAGGAGATGGTAACCTCGAAGGCTGGGCAAGAAGGATTGTTGTCAATGAATGTTTAAACTTTATTAAAAGTCACAAAACAGTTTTTTACCTTGATGACATCAGTCAGTCTTTTATGGAAGAGATTCAGGATGAAGAAGTAGTATTTGATTTTAATGCACAAGAACTTTTGGATCAATTGCCAGATGCTTATAAGATGGTTTTCAACTTATATGTTTTGGAAGGGTATTCCCATCAAGAAATTGCTGATACCCTGAAGATTTCAATTGCCGTTAGTAAAACGCAATTATTCAGAGCAAAAGAAAAGCTAAGAAAGATCTACTTTCAACAACAGAAAACACTAAGAAATGAACACAATTAAAAATAATTTTGAAAATCAGATTAAAAAACAAATCGAGGAAAGAGAAATAACTCCTTCGAGAGATCTATGGTCTGAAATTGAAAGTCAAACGCAAAATGATCGTCCAAAATCAAAACTAAACTTGTTATTGGTGGCTGCTTGTCTTATTCTTATATTTAGTCTGGGTTTTGTACTGGTATTTTACAATAAACCGAGTGAATCAGAGCTGCAGGTTGTAAAAAAAGATAAGCCGACTATTGATGTTAAAAAGGATACGAATGCAGTGGAAATAATAAAAGAATCTCCTGTGTTAGTGACTCAAGATCAAAAAAACACTGTTGAAATAAAGAACACTGAACCGATTAAGAAAACCGAAATACAAGAAACAAAAGTTTTCCCTGAAACTAAGAAACTTCCTATAATCAAAGATGATGCTTCAGAATTGGCATCCCATATTACAGACGTTATCCCTGCGAAAATTATTGCACAAACTGATTCTTCAAAAACGTCTGAAAAGAGGAAAAAATATGTTGATCCTTCAACCTTACTTTTTTCGGTCGAACATAAAGATGTCATTGAAAAGACCAAAGACAAAACTAATGTAGCGAAAATCGATTTGAACGGGAAATAATAAATTTTAAACAATAAAAAAATAATACTATGATCAAGAAATTTATCCTGATAGGATTCGTGTGCCTTTTTTCTGCCTCAGCATACGCACAAAAAACACCGACATTTAATTTCCCTTCAAAAGAGGAATCTGATGTAAGTCCTATGGTAAAGGAAAAGGTAGAAGAATATGCTACAAAGATTAATACAATTATTCAGGAAGAGAAAAAACTTATGGAAGCAGAACTTTTGGATCTTCAGACTAAAGGTTTAGATAAAGCTGAATTTAATAAACAGAAAGCTGAAATTGCAGATCGTTTTTCGGAAAAAATAGATCAGAGAATAGAAGACTTAGGTTTTGATCTGGATACAGTAGTTCAGAAACAGGTAAGATACTCTCTTCTAAATACTGATATTACGTCAAAGGAAGAGTTGAAGGCAAAGCTCTTGAAAAAGTTTCGTGCAACAAAAAATATTGGGGCTTATATTTCTTATGGAGCTATGGCGCTTACCAATAACCTTTCTGATAATGCCCTTGATAAAAATCTGGGTTATGCTAATAATCTTGAGTTTGGTTTGAAATTTAATTATCAGTTTGGCAGAACAAGTCCCTGGGGGCTTATCTCGGGAGTAGGATTTTCATGGAGAACTGTTCGTTTGGATCATAATATGGTTTTTGCAAAAGATACTAACGGGAATGTTCATGTAGAATCAGGTGGCGGAAATGTAGATAAAAGTAAACTTAGAACAGGTTATATTATTATTCCTCTTGGATTGCAATATAATTTTTCAAAACTGAAAAGTGCTGGAATGGATATTCAGTACAGAGATTATAATAAAGGATTCAAGGTTGGAGCTAATGTTTATGGAGGGGTAAGAATGTCCAGCAACAATATTGTCAAAGCAGATGATATCAATTCAAGAAATAGAGGGGATTACCAGGTAAATCCTTTTGTATATGGTGGACAGATTACACTTTCTTATAATGACTATAGTATTTTTGTGAAAAAAGATTTCAGTAACTTCTTTAAAGATGATACTTTCAAAAATGACAAAGCATTAATTATTGGCGTAGCCTTATGGTGGTAAAACACAATTATTTATTAAAAGACTCCGGAAATATTCCGGAGTCTTTTTAATATCTAACTTTTAAAAAATCTTAATTATTTTAAACTTCCTACCATATCTTCAGGTTTTACCCATTCGTCAAACTGTTCAGCAGTAAGTAATCCAAGATTTACCGCTTCTTCTTTTAAGGTTGTTCCATTTTTATGAGCTGTTTTAGCAATTTTAGCTGCATTTTCATAACCGATATGTGTATTTAACGCAGTAACAAGCATTAAAGATTTGTTTACCAATTCTTTTATTCTTTCATAATTAGGCTCAATTCCAATGGCACAATGGTCATTAAAAGATGTACATGCATCGGCGATAAGTTGTGCAGATTGCAAAAAGTTATAAGCCATTACCGGTTTGAAAACATTCAGTTCATAATTTCCCTGAGTTCCGGCAAATGAAATTGTAGTGTCATTTCCTAGAACCTGAGCACAAACCATTGTTAATGCTTCATTTTGGGTAGGATTTACTTTTCCCGGCATAATAGAAGATCCAGGTTCATTTTCAGGGATATGAATTTCACCAATTCCAGAACGGGGTCCAGAAGCCAATAACCTTATATCCTGAGCTATTTTAAATAATGAAACGGCCAATTGTTTTAATGCGCCATGAGATTCTACAATAGCATCATGAGCAGCAAGAGCTTCAAATTTATTTTCGGCAGTTATAAAAGGGTGATTGGTGAATTTCGCTATGTATTCTGCAACAGTTACGTCATATCCTTTTGGTGTGTTTAGCCCTGTTCCCACAGCTGTTCCCCCTAATGCTAATTCAGAAAGATGGGGAAGGGTGTTTCTTAAGGCTCTAAGACCAAATTCCAATTGAGCAACATATCCTGAGAATTCCTGTCCTAAAGTTAAAGGAGTAGCATCCATCAGATGGGTTCTTCCTATTTTTACAACATCCTTAAAAGCATTTGATTTTTCCGCTAACGTATTTTTTAGTTTTTCAACGGCAGGAATAGTTACTTCTACTACTTTTTTATAAGCAGCAATATGCATGGCAGTAGGATAAGTATCATTGGAAGACTGGGATTTATTGACATCATCGTTTGGATGAATTTCGGATTTGTCTCCTAAAGTTCCACCATTATTGACATGAGCTCTATTCGAAACGACCTCATTGATATTCATATTTGACTGTGTTCCGGAACCTGTTTGCCAGATAACCAATGGAAACTGGTCGTTTAATTTTCCCTCTAAGATCTCATCACAAACTTTAGCAATCATATCTCTTTTTTCAGAAGGAAGAGCTCCCAAATCGGTGTTTGCATAAGCCGCAGCTTTCTTTAAATAAGCAAAAGCTTCAATAATTTCATGTGGCATTGAACCTTCGGGACCGATCTTGAAATTATTCCTTGAACGTTCCGTTTGTGCACCCCAAAACTTATCAGCAGGAACCTGCACCTCACCCATGGTGTCTTTTTCTATTCTGTAATTCATTGTGATTGAAATTTTTATAAAGTTAATCATTAACTGGAAAATCCGCAATTTATAATCGTTATAAATATCAACGGATGTTGGTGATTTTACTCATGTTTTTTAGACTATGTTTATTTTTGCACAAAGAAAAAATTGAATGGAATTTAGATATCAGGATCCGTATCCTATTCAGAAAGATGATACGGTATATAAGAAACTTACGTCAGACTATGTAAAAGTTGAAAAACTTGGAGAAAGAGAGATTCTAACTGTTGATCCAAAAGGATTGGAGTTGTTGGCTGAAGAAGCAATGGCTGATGTTTCTTTTATGCTTCGTTCTTCTCATTTAGAAAGTCTTAGGAGAATTATCGATGATCCTGAAGCTACGGATAACGACCGGTTTGTTGCTTATAATTTACTGCAAAATGCAGCAGTAGCGGTAGAAGGAGCTCTCCCTTCTTGCCAGGATACAGGAACAGCTATCGTTATGGGTAAGAAGGGTGAAAATGTTTATACTGGCGTAGATGATGGAGAATATTTAAGCAAAGGAATTTATAATACATATCAGAAAAGAAACCTTAGATATTCTCAGATCGTTCCTTTAACGATGTTTGATGAAAAGAACTCCGGTTCAAACCTGCCTGCTCAGATTGATTTATATGCAAAGAAAGGAGACTCTTATGAATTTTTATTTCTAACCAAAGGCGGAGGTTCCGCTAATAAGACATTTTTATACCAAAAGACAAAATCTTTATTAAATGAAAAGTCTTTAGAGGAATTTATTAAAGAGAGAATTTCGGATCTAGGTACTGCTGCCTGTCCTCCTTATCACCTGGCTTTAGTTATTGGAGGGACTTCTGCGGAAGCTAATTTAGCGGCAGTGAAAAAGGCATCCGCAAAATATTACGATAATCTTCCAACCTCAGGAAATGAAGGTGGACAGGCTTTTAGAGATCTTGAATGGGAGGCTAAAGTTCAAAAAATGTGTCAGGAAAGTGCTATCGGAGCCCAGTTTGGAGGAAAGTATTTAACACATGATGTAAGAGTAATAAGATTACCCCGTCATGCAGCATCTTGTCCTGTAGGCATGGGAGTTTCTTGCTCAGCAGACAGAAATATCAAAGGTAAAATTACCAAAGAAGGAATCTTCCTTGAGCAGCTGGAAGAAAATCCAAAGAGATTTTTACCCGATACTGCTCCACATTTGGAAGAAGCTGTTGATATTGATTTGAATAAGCCAATGCCTGAAATTTTGGCTGAACTTTCTAAATATCCAATCAAAACCAGACTAAAACTGAATGGAACTTTGATCGTTGCGAGAGATATTGCTCATGCAAAAATTAAAGAACTGATCGACAGTGGTAAACCGATGCCGGAATATTTTAAAAACCACCCTGTCTATTATGCAGGCCCTGCAAAGACTCCGGAAGGAATGGCTTCTGGAAGTTTTGGACCGACTACAGCAGGAAGAATGGATGTTTATGTTGATGAATTCCAAAGCCATGGTGGAAGCATGATTATGTTGGCAAAAGGGAATAGAAGTAAAGATGTGACGAATGCTTGTAATAAGTATGGTGGATTCTATCTTGGTTCTATCGGAGGCCCCGCCGCAATTCTTGCGAAAGACAATATTCTGTCAGTTGATATTGTCGATTTTCCTGAGCTCGGAATGGAGGCTGTAAGAAAAATTGAGATCAAAGATTTCCCGGCATTTATCATTACAGATGATAAAGGGAATGATTTCTTTGCAGACCTTGCGCATTAATTAGTTTAAAATTAAAATAAATAATGAAAATAGAGCTTCTATCTTTTGTGTAAAAAATAAAAAAGTTCTATTTTTGCCTAAAATATATAAGAAAAATGATGTTATCAGCATTTTGGCCGTTTTATCAGTTCCTTTGGACAATCTATTTTATTACAATGTTCCTGGTAGGATTCTGGTGTATCTTTATGTTTTTTGGATTAGTAATCCCAATGTGGTTAAGTGAAGGTTTGATGGAATACTTCGGTAAAGTGAAGCCTTTTGATCCAGAAGATATTAGAAGAAAGAAAGTATATGAGCAAGAAGGAGTAACAGTGATCTTCAGCGAGCCTAAAGGTAACGGTCCTTTCTTACATGATAGTCACCACGGACATCATCATTAATTGATTTTGTCATTGCTTTTTCACCTTAATTCTGAAAAAGTAATATCAAAGCAAAACAACATATATAAACCACTTAATTTATTAGGTGGTTTTTTTATTTATTCATTTCTCAGTTTCTCCGGAGATAATCCGAATTTCTTTTTAAAAGCTCTTGTGAAATTCTGAACATATTCGTAACCACATTCAATGGCGATCTCTTTGATCATAATTTCCTTATTGATGATCATTTTTTTTGCCTTAAGCATTCTCAGTTCTGAAATATAATCTGTTATTGTGGTATGGTATTGTGCTTTAAACTCTTTCCGGATACTGTTCTGATTAATTCCAATCAGTTTTCCTATTTCTTCAACTTTAATATTTTTATGAAAATTTTCATCAACAAATTTCTTGATCATTGAAGCTGTTTTAGGTAGAATTTCATCCGTGGTTTTTTCATCAAACTGTTCGAAGATTAAAATGAGAAGTTTGATGATCTTAGCCTCAACAAGCAGTTTTTGCATCACCCCTTTTTTAGAATTACTAACAATCTCTTTCAAAATCATATGCATTTCAACAGTCATAGAAGGTGGAGTTTCTTTATGAAGGAAAATATAATTGTTATTCATCATGTTCTCCAGTATGTCAATGCTTTCCTTTGTAGATCCGGGATTTATTAAATTGAATATATATTGATAATTGACTTGAATTTGAAGATATTTCAAAATTTCGTGATTTTCTGTCCAAAGCTCGGCAGTACTTTCTTGGGGAGAATAGTGAAGAATGTATTGATTTTTTTTAAATAAAAAACTTGTGCCAGAGTCTTGAGCCTCCAAATGGATGTTGGGACTTAATAAAAAGATGAGATTAAAGCTTGATCTCTCTTCAATCATTCTTGATTTTGGAAATTTTTCGGAGCATAATTCTTCCTGCATTATTATTTTAATGTCCTCGGATCTGAATAATAATCCCTTTCTAGATTGGTCTTTCATGTGACAATCTTTTTACAATCATGGTACAATTTGAAGTTAAAGCAAAGGATCAGATAACAAAAAGTTTGAAAATGATAACTCAAGGTTAATAGAGTCCAGTACTTTTGCGCAAAGTTAAATTAAATTTAGAATAATTAAAAATAATATTCATTATGTTCAAAAATTTACATTTTGCGATGCGAAAATTGGGAGTAGGATTAGGGTTGCTCAGCATTGCCAGTAGTTTTTTATATGCCCAGCAGTGGGAGGATGTTGGCGGAATTCAAATTGTTTCAGCAGGAGGAAGTAGTAATAACAACTTGGTTGTAGATAATTCGGGAAAATATTATTTATCATACTATGATACTTCTGTGGGTAAAGGTTCTGTTCAGAAATTTGACGGAACAGCATGGTCTTATGTAGGTGGAGCTGCGGGAATTACAACAGGAACTGCTCTCTATAACTCATTGACTTTGGACAATGCAGGAAATCCTTATTATACTAATCAAATTGGTTATCCGGGGTCTGGATTGGAGGTCAGACAATTTACGGGAATAGCATGGGCACAATTGGCTAATGTAACATCAGGTCCGGTCAACTACCAGGCTTCTGCCGTTTCTCCTTCTGATGTTTTATTTACTTACAGCAATTATGATTCAGGAACGGTAAAACGTTATGTAAACGGAAGTTGGGAACAGGTCGGAAACTCAGGTTTTTCCGATGGAGCAGCCTTTGCTGAAATGGTGATTGGGACTAATGATAAGGTTTATACCTGTAATGTGGCAAATGGAGTAAACGTATATCAAAACTCTACTACAGCTACTGCTTCTGATAACTGGACTCTGGTCGGTGGAAGTATTGTTGATGCTTCTTCTTCGGGAGAACAATATTATTCTGATATTGCAATTGATGCTAATAACAATTTATATGTTGCTTATGTTTCAAATGTAGCTAACGGGAGAAAAGTGAACGTTAAAAAATTTAACGGAACGACCTGGGAGCAATTAGGGAACGCTTATTTTTCTTCTGGAGCAGTACAATACACTGCTGTAGCAGTGACCCCTACTGGTGATCCTTATGTTGTTGTAAGTCGTTGGGAAAATGACAACCAGTTAAGAAATACAGTTTATAAATTGGATGCTGCCACTCAGACATGGGGAAGTTTTGGAGGAGATTTTGTTTCCGACAACGCGGCAACTTATAATGATCTGGCTATAGATAAACTAAATAAATATCTTGTATTGGCTTATTCCCAAGATGGAACAAGAGTAAAAAGGATTTCAATTGCCAATTCAGCCCAAACTTGTACAAATACGGATCCCGGAAATAATCCTGGAGATATTGGTTGTGTTTCCTTTACTTATAAAGGACAACAGGTTTCTTATAATACAGTAAGAGGGAAAGATGGTAAGGTATGGCTTCAGCAAAATTTGGGAAGTACTCAAGTGGCAACATCAATGACGGATGAAGATTCTTATGGAGATTTATTCCAATGGGGAAGATGGGATGATGGCCATCAGAAAAGAAATTCATTAACGAGTGGACTTCCAACTCCAAATTCTCCGGACGGATTGACGGGGATAACATCATTTATTACCGGATCTTGGTGGTCAGCTAACTCTTTAACGGATCAATGGTCCGCGAATACTGTTGCTGGAGTAAACTCTACCAACGGATATGATCCTTGTAAGGTTATTGACCAAGATTGGAAAATGCCAACCCAGGCAGATTGGGCAGCTTTACAAAATGCTGAAGTAATCAATAACCCAACTACCGCATATAGTAGTACTCTAAAATTACCTGCAGCTGGGTACAGAGGATCGTCAGCGGGAGATTTTACATTTGTCGGACAAAGAGGTTATTATTGGAGTTCTACTCCGTCATCTTTCGGAGCTAAGTACTTCTACATTGGAACTACAATTGGAAATCCTAATGCCGGAGGACCTAGAGGTCAGGGGCAGTCTGTAAGATGTGTCAAAGAAGCATCTTCATTAAGCACCTCAGAGATCAGACTGAATACTTTGGGTGTTTATCCAAATCCTACAAATGGCATTCTTAATATCAAAACTGATTCTATAATAGAAAATGTACAGGTAACCAATGTTGTAGGACAAATAATAAATGTGCCATTCTTTAATAACCAAATTAATATGCATGGAGTTCCAAACGGAGTTTATATGGTGCAGTTAAAATTAAAGAATGGGCAAACATTCTTAAAAAAGATCATTAAAAATTAATGTTCGCATATTGATTGATTATTTGCAAAAGGCTTTAGAAAGAGCCTTTTGTTTTTTCAAATTTTGATATAGAGAAAAATAAAGATTGTTCATTTTTTAGTTAAATAAACCCACGGTGTATCCTATGTAGCACATCGTGGGTTTTGTTTTTTGATCATATTAAAATTGTCCCATGGATTATTTTGAATAACCATCAGCTTCAATAATTGCATCAGCGAATTCCCTTGGTGCTTCTTGTGGTACATTGTGACCGATCCCATTCAGGACCCTATGTGAATATTTACCAGTAAATTTATTAGCATAAGCTTTACCATCTGCAGCAGAACCATCAAAATCACTTGCTATGGTAATGGTAGGAACTTGAATAACAGGTCGCTTAGCAAGGCGGGTTTCAAGATCTTCATACTTGGGTTCTCCTTTGGCAAGGGAAAGTCTCCAGCGGTAGTTGTGGATTACAATTGCAGCATGATCAGGATTGTTGAAAGATTGAGCTGTCTGATCAAATGTAGTTGTATCAAAATTCCATTTAGGAGAAGCAAGTTTCCATATTAATTTGTTGAACTCATAAGTGTTTCCGGTGTAACCTTTCTCACCGCGTTCAGTAGAAAAATAATACTGATACCACCAACCATACTCAGCAGTAGGATTTAACGGATTTTTGTTCGCTTCAAGATTTGTAATTAAATAACCACTTACAGAAACCAATGCTTTTACGCGTTCAGGCCATAACGCTGCCATAATATCTGCTGTTCTTGCTCCCCAGTCAAATCCTCCCAAAACTGCTTTATCTATTTTCAGAGCATCCATCAATGCAATAATATCACTGGCAACGGCAGACTGTTGTCCATTTCTCATCGTATCCTCGGAAAGAAATCGGGTGGTTCCAAATCCTCTTAGATAAGGAGTGATGACTCTGTATCCCTTTGATACCAATATAGGAACTACTTCGTTATAACTATGAATATCATATGGCCATCCATGAAGTAAAATGACAGGAGTCCCATCAGCTGGTCCAGCTTCTGCATATCCAATACTAAGGACACCGGCATTAATTTGTTTTAATGCCCCTAAGCTTTCCAGAGCTTGATTGTCAGTAGGTATTTTTTTTACTTTCTGTTGGGCATTTGCCAGTCCAATATTGAAAAGCACCAGGAGGACTGCACTTATGGCAAATTTTTCAATGATATACTGAAACTTAAATGTTGTTTTTTGAAACATAGCTTTAGGTTTTTAAATTGTTTTGAAATCACTTTAATTTCTGGTCAAAAGTAGTAAGGTAGCTTAAGTAAGGCAATCACTAAAAGTGTGAGCAAGACAATATTGACCTTGAACCTGACATTTTTAAACCTGAAGGATCTCGCTTTTAAAGAAAGAGGCTTACCTTATAAATTTGAAATCTAATACAAAGAGTAGGTGGTAATACTAAACATGAAATTATTGCTTTTAGAGGTATTCTCTTTTCTTAGACCGAAGACTTTCTAAATCAGAAAACTAAAGGACTTTTAAATTGAATTAATAATTCATATCTTTGCAGCCACAAAATTTCTACAATGTCTAAGTCATTAATTCCAAAATTAGAAGCTATTAAACAAAGATATAATGAGGTTGCAGACCTTATTATACAGCCTGATGTCATTTCAGATCAGAAAAAATATTCTTCATTGAACAAAGAGTATAGTGATTTAGGTAAAATTGTTAAAGTTTATGATCAGTATAAAGGGGCTTTAGACAATATTGCAGAATCTGAAGAAATTATTGCTGATGGTTCAGACAAAGACTTGGTAGATCTGGCGAAGGAAGAAAAAATGGAGGCTCAGGCTAAACTTCCAGGATTGGAAGAAGAGCTAAAAGTTTTACTGATTCCTAAAGATCCTGCAGATGATAAAAACATCATTGTAGAATTACGTGCCGGAACCGGAGGTGATGAAGCAGCAATTTTTGTAGAAGATATTTATAGAATGTATTCTATGTATTTCAAAACGAAAGGCTGGAAACATGAAGTAACAGATTCTAATGAAGCGGCGAAAGGGTACAAAGAACTGATCATGAAAGTGGAGGGTGAAGGTGTTTATGGAATCATGAAATTCGAATCCGGAGTTCACCGTGTTCAGCGTGTTCCTGAAACTGAATCTCAAGGTAGAGTTCATACTTCCGCGATCACTATTGCTGTTTTACCAGAAGCAGAAGAGGTAGATTTCGAACTTAATCCTGCAGATATCGAAATGCAGACTTCACGTTCAGGAGGAGCCGGAGGTCAGAATGTAAACAAGGTTGAAACTAAAGTTCAGCTTACTCACAAGCCTTCAGGTATGGTAGTTGTCTGTCAACAGGCACGTTCTCAGTTGGCTAACCGTGAATTGGCAATGGAAATGCTTAGAACGAAATTATACGATATCGAATTACAGAAAGTTCAGGGTGACATTGCAGCACAACGTAAATCAATGGTTTCTACCGGTGACCGTTCTGCAAAGATTAAAACATACAACTACCCGCAAGGTAGAGTTACAGACCATAGAATCAATAAATCAATGTACAATCTTGATGCTTATATGAACGGGGATATTTCTGAAATGATTGATGCTGTTATCATGGCAGAAAACGCAGAAAAAATGAAAGGCGAAGAAGATAATTACTAAAGCTTTTAAAAAATAAAAAGTAAAGCCTCTGATTTTTCGGGGGCTTTCTTATTTCAAATTATTAATTTAGATGCATTAAATCCAGAGTTGACTATGAAAAATTATAAAGTTTTTTTCTTTTTAATATTAACATTGTTTTTACAGATTGTAAAAGCCCAGGAAGTTAAAAAGCCAGCAGAAGTTTTTGGCCTTTACTTTGACACTTTTCTCAGGTATAATAATGAGGGAGTTGCAAAACTTAATGATTATTTAAGACCAACAGTAGAAGGTAAAGATTCTTATCAGGCTAATATAAAGGAGATTTCAGAAGGAGTGATAAAAACTAGTGCTGAGAATTTCTTGTTGCCGTATCCAAAAAATGTGGCGATTGCATGTAAAAAAGAAAGTGAAGATTATTTCAAGGTATTATATGAAAACTTCCAGAATGCAAAGATGTCAGTTAAAAAAGTAGAACTGGTACAAAATGAGTATGTTCCGGATCAGAAAATTGCCAGAATTCAGTATTCGGTAACTTTTAAGGTTCCATCAAAAATATCTGAAATTATTATTCCCGATTCTGATAAGGTAAAACCTGAAGAGCTGAAAGCTTTTTTAACAGATATTATAGAAAAATTTAAAAATGCGGATAAAATAGTAACAACGGAACAGGAATTTAGTCTGTACGAGCTTAAACATAATGGGAAGATCTATTATTGGAATGGGAGCCCGGACCAAATTGTTTCAACACTTACAGATTTTTATTTTGAAAGTTTTGGAGTTAAATAATATTCTGTAAAGCTCTTGTTTAAATAGAACCTTCGATTGTTGGAGGTTTTTTTTATTAAATGAGATTATGTATTTTTGATAAAATCCTTCAAAATGAATTTTAAACCTATCTTATTAACGGCTGGAGTTTTATTTTCAGCATCTTTTTATTCACAAAAAATGACTTATCCTAAAGCATTAAAAGGTACTCAAACTGATACATACTTCGGAACTGCTGTGGCAGATCCATATAGAGATTTAGAGAATGATTCGGAGCCTACGAAAAAATGGGTGGATGAAGAAGTGGCTTTCAGCCAGAATTATCTTTCAAAAATACCTTTCAGAGAAAAGATTAAGAGTCAACTAAGGGATATCTGGAATTATGAGAAAATTTCAGCACCTTTCAAGGAAGGAGATTATACATATTATTCTAAAAATGATGGATTGCAGGCACAATCTGTTTTATATAGAACGAACAATGCGACAAAAGCGACAGAAGTATTTCTGGATCCTAATAAATTTTCAGAAAAAGGAACGACTTCACTTTCGCAGCTATCATTCAATAAAAAGGGGAATTTAGCAGCCTATTCTATTTCTGAGGGTGGAAGTGACTGGAATAAAATTATCATCATCGACGCGATTACCAAAAAGCAGATTGATGAAACACTGGTAGATGTGAAATTCAGTGGAATTTCATGGCAGGGAGATGAAGGTTTCTATTATTCCAGCTACGATAAACCAAAAGAAGGGACTGTGCTTTCAGGAATGACAGATAAGCATAAAGTGTTTTTCCACAAACTAGGAACAAAGCAATCTTCAGATCAATTAATATTTGGTGGTGATAAAACACCAAGAAGATACTTGGGAGCTGGAGTTTCTGAAGATCAAAGATATCTTATTATTTCTGCTGCTAATGCTACAAATGGGAATGAATTATATATAAAAGATTTAAAGAATGGCGGCGACTTTGTACAAATTAACACCGGATTTGATATTAATGCTAGTATTGTAGATACTGAAGGTGATGATCTGTTTATTGCTACAGATAAAGATGCTCCGAATATGCGTTTGGTAAAAACAAACATCAGAAATCCTTCTCCGGATAATTGGAAAGATGTAATTCCTCAGACTGAAAATGTGTTAGGAATTTCTACGGGTGGTGGATACTTCTTTGCAACCTATATGGTTGATGCTGTTGATCAGGTAAAGCAATATGATAAAACGGGTAAATTAGTTAGAGAGATTTCACTTCCGGGAAAAGGAAATGTTTCAGGCTTCGGAGGTAAAGAAAAAGAAAAAGAGCTTTATTTTTCTTTTACCAATTACATTACCCCTGGAACGACCTATAAATTCAATGCAGATTCTGGTAAATCGGAGGTTTACGAAAAACCAAAAGTGAAGTTTAACCCGGAAGATTATATTTCAGAGCAGGTATTTTATACATCAAAGGATGGAACAAAAATCCCGATGATGATCAATTATAAAAAAGGAACAAAGCTGGATGGTAAAAATCCCACGATTCTTTACTCTTATGGAGGTTTTAATATTAGTTTGCAGCCTTCATTTTCAGTCGTAAATGCGATTTGGATGGAAAATGGTGGTATTTATGCTGTTCCAAACATTCGTGGTGGTGGTGAGTATGGAAAGAAATGGCACGATGCAGGAACTAAAATGCAAAAGAAAAATGTTTTTGAAGATTTTATTGCTGCAGGAGAATATCTTCAAAGTAAGAAATATACTTCAAAAGAATATATGGCACTTTCTGGAAGATCAAATGGTGGATTATTGGTTGGAGCCACAATGACCATGAGACCGGATCTTGCAAAAGTTGCGTTTCCGGGAGTTGGAGTACTTGATATGTTGAGGTATAATAAATTTACAGCTGGAGCGGGATGGTCTTACGATTATGGAACAGCAGAAGACAACAAAGAAATGTTTGATTATTTAAAGTCCTACTCACCTGTTCATAATGTAAAAGCAGGAACATGCTATCCCTCAACAATGATTATTACAAGTGATCACGACGACAGGGTAGTTCCGGCGCATTCATTTAAATTTGGAGCAGAACTTCAGGAAAAACAAGCATGTAAAAATCCTGTATTATTAAGGATAGAAAAAAATGCAGGCCACGGAGCTGGTAGATCCACGGAACAGGTTATAGGTGAAAATGCAGATTTAATTTCTTTTGCTCTTTTTGAAATGGGGATTAAAAATATTAATTAATTATTAATATATATTTATTAAGACGGCTAATTTAAAAATTGGCCGTCTTTTTTATTATATGCATTATATTTTTGTTGTTTTGGTTATAATGTGATAATAGTTCACTATGAAGTATTTCTTATGTATTTCTTTATCTATAAGGATATTATTAAAATTATAAAACTAAAACATAAAAGCGGATATTTCATTGAAATGACTGATTTGATAAAAAATAGTCATTTTTTTTAATTGTTGTATGTTGGAAATTGTTACTTTTGTTGGTAACGTTTTTAATTTATTAATTTTAAATATGACATTATTGAATTTATGAAAAAGAAAATTTTACTCATTTGTGTATTGGCTGCTGGTTTTACTGGAGCTTATGCACAGAGATGGGAACCTGCTTCAAAGGTTTCCCCAACGAGAAAAGAGGTAGATGTTAAATATGCTTACAGAGTAGATTTAGCGTCACTTAGGAATCTTTTAAAAGATGCCGTAGAAACGGGGAATGGTGCGAAACCTGTAGTTATTTCTTTGCCAACCGTAGATGGTAAGATTGAAAAATTTGCGGTTTATAATAATCCCGTTATGGAAAAGTCTCTGGCAGACAGATACCAGTTGGGGTCTTATGTTGGGGTAGGAATTGATGATCCTTCAAAATATCTTAGATTTAGTACTTCTCCTACCGAGATGCAGTCTATGATCATTAAAGACGGGCAATATCAGTTTATAGAACCGGTAACTGCTGATAAGCAGACTTATGGTGTGTTCTATAAAACAAAGAGAACAAGTGGGGGACACGGTTTTGACTGTTCAACAGAGGAAAAAGATCTTAAAGATATACAGTCTTTATTGCAAAACGGAAAAAAAAATCTTTCTAGTGTAGGAATTACCAGCAGACCATCAAGTACAAAGTACAGAACCTATAAGTTAGCATTATCTGTTACAGGAGAATATACTCAGCATTTTGGTGGTACCGTGGCCGGTGCTGTAACGCAAATGAATGCAACAATGACCCGTGTAAACGGAGTATTTGAAAAAGATTTTGGAGTTAAATTAATAGTTCAGGACTTACCGGGAATTATTTATACAAATGCTGCTACGGATCCTTATTCTATTGCTGATGATATGGGAAATTGGAATTTAGAGTTACAAAATACTTTGACTGCCAATGTTGGGAACGCTGCTTATGATATTGGTCATTTGTTTGGAGCTACAGGAGGTGGCGGTAACGCAGGATGCATTGGATGTATCTGTGTGAATCCTACAGCTGCAGATCCTGAAGGAAAAGGATCCGGATATACTTCTCCTGCTGATGGAAATCCAAACGGTGATACTTTTGATATCGATTATGTAGCTCATGAAATGGGGCATCAGATAGGAGGTAATCACACCTATTCTATGAGTACTGAGAGTTCAGGGGTGAATATAGAACCCGGTGGAGGAACAACCATTATGGGATATGCAGGAATTACACAGGATAACGTACAGTTGAATTCTGATGCTTATTTCCATTATGCTTCAATTAATCAGATCCTAACTAATCTTGAGAGTAAACCAGCGGCTTGTGGGGTGTCTCAGGATATTACGACCAACACTCCGCCTGTAATTGCTCCTCTTACGGCATATAGCATTCCTAAAGGAACACCTTATTATCTTGATGCTACGGCGACAGATGCTCAGAGTGATCCTTTAAATTATACCTGGGAACAGTATGACAGTGTTGATAGCTTTGCTTCAATTTCTGGAGACAGCGGATGGGGATATAATACTAAGGGATCTTTAGCAAGATCTTTCTTTGGAACAGCAAGTGGAAGAAGATATTTCCCAAGTATGCCTTTAGTAATGAATGGAGTTCTTACTAATAAAGCTACATGGGAAACAGTTCCTTATGTACCTAGAACATTACATTATGCGGTAACAGTAAGAGATGAGAATAATGCAAGACCAATGTTGTCTTCTTCTGAAACTACTGTGACTGTTGGAAATGACGGACCATTTAAATTCAATGGCCTTACCGCTTCTTCGGTATTGTATAATAATGCAACAAATACCATTCAGTGGGAAGTAGCTAATACAAACGCAGCTCCATATAATGTTACGAATGTCAAAATAGACTATACAACAAACAACGGAACGACATGGACGGACTTGGTAGCTTCTGCTCCTAATACAGGTAGTTATTCTGCGCAAATGCCAAGTAGCTTGACAGGTACTGTTAAATTCAGGATATCTGCAGTTGGAAACATCTTCTATGCAGTATCTCCTCAGGTTACTATAGGAACAGCTCCAACATCAACAACGAATGCTCCAACAGGAGTTGCAACTATTGATACAGAAGTTTTCAAAACAACAGCAAGAGTAGATTGGAACAGTGTGCCTGGTGCTACTTATTCAGTCAATTACAGAAAAGCAGGGACTACAAACTGGTCCAATGCAACAAGTCCAGTAAATTCAGTAGTTCTTAATAACCTTGAAGATGAAACAAATTACGAAGTGCAGGTTGCTGCTGTAGTGAATTCTGTTCCGGGGACATTCTCCAGTAACTATACTTTCAAAACGAAAGGACTGAAGACTGGAGTTGACTACTGCTTAATGACGACAGGAGGAAATAATATGCTTAGTACATTTTATAGTGCACTTCTATCAATGTCTTTATCTAACTTGACGCATTCTGAGGGTGGTACGTTGCCAGATATCTCTAAGACTTATAAAGATTATAGTGAGGATCCTACTAAACTGATCAATTTAACAAAAGGGACTCAGTATACACTATCTTATTCAGATTATGCAAACAGAGCAGGTGGTCAATATAATGACTGGTTCCAGGTTTGGATCGATTATAACAGAAATGGTGTTTTTGAACCATCAGAATTGATAGGAGCAAAAAATGCTATTCCTAATGCTAATGCAAGACACACAGGAACAGTAGTATTTACAGTACCTGCAACGGCATATTCCGGAGATAAAACTTTAAGAATGAGAGTCGCAAGTACTTTCTTTAATGCAGTGAGCGATCCATGTGGTAGCCCATCTGTTCCAGCAGGAGGAGGTCAGTTTGTTTCAGCAGGTTCTTTCAGAGATTTCCCTGTGAAAATTACCGGAGCTTTAGCTGTAGATGAAGTAAAAGGAACAAACTCTGAAATCGAAATTTATCCAAATCCGGCTGATACTTTTGTAGAGGTTAAAAATCTGAAAGGAAAAGCTGATTACAAGATTTACAGTGCTGAAGGAAGACTGGTACAAAGTGGTAAACTGGATGGTCAGAGAATTAATGTTGCTTCATTAATAAAAGGAATGTATGTCATTACTATTACAAGTGAAAGCAAAACATATAATACGAAGTTAATTAAGAAATAAGGCTAAACTTATTATATTGTATTGATCAAGCCGGACAATTGTCCGGCTTTTTTCATGTATGTCTGAATTTCAGTAAATCCCTGGAAAAGCTTAAATTTTATAAATAATAGGATGGGTATTAGATTGTAATATAAATATAAATTTACCTGTTAATCTTTTAAAAAATAGAGTATTTTGATTAGTGGATAGGGTTTTTATAGTTAAAATTATTGTTTCTTAAGACTGTGATTTTGCTTCTTATGTGTATTTATTTCATTAATTTTAGAATTAATATTAAAAAAATTAATCACAAACGATAAAGTTATGCTGATTTGCTGTTTTAGCTGAATTTTTGCTATTTATTTATGTAATTCTTTTCATTAGTTTTTATTTTTGCTTAAATACTTAATGTTTTATTGAAATAAATGTAATTTATGAAAAAGAAAATTTTACTCATTGGTGTATTAGCTACTGGCTTTGTCAGTATTCATGCACAAAGATGGGAATCTGTTTCTCAAAGGTCTTCTCAAATAAGGAAAGACGTTGAGGTAAAAAGTGCTTATCGCGTAGATTTGGCAACTTTGAGAAATCTCTTAAAGGATGCTGTTGAAACAGGAAACAATGCAAAAGCTGTTGTGATATCCTTGCCTACTGTAGAGGGTAAAATAGAAAAATTTGCAGTCTACAGTAATCCTGTTATGGAGAAATCAATAACAGAAAAATACAAACTCGGCTCTTATGTAGGGGTAGGGATTGATGATCCGTCTAAGTATCTACGATTTAGTACATCTCCAACTGATATGGAGTCCATGATCATTAAAGACGGAGTATTCCAGTTTATTGAACCTATTACGACTGATAAACTGATTTATGGTGTATTCTATAAGACAAAAGGAGAAGGTGGAATACACGGCTTTGGATGTGGTACCGATGAGCATGATCTTAAAGATATTGATAAGCTGGTAGAAAATGGGAAAAAACAACTTTCCAGTATTGGGATAACCAACAGACCTACCAATACACGATATAGAACCTTCAGAATGGCAATGGCAGCGACTGGAGAGTATACCCAGTTTCATGGTGGGACACAAGCTGGAGCTCTTACGGCTATCAATAATACAATGACAAGAATCAATGGGGTTTTTGAAAAAGATTTTGGCGCTCATTTTATTGTTCAGGATATACCTGCAATAATTTATACAGATGCGGCAACAGATTTTTATACTCCGCCAGTAGCTCAGGGTGATCCATCACTTAATCTTCAGCTTCAACAAACATTAACAGCACAGGTTGGAAATGCCAATTACGATATCGGACATGTATTTCATCGTAATGTTGGTGGAAGCAGAAACGGAAATGCGGGAGGTATCGGAATTGTTTGTACAAACCCTGCTAATAACACTTCTACAGCTAAGGGTTCTGCTTTTTCGATGAGTCCAGATCCTACAGGAGAAGTTTTTGACCTTATGGCTGCTCATGAAATGGGGCATCAATTGGGGGCAAATCATACTTTTTCAATGAGGACTGAAGGTTCAGGGGCGAACGTTGAGCCTTGGGGAGGAACAACCATTATGGGATATCCGGGTATCACTCAGGATAATATCCAGAATAATATGGATGGGTACTTCCATTATAAATCGATTTCACAGGTGTTAAATAATCTGGAAAGCAAACCTGCATGTGGAACTTCAACAGCTATTGTGACCAACACTGCTCCGGTAATTACTCCGCTTACAGCATATAGCATTCCTAAAGGAACAGCCTATTATCTGGATGCAGTTGCCGTAGATGCTGAAAACAATCCTGTTAATTATACCTGGGAGCAGTATAATAGTGTAAGCGATAGAAACTCAATATCCGGAGACAGTGGTTGGGGATACAATGCAGAAGGTGCATTAGCAAGATCGCTCCCTGGAACTGCAAATAGCAGAAGGTATTTTCCTAAATTGGAGAGTGTTTTAAACGGGGTATTGACGGATAAACAAGGTTGGGAAACAGTTTCTTATATTCCGAGAGAATTGAATTATGCTGTTACCGTAAGAGATCAGGATGCTCAGAGGCCAATGACTTCTACTTCCGAGACAATAGTAACAGTAGGAAATGATGGACCATTTAAGTTCAATGGACTTACAGCTTCTTCGGTATTGTATAATAATGCTTCAAATACAATCCAGTGGGCGGTAGCTAATACAAATGCAGCTCCATATAATGTAGCTAGTGTAAAAATAGATTATACAACAAATAATGGAACGACATGGACAGATTTAGTAGCTTCTACTCCCAATACAGGTAGTTATTCTGCGCAAATGCCAAGTAACCTGACAGGTGCTGTTAAATTCAGGATATCTGCAGTTGGAAATGTGTTCTATGCAGTATCTCCTCAAGTTACTATAGGAACAGCTCCAACTTCAACCACTAATGCTCCAACTGGAGTTGCCACTATTAATACAGAGGTCTTCAAAACTATGGCAAGAGTAGCTTGGAACAGTGTACCTGGTGCTACGTATTCAATTAATTATAGAAAACCAGGAACTGCCAACTGGTCTAATGCAACAAGTCCAGTAAATTCAGTAGTTCTTAATAACCTTGAAGATGAAACAAGCTACGAAGTGCAGGTTGCCGCTGTGGTAAATTCTATTCCAGGGACATTTTCCAACAACTATACTTTCAAAACGAAAGGATTGAAAACAGGGGTTGACTATTGTTTAATGACGACAGGAGGAAATGGAGGCAGCTTTAATAGCGGCCTGATAAGACTGGTTTTATCTAATTTAACGTATGTTTTTTCCGGCATGGATGTTTATAAAACATATCTGGACTTTAGTGAAGATGCAACTAAAGTGGTTAACTTAACAAAAGGGACTCAGTACACGGCTACATTTAGAAACCTGGCCGGTGGAAACTATGATGACTGGCTTGAGATCTGGATAGATTATAACAGAAATGGTGTTTTTGAAGACTCAGAAAAAGTTGCTTCTAGTAGTGATACTCCTTTCTTTGCAGCGGCAGCTCAGGCATACCTTCGTGATGGAAGTGTGACATTTACAGTGCCTGCTACAGCCTATTCGGGAGATAAAACTTTGAGAATGAGAGTGGCCAGTACGTTCTTTAATGCAGCTAACAGTCCTTGTGGCAGCCCAACAGTTCCTACTACGGGAGGAGGAGTTGTTTCAAGTGGTTCATTCAGAGATTTTTCCGTGAAAATAGCAGATAATAATGCTCTTGCTGTGAAAGAAATTACAAATATTAAATCTGAAATAGAAATCTATCCAAACCCGGCTGATACTTTCGTTGAGGTTAAAAACTTAAAAGAAAAAGCTGATTATAAAATTTACAGTGCTGAAGGAAGATTAGTACAAAGCGGTAAATTAGATGGGCAGAGGATTAACGTTGCTTCATTAGTAAAAGGAATGTATATTATTACTATTACTACAGAAACTAAAACATTTAATACTAAACTGATTAAGAGATAATTAATAACTAATCTTGTTGGAAAGGCCGGGCAATTGCCCGGCCTTTTTATTTTGTCAATAATTGTATTGTCAGTGGATTAACTTCAGTTTCATGTTTCGTTCAAAAAAATTAACTTTACAGGGATAAAATTATTGAAATGCGAAAGACAATTTCTGTAAGAAAGTTGGATCTACATATATTACCTAAAGAAGGTGAAATTTATAATTTCGAAAAAGATGGACTGGAGTTAAAATCATCATATACCAATGATGATGTTAAAAATAAATCCCTCACAGAGACATCTCCCGGAATTTCACCCTATTTAAGAGGTCCATATTCTACGATGTATGTTCAAAAACCATGGACAGTCCGTCAGTATGCGGGATTCTCTACAGCGGAGGAATCCAATGCATTTTACAGAAGAAATTTAGCGGCAGGTCAAAAGGGACTTTCAGTAGCATTTGATCTTGCTACCCATAGAGGATATGATTCTAACCACGCAAGAGTGGTTGGTGATGTTGGAAAAGCTGGAGTTGCAATTGATTCAGTTGAAGACATGAAAATATTATTCAATGAAATTCCATTGGATCAGATTTCGGTTTCAATGACGATGAACGGTGCAGTTCTGCCAATCTTATCTTTTTATATTGTTGCCGCTGAAGAACAAGGGGTACAACAAGATCAGCTTTCAGGAACTATTCAGAATGATATCCTGAAAGAGTTCATGGTAAGAAATACCTATATTTATCCGCCAGCACCTTCCATGAAGATCATTGCAGATATTTTTGAATATACTTCTAAAAACATTCCTAAGTTTAACTCAATTTCTATCTCAGGATATCACATGCAGGAAGCGGGTGCAACACCGGTTTTAGAAATGGCTTATACCTTGGCTGATGGATTGGAGTATGTAAGAACAGGTATTAAAGCGGGAATGAATGTCGATGATTTTGCTCCAAGACTCTCTTTTTTCTGGGCGATCGGAATGAATCATTTTATGGAGATCGCTAAAATGCGTGCCGCAAGATATATCTGGGCTAATCTCTTGAAACAATTTAATCCCCAAAATCCAAAATCTTTAGCATTAAGAACTCATTCACAAACATCCGGTTGGTCTTTAACTGAGCAGGAACCTTTTAACAATATTACCAGAACAGCTATTGAAGCGCTATCTTCCGCCTTAGGTGGAACACAGTCTCTCCATACGAATGCATTAGATGAAGCCATTGCTTTACCTACAGATTATTCAGCAAAAATTGCCAGAAATACACAAATTATTTTACAGCAGGAAAGTGGAATCTGTGATGTTGTAGATCCGATGGGTGGAAGTAATTTGGTTGAAAGCCTTACTCAGCAAATGATTGATGAAGCCATGAAATATATTGATGAGGTTGAACAGGAAGGAGGAATGACGAAAGCTATTGAAGCAGGGATTCCTAAAATGAGAATTGAAGAAGCTGCAGCCAAAAAACAGGCAAAGATAGACAGTAGTGAAGAGTTTATTATTGGTGTAAATTCATTTAGATCTTCTTTAAAACAACAGCCAATAGAGATCTTGGATATTGATAATACGGAAGTTCGTAGAAAACAAATTGAAAGATTAGACTCAATAAAAAGTACGAGGAATTCTGAGGCTGTTGATCAGATCCTCAATGAGATCAGAGAAAGTGCAAAAACAGGCAAAGGAAATCTGTTAGCACTCTGTATCGAGGCTGCAAGGAGAAGAGTAACATTAGGTGAGATGAGTGATGCGATGGAAGAAAGCTTCGGTAGATATAAAGCAAATATTAGAACAATTTCAGGAGTATATGCCATGAATGCCGGAAAAAACGAATTTTTTGAAAAAGCCCTTCAATTAACTCAGAAATTTGAAGAAGAAGAAGGACGTCGTCCAAGATTAATGGTTGCCAAAATGGGACAGGATGGTCACGATAGAGGAGCAAAAGTAGTAGCGACGGCATTTGCTGATATGGGATTTGACGTAGATGTAGCACCTTTATTTCAGACTCCCGAAGAGGTCGCAAAACAAGCTGTAGAAAACGATATTCATATTTTAGGAGTATCTTCATTAGCGGCAGGACATAAGACTTTAGTTCCACAGGTGGTAGAAGAATTAAAAAAATTAGGAGCCGAAGATGTTACTATTGTGGTAGGTGGAGTAATCCCTCAGCAGGACTACGAATTCCTGTATGCCAACGGTGCCGATTTTATTTTCGGTCCGGGAACTAATCTTCCAAAATGTGCCGTAGAAATACTCAATATGTTTCTAAATAAAAGTTAGAAACATAGCATTAATTTCCATGTATGTTTTTATACTGTTTTTGATAAATTATTAAAAAAAATTAGCATTTTCAAAAAAATGTATATATTTGCACCTGAAAATAAAGTTTAACCCATTAAAAAACAACGAAGCAATGTTCAAATTTGATCATAATTCTCCAATCGGTTTGCCACTTATGGTGGTAAGGCTTCGTAGTTTGGTACATTCATAGAACAATAGTATATTGAAATATCAAAACCCGAAGTCGTAGAGATTTCGGGTTTTTTATTGCGCAATATTTCAAACTTCAGTTTCCCCGAAATCTTTTTATTGTCATTCTGAACAAAGTGAAAGAATCTTAAATGATTTTCTTCATATAATGTTCACTATTTAAACCCATCAACTATTTTTTTAGTTGATATGAGATCTGATGTGATATGTGGCCTCAAATATCTTGAGTCCTATATCAGAGATCTGTCTCTATGAATAATTAATGGAAAATAATAATCTTCTGTTTCATCGCTTGAGAAGCATCAAAAGCAGAAAAAGGATAATAAAAAAAGACGTAGAAAAACAGATAAGAAAAAAATATAAACGTAGTAAGGAATTATGGGAAATAAGAAGAAATATCCCTTTAGTGCCTCTTGAAAAACCTTATCAAAAAGGATTTGTAAGATCATTTGTTGTTAGAGACGACATAAAAACATCTAATGACGGAAATTTCTTTGAAGGAATTTTGAATAAGATTAATACGTATACCTATTCCGAAAATCGAAAATTTGTAAAAAAGAAAAGAAAATTCGGTCGGAGAATATATATACCAAGGGAGCAAAAGCTCGAGAGAATTTCTTCATTTAGCTGGGCTGATCCAAAGTTCACTCTTACGGAAAGAGAAAGACAATACTTTCTGAAGAAAGAAGAATACAATCCATTTAGAAAAAGATATGATACTTACTACGAATTCATCGAACCCTGGCGATTCACTTTAAGGATAAGACCTTATATGATCACGCATTACAAACCTTTAGACTCGGAATTAGAAAAAGAGTATGAAGCGCTGGAATCCTATTTAGATCAATATAGAATCCTAGGTATTATTTGTAATAAAATCCGCGGAAAATCGCGCAAATGGAGGTGTGAAGATGAAAAAATTAATCTTATCGAAAGTAAAAAATACTTTCACTACAAAATGTCAGCAACGGAGTTTGCAGACTATTTACAGGACTTATAGGTCCAAAAATGTTTAAACAAAAACAATGGGAAATTTAAAACTAAAAGGAAAAGATATATTAAAATTAGGCTATCCAAATAATCAAAGTATCAATATTGCTTTGGAAGTCATGAAAAGAAATTTTGCAACAAAGAATATTCATCATGTGAAAGGTCTTTTAAAAGAAATTCTGGTCAACCCAGAAGATTTTGAAAAAGATTTAACCTTTGGACAGATAGCGGAAGCTCTACTATCATCAAAGAAAACAGAGAAAAGAATGTTGAATACGAACCGTACTTCTTTCCATATTTTCGGAAACAACATTTCTGATGAAGCAAAGAACCAATTGTACACCGCGTTGAAACTTCCAATTTCAATACAGGGAGCTTTAATGCCTGATGCACATAGTGGTTATGGACTTCCAATCGGTGGAGTTCTCGCCGTAGACAATGCCGTAATTCCTTATGGAGTAGGAATGGATATCGGTTGCAGAATGAGTCTCAGTATTTTGGATACCCCAATTTCATATCTGGACGGTGCTAAAGATAAATATGAAAAAGCACTGTCCGAACACACCAAATTCGGAATGTATGAAACGCATAAATCTCATGTAGAACACGAGATTTTTGATAGGGACACATTCGATATGATTCCAATTTTGAGAAGATTAAAAGGGAAGGCTATCAAGCAAATGGGTTCTTCAGGTGGTGGAAATCACTTCGTGGAATTTGGTGAGGTTGAAATTACAGAAGAAGATCAACAGATTGGACTTCCAAAAGGAAAATACCTGGGTATTCTTTCACACAGTGGTTCGCGGGGATTGGGAGCTGAAATTGCTCAATATTATTCCAGAGTAGCAACAGAGCAATGTCCATTACCAAAAGAAGCTCAAAATTTCGCCTGGCTCGATTTGAATACGCATCTGGGATTGGAATATTGGACAGCAATGAATCTGGCGGGAGATTATGCCTCAGCTTGTCATGACGATATTCATAGAAGACTCGTGAAAGCAGTTGGAGGAAGGGTAAAAGCCAGAATTGAAAACCATCACAATTTCGCTTGGAAAGAAATCCATAACGGAAAAGAAGTGATCGTTCACCGAAAAGGTGCAACCCCTGCCAATGAAAATGAGCTGGGAATGATTCCTGGATCAATGACAGCAAAAGGATTTATCGTAAAAGGAAAAGGAAATCCTGATTCTTTAAATTCTGCGTCACATGGAGCAGGAAGAGCATATTCCAGAGGCGAATGCCGTAATCTTTTCACTCAAAATGACATCAAAAAAGAACTAAAACTGAAGAATGTGGTTTTAATGGGTGGGAACGCTGAAGAAGCACCGATGGCTTACAAAGACATCAATGAAGTGATGAACGCACAGAGTGAGCTGGTCGATATTCTAGGAACTTTCCAACCAAGGATTGTGAGAATGGATAAGTAGAATTAGGAGCTTAATCCTGCTTTCCATTGCAATCTTTTGCTTTTCCTTACGTCAAAGAAAAACAAAAGGATTTTCATTACAATCAGGGCTAAAAAAAAGCAGTCATTCGGAATGAAACAGAAGGGAATGAATAGTCTAAGTAATAAAGATTTTTAATGATACTTTGTTTCATTCGAATTGACAACATTTAAAAACAAAAGAAATGGGAGCACCACATAACATAAAAAGATACGGCGAGGTCTGGCCGGAATTTAGAATTCAATACGGACTTGAAATTTTAGAAAAATTAAAAAATAAAATCATTTTATCTGGAGGTTGGGCATGGCATTTTATGTCTGAAATAGAACATACAGAATATAAACATGCTCATGATCATAAGGATATTGATGTTTTTGTAGAAAAAGAAAACGTTGCTGAGGTTGTGATGATCCTCCAAAAGGAAGACTTTCAAAAGGTTTGGACCCGATATGATCATCTCCCAAGTGAGGAGAACTTTCGCAGGTATGAAAAAACAATCGAGTTAGAAAACAATAAGTTTCACAGGATCACCATCGACTTTTTTGAAAGAAACGACTTGGAAACAATAAAGGCCAATGGCTTTACGATAGTAAAACCAGAGTTGTTACTTTCTTTCTACAGAAATATTCATTCCAGCGATAAATGTTGGGCAGTAATTGCCGCAAAAGATCTGCTGCAAAAAGGAATTGATCCTGTCGGTCACCCCAGATTAAGTGAAATACCAAAGTAAAATGGATAAGATAATACAAATTACCTCGGGTAGAGGACCTTTAGAATGCCAATGGGTAGTCGCTAAAGTTCTGAAGATTCTTCTAGAGGAAATAAAACAAGAAAAAATAGAATATGAAATCATCCATCGTGAAAATGGGGATGAAAATCTGACCTTGAAATCTGTAACGCTGCTTTTAAAAGACAAGGAAACTTCAGGATTTTTAAAAAACTGGTTGGGGAGTATTCTGTGGATTGGGAAAAGTACATTCCGAAAACTGCATAAAAGAAGTAACTGGTTTATTGGCATTTTTGAAATTGAAGATGTAGAAAAAATAAGTTTTAATGAAAAAGATATTCAGTTTCAAACAACAAGAAGTCAGGGAAGCGGCGGACAAAATGTAAATAAAGTAAACACGGCTGTTCGGGCAACTTATTTACCGACCGGGCAAAGTGTTTTTGCACAGGATTCCCGTTCGCAATTGGAGAACAAAAAGCTTTCAATTATCAGATTAAAAGAAAAAGTAATGGAATTGCATATTCAACAACTGGAGAAAAGGATGCAGGAAACATGGAGTGACCATCTGCAGGTACAAAGAGGGAATCCAGTACGTACTTTTTCAGGAACAGATTTTAAAAATAATTACGAGGAGAAATCTTTCAAAAAAAAGAGAAATGTTCTAAAAAACGAACTTAAAAATTTAAAAAATGACCTTAACTAAAAATAAATATTACTTTGAGGCTCTGGATAATTATCCATACAGCCTTCCGGATTGCCTGGAAGCATTGAATTATGCGCTGTCCTATGATCCTGAAGATGCAGACAGTTTATGTTTAATGGGGAGAATATACAGCGAAATATTAATGGACTATGAAAAAGCAAAATTGTATTTTGACGAAGCAATGTATCATAATGTTTCAAATCTTAATACTCCTCAATATTATATTAAATGTCTCTTGGATAATGAAGATCTTCATGAGGCAGAAAAGCTCATTCAATTTGCTTTAAAGATCAAAGGAATAGATAAAGCTAGAATATTGATTCATCAATCCTTATTATGTGAAATTAAATTAGAGTATAAGAAAGCTTTAGAGCCATTAAAGGAAGCTAAAAAATACAGCTACAATAAATGCATGACCGATTTTTTAGATGATAGAGTGAAATTTGTAAATGCAAAATTACCTAATAAGTTAAAAAAAAACAAGAAAAAATCAAGATAATACCAAATGTGGTATTGTTTTGATTTTTTAACAAATTATTAAATGTTTTAATATTGATAAAGTATAAATTTAACATTTTTAAAACATATATTATGGGTAAAAGTTTATTTTTAATGCCAATTTCTATTGCTGTTATTTTTGCTTTTGGGAAAGTCAATGCACAAGATTCTAAAACATTAATTCAGGAGTATTATAAGAAAAATGAGCAATTAATTCAAAAGGACAACAATGCCAGTAAGTTTGGTATCATTATTTTAAATGAAGATGTTTCTAAAAGTCTTGGTGTAAATATTGTGAATGTACAGCAGACTTATGATGGACTTAGGATTTATAATGCTTTAGGAAAAGTAGTCATTAAAGAAGATAAGATCATCTCTGAAAAAAATGATTTTAAGAGAAATGTTGTGATTACTAATCAAGGAAGTGCTAAAGAAGAGTTTTCAATAGAAACTCTTAAACAGAAGCTGGAACTAAAAGAAATTTCCAAAGTTGATTACCTGCCTAATATATACTTTGAAATAAATGGAGTTTATATACTTGCGAAAGAATTTTTTGTTTCCGACAAAAATTCTTCAGATGTGTGGCATATTATTGCCAATGCGAATACAGGAGGAATACTTAAAAAAGATAACCTGACCGTTAGTTGTGATTTTGAACATGATTCAGATTTAAACACAAAACAAAATACTTCCACTCATCCATTGCATGTGGACGCTGATGAGACTTCTCTGAATAAATTTGTTGATAATACGATCACTGCATCATATAATGTTTTTGCACTACCTGTAGAAGCTCCTACGTTTGGAGCTCGATCAATCATTAATAACCCTTGGGATATTTTGGCTTCACCAGAAGGATGGCATTCAGACGGAACAAATAATTATACCAATACGCGAGGAAATAATGTTTATGCCTATTCAGATGAGACGAATACCAATAACCCTGGATATTCACCAAATGGAGGAAGTAGTCTGAACTTTAATTTTCCTTTTGGAGATGGAAGGTATGATGACCCTTTTACTCATAGAGATGCTGCTGTCACAAATTTATTTTATATGAATAATAAAGTTCATGATGTATTCTATAAATTTGGATTTACTGAGGCTGCCCGAAATTATCAGACAAATAATTTTGGAAAAGGAGGAATGCAGGGTGATGCTGTAAGAGCTGAAGCATTTGATGGCAGTGGGCTTAATAATGCCAATTTTAACCCAGGATATGAAGCGGTGATTTCCGGACAGACATATCTTGCTGCACCGAGAATGCAAATGTATCTTTATGATAGAGCACAAACAGCTACTGATCCTATTGTAAGATATCAATATAATTCTCCTGCATCAATTGTAAGCAGACCCAAAGTAATTACCGGAGGAGCAGGATTTGGTTCTCTTTTATTTGGAGGGCAAACCGTAACTGGTGATTTGGTTATTTCTGTGCCAGACGATGCCTGCACTGCTGTGGCTAGTATGACAGGGAAAATAGGTGTTGCAAAAAGAGGGGGATGTAGCTTTGCTCTTAAAGTGAAAAATATACAAGCTGCAGGTGCGGTTGGGGTTATTATTTATGATCCTGTAAATTTAGAACCCATTCCAATGGGGAAGGATGATGCTGTTTCTGGGGTTACTATTCCTTCTATTATGATGGGAAAAGATGAGGGAGAATATCTTACGAGTCAAATTACTGGGGGAACAATTATTAATACAACTTTCAATTTTGATTATAGTGGTTTTAAACATTCTAGTTTTGATAATGGTATTATTACTCATGAATATGGGCATGGTATTTCAAATAGATTAACGGGCCAGGGATATAGTTGCCTTTCAACACAAGATACCACTGAGCAGATGGGAGAAGGTTGGTCCGATTATTTTGCTTTAATGCTGACAACAAGACCTGGTGATACATCATCTTTGGCAAGAGGGATGGGGACTTATCCGATGGGACAACCTAATACAGGCGTGGGAATTAGACCGGCTAAATATTCTCCGGATTTTTCGGTAAACAACTATACATACACGAATACTAATACAGCTATAATTCCTCATGGGGTAGGGTTTATCTGGGCTACAATGTTATGGGACCTTACCTGGAAATATATTGAAACCTATGGTTATAATAGTGATGTACTAGCGAGCACAACCTCTGGGAATGCGAAAGCTTTACAAATAGTGGTTGATGGACTTAAACTACAACCTTGTAGTCCGACATTTATCGAGGGAAGGGATGCTATTCTTCAGGCTGATGTAATTGGAAACGGAGGAGTAGATAAATGTATGATCTGGAAAGCATTTGCTAAAAGAGGGTTGGGTGTGAATGCTTCTGCGGGAAATAAAACGATTGCTAATGATCAGGTGGAAGATTTTACAGTTCCTCAGGAATGTAATAATATTTTGGCGACTCAGGATACTAAACTTTCAGATAACAAATTTGTTATGTTTCCTAACCCTACTTATGATGAATTCTTTGTTGGAAATATAGGTCAATCACGTGATGAGGTGCAAATAAGAGTATTTGATATGTCGGGTAAACTTATGATCACGGATTCTAGAATGCCGGAATCTAAAAAGGCCATCTCTACAAAAGGTTTCCCTAAGGGAGTTTATATGGTTCATATCAAGCAAGGTACCAAAAGTCAAAGTGAAAAGTTGATTGTGAAGTAAAACTCAATTATAAATGTAAAAAGGAAACCTTGGGGTTTCCTTTTTTTGTAACTTTAGTATATGGTATTGCGCTATGAACTTAAACAACTTCAATTAAAAGAAACATTTTCAATTGCCTATGGGAATTATAATTCTCGGGATGCTTTACTTATAAAGTTATCCTACCAAAATCAAACAGGATATGGAGAATGTGTTGCCATAGATTATTACCAAATTAATCTAAGGGATTTTATTTTTAAATTAAAAGAGATTCAGTCAAAAATTGAAACTCACAAAATAATACCTCCAAAAGAATTTTATTTATTTTTATTGCGTTTTAATCTACATCCATTTTTACTTTCGGCTTTAGACTGCTCGTATTGGGATCTTTTCGGAAAGCTCGAAAAGAAAAATTTTATTGAACTCAATGACCTTCCTTCTAAAAATTTAATTGAAAGCTCCATTACCATATCAATCGGCGATATTAATGACCAGATTAAGAAAATTCAGGCAAGCGAATGGAGTAGATTCAAAGTGAAGTGTAAGGGTTTAAATAAGCCTGATGTTGAAAAGCTTTTGCAGTTGAATGAGAATATTGCTTTAGATTCGAATGCGAGTTTTACTGATAATGACTGTATTTGGTTCCAGGAAAATGTGGACGTTCAAAAATTTTCATACCTCGAACAGCCAAGACCAATCGATCATTATCAAATTTTGAAAAAGGAAAGCCTTGCCAATTGGATGGCTGATGAAGACTGTCAGAATTTGGAATCTTTGGATGAATTACGACCTTACTATAAAAGTGTCAATATCAAACTAATGAAATGTGGTGGATTAACCCCAGCTCTTGAAATGATTCTAAAAGCCAAAGAACTGAATTATAAAGTCATGATCGGTTGCATGACAGAATCTACCATTGGTATTTCCGCAGGTTGTGTACTTACCGGCCTTGTTGATTATACCGACCTTGATGGTGCAAATCTTATTTCCAATGACTATGCTACTGGAAATTTTGTGGAAAACGGCAAAATAAAACTATCCGAAAAACCAGGTCTAGGGATTGAATTAAAAAAATAAGCTTTCATTTGAAAGCTTATTTTTTATTTACAGAAATGAGATAGTCATAGACCATTTGATGCTGGTCATCATTTAATTTAGCTTTTGGAGCCATTCTGCTTAAGGTCTTTATCCATCCTTGATCATCATGTTTTGCAGGGTCAGGTAATTGGTGACATTTGTTACATGAGTTTTCAAAGACAGTTTTTCCTTGAGCCAGCTGTTCAGATGAAGTGTACTTAGGTCCTGTTACAGCTACACTTTTAGGTCCGCAAGAAACCATAAAAGCTGAACCTGCAATGATACTTAAAACTAACTTTTTCATTGTAATATTTTTTATATGATTTACTTTTTTACAGAAACAATATAATCGTAAACCCATTGATGTTGCTCGTCAGTCAATTTTGCTTTTGGAGCCATAGCATTCATGATTCCTACCCATTGAACAGAATTATGTGCGGTAGGATCAGGTAATTTATGACATCTTGTACAAGAGCTTTCAAAAATTGTTTTACCCTGAGCAATTTGTTCAGCAGTGGATACTGCGGGTCCTATAGCAGAAGTTGCTGTTGAAGATTTTGGTGTACATGAAGCTACCAAAACAGCAGTAAAAGATGCTATAGTGATTATTTTTTTCATTGTTTCTTTTATTTGATTAATAACAAATGTAGCAAATTCCCTATCTCATTGATAAAATCAACCGTAGTTTTAATTTAGAAGAAATAAAATTAAAGGGTATTTATGCTGAGTTTTGGCACTTATTTTTATATTTTTGAATTAATGAAATTTTCTACCGACGAGTTAATAGAGGGAATACGATCAGGGAATAAGCGCCTGATCGCAAAAGCTATTACTTTAGTTGAAAGTAAAAAAGCTGAACATCGCCTTCAGGCCGAGGAATTGCTGAAAGCAATAATGCCCTTTACTGGAAATTCAATAAGAGTTGGGATTACTGGAGTTCCGGGAGCTGGAAAATCTACATTTATTGAGAATTTTGGAAGATTAGCGATTGCTAATAATAAGAAAGTAGCGGTTCTTGCTATTGATCCAAGTTCAGCAATCAATAAGGGAAGTATTCTGGGTGATAAAACGCGAATGGAGGAATTGGCGAAAGAAGAAAATGCATTTATCCGACCTTCTCCAAGTTCTGGATTCTTAGGAGGTGTTGCCAATACAACTTTCGAAACCATGATGATTTGTGAGGCTTCGGGTTTTGATTTCATTCTTATAGAAACTGTAGGAGTAGGACAATCAGAAGTCTTGGTAGCTGATATAACAGACGTCTTTTTATTTCTAAAAATCATAGGCGGGGGAGATGAGCTTCAAGGAATTAAAAGAGGTATAATGGAAATGGTAGATATTATTTTCATTAATAAAGTTGAAGAAAGTAATTTGCAGAAAGCAAAAAATACCAAGCTTGAATTAAAAAGAGCTCTTGATTTTATTCCACCAAAAGAAAAAGGATGGAAAGTCCCTGTTTTATTAGGCTCAGCGCTTAATAATGAAGGATTAGAAGATGTTTACAATACTATAGATGAATTTATAGCTGTAAAAAAGAAGGCGGGAAGCTTTGATGGGATTAGGACTCATCAGGCAGAAAAGCGTTTTGAATACTGGGTTCAGGAATACATTCTCGCAATGATGAAGAAAAGTAATTCAATGGAAGAAGCCTATCAACAGCATAAAAAAAATGCTTCGGCAATGATTTCTAATCCAAGTACCGAAGCTAAATTATTTGTAGAAAAATTCTTATCTAATGAAAGAGATGCAGACTAAGGAGTCGGTTCATTCTTAGAGATAAACCCATCATAAGTTATAGGTTGCCTGTCATTACTTCTTACAGAAGTAAAAGCCTTTCCATTTTTATAAACTTCAATGATGATTTGATCAACGTTATTTACATCGTTAGGCTTGATTTTTACAATCCAGTTTCCTTTTTTATTTTGAGATTTATCTATCGTAAAATCCTTTGAGGTAAATCGGTAACTATTGTTGCTGGTATTGCCATAAGTTGGATTAAATAATCTTCCAAAATAGGGCAAAACAACTTCCAAAATATTATTTTTTACTTCAACTGTATAGTTGCCATTAAGTTGTAAGATCCTCGTCGAAGGTGAATTAGGCATTGAATTCATAACATTGATAACGTCATAATTAGTCGGATTTGCTCTTTCTGCATGAAAAGTAAATTCCTGAGAATTCACGAGTGCAT
Source organism: Chryseobacterium sp. FW101-FHT12H09 (assembly GCF_058790395.1). Taxonomy (NCBI): domain Bacteria; kingdom Pseudomonadati; phylum Bacteroidota; class Flavobacteriia; order Flavobacteriales; family Weeksellaceae; genus Chryseobacterium; species Chryseobacterium sp. FW101-FHT12H09. The sequence continues at coordinate 153,262 of NZ_JBYTCP010000002.1, read as the reverse complement.
CCACCATTTTAGGATCGCCAGTATTTTGAGAAGCGCAGCTTTGGAAAAAGAAGACAAGTCCCAAAATAAATATAAGTGAAATATATTTTTTCATAACCATAATAATTGTTAATTTTAAGTAGCAAAATGTATGCAAATATATAGTTTGCAAAACTTTTTGGAATAATAATTGTTAAAGTTGAATTATTAACACTCTAAACTATGAAAATAACTTATCTATTAGGAGTAGGAGCAATGGCTTTATCAGTTGCAGCTTGTACCACAAACCCCATTACGGGTAGATCTTCTTTGCAGATTGCAAATAATTCAGAAATATTGACGATGTCCTCACAGGAATATAAAACAACATTATCCAAATCTAAAATAATTTCAGGTACTACAGACGCGAAAAGAGTGGTAAGTGTAGGTAGCAGAATAAAAAGTGCCGCTGAAAGGTATTATCAGAGTATAGGCAGATCAGCAGATCTAGCTAATTACAGCTGGGAGTTTAATCTTCTTCAGAGTAATGAGTTAAACGCCTGGTGTATGCCTGGCGGAAAAGTGGCAGTATATACAGGAATATTACCTGTAACTAAAAATGATAATGGCCTTGCTGTTGTTTTAGGACACGAGGTTTCTCATGCTTTAGCAGGCCATGGAAATGAAAGGATTTCTCAGGCCATGGTTGCTCAGTATGGTGGATCGATCTTGGGAGGAACAATTTCTAATTCACAGTGGGCTGGTATATTCCAGAAGGTATATCCGATAGGCTCGCAAGTGGCATTGCTAAAATATGGAAGAAATCAGGAATCTGAAGCAGATCAGATGGGATTGCAATTAATGTCTATGGCAGGATATGACCCAAGAGAAGCAATTCCTTTCTGGAACAGAATGGAGGCCTCTTCCTCAGGAAGCAGACAACCCGAATTCTTATCTACTCACCCAAATCCTGAGTCTAGAATTTCAGATATTCAGAAAAATTTACCAAAAGCTTTAGAATACTATAAAGCTGCCGGAGGAAAAATATAATCAGAATTTTACATAGTCTTATTCAATTTTTCACTAAATTGAGTAAGACTTTAAATCTCCAAAACACAATATTATGAAAAGTATATCAATTGCAGGACTTATACTGTTAGCAATCTCAGCGTTGCTTTTTTATTTAACTACTGATTTTGCTGTTGAGCAGATCAAACTGTCTCACGTTATAGGAATAATGGCTGGGATTGGTATTGGTCTCATAATCGGTGGTATGATAGGGTATCTAAGTAAAGGAACTGCTATTAAAGAAGAGCAGAAAAGGAAAGAATTTAAGCAGTTACAAAAAGATAAAGAAGAATTGGAAAAGCAAGCTGCCGAAATTGCAAAACGACAGGTTGAATTGGAAAATCAAAATAAAAATCCTCAAATATAATTTGAGGATTTTTTAATGGTTGTTATTTTCGTTCGATTAAAATTTATATCCTAAACCTACCATAAATAAATTTGGGCGGTTATCATATCTGATCTCTTCACCAGATACTCTGTTTACGAAATTTCTTTGATCCTTACTAAATGCACCTTCATATCTTGCATTGATAAGTAGCTTTTTAATTTCAACCTGTGCGCCGAACTGATACCCAACAGTAAAATTGTCTCTTGCATTTTCTTTGAAATCATTAAAGGTATCTTCTTTGCTTAAGTTGTAACTTGCAACAGGTCCAATAAATACACCAAGCATATCTCCTAATACCTTATGCCCTACAAGAACTGGTAAGTCAATACGGTTGTTTTTAATATTGAAAGTCGTATTAGAAACAGGATCTGTAAATTCATTCTTAAATGTTGTGTAATACAATTCTGGCATTAGGAAAAAGGCCATAGGAAGATTGGCTTTTAAGGAAAGCCCAACATTAAATCCTACATTGTTTTTACCTGTGTTGTCTATTGCTGCACTAGCTGTATTAGTGATGTTTTTCCAAGAAGGTGATCCTGTTGGAAAAATTAAGTTTGCCTTAGCAGCAAGTGAAAGCTGTGCAGAAGCAAAAACTGATAAGCCTAATAGTGCGATACTAAATATTTGTTTCATTTTCGTCTAGTTTTGTGATCGTATTTTCAATAGTTTTATTATTCTCGAGTAAATACACTCTCAATTCTTTAAATAGCTCTGAGGAATAAACGAAATCAATAAGATTTTTATTGCCTGCAGTAATCAGGATATCTTTATTTCCCTCCCATTCTTTGATTCCTAACCTTAGATAAACAATCTTTTCACCTATTGTCATTACGGAGTTCATATCATGGGTATTAATGATCGTTGTTGTGTTGTATTCTTTAGTGATTTCAAGCAATAGATCATCAATTACATTCGATGTATATGGATCTAATCCTGAATTAGGCTCATCACAGAATAAATATTTTGGATAGTTCACGATGGCTCTTGCAATAGCCACACGCTTCTGCATACCACCAGAGATCTCGGATGGAAACTTTCTGTTTGCTTTGTCTAAATGTACACGGCCAATAACCTCAAAAACTCTTTTTTTCTTTTCCCTGAAGGTTAAATTCGTAAACATATCCAACGGAAACATGATATTTTCCTCTACCGTTAGTGAGTCAAACAATGCACTTCCCTGAAATAGTGTTCCAATTTCTGATCGTAAATGTTGTTTTTCATCCCTCGACATCGTATTGATGTCCTTACCATCAAAAAGAATTTCTCCCGAAGTCGGCAGATAAACATTTAATAGGCTTTTAAGAAAAACTGTTTTTCCAGATCCACTCTGGCCGATAATTAGATTTACTTTTCCTTTATCAAAAGAAGTTGAAATTCCTTTTAGTACTTCAACATCATCAAAACTTTTTTTAAGATTCTTTACCTCAATCATTAGCTTAATATCAATTGTGTTAATATTAATTCGGAAATAATGATAAATACCATAGTCCAAACCACTGCTTGTGTACTTGCTCTACCTACTTCTAATGAACCCCCCTTTACAAAATAACCGAAATATGAAGGAACTGTTGCAATCACAAAAGCAAAAACAGTTGTTTTTATAAATGCATAGTAAACAAATAAATTCGGCATATACATTTGTATCCCTGTTATATAGTCAGATTCAGTCCAGTTTCCAGTTAACATTCCTGCAATATAACCACCACCAATACCAAATACAATACTAATGGCAATAAGTAGAGGATTGAAAATAACGCAAGCGATTATTTTGGGTAGTATCAGAAAATTAGGAGAATTAACTCCCATAATGTCCAAAGCATCAATTTGCTCTGATACCCTCATTGTTCCAATACTGGAAGCAATATATGAGCCAACTTTACCTGCCAGAATAAGACTGATAATAGTAGGTGAAAACTCTAATACCAATACTGCTTTTGTTGCATATCCCACAAAAGAAGTGGGAATGGGAAAAGAAGAAGCATCAAAATTATTAAACATTTGGATGGCAACTACAGCTCCAACAAATATAGATGTGAATATAACCAACCCGAATGAGTTGACCCCTAAATCATTTATTTCTCTCATGAACAGCTTCCAAAAAACCCTCATTTTCTGAGGTTTTTGCATGGATTTACCAAGAAGGATCATATATTCTCCTACTGCTGTAAAAAACTTTTTTAACATTCTGCTAAATTAGACTTTTTTTATTAAGGATTCTTTATTTTGCGTTTTTATCTCCCCCTAAAACCAACAAAATGGTTTTCAAAATAATGATCAGATCCAATGCAAAGCTCCAGTTTCTAACATAGAAGGCATCAGCAAGAACCCGTTTCTTCATTTCAACCTTTACGTCTCCCGAATCTCCTCTTAATCCATTTACTTGTGCCAGGCCAGTAATCCCTGGATTGACCATGCTTCTAAGACTATACCTTCCAATTTTTGGTTTATAATAATTATCTACTGCAAGCATATGTGGACGTGGACCGACAACAGACATTTCTCCTCTCAATACATTAATGAACTGTGGCATCTCATCCAGACTGGTCTTCCTAAGGAATTTTCCGATTTTTGTAATTCTTGAATCATTCTTTGATGTGGTTTTCGTTGTTGATTCATCATTCACTAACATTGTTCGGAACTTTAGACAACTAAATACCTCCTCATGAAATCCATATCTTTTCTGTATGAAAAAAACAGGCCCTTTTGATGATAATTTGATGAAAATTGCAATTATTGGAAATAACCATGAACAGATGCATACAATTATCAGAAGAGAGAAGATAATATCAAATAGTCTTTTTACAAGATAATTTGAGTAATAATCTAAAGGGTATTTTATTTGATTTAAAACAGGTTGTGTCTCAATATATGCCAAATCATAAGAGAATAGATCAGTTTGCGATATATTTGGGATCAGTGAAATGTGTACTTTATTTGCTTCTGCTAATCTAAAAATCTCATCTTCTGTTTTAAAATCAAATGAATTCTCCAGAGGTAAAAATAATGTATGAATACCATTGTCTTTCCAGAAAAACTGAAGTTCATTTTGTTGAATTTTTTCAGTATGATAATCAAAAATTTTGTATCCGTAATCTTTCCTTTCCTTTAATATATTTTTGAGTATTTTAGTGGAGCTATTTTCACTGAGAAACATCACATTTCTGTTGTTGATACCTAAGGATCTAAGATATTTTATTGCAAAATAAATAAAAGATTTTGTAATAAATATAAAAGAAAACAGATACAGCGAAAGCCATGACAATTCTGAACTGAAAAATTTATTGTTGCTCACCTTTCTTATTAATAACAAACCAATCACAAATAAAAGGAAATGGGTGACAATACGTTCTACAAAAATAATGTAGGTGAGATTCCTTCGGATATTATAAATTTTAGTCCTACCACTCAATAAAATCCAAAAAGATATAAGTAAAAGCAAAGGAAAAGAATTCTCATACCAAATTTCCCTATCATGTATCAGATCCAGATTTCTGCTCAGAAAAAAGAATATAAAGACAAATGCAATAACCAGAAGGTCAAGCAAAAGGATAATCGATTTTAAATACCTAGAGTATCGAATTCTCTGCATCTATCACAGTATAAGGGAAATGCTAAAATACATAATTTTATGGGATATTAAGATATTTATGGGTCTGAACTGACGCCTGCCACTCAGGATGTGCCAAAATAAAATCCGTAATTTTAGGATACATTTCGTCACGTTTACTCCACTCACTCTGAAGATAAAGCCTGCAGTCTTTTGAAACTTTTGCAGCTTGTTCTTCCGCAAATGCAAAATCGTGATTATTGAAAATAATTACTTTCAGTTCGTTGGCTTTTTCATAAACATCTTCTTTTGGAAGCCCTGTTTTTTTAGGAGAAAGTGTGATCCAATCCAATTGACCACTTGTTGGGTATGCACCTGAAGTTTCAATGTGAATAGTACATCCTAATTCTTTTAACCTAGAGGTTAAAATATCTAAATTCCACATCAGAGGTTCCCCACCTGTTAATACAATAGTTTTAGAATGTTTTGCTGCAGTTTCTGCTATTTCTTCTGCATTCATTAATGGATGAAGATCTGGATTCCAGCTTTCTTTTACATCGCACCAATGACATCCCACATCACAACCTCCTAGTCTTATAAAATAGGCTGCTTTTCCTGTGTGTGCTCCTTCTCCCTGTAAAGTGTAAAAATGCTCCATCACAGGGAGCATTTTACCTTCATTTAATAAAATATCTTCTTCTTTGTTCATTTTAATTAGTCATTATAGACCGAAGTTTTATAAGCTATGATGGTATTTTTCATCAACATAGCTCTGGTCATTGGCCCAACTCCCCCAGGTACAGGTGTAATCCAGCTTGCTTTTGCAGCACAACTGTCAAAATCTACATCACCTGCAAGGTAATATCCCTTTGGAGAGTCGTCATCTACTCTTGTAATTCCTACATCTACGATTACTGCTCCATCTTTAATCATGTCTCCTTTTAAAAAATGAGGATCTCCTAAAGCTGTAATTACGATATCTGCACTTTTAGTATATTCTTCAATATCTTTTGTGTAAGAGTGTGTAAGCGTAACAGTAGAATTTCCAGGGAAATCTTTTCTTCCCATTAAGATACTCATAGGTCTTCCTACGATTTTACTTCTTCCGATGATTACACAGTCTTTTCCTTTTGTTTCGATATTATACCTCTCTAATAATGTTAAAATTCCAAAAGGAGTTGCTGGAAGGAATGTATCCATTTCCAAAGCCATTTTTCCAAAATTTTCAGGATGGAAACCATCAACATCTTTTCTTGGATCAATTGCCATAATGATTTTTTCCTGATCGATCTGGTCTGGCAAAGGCAATTGTACGATAAACCCATCAACAGCTTTAGATTTGTTTAATTCGTCAATTTTCTCCAATAATTCGGATTCTGAGACCGTACTCGGAAATTTTATGAGAGTAGAACGGAAACCCACTTCTTCACAATCCTTTACCTTACTATTTACGTATGCCTTACTAGCGCCATTATTTCCTACAAGAATAGCAACCAAATGTGGTGCTCTTTTCTTACTTTCAAGGATCTTTTCAACTTCAACCTTGATTTCAGCCTTTATTTCTTTGGATACTTTAAGTCCGTCAAGAATTTCTGCCATTTTACTTTTTTATTAGATATTTCAAATTTACTTATTACCCTTATAATAATTGATCAACCCATTGGTAGAACTATCATGAGAATGTATTTCTTCATTGTTTTCAAGCTCAGGTAAAATCTTATTAGCTAAGACTTTTCCTAACTCTACACCAAACTGGTCGAAGCTGAAAATATTCCATATTACTCCTTGTACAAATATTTTGTGCTCGTACATTGCAATTAGTTGGCCTAGTGAAAAAGGAGTTAATTCCTTGAATAGCATTGAGTTAGTTGGAGTATTTCCATGGAAGACCTTGAAGTTTAATAATCTATCAATTTCTTCTTCAGACTTTCCTGCGGTTTGTAATTCTTCTTCCACCTCTTCTTCATTTTTACCAAATGCCAATGCTTCTGTCTGTGCGAAAAAGTTAGCAAGCAGCTTGTCTTGATGATCAGAAACTTTATTACTGCTTTTTGCATAAGCAATAAAGTCAGCAGGAATTAATTCCGTACCCTGATGAATCAATTGATAGAAAGCATGCTGTCCATTTGTTCCGGGTTCACCCCAAATAATTGGGCCTGTTTCATATTCAACAAACTCTCCACTTCTGTCAACACATTTTCCGTTGCTTTCCATATCTCCCTGCTGTAGATAAGCTGCAAATCGGTCAAGATACTGAGAATAAGGCAATATGGCATAACTTGTTGCTGCATAAAAGTTACGGTACCAAATACCCAGTAACCCCATTAAAACAGGAACGTTTTCAGAAAAATCTGTATTTTGAAAATGTTGGTCAGTATCAAAGGCTCCTTTTAATAACTCTTCGAAATTTTCATAACCAACAGCCAGAACAATACTTAATCCAATAGCACTCCAAAGAGAATATCTTCCGCCTACCCAATCCCAGAATTCAAATATATTTTCTTCTGCAATCCCGAAGTCTTTAACAGCTTGAACATTAGTTGATAAAGCTACAAAATGCTTAGCTACATCTTCCTGCTTTCCTGCTTTTAAAAACCAATCCTTTGCAGAATTAGCATTCGTCATAGTTTCTTGAGTCGTGAAAGTTTTAGAAGCAATAATGAATAAAGTCGTTTCTGGATTTAAGTTTTTAACAACTTCTGCTATATGATTTCCATCCACATTAGATACAAAGTGAACATCTAATCTGGTTTTAAAATGCTTTAAAGCTGAAACAACCATCACTGGTCCCAAATCAGAACCTCCTATTCCGATATTTACTATATCTGTAATTTCTTTTCCACTAAAACCTTTATGTTCTCCTGAAATAATACTTTCAGAAAAAGATTTCATATGGTTAAGTACTCTTTTGATCTGAGGTTTTATATTCTCGCCATCAATTAAAATTTCACGGTCAGAAAAGTCCCTGAGAGCTGTATGGAGAACCGCTCTACCTTCTGTTTCATTGATTTTATCTCCAGAAAACATCTTGGAAATAGCATCTTTTAACTGACATTCTTCAGCTAAATTTAATAACAACTGCTTAGTCCTTGTATCAATAAGGTTTTTTGAATAATCAAAAAGAAAGTTTTCTCCTTTCAGAGAAAATTCATTAAAACGATTTTTATTGTACTGGAAAAGAGACCTTAAATCAAAGTCATTTCCTGCAAAGTGTTCGTCCAGTGCTTTCCAGCTGTTAGTTTGTATAGGATTTATTTTTGATAGCATATTTTAGAGTTTAAAGCTCAAGTTTAAAAAAAATAATTTTTAAAGAATCTTGAAATTAAAATGCAAATTTAAGGAAAAATAAAACCTCCGAGAAAAAATTGGATGCTGTAAAATTTAAAATTATGATGATAACGTAAATGTTAGGGTAGTTTAGACATTATTTTAATTTGATATGGATGAGATTATTAATGGAAATGAAATGCTGCTTAGGAAGGTAGCTAGTAAGTCTTATACTCATTTTAGATATTAATACCAATTGGTTTTTAGATAATTAAAAACTTTGTACATTTAGGTGATGTTAAGAAATTTGATAAATGCTTTCTCCTGCATACATTAACAAACCGTTACAAGGTATACCATCACAAAATATACACCGATTAAATTGAATATATAATGAAAAAACTGATTCAAACCACATTGCTGTTGCTTGTATATAGTTTGGGCTTTTCTCAAACCAACTATTATGTCGATAAAGCTTCTGGAAACAATGCAAATAATGGAAGTATTACCGCACCCTGGAAAACAATACAAAAAGCAGCTAGTAGTGCCACCCCAAACAGTATTGTAAATATAAAAGCAGGCACCTATTTTGAGAATATTGTAATAAATGTAAGTGGAACAATTGGAAATTATATCACTTTTAAAAACTATTTAAATGATAATGTTATCATTGATGGGACAGGAACAGCAGGGACTACTTTACTAACGATTACAAATAAAAATTATTTGAAATTTGAAAATTTAACAATTCAGAATAGGACAGTGAATGATGCGCAAGGTCTGCTTGTGCAAACGACAGGCACTAGCTCATCAACTGATCTGACTTTTAAAAATATCACTATTAAGAATATCAATTGGACCCCAATTAAGAGCACACCAGCTACTTCCAACGATAATGCTCAAGGTTTTATTGTTTATGGTAGAAATGGTGGAATTACTAACCTTACCATAGATGGGTGCAAAGTATTTGATAATATTTTGGGTTATAGTGAAGCATTAGCGGTAAATGGAAATGTAGATGGATTTACAGTAAAAAACTGTGTAGTACATGATAATACAAATATCGGGATTGATATATTAGGACATGAGGGGACGGCATCAAATGCATCTTTAGACGAAGCCAGAAATGGAGTGGTCGTTAATAATACATGTTATAATAATGTTTCGGAATATGCGACTTCAGCTGGAATCTATGTAGATGGCGCAAAGAATATCACAGTCGAGAAAAACAAAAGTTATCAAAATGGATGGGGTATTGAAGTAGGCGCAGAGCTTAATGGGATCGTTCAGCAAATTACCGTGAAAAATAATTTGATATACAAAAATAAACAGGCGGGTCTCTCTATTGGAGGGTATGATGTTGGAACTACTGGTCAGGTAATAAACTGTATTATCAGAAACAATACATTTTTACAAAATAATACTTTAAATGATGGAACGGGGGAGATTGCTATGACCAAGGCTTCAAATTGCATATTTGAAAACAACATCTTCTATACCAGTTCTGAAAATGTATTAATGAGTATTGATAACATTAATCCACAAACTAATAATACTTTTAATTATAATTGTTGGTATACTCCAAATAACAATCAAAATGATATAACAGTAAATTGGAGAAACTCAAATTATAGTTCATTCTCAGCATATAAAGCTGCAACCAACCAGGATGCAAATTCTATTTATGCCAATCCAAGTTTGATGTCCATCTCAAATGCAATACCGGATATCCATTTAAATTTAGGAAGTCCATGTGTAAATAAAGGGAAACCAACCACCATAATTTCTTCCGGAGAATTGGATTTTTATGGATATAGTAGAATTTCGAATACGATCATTGATATAGGAGCAAGCGAATATGGATCTACATTAAATACAAAAGAAGTCAATAATTTGAATTATGGGACTATTTCTCCTAATCCGTCAAATGGTATTTTTAATTTTGATTTAGATGCAGGTAAAAAATCACATCTCGTTATCATATATAATACAAATGGACAGGAATTAAAAAAATATAATTTTTTAACCAGTCGGTTTTCGATTGATCTATCAGAATTGACTGAAGGGACTTACCTGGTTAAGATAGATAGTGGAAATTTGAAAGTAGCTAAGAAAATTATCATTAAAAAGTAAAGGAATTGCAGTAAAAATACAACCCCCTAAGAAAACAGGAGGTTGTAAAATCTAAAATTATGATGATAACCGAAAGGTTAGGATAGCGGTATGTTATTCAGAGATATGATGAGTAGGTTTGTGAAATGATTTTCGTCTTCTGATAAAATAAATAATCATTATTGCAATTAACAGAACCGGCCAGATCGTGATCAATCCCAGTATAATTTTTTGAATTAAATAAAACCCTTCTACAAAAGCATTTTTAGCATCATAGATAAAGTTGAACTTATACTTATTATCGATATTCTTAGTATTTGTAATTGCAATTTCAGCAATATGGGCCTTGGGTTCTTTAATGTAAATGTTAATTGTACTGTATTTCAGATTATCTGTGACATCTAAATTCGCAAGTTGCTGCAGGTTTTCTTCAGACATATTAGCATCACTCATATTCACTTTGTCTTTATTTGTTTTGAGTAGAGAAATGTTTTCTCCTGTTTTTTTAATTCTTTTTCCCTCAAGCTCTGCATATTTTATATTAGAGGTTACGTCTTCTGCATTAATAGATCTTGAATTTAGAAAAAGTTTTTTGTCATTGATTGAAGTTAAAAGTTCACCTAGTTTTATTGTAGGAACACGTACCTGCATGGTGTTTTCAGTTTGATATTTTTTGACAAGCATGGCATCTTCTCCGGATGTATTATAGGTGTTTTCTGAAACCACATTACTCTGTAAATTACTATGCGTAACAAATCCACCCAGATCCTGAACAGATTTTTCAATCGAAATTGTAGCCTCATAAACATCTTTCACCTCCATATTTACATCTGCCGTTTTTATGAATTGTTTATCTTCTACTTTCATAGTTGCAACAGAAGAAATACTATCTGAAGTCATAATGGCGGCGGAATCGGCAGCCGCTGAAGTTTCATATTCGGTTGCTGTTGCTTCCCCTTTTTTACAAGAATAAATTCCTAATAGAGTAAGGGCACAAAGTGATAATTTAATGTAAGTAGTTTTCATAAGATTGATTTTTAATGTTTTTGCTTACCTCAAAGTTCAGATGGAATCATTTGTAATGTTTGAAAATTGAAGGTAAAAATTTTGTAAACATAAAAATGAGTTTAACTATTTGTTAGTTAGTGTTTTGTAAAACATGTCTTAGGTGATGATGTAGATTTCGGAGTGATTTTTGTATGTCTTTTACAAATCAAAATCACAACTATAACTATGTCTAATACTTTTTCTAAAATCAGAAACGCGATAGAATTATTCAGATCAATAGACTTTGATCAATTAAGTGCAATATCTCAAAAGGTAGATCTTCCAAAGTTGATGCAGAATTTTTCAAAACTGGATGATAAACAAATGGGAGGGTTAATGAAAATGCTTGATCCAAATAAAAAGAAAAAAGAACTGCCGCCTATAGATGGAGACTTTTATGATATCTATCATACATTAACACCTGAACAGAGAGAAATTCAGCTGAAGGTAAGAGCTTTTATGGAAAAAGAAGTGAAACCTCTGGTAAATCATTATTGGCTAAGAGATGAATTTCCATTTGAATTAATCCCGAAGTTTCAAAAACTGGGTATTTGTGGAGTAACTTATGAAGGGTACGGATGTCCTGGAATGCCATTTTTAATGGAAGGCGTTATTGCAATGGAAATGGCAAGGATAGATGCTTCTATTGCTACATTTTTTGGGGTACAATCAGGACTGGCAATGGGCTCTATTTATATTTGCGGTTCCGAGGAGCAAAAGCAGAAATGGCTTCCACAAATGCAGAAATTTGAAAAAATTGGAGCATTCGGATTAACGGAACCTGAAGTTGGTTCAGGAGCGGCTGGCGGATTAACAGCCACTTGCAAAAAGACTCCCGAAGGCTGGATATTAAATGGTGAAAAAAAATGGATCGGAAATGCTACGTTCGCAGATCTTGTTATTATCTGGGCACGGGATGTAGATAGCGGTGAAGTAAAAGGATTCATTGTGGAAAAAGATAACCCCGGATTTTCAGTAGAGAAGATAAAAGGGAAAATGGCTTTAAGGATTGTACAGAATGGGTTGATAACTTTAAAAGACTGTTTAATAACAGAAGAGAATAGATTACAAAATGCCAATTCATTCAAAGATACCGGTAAAGTTTTAAGAATGACAAGAGCTGGTGTGGCTTGGATGGCAACAGGTTGTGCCAGAGGTGCTTATGAAAGTGCTTTAGATTACACGAGAAAAAGAGAACAGTTTGGAAAGCCTATAGCAGCATTTCAAATGATTCAGGGGCATTTGGTAGAAATGTTATCCAATCTTACCGCAATGCAGACATTGGTTTTTAGATTGTCTGAAATGCAGGATGAAGGAATTTTAAAAGATGAACATGCATCTTTGGCAAAAGTATTCTGTACAATGCGAACAAGAGATGTCGTATCCAGAGCACGAGAGGTTATGGGTGGGAACGGGATTTTACTTGAATATGATGTGGCAAGATTTGTAGCGGATGCTGAAGCGATCTACTCTTATGAAGGAACCAAGGAAATTAACTCGTTGATTGTCGGAAGGTCTATTACCGGCTTTAGTGCATTTGTATAAATAAAAAAGGACTACAATTTTGCAGTCCTTTTTTAGCTTACTAAAGCTTTGTATTTTTTACTATTATCCGCAATGATCCAGATATTAATTAGAAATAGAACAAGTGAGATGGCAATTCCTGTTGTGGAAGGGTCTCTGTATGCATTGTGCAGGACAATTCCTACCATTACCGGTAAGATAACAATGGCTCCAAGAGCTCGTGTTTTAGGGAAAATAAATAATAATCCACCAACAATTTCCACAGTACCTACTAAAGGAAACAGCCAGCCAATTTCACCAAAAGCGGTGTATAATTTTATCTGTACTTCAGTAAGTTTTGGCATGGGCATGTAATGTAAGAACTTATCTAATCCTGCATTAAGAAACATAAGTCCAAAGAGTAAACAAATGATAAATTTTATTGCTTTCATAATTGAAGAATTTTTATCAAATTTAAAACAAAAATATAATTAATGAATATATTTCAATTAAAATGTAAGTATTCGATGTTTTTTTTTGATAAATGATTTCATTCCTGTTATTTGAATTTATATATTTGTTAGGCAAATTAAATAAATAATATTATGTTAAAAAATCTTCAGAAACTAAATCGTAGTGATCTAAAAGAAATTATTGGTGGAGTGGGTATTGGTCCTTGTGACATAGGCCCTATCGGTTGTCCATGTAAAATTCCCCCTGGTGATCCATGTCTTGGAGGTGGTGGTCCTGGCGACCCGGGTCCTGGAACAGACATTGGATATTGTCCGGATAGCCATACTTACATCCCTTGTAACCAATCTTGCCCTAATGGAATGAGCCCACTTTGTGCAATAGGATAAAAATTAAAGCCCTCTGAATATAGAGGGCTTTTTTTTAATAACCTTAATCCATTTCCTTTAAAGTTATATTCTTAGAAATCTTATAGCTCTTTTTCTTTTTGTGGGGTCGGTCTTCTTCGCCTAGTAGTTTGCCCCAAGGTTTCAGTCCATCTACTCTTTCAAAAATTATCTTAATAATTGCTATAGCGGGAATACAAAGGAACATTCCTGAAATTCCCCAAAGATGTTCTCCAACAATAATTCCTATAAAGGAAAATAATGCATTGATTTTAACTTTTGAACCCACCACAAAAGGAAGTATTATATTTCCATCTACTACATGTACAGCTATATAACCGATAATTACGTAAATACATGTGGAAGGAGTGGCGGTTGCAAAGGCAATAAAGCATGAGATCAAAAGAGAGATACATATTCCTAAATATGGAATAACATTCAGTAAGCCTGTTAAAACACCTAAAAGGATAGCATATTTTACGCCTAAGATAGTGAGAACGATTGAGGTAAGGCTGGAAACAATAATCACCTGAATGCAAAGGCCGATGATATATTTTTTTGTCATAAGACGAACTTCGGATACCACCTCCTGCACACTGGCTTTATGTTTTTCACTAAAAACATTTACAATAAAATTGTTTAAAATTCTTCTGTAGTTTAAAATAAAAATGAAAAACAGAATAAAGAATAACAAAAAGCCTAACCCTGTGGAAAATATTCCAAATGTAAATCCTAATATAACACCAGAAGATGAAAGGAGTTTATTTAAAGCCTGATCAATATAATCCAATTGCTCATGTATTTTAACATGAAATGTATGGGATACCCAGTTTTGGAGACCATTGAAAACAGTGTCGAACTGCATCCTCAAATGAGGAATATCTTTGCTGAAGCTTGATAATTGAGATCCAAAGAAAAATATTAGTCCAGCTAATATAACCAACATCGCCGTTACAGATATCATCGTAGAAACTGAACGTGGAAATCTTAATTTTTTTTCTAAAAAGTTAGAAAAAGGTAAAAATAACATGGCCATTAAAAAAGCCAGAAAAAAGGGAGCTAAAATACTTTGTCCTACCTCTAATAGATACCCGAGGCCTATGATAGACATGATAACAAGGGTAAGTTTTAAAAGAAAAGGAAGCTTAAAAAAATTCATAATTCAAAATCTGTAGTATAAAAATAATAAAACCCTTTCAATTGAAGGGCTTTTATTATTTAATTAACTTGAATTCTTTACATTTTTCATTTCATACACCAGATATAGCCTTTAATAAAAAACACGTCTCCACTTTGAAATGTATTTTTTACAGACTTTAGAAGTTGTTACTTTTCAATAGCGATCTCAACAACGTCTTCCATTCTGTTAACATAGTGGACATTCAGATCTTTTAGATAATCTTTCTTGATTTCTTCTACATCTTTTCTGTTGGCCTCACAAAGAATAACATCTTTAATTCCGGCTCTTGTTGCAGCAAGAAGTTTTTCTTTAATTCCGCCAACAGGAAGTACCTTTCCTCTTAGGGTAATTTCGCCTGTCATGGCTAAATGAGGTTTTACTTTCTTATTTTTAAATGAAGAAACCATAGATGTCAGCATAGCAATACCTGCAGACGGTCCATCCTTGGGTGTAGCACCTTCCGGAACGTGAACGTGAATGTTTTTCTTTTCGATATCTTCCTGATCAATTCCCAGCTCTTTATGTCTGGCTTTGATATATTCTAAAGCAATTGTTGCAGACTCTTTCATTACGGTTCCCAAGTTACCAGTCATCGTAAGAGTGCCTTTTCCATTACTTAGAATGCTTTCTATAAATAAAATATCTCCTCCTACGCTTGTCCACGCCAAACCTGTTACTACTCCCGGAACTCCTGTTATTTCAGATAGACTTTTAGGTCTTGGAACTCCAAGTATTTCATCTACCTTTTCAAGAGATATTTTAGAGTCGTATTCCTTAAGTAAGGCTGTTTGTAATGCCACCCATCTTGCAATAGATGCAATTCTTTTTTCTAATGTTCTAACTCCACTTTCTGAAGTATGAGCTTCAATAATATGTTTAAGCTCTGCATTCCCAAGTTTGAAAGATTTGGAATTCAATCCATTTTCTTCCTGCTGTTTTTTGATGAGGTGTCTTTTAGCGATCTCAGTTTTTTCTTCCATCGTATAACCAGCGATCTGGATGATCTCCATTCTGTCAAGAAGGGGAGTTTGTATAGTTGAAAGTGAATTCGCTGTGGCAATAAACATTACTTTAGACAAGTCATAGCCCATTTCCAAGAAATTGTCATAGAATGCTTTATTCTGTTCAGGGTCCAGGACTTCTAATAGTGCGGAACTTGGATCACCATGAATGCCTTGTCCCACCTTATCAATCTCATCAAGTACGATAACTGGATTCGATGTTCCGGATTTTTTGATAGATTGAAGGATTCTTCCGGCCATAGCTCCGATATACGTTTTTCTGTGACCACGGATCTCACTTTCATCATGAAGACCTCCTAATGATAATCTTACATATTTTCTTCCTAAAGCATCAGCAACAGATTTTCCTAAAGAAGTTTTACCAACTCCCGGAGGACCTACCAATAATAAAATTGGAGATTTCATATTATTTTTCAATTTCAAAACAGCCATGTGTTCCAAAATTCTTTTCTTGATATCTTCTAAACCAAAATGAGCTTTATCTAAAACTTTTTCTGCCTTTGCAATATCAAAAATGTCTTTTGTAAAGGTCTCCCAAGGTAAATCTGTGAAGAAATCAAGATAATTTCTCTGAACGTTATAATCTGGTGAGTTTGGATTTTGTCTTTGTAGTCTGTTGATTTCTTTTAGGAAATGTTCTTCAACTTCATCGCTCCATTTTTTTGCTTTCGCTTTATTGATCAAATCTTCAACATCACTTTCAGATCCGCCACCCAACTCTTCCTGAATAGTTCTGATCTGTTGATTTAGAAAGTATTCCCTTTGCTGCTTGTCAAGATCTTTTGAGGTTTTCTGATGGATCTGATTTCTCAGTTCCAGCTTTCTATAATCCTCGTGCATCTTTTCATAGCAGCTGTTGGCTCTTTCCATAAGGCTCTTTTCCTCAAGCAGCTTTTGCTTTTCTACTGAAGGAAAATTAGCATTGGTGCAGATAAAATTTAATAAATCATCATTATTGTTGATGTTTTTTATTGCAAAATTAGCAGCATTAGGAATATTTGGATCTAGTTCAATGATCTTTAAAGCTAAATCTTTAATGTTATCTAATAAAGCATCATATTCGTCTTGCTTCTTTGCTTTCGTATCCTTTAATTTATTGATTTCAGCCTTAAAGTAAGGTTGCGTTTCAATAAATTTTTTAACTTTAAATCTGTGGAAACCTTTAGTAATAGCCGTAATATTTCCTTCAGGAAGTTTTATGACCTTGATAATCTTTGCTAAAGTTCCTGTGTGATATAAATCTTTTTCAGTGGGCTGCTCTAGTTCTGAATTTTTCTGGCTTACAATTCCGATAAAATCTCCGTTTTTCTGAGCTTCTTCGAGAAGTTGTATAGATGCCTTTCTTCCAGCCGTAATAGGAATTACAACGTTGGGAAACATAACCATGTTTCTTACAGGAAGAATAGGAAATATCTTTTGTTCGGAATTTTTATCAGTTTCCGAAAAGTCGGAAAGATTAATCTCTTCTGCAACAATATCAAATCCATCGCTAATCATTTCCTCCAAACTAATATCTTCAAATTCTGTCATAGTAAATCAAATGACAAATTGTCATTATCGTTTTAAATCGTTAAAGTGATTATGCACAATATGCTTAGAAAACACTTAGAATATTATGTGAATGTAAAATGCACAATACCTATGCCATTTGTTTTTCATTAAAAAATATGGTCAAAATTTCCTTTTTTGCAAAATTTAAATTTTAAAAATTAAAAAAAGGGCTGGGATTTCTGTAATTTCTTAAAAATGTGTATTTTCGCAACCTGATAAAAAACTATAATTTATAAAATGGCAATTTTAGGACAGATTAGGAATAGACCTTGGCTTTTGATGGGAGTAATTGCACTGGCGCTTTTAGCGTTTTTAGTAAATCCTGATAGCATTGATAAGGTTTTTGGAAAAAATCCTGATGTTTTAGGAAAAGTAAATGGTGAAAAAATTACCCGCGAAGAGTTTAACGATCAACTTTTCGTGCTACAACAACAAGCAGACCAACAAGGTCAACCAAAAAATGGTCTTGAAGAACAGGCTTGGCAGTTGTTGGTGCAATCAAAGCTTATCAAGCAGCAGTTTGATAAAATGGGTTTTGAAATGACAGACGATTATTTCTGGAATCAGATCCAGTATGATCAAATGTTTGCTCAAAACAAACAATTCTTTGATGAAAAAGGTAATTTTAAAACTCAGGAGCTAAAAAAACAAATCGAAGAGTTAAAAACTTCTAGTGCGGAAGGTTACAACCAATGGTTGAAAACCAGAAAATCTGTTGAGTATAGAATTATGGCAAGACAGGTTTTTGCTAATATTTCGACAGGGATCACTACAGGTAAGAAAGAAGCTGAAGAGTTGATGAGACAGAGAGATCAGATGGCTGATATTGATTTTGTGAAAGTAGACTATACTTCATATCTTCAAAAAAATAATATCAAAGTTAAAACTGAAGATTTAGCTAACTATATTAAGCAGCACCCAGTGATGTTTAAGGCTGAACCAAGCAGAAATATTGGTGTTGTTTTCTTTCCTTCTAAACCAAGTGCAGCTGATGACGCAGCTGCTCAAAAAGAGATTACAAAAATATTCTCAGGAGGTACAGATGCTAGTGGTGGAAAAGAAAACTTCCAAAATACGACTAACGACTCTATGTTTGTAATGGCAAACTCTGATATGCCTTTCAATAATCAGTATTTGAAACCAAATCAATTGCCACAAACACTTCAGTCGCAAATTGCTACTGCAGCAGTTGGACAGACTTTTGGACCATATAAAGAACAGAACTTCTATGTTGTTTCTAAACTTTTGGGTAAAAAGACTTCAGATTCTACATTATCGAGACATATACTTATTGCATTCAAAGGAAGTCCTGCGGGAGAAGGTGTTACAAGATCTAAAGAAGATGCTAAGAAGTTAGCAGACTCTGTTGGAGCCGTTGTAAAAGCAAATCCTGCTAAATTTACAGAATTCCTTAAGCTTTCTAACGATCCTAGTTCAGCTGCTCAAGGTGGTAGCTTAGGATGGACTACTCCGGAAACTCCTTTTGTTCCTGAATTCTTAACATATTTGGCGAATAACCCTAAAGGAGCTACAGGTGTTGTAGAAACTCAGTTTGGATATCATATTATCAATATTGAAGATAAAAAGCCGGGAGCATTAGGATACAAGGTAGCTAATGTTGTTAAAGCAATTAAGCCTTCAGATGCTACAGAAGCAGATGTTGATAAAAAAGCTAGAAGATTCATTCAGCAGGTTCAAGGGAAGTCATTTAATGATTTTGTTAATATTGCTAAAAAAGGAAACTATCAGTTCTCAAACCCTAAATCGGCAAAAAGATTTGATGGTCAATTACAGGGATTAGGAACAGAGAAAGATGGTGAGATCCTTGCTTGGGCTTTTGATAAGAAAAGAACTAAAGGAGATACAGAATTCTTTACAGTAGATGGGACAGGGGATAAAATCGTTGTATACCTGAATGGTAAACAAGAAAAAGGCCTGGCTGATCCTGAATCTGTAAGAGATCAAATCGAGGTTGTCGTTAAAAATAAATTAGCAGCAAAACAAATTGCTGATAAAATTACAGCGGCTAAAGCTTCTAATTTAGATCAGATCGCTAAATTATTTGCAACTACAAAACAATCAGCTCAGGTGAACTTATTAAATCCATCAGTAGCTGGATCAATGGAGCCTAAAGTGGCAGGTGCTGCTTTTGGTGTTGATAAATCTAAACTTTCTAAGCCTGTTGAAGGTGGAACTGGTGTTTATGTTTTAATTAAAAAGAGTGAAACAGTAAATAAGCAGCCAGGTGATCTAAAACAGTTTACAGAGTCAGTTTCTCAGAGAAGTGCTGGAATGTTTGGTCAGGCTTGGTTAAAGAGCTTGCAGGATAATGCAGAGATCGATGATTATAGAATTGAGATCTGGAATAAACTGGGAAATCAGCAACAATAAAAAAATAATCTTATAGATACTAAAAGCGGCATAGAATATGCCGCTTTTTTTGTATTTAACGCAGAGCAATAAACAGGAACATTAATTTAAAATGTGCTATATTTGCTCATTAGAAAAAATTTAGCAAGTGAAGTTCAGTAAAGAATTAAAAGCTGGTGTAATTGCACTTTTAGCTATTGTAGGCTTTGTGTTATTATTTCAGTTTATGAAAGGCAGAAGTCTTTTTACTACCGATAATATATTTTACGCAAAATATGATAACGTTGAAGGATTATCTCAATCTTCACCGGTTTCCATCAATGGTTTGAAAGTAGGGCAGGTTGATAAAATCATCCCTCAGACAAATAAAGAAGGCAAGATCAATTTTGTGGTTAAAATTACAGTTGATAACAAATTTGAGTTTTCAAAGAATTCCACCTTGGAAATTTTTGAACCGGGATTGATGTCTGGCAAGGAAATGAGGGTAAACCTTATGTATGGCGGAGCAACTGCAAAAGACGGCGATACATTACAGGGAGGGTTCAAATTGGGAACATTGGGAAGTCTGTCTTCTCAGGTAGGCCCCGTTAAAGATCAATTGCAATCTGTTCTTCATCGTGTTGATTCTCTAATGGCTAATGCAAATCTAATTGTTGATGGGCAGAATAGAGCTGAAATTAAAGCTTTACTTTCTAACCTTAACAAAACAGTTGGAGCATTGCAAACAACGGCCGGAAGTGTAAACAACTTAGTTGGGCACAATGACCCTAAGCTTCAAAAAGTATTGGATGATGCCAGTTTAACTATGCAAAGTGGAAAAGTTACCTTAGATAAATACGGAAACTTAGCAGAAAGTATTGATACTAAAAAGCTAAATTCTACCATTGCTAATTTAGATGCAACAGTGGGTAAGCTGAATCAGGTTATTGGAGGTATAGATAATGGACAGGGTAGTTTAGGTAAACTGATGAAAGATGAGCAGCTGTATAATAATTTGAATTCTGCATCTACCAATCTTAATTCATTAATTGAAGACATGAAAGCTAATCCTAAGAGATATATCAACTTCTCTGTTTTCGGAAAGAACAATAAAGACTAATAGTACACCTTATGCAGTATATCGATAATGTTATTTTTCTGATCTTATTAGTTGCTGGGTTTGGGTTGTTTGCTAAAAGCCTGTTGAAAATTTACAGAAATATTCAATTGGGTAAGGAAATCAATCGAAGTGATAAAAAGTCAGAACGCTGGGAGACCATGGCACGTGTTGCAATGGGACAAAGTAAAATGGTAAAACGTCCTGTAGCGGGAATTCTACACCTTTTTGTTTACGTAGGTTTTATTATTATTAATATAGAACTTATTGAGATCATTGTTGATGGTATATTCGGTACACACCGATTCCTGTCCTCGATCTTCGGACACGCTTTTTATAGTTTTTTCACAGCAACATTGGAAGTTTTAGCCTTACTGGTAATCATTGGGGTTGTTGTTTTCTTTATCCGTAGAAATTTTTATGGAGTTAAGAGATTAACAATGAAAGAACTCTTTGGCTGGCCAAAACATGATGCTAACTGGATTCTTATCATTGAATTTGCTTTAATGATAGCTTTTCTTAAGATGAACACAGCAGATTGGGCTCTACAACAAAGAGGATTACTTCCTGAACATGGAAGTTTTCCAATCAGCTCAACACTTCTAGGTCCGATATTCAGCAACTTCAGTGATGGTTTCTTATTCTTTACAGAAAAAGCTGCATGGTGGTTTCACTTTGTAGGTATTTTATTCTTTATGAATTACCTTTATTATTCGAAGCATTTGCATATCATTTTAGCATTTCCAAGTACTTGGTTTGCGAACTTGGACAAAAAAGGTAAATTCAATAATTTAGAATCTGTTACTAAAGAGATAAAACTAATGATGGATCCTAATGCCGATCCATATGCTGCACCTGCAGAAGGAGCAGAGTCTGATGTACCTTCTAAATTTGGTGCCGAAGATATTTTTGATTTAAATCAGGTTCAGTTACTTAATGCCTATTCATGTACAGAATGTGGTAGATGTACCTCGGTATGTCCTGCAAATATTACTGGTAAGAAACTTTCTCCAAGATTAATCCTTATGAAAACCAGAGATCGTCTGGAAGAAGTAGGAAAGAATATTGATAAAAACGGGAAATTCGTAGATGATGGCAAAAAGCTATTGAATGATTATATAACAAAAGAAGAACTTTGGGCGTGTACTACTTGTAATGCTTGTACTGAAGCTTGTCCTATATTGTTAGATCCTCTTTCTATTATTTTTGAAATGAGAAGATTCCTGGTGATGGAACAGTCTGCTGCACCACAGGAATTAAATTTAATGATGACGAATGTAGAAAACAATGCTGCTCCTTGGCAGTATAACCAGGCAGATCGTTTAAACTGGGCAAACGATTAATATCTATAGTATAGAATCTTCAAGTGGTATTTAGATGTATAAGCTTAAAAATTTTAAATACTTTACATTAATAAAAAATACATTTTACAACTAAATGGATTTCAATATAAAAACAATGGCAGAATATGCTGCCGAAGGAAAAGCACCAGAAGTTTTATTCTGGGTTGGCTGTGCGGGAAGCTTTGATGACCGCGCGAAAAAGATTACGAAAGCATTTTGCAAGATATTAAATAAAATAGGTGTTGAATTTGGAGTATTAGGTCAGGAAGAAAGCTGTACCGGAGATCCTGCTAAACGTGCTGGAAACGAGTTTGTTTTCCAAATGATGGCATTAACAAATATTGAAGTACTTAATGCATATGAAGTAAAGAAAATTGTGACGGCTTGTCCTCACTGTTTTAATACTCTTAAAAATGAATACCCTAGTTTAGGAGGACACTTTGAAGTTGTACACCATACACAATTCCTTAAAACATTAATGGAAGAAGGAAGGTTGAAGATTGAAGGTGGTGCTTTTAAAGGAAAAAAAATAACGTTCCATGATCCTTGTTATTTAGGAAGAGCAAACAATGAGTATGAGGCACCAAGAATACTTTTGGAAAAGCTTGATGCTGAACTTGTAGAAATGAAACGTTGTAAAACAAATGGGCTTTGTTGCGGAGCTGGAGGAGCACAAATGTTTAAAGAACCTGAAAAGGGAAATAAAGACATCAATATCGAAAGAACAGAAGAAGCTTTATCTTTTGAACCAAAAGTTATTGCCACAGGATGTCCTTTCTGTAATACAATGATGACTGATGGCGTGAAACACTTCAATAAGAATGAAGAGGTTGCTGTAAAAGATATTGTAGAGCTTCTTGCTGAGGCAGACGATTTATAGATAATAAATTGGAAAATAAATTATTAAAACTCAGGAATATTCTTGAGTTTTGTTCTTTACAAAATAAAGTCAATTATAATTCTTAATTTTATACTTTAAATTTACAAAAATGAAGATTGAAGAATCCAACATAGTAGAAACGAGCGATTATAGAGTTATCATATATCCTGCTTCAAGACCTTTTACTACAAAAGAGGCCAAGGTGATCACTGAAAAGTTATATGATTTTTTAGCAGGTTGGGCAGCGCATGGAAAACCACTTTCATCATCATTTAAAATTGAAAAGAATCAATTTATTGTAGTTTGTGTGGATGAAGAGAAAGAAATGGCTTCAGGATGTAGTATTGATGCTCTGGGGAAGATCATGAGAGATATAGATGGAGAATACCAATTGGGATTGTTTGACCGAATGAAAGCCAGTTTTGTTGAAGAAGGAGAGGTTAAAACATTAAAGCTTATCGACTTTAAAACAAAATTAAGAAATGCAGAATTATCAAGAGATATCCAGGTGTTTGATTTTTCAAAAAATACCTATCTTGATTTTTTAAGTCATTTCCTTTTACCATTAGACAAAAGCTGGGCGGCTTCTATAAAATAAGTTTATTGATAACTAAGAGAAAAAGAAAAGTGGATTGTTTCCACTTTTTTCTTTTTAAAGTATATTTGTACAATATCAGGTAGTTTTAATTATTAAACAAAATATACTTCTGCCTGAATATCATTTCAGAAAAGCCATGCCTAAAATACTTTTTCTAACAACTGCACACAAATACAACGATGACAGGATCTTTTATCATCAGGCAAAAGAACTTAAAGGCATTGGGTATGATGTGAAAATTTGCAGTTTAAGTTCAGATTATCGTGGCATTATTGATGGTATTGAGATTGAATCCTATTCTATTTTAGATCAAAGTACCACTAAGAAGATCAAAGTGTTTGAAAGAATTTGTGACAATTTTCAACCGGATTGTATCATAGGCTCTGAGCCGCTTGCTATTATTGCTTCAAAAAAAATAAAAGAAGAGAGAAATATTAGTGTAATATATGATATTACAGAATGGTATCCTTCAAAAAGGATGGTAGAAAAATTTCCATTTTTTTTAAAAGGAATTCATGCTACTAAGTTCTTTCTGATCCAATTGTATGTTGGATGGATAAGTACTCATTTTATTTTTGGGGAGAACACTAAAAAATTTCCATTAGCTTATGTCTTTCCTTGGAAAAAAAGAATTATTCTGCCATATTTTCCAAATGATATTTATATTCATAAGAATATCAAGCAACTAGAGCCTAATAAAATAACTTTATGTTATACAGGGCAAATTTCAAAGGAAAAAGGGATTGAGAATTTTTTTAAAGCAAGTGATAGATTAAGGAAAATGAGACCGGACTTAGAAATCTTAATTTTGATAATTGGATCTTCTAGAAAAGAAAACGATGAAAAATATTTTACTTATTTATTATCAAAATATAAATGGGAACATATTAAAATAGAAAAGCCCGCTTCCTTTGAAACATTTACTCAGGCCTATTCTGATGCTGATATTTGTTTTGATCTAAGGGAAATGAGTTATGAAAATCATCACTGTTTACCCATTAAAATATTTTATTATGCCGCTTCTGGTAAGCCAGTTTTTTATACTGATCTAAAAGCAACCCGAGAACATGTAGATGTCTCTAAATTTGGTTTTTTGGTAGATCCGGAAGATTCTTATTCCATTGCCAATGCAATTGTAAATTATATAGATAATCCACAATTGTATAGTCAGCATGCACAAAATGCCCGAAGAGAATATGAGAAAAAATATAACTGGAACATGATAAAGGACCTCTTTACGAACTTCATCAAACAATCACTACATTAAAAAGATGAAGCAAAATACTATTGTAAAGACTTTTATTTCTCGTTTTTTAATATTGATATTAAATTTCGGACTTGTTGTATACACTACAAACATGTGGGGTAGCGAGGGAAAAGGAGTTGTTTCAATAGTTATAGCAGACTTAACGATTATAGGTTTTTTCTGTAATATTTTTGTCGGAAGCAGTGTTACTTATTTTGCATCGAAGTATAAAACAGAACAGATATTATTGTATGCATATATTTGGTCTATCCTTATTGGAATATCCGTTCCACTGATCTTTAGTTTAACTCATAGTTTGGAATACCCATATTATCTCATGGGCTTATCAGTATTATCTTCCCTTCTTGCGGCCAACGTTAATTTATTCGTTGGACAGCAAAATATTCGGATGTTCAATCTCTATACGATTTTACAACAGATAGTTCATATTTTGTTTATTGTACTGATTGTATATATTATTAATATAACTTCTGTGGTATCCTATTTTATTGCTCAAATAAGCTGCTTTGCATTTTTATTTATTATCAGCAGTTTTCAGATCATAAAGGATTGTAAAATAGCAAATATTTCATTTTCTAAAGAGATTCGAAATAGATTATTTGACTATGGTTGGAAGACACAGCTAAGTGCATTTCTTCAGTTTTTGAACAACAGACTTTCATTTTACTTTTTAGAGTTTTTTAAAGGGATTACGAGTGTGGGTATATTTTCAATTGGGATTGCATTTTCTGAGGCCATCTGGACAGTAAGTAGAAGCCTTTCAATAATTCTTTATGCAGATGTTGTTAATAATACTGATCATAATGATGCTATTGAAAAAACCAAAATATCTTTAAAAATCAGTTTTTTGATCACCTTATTATTTATCATTGGGATTTTATTACTTCCAGCGCAGTTTTATGTAATGATATTTGGTAAAGATTTTCATGAGACAAAAAAGATCACTATATTTTTGACGCCGGGAATTTTGGCTATAGCGGTGAGCAATATAATTGGATACTATTTTGCGGGTATTAATAAACTTAGAATTTTAAATATTAAATCTGTTGTAGGACTTATCTTTACGATTATATCATCTATTTTTATTATTCCGCGTTGGGGAATTATCGGAGCATGTATTATTACTTCGGCTTCATATTGTATATCATCAGCACTACTTTTTTGGAAATTTTATGAATTAACACCATTTCGTATCCGGGATTATATGATATCCCGATCTGAAATTAATGTATTGCTGAGTAAAGTATTAAGAAAAAATAATTAAAATATTTATCTTTGTTTGAAATGAGAAATGTAGTATTTGGAGTTCTAATTGTTTTATTTGCGCTTTTAAGTTGTAAGAGTGATGATGAAGATGTGCAAAGAATCGATCAGATTTTTAATCTGTATATGAAAAACAGTGCTGGACAGGATTTGCTTAATGCGAAAAAAGCAGGCTCTTATTCATCAATAGCGATGAATGATATAAATGGGGTGTCAGATATTGCACCCGTAAGTTTTGCATTAAAAGCAACAGCAGACTCTACTCTTTATATTGAATATATTGATGGAGCAAGAAGGCCGAAATTTGACTCTATCAGTCCGGCAGATAGAACCTATGAATCCCGAATAACATTAACACTTACAAAAAAGCTTACTGAAACTACTAATGAAGTAACTAATGATATATTGAGAATACAGTATCACTGGACACCTTCTGTATTTGAAGTCTCCAAAGTATTTTATAATGACGAGCTGAAGTTTACGAAGAAGCCCGGTTTACCAAATGTTGTTACGATCGTAAAATAATTTTAAATTTGCAAAACTGTTAACCTGGATGATCTAGTGTTTAACATTCTAATAAACTAACATCTAAATAAAATGTTACAAGTCAATTTTTTACGCGAAAACAAAGAACGCGTTTTAGAAGGTCTGAAAAAAAGACAATTCAAAAATCTTGAGTTGGTAGACGATGCTATTGCTACCGATGATGACAGGAAAAAAATCCAGTTTGAATTAGATTCTCAACTTTCGGAAATCAATAAAATATCCAAGGAAATTGGACTTTTAATGAAGGAAGGAAAAAAAGATGAAGCAGAATCGGCAAAATCTAAAACAGCACAGTATAAAGAATCGAGTAAAGAATTACAATCACAGTTGGATGTGAAGGAAAAAACTTTATTAGATATTCTATATCAGCTTCCTAATATTCCTAATGAAATTGTAAAAAGTGGAATTTCTGCAGAAGATAATGAGATCATCTATCAGTCACATGACGTTGAAGGTCTTGGAGAAGGTGCAATTCCACATTGGGAACTGGCTAAAAAATATAACCTTATTGATTTTGAATTAGGTGTAAAAATCGCCGGTGCAGGTTTTCCTGTGTATTTAGGTAAAGGAGCAAGAATGCAAAGAGCATTGGTTCAGTATTTCCTTGATAAGAATGTGGATGCTGGATATATGGAGGTCAATCCACCTCACGTGGTGAATGAAGCTTCAGGATATGGAACAGGACAATTACCTGATAAAGAGGGGCAGATGTACTACATTGCTGCAGATGATCTATATTTAATTCCTACAGCAGAAGTTCCTGTAACGAATTTGTACCGTGATGTTTTATTGGATGAAAAAGATCTTCCAATTAAAAATACTGCTTTTTCTCAATGTTACAGAAGAGAGGCAGGAAGCTATGGTGCACATGTAAGAGGATTGAACCGACTTCATCAGTTTGAAAAAGTGGAAATTGTAAGAATTGAGAAGCCTGAAAATTCTTATGCTGTTCTGGAAGAAATGGTAGAACATATCAAAGAAATACTTACAGACCTTGAGCTTCCTTACAGGGTATTAAGACTTTGTGGTGGAGATACAGGATTTGCGGCAGCAATGACGTATGATTTTGAAGTATGGAGTGCAGCACAGGAAAAGTGGTTGGAGGTGAGTTCAGTTTCTAACTTTGAAACATTTCAGGCAAACCGTTTGAAGTGTCGTTATAAGACAGAAGGGAAATCCCAGTTGGTTCATACCTTAAATGGATCTGCAATGGCTCTACCAAGAATTATGGCTGCATTGCTTGAAAACAATCAGACAGAAGAGGGTATTAAACTTCCCAAGAAAGTTGCTGAATATGCAAAATTTGAGTTAATCAGCTAATTTATAAAGTAAACCACCGAAATTTCGGTGGTTTTTATTTTTATTCTGTTGTTATAATTACTTTTTTATCAGAATGTTTAAGTTTAGAATCCTTATCATACAAGGCCTTGATATCGTATTCCAATCGTACGGAATGATCATCGATCTGTTTCAGCCAGTCATGTTTTCCTGTGATTGATTTTATTTTATTTTCAAATTTTAAGGTTGTTCCAATCTGTTTAAAAAGCATTGGAACTATTCCTTCTGTAGATAGTGCTTCTTCTTTTGAAGTTTTAGAGCGAAGCGCATCCTCAATGTTTTTAAGATTGAAATCGTCTGTATTTATGGTTAGCGTTTTACCATCCCAATTATTGTATATATTTTGATCAATGGGAAGTTTTTCTCCCTTTGTTAAGCCATCTAATGAATTAAGATCTGATTTTGTGAAGTGATCTAATTTTAAAGAAAACCCGGAATATTCATTATTTTCCTTATTAGATTTCATGAAAATCTTCTTCATAACTTTTATAGAATCTGGATCTTTGGTTTTTAATGTGCCTTCTTTCTTATCAAGGTCATACATACTTGTCCAGGTAGTTGGCATTTTATCCATTTCACCAAATTCCTTTTTATTTAATGAATCTGGGGTCATTGCTTTCATCTCTGCCATAAATTCTTTTACATCGATATCCATAATCGTTGACGAAGCAGCATCTTTATGATATATTATTTCAGAATTGATTGTACAAGACTGTAGCGTCAGAAGGCTTAAAATTAATAAGAAGAATATTTTTTTCATGGTATAGTTTATTAGTGGCAATTGACTGAACTGTGATTATGAGTGCTATGATCCCCTGGCAAATGGCAATCGCCTTGATTATCTTTAGAAATAGTCATTGCCTCTGATCTTGGAGAAATGTAAGGAATCCCTAACTCCAAACCTCTTATAATAAACAAACCTCCTAAAATAATCATGATAACAGGAATAGCTTTCAATACTTTTACTCTGAAAGCCTGATTCATTAGATTCCCGACAAGAACCACAGCAAACATGAATGGAAGTGTTCCAAGACCAAATAAGGCCATATATGAAGCTCCCTGCCATATTCCTCCGCTTGCCAGGCTCGCGGTAAGGGCCATATAGACCATCCCACATGGTAAAAAACCATTAAGAATACCTGTTGTAAACCTTGATCGGTAATCTGCTTTTTGAAGAAGTCTTCCTAAATTTGATTTTACAGAATACAGAAATTTTGAAAAGAAAGGAATTCTTGAAGCAAAATCTTTTCCTCCAAAAGAAAACACTGCCATTATAATTAACAAAACTCCCACTGCAATCGTTAAGTACTGTTGAAAGCCTGCCATTTCAAAGCCTTGCCCAATGATACCTAAAATCCCACCTAAAAGAGAATAAGTAAAAATCCTTCCAAACTGATAAGTAAGATTTTGAAGGTAGAAATTTGTAGCTTGTTTTTTTGTTAATCCCATCGATAATGCAATAGGACCACACATTCCGATACAGTGAAAACCGGAAGCAAAGCCTAAACCAATTGCCGATAAAATAAGTGCTATTTCCATATCACATCATAATCCATTCTGTAGTTGATTTTGTCCTTAGTCCACATCAATCGTAAAGTGTAACCTCCGGTTTTCAATACCTTTGATGGTACTAAAAATGATTGATTTGCATCCAGCTGTTCAGATCTTTTAATATCTAAATTCTGGTCGTCAGTTCTATTTAAAACAAACTTTACAGTTGTATTCGAATTGTTATAATCTTTTGGGAATACTATTTTTATTCCATTTGTATCCTGGCTGTATACAGGTTTTTCCTGTAGCCCATCTGCTCTTTTTTTAGCATCTATTACATCCTGGTATTGTAGTTCTTCTTCGTAATAATTATCAGTTACCATTTCTGAGTTCTTTTGTCCGTTTGGAAAAAGAAACAACATTGATAAAATGAAAATGATAAATGCCGCTAATGCAATTACAACACCATGTCCCCAACTAAAGTTTTTCATTTTTTCCGGATTTTTTTGTCTTTATATAAGTTATCGGGAACCTTTAGGATTTTGAACAGGTTCCTGAAATTTAAAATTGTAATTTAAATGGACCTTCGAAATAAGTTTTGTAAGAATCTACCAACTTTCCTTTCATATCGTAGACTCCTATCGTAATATTTTGTTTCGATAATTTCATGGCATCTTCAGGAAAACTGATGTTGATTGTTCCTTTTGAGATCTTATCTCTCTCAACAGTAATTTTGCTCGATGCACTATAGATGATTTCTCCTTTAGCAGGTTCAATCACTTTAATGGTTACGATTTTCTTGTCGTTTGTCTTATTTAAGAAGGTGTAATTATAGGTATTGGTGATCTTACCATCTCTTACAAAGAATGTACTTCCTGCGGGTTTAATGAATTTTGCTTCCATTTCACCACGATTATAAAGAAGGTATCCTAAGAAACCAACCAATAAAGCAAGAACAACAGCGAAGCCTTTCATTCTTCCTGTAAACTTGAATTCTGTTTGGTTTTCAATTTCATTTTCTGAAGCATAACGGACCAAGCCTTTTGGAAGGCCTACTTTTTCCATTACTTCATCGCAGGCATCAATACATGCAGTACAGTTTATACATTCCAATTGCTGTCCGTCTCTGATATCAATTCCTGTAGGACAAACAACAACGCATTGATGGCAGTCGATACAGTCTCCTTTTCCCGCCGCTTTTCTATCTTCACCCTTTCTCCATTTTGAACGGTTTTCACCACGATTGAAATCGTAGAATACGTTGATTGTATCTTTATCGATTAAAACCCCCTGTAGTCTTCCATATGGACATACCAACGTACATACCTGCTCTCTAAACCATGCAAATACAAAGTAGAATGCGCCTGTTAAAAGGATCATTACTATAAAGTTGGTTGGATGGGTAAATGGTCCTTCAGAAACAATTTTAAATACCTCTTTATAGCCCACAATATACATGAACATAAAATGAGTGATGATCAAAGAAATAACGATATAAACAGACCATTTTAAACTCCTTTTCCAGATTTTCTCAGTATTCCAAGGTTGCCTATCCAACTTCATTTGTCTATTTCTGTCACCTTCAATTATAAATTCTATTTTACGAAATATCGATTCCATAAAAATTGTCTGAGGACATATCCACCCGCAGAAAATTCTTCCGAATGCAATCGTAAAAATAATAATGAATATCAAAGATGCTATAGCACCCAGAGTCAGGATAAAAAAGTCTTGTGGATAGAAGGGTTGTCCAAAGATGAAAAACTCTCTATCAATAACGTTGAATAAAAAGAAAGGATTACCATTGATTTTTAAAAAAGGAACGGCAAAATAGATCAGTAATAAAGTATAACTTACAATGTTTCTATAGTTTGTGTATTTACCTTTCGGCTTTCTTGGGAACACCCATCTTCTCTTTCCGGATTGCTCCATAGTCCCTATAGAATCTCTGTAAGTCTCAGGGTCCAGAACCTGTCCCTGTCCGCCGCGTACTTCTATTTCTTCTATGTCTGACATTTTGTAATATATTTAAAAAAAGAAAAGCATAATTAGTTACTATTTTTTTTCTAATAACAAATTATGCTTTTCATATGTTTTAATTTTTTTTGAAATTATTCTTTTTCCCAATGAGCTTCTGTCCCTTGAGGAGCAGCTCCACCTTGAGCAGTTGTAATTGGAGGTTGTTCCTGATTGATGTGATATACAAAAGCTGCAATCTTTTCAATCTCTGCACCGGAAACTTCTCCGTTCTTACCAAATGGTCTCATTGCAGGGTTAGTAGGAGAACCATTCCAGTCCATATGGAAAACATTCTTAAATAAAGTTTTCTCCGGCTGGTTGATCCAGTAATTATCCGTTAAGTTCGGACCAATACCTCCTCTTCCGTCTTCACCGTGGCAAGATGCACAGTTTGTTTTGAAAAGCTCCTTACCTTCTGCAATATTATCAGCTGAATATTTTGCTGTTTCTATAGTTACAGGAGGTTGACTTTTTTCATATTCTGCAATACTCGCAATCTGCTCTTTATATTCTTTCTCATACTCGCTTAAAGGATGAGCGAAATCTGTGAAAGAGTATGCACATATATAAACAATACAAAAAGCAGTCCCAAAATAAAACAAACCTACCCACCATTTTGGTAACTGGTTATCCAATTCCATAATACCATCGAAACCGTGGTCGATAAGGATATCTTTTTCTTCAGTAACAGATTGCTTTTTGAATGCGCTGTCATACATTCTTCTTAAGAAAGGAATCTTTTTCTCATTTAAATACACAGCTTTTTCTTCTGGAGATAATTTCTTGAACTTATTGTTCTCAATTAAATCTCCAATAGAGCTATGAATATAAGCTAAGATAGCACTTATCACAACAGTTCCCCAGAAGTATGGTGAAGCTAAAAACGAATAGCTTTGTACAAATAAATAATAAAAAACTATTAAAAGTCCAATTATTATTAAAATGTTTACAACAACCGGTGTTCTTTGTTTCATAATAAATATTTAATTTTTTAAATTAAAGTCGTCTTCATCATCCTGCAGAGGAGCCTCTTCTTCTTCTTTGTAATATTTTTTAGGCCTGCTAAAAACATAAATTACCAAAGCTACGAAGAACAGCATAAAGAAAATCAGAGCCAGCGTCTGGTAAAAACCAGCGTTTTCTGTATTGGATAATATATCTTTAAAGTTCTGAGGAATCATTGAGCCTTAATGTTTTTAGTTATTACTTGCTGTTTTTATTTCTGTTGTTTTGATATCAGTACCTAATCTTTGTAAGTAAGAGATAAGAGCTACAACCTCTTTTTTCTCCAATTCACCTTTAGGTCTCTTAGCATAAGCCACTTTTAAGTCATTCGCTTCAGAGAAGATATCTTTTACGATTTTCGCAGCCTGGTTGTCTGCCCATTTATTTGCAGAGTCTATCTGAGGCTTTGTATATGGCACATCGAAAGTATTTTTCATCAGTAACATTTTATCAACCATTTTAGATCTGTCTAAATTTGTAGCAATTAACCAAGGGTAACGAGGCATAATAGAACCTGCAGATGTTGATCTTGGGTTATACATATGCTTATAGTGCCAAGAACTTGGGTTTTTACCTCCTTCTCTATGTAAATCCGGTCCTGTTCTTTTTGATCCCCATAAGAATGGTCTGTCATAGATGAACTCTCCCGCTTTTGAGTATTGTCCGTTTTTACCGTTGAATCTTACGATCTCGTCTCTGAATGGTCTTACCATCTGAGAGTGACAAGCGTTACATCCTTCACGGATATAAATATCTCTACCTTCTAATTCTAATGGTGAATAAGGTTTCACTGCTGAAATAGTCGGTACACTTTTCTTAAGAGATAGTGTTGGGATAATTTCAACTGAACTACCAATAGAAATCGTTAAGAAAGATAAAATACCTAATAATATTGGAGTTCTTTCCAGCCATAGGTGAGTTCCTTCTCCTTCTTTTCTGTTTTTGCTGATATTAGCTAAAGCAGGTGCTTCTGCCGGAACCTCTTTTTGGAAAGATCCTTTTCTTACCGTTGCAACAACGTTTACAATCATTAAGATTGCTCCTGAGATATAGAATAATCCTCCTACAAATCTCATTTTAAAGTAAGGAATAATTGCAGTTACAGTATCCAACCAGTTTTTCCACAATAGTGTTCCATCCGGGTTGAATTGTTTCCACATCAATCCTTGAGTAAATCCTGAAATATACATTGGTACTGCATAGAAGATAATTCCTAAAGTACCTAACCAGAAATGCCAGTTAGCTAATTTTACAGACCATATTTTTGTTCTCCACAAAATCGGTACTAAATAATAGATTACCCCGAATGCCATGAAGCCATTCCATCCAAGTGCACCTAAATGTACGTGACCAATAACCCAGTCAGTAAAGTGTCCAATTTTGTTAATGTTTTTAGTCGCTAAAAGTGGTCCTTCAAAAGTGGCCATACCATAACATGTAACAGCGACTACGAAGAACTTAAGAATAGGATTTTCTCTTACTTTATCCCATGCCCCTCTTAACGTAAGAAGACCATTTAGCATACCTCCCCAAGATGGAGCGATAAGCATGATAGAGAAACCTGTTCCCACTGCCTGAGCCCATGCAGGAAGTGCAGTATACTGAAGGTGGTGAGGACCAGCCCAGATATATACGAAAATTAATGACCAGAAGTGAATAATAGACAGTTTATATGAAAAAACTGGTCTGTCTGCAGCTTTTGGTAAGAAGTAATACATCAAACCTAAAACCGGAGTTGTCAATACGAATGCAACCGCATTGTGGCCATACCACCATTGTACGATAGCATCTTTTACCCCAGCATATGCTGAATATGATTTCCATCCTGTGAAAGATAATGGAACTTCTAAGTTGTTAAAAATGTGAAGCATTGCTACTGCGATCCAAGTACCAATATAGAACCAGATAGCTACATAAAGGTGTCTTACCCTTCTCTTAGCAATAGTTAAGAACATGTTGGCACCGAAAATGATCCACGAGAAAGCAATTAAAATATCGATTGGCCATTCATGTTCAGCGTATTCTTTTGAGGTATTAATACCCATAAAGAATGTGATGAACGTAGCAACAATCATAAATTGCCAAGTCCAGAAATGTATCCAAGATAACGTATCACTGTACATTCTTGCTTTCAATAATCTCTGTAGAGAGTAATAAATACCGGTATAAACGATATTACATACGAACGCCCAGATTACAGTGTTGGTGTGCAGCATTCTGATTCTACCAAAACCAAATGCACCATGAGTATTAATTAGCCCTTGAATATTACCACTCTTTAAACTCTGAATGGTAGTATCAT
Source organism: Chryseobacterium sp. FW101-FHT12H09 (assembly GCF_058790395.1). Classification (NCBI taxonomy): domain Bacteria; kingdom Pseudomonadati; phylum Bacteroidota; class Flavobacteriia; order Flavobacteriales; family Weeksellaceae; genus Chryseobacterium; species Chryseobacterium sp. FW101-FHT12H09. Next base: position 118,244 of record NZ_JBYTCP010000002.1, on the reverse strand, counting down.
CAGTACCAAATAAAAATTCAGGAAGCTCTGGGTAGAAAAGCATTAAGGCTGCGGTAAGCCCGAACGTAAACCCTATAAGCCCAAAAACTATGGTCGCATAAAGAAATGCCCGAACAATACTGTTGTCATAACTAAACTTTTGTGTCTCCATATCAACTATTCACTTTTTTCTTCAATTTTATTATTTTCTCCTTTTTCTTTCTCGTCTGTTTTGTTGCCGTCTTCCTTTTTCTCCTTTATTTCACCAGAGTCATAAAGAATTCGCACAGCAGGGGACTCATCATCCTCAAACTGTCCTTTTCGGGCGTTTACTATAAAAACGACCAAGAAAATTGCAGCCAAAGAAACACTGCATAGGATCATTAAATATAGAATATCCATTTGACAACAAAATTAACCTATTTTCGGGGTTCAAATTTAGTGAAAAATAATGACATTCATCACGAAATACCGATTCTTGCTAATTTAAAATCAGTCTAAATAAGGGCTTCTACGCCTCTTTGGTAAAGTATTTTCGTCCCAGGATCCAGGTTGAAATTGTAGTGAATGCAACTACGGTAATAGAACTTATTGGCATGATTATCGCTGCAAAGAGCGGATGCATATGGCCTGTAACTGCGTAACTTAAACCTACGATATTATACAGGAAACTGATTATGAATGTCATTTTCACAATGGTAATAGAGCCTTTGCAAACATTGAGATATCTGTCAAGGGTTACGACTTTGTCGCCATTCATGATCACATCTGATGATGGAGTAAATGTATTCGTATCATCAGCAATTGCAATTCCCACGTTGCTTTGTTTTAATGCTCCTGCGTCATTTAAGCCGTCTCCAAGCATTGCAACTTTATGGTTTTTGTCCTGCAGTTCTTTAATATAATTAAGTTTGTCTTCGGGGCTCTGGTTGAAAGCCATCGCTTGGCAAGTAGGAATGATTTCTTTTAATTGGCTTTCCTCAGAAGAATTATCTCCGCTTAATATGAAGATCTTGTAGTTGGTAAGGATTTTAAACAGATTTTTAAGCTGCCCTCTGTATTCATTCTTGAAAATGAATTTACCAAGGAATTCATCGTTTTTGCTTATATAAACCGCTGTTTCAAGATTTTTAGATTCTTGATTATTATATCTGGCAGACCCTATTTTATAGCTGCTTCCTCTTACGTTGGCTTTGTAGCCTTTTCCAGAAATCTCCTCGAATTGGTCAACCGGGAAATAATCATCATTAACATCAATGTATTCGTATAATGATTTAGAAAGAGGGTGGTTTGAATTTTTCAACAAAGTTTTGATATTCAATAGGTCAAAATCTGAAATTTCTAAACCATCATATTTGATATTGGTCTTTTTTCTGTGTGTAATTGTTCCTGTTTTGTCAAATACAAGGGTGTCAATTTTTGCAATTTTCTCTATTGTTAAAGTATCTTTTACATAAAACTTGTTTCGACCTAAAATCCGCATGATGTGTCCAAAAGTAAATGGTGCCGAAAGAGCAAGCGCACAAGGGCAGGCAATAATTAAAATAGCAGAAACAACCTGGAACATTTTTTCCAGATCAATGAAGGACCAATAGATTCCTGAAGCTAAAGCAATGCCCAATATGATGAAAGTGAAGTATTTGCTTATGTTGTTGGTAAGGGTGTCCAGTCCGGTTTCGTATTTTTTGAATGCTTCTTTATTCCAAAGTTGTGTCAGGTAACTTTGATCCACATTTTTTATCACTTCAAGTTCAAGAGAAGAGCCGATTTGTTTTCCGCCTGCAAAAATTTTATCTCCAGGCTGCTTGCTTATGCTTTCACTTTCTCCTGTAATAAAGCTGTTGTCGATATTGCCTTCGCCATTAATTAAAATAGCATCTACCGGAATGATTTCCTGATTTCTAACTAAAATTCTATCACCCACTTTGACTTCAGAAAGTAAGATATTATCTTGTTTTCCATTAAAATCAACTTTAGTAACAGCAATAGGATAAAATGATTTATAGTCGCGATCGTAGGAAAGAGCACTGTAGGTTCTTTTTTGGAAGGTTTTCCCTAAAAGCATGAAGAATAGCAGTCCACATAAAGTGTCGAAATAGCCAGGCCCATAATTCGTTGTCACTTCGTAGACGCTTCTTCCGAAAAGAACGAAAATACCTAAGACAATTGGAACATCAATATTAACGATTTTGTTTTTCAGTCCATACCAGGCAGATTTGTAATAATCTGAAGCTGAGTAAAAGACCACCGGAATAGCAAGTAAAAACATTAAAGTTCTGAAAAGACCCTTATAGTGCTGCATCCAGAAATCTTCGCCGCCAATATATTCAGGGAAGGCCAAGAACATTCCGTTACCAAATGCAAAACCAGCAATAGCCAATTTAACTAGAAGTGATTTGTCAAGATGATCAACATTCTTCTCTGCTGTTTCAAGGCTGATGACTGGTTTATATCCAAGATTAGTTAGGAATTTAGCTAATTCGCTTAATTTTAAATCATTATGATTAAATGAAACCTGTAAGGTTTTTCTTGTAAAATTAACCTGAGAATATTTAATGCCGTCATTTAGCGTATGGAGACTTTCTAAAAGCCAGATACAAGAAGAACAATGTATCACCGGAACTTTGAATGTTACCAGACTTGTACTCCCTTCCGAAAAGTCAGTTACCTTTTCAAAAATTTCAGGAGTATCTAAATAATCGAATTGAGAAGAATTTTCATCACTGGGACGAATTCCTGCTCTTTTATTCAATTCGTAAAAATTACTTAGATTGTTGGTATTCAGAATTTCGTAGACCGATCTGCAACCATTGCAACAAAAAGTTTGTTCATCAAAAAGAATTCTTTCTTTTTCTATGCCTTGACCACAATGAAAACAGTTCTCGCTCACCTCCATAAATTATTGAGGTACAAAATTATAACAAATTTTTTTGTTTATCGAGTTAAAATGTTCTATTTTTGTGATAAATGTCATATTAAAATGTCGCAGGAACAACAGATTGCAATTGAAGAGAGGTTCGCCAGAGTTTTTAATGATAAATCCTTTAAGGAAAGACTTTCAAGCGCAGATTTTGAAAAATATATTAGCACGAAAAAGAAATTAAATTTTCAAAAACACGACACTATTTTTGAAGATGGTGAAACTCCAAAAGGAGTTTACTTTTTAGAAAATGGTGCAGCTAAACTTTCTAAATCCGGAGCTTTTGGAAAAGATCAGATTTTAAGATTTATTAAAGAAGGCGATATCATTGGTTACCGATCTTTACTTTGTGGAGAAAATTTTCAGGCTAAAGCTGAAGCAATGACTGATATTGAATGTACTTTTCTACCTGCTGATGTATTTATGTATCTTTTGGAAGTAGATTCTCAATTATCATTCGTAATGCTTCAGAAAATTGCTTATGAACTGGGTGAGTCTTCAAACACCATTACATTCCTTGCTCAAAAAACGGTTAGAGAAAGATTAGCTGAAATTTTATTACTTCTGGAGCAGAAGTTAGGTGTTGATCCGGAAGGATTTATTAAAATTTCTTTAACAAGAGAAGAGATTGCTAATATCATAGGTACAGCTACCGAGAGTGCTATTCGTTTGATCTCCGAATTTAAACAGGATGATCTCATAGAAGTTGATGGTAGAAATATCAAGATCCTCAATCACGACAAACTAATGAAACTAGGTCACGTAGTTTTATAAATCATACAAAATTTAAGTCGGCGGAAGCCGACTTTTTAACTTTTAAAAAATAGATACATTATGTCTGTTCATTCTGAAATAAAAAAAGTTACAACTGAAACCTTGCGTAAGATGAAATTCGACAAGGAAAAGATAACAATGCTTACTGCATATGATTTTACTACTGCGAAGATGGTAGATGCCGGAGGAGTTGATGCTATTTTGATAGGAGATTCTGCTGCCAATGTAATGGCAGGTTTTGAAACAACATTACCAATTACTTTAGATCAGATGATCTATCATGCTCAAAGTGTTGTTCGTGGAGTAGACAGAGCACTTGTCATTGCGGATTTGCCATTTGGCTCTTATCAGAGTAATCCTGAAAAAGCATTAGAGTCTGCAGTTAGAATGATGAAAGAAGGAGGTGCTCACGCTGTGAAAATTGAAGGTGGTAAGGAGATTTCAAAATCTATCAAAAAAATTGTTAATGCAGGAATTCCTGTAATGGGGCATTTAGGATTAACACCACAGTCAATTTACAAATTCGGAACTTATAAAGTAAGAGCAAAAGATGAGGCGGAAGCTGAAAAATTGATCAGTGATGCGCAACTTTTGGAAGAATTAGGCTGTTTCTCTATTGTTTTGGAAAAAATTCCGGCAGATTTAGCTAAAAAGGTATCCGAAAGTATTTCTATTCCGACAATCGGAATTGGAGCAGGTCCTGATTGTGATGGGCAGGTTTTAGTTTATCATGATATGGTTGGAATGAATCAGGGATTTAGTCCAAAGTTTTTAAGGAGATACCTTGACCTTTACACTGAAATTACAGGTGCGGTTGCACAATATGTAAAAGATGTGAAAGCTGTGGAATTTCCGAACGAAAAAGAAAGTTATTAATGAGAAATAATCAACAGGCTATACAGGGAATTATTTCCGTTATCGCTTTAATTTGTCTGGCAACAGGATGGTTTAAATTCTTTTCACCGGAAATTAATGATATTCTTTCAAGAAGGGTATTTTATATTTTAATAGGAATAAGTTTTGCTGTTCAGGCACCTTTTCTATCCAATAGAAATTTTGTCTATCCAATGTATGCAGCAGCAGGTCTTTGTATTGTAGGGGCATTTTTGCCATTAGAATCAAGATTAGCAGGAATGAAAACACTTGGACTTCTTGGAGGGATCATTCTTTCTTTATCCAATAGAAGACAGACTAACTAAATTAAAATGGAGGAGCAGATTGCTTATGAAGACAACCATCTTTTGGTTGTAAATAAAAAAGTTGGTCAGCTTGTACAGGGTGACAAGACTGGTGATGAATCGTTATTAGAATCAATCAAGAATTTTATAAAGAAAAGAGATGCTAAACCGGGAAATGTTTTTCTCGGTTTGGTTCATCGTATAGACCGACCAACTTCAGGTTTGGTTATCTACGCAAAAACGTCAAAGGCTCTTACCCGTCTTACTCAGATGGTAAAGAACAGGGAAATTGAAAAAACGTATTGGGCTGTAGTCCCTAAAGAAATGATTCCGCATAGTCAAAAGCTGATTCATTATTTAAAGAAAAACGAAAAAAATAATAAAGCAATTGTTTTTCCAAAAGCGACAGAAGGAGCTAAAGAAGCGATCTTAACTTATAATGTCATTAAAAGTCTGGAAAATTATATGTTGCTTCAAATTGATTTGGAAACTGGAAGGCATCATCAGATCCGTGCACAATTATCAAAAATTGGAATTCCCATCAAAGGAGATTTAAAATATGGTGCACCACGATCTAATCCTGATGGAGGTATTAATCTTCATGCAAGAATGTTAAAATTTATCCATCCTGTCACAAAAGAAGAGATTGAAATTGTAGCTTCTGTTCCACAAAATGATGCCATCTGGAGAGCTTGTGAAGAAATATAAATCAATACGATCTTTTTATAAGATTAAAAAGAATTAAAAAAGTCTGTTTCATTTTGAAGACAGACTTTTTTATTTGCTTTAATAATAAAGCTGAAGTTTTGCTCATTTTGAAAAAATAACTATCTTCGCTCCATACTTTAGGGGTGTCTGCTTACAAACAGACTGAGACTTTACCCTTTGAACCTGATCTGGATCATACCAGCGTAGGGAAAAGTGAGATGACTTTTTGTTGTACATTCTATTGTACAATTATAGCCATTCCTAAAGTGATTTGTTTAACAAAAACCTTGGAATGGAACTTATAATCAATCACACACGGAAAATTTTCAATATCCCCCCGGAAAACCTGGAGGCATTGATGGCTTTGGAGGCTCCCGGCCGAAAGAAAGGAATTGCTGTAGCATTAAATAACAGTATCATTCCCATTTCATCCTGGCAGAATACTTTACTGCAGGATCAAGATTCAATTTTAATTATCACTGCCACACAGGGCGGTTAATATTCATAATAACAATATCCCAAACTTATGGCACATTCTATTACATGTTCACCATTTCCCAATTCTAAAAAAATATATGTGGAAGGACAGATCCATCCCATTAATGTGGCAATGCGTGAAATTCATCTAAGTCCCACAAAACTTAGTAAAGGAGGACTTGAACATAATCCTCCCGTAACAGTTTATGATACATCGGGCCCTTATACTGATGAAAATGCAGAAATCGATATTTTAAAAGGCCTTCCAAGAATAAGGGAGCAATGGATTTTAGATAGACGAGATGTGGAAATATTGCACGGAATATCATCAGAATACGGAAAGGCACGTTTGGCCGATCCAAAGCTCGATGAGTTGCGTTTTTCTTACAATCATAAACCTAAAGTTGCTTTAGAAGGAAAAGAAGTTACCCAATTGTATTATGCTAAACAGGGAGTCATCACTCCTGAGATGGAGTATATTGCTATCAGGGAAAACCAAAGAATAGAACAGCTTGATTTTGTCTCTAAAGAAATGGCTTCTCAGCATCCAGGAAATAACTTTGGAGCCAGAACTCCCAAAAATAAAATTACCCCTGAATTTGTAAGAGATGAAATCGCAGCCGGAAGGGCGATCATTCCCAATAACATCAACCATCCTGAAAGTGAACCGATGATTATCGGAAGGAACTTTTTGGTGAAAATAAATGCTAATATTGGAAACAGTGCTGTTTCATCCAGTATTGAAGAAGAAGTTGAAAAAGCCGTTTGGGCTTGCAGATGGGGTGCGGATACCATTATGGATTTATCCACAGGAAAAAATATTCATGAAACCAGAGAGTGGATCATCAGAAACAGCCCGGTACCCATTGGAACAGTTCCCATTTATCAGGCACTGGAAAAAGTGAAAGGTGTTCCTGAAGATCTTACCTGGGAAGTATTTAAAGATACACTTATAGAACAGGCAGAACAGGGAGTTTCCTACTTTACCATTCACGCTGGAGTTTTATTAAGATACATTCATCTTACCGTGAATAGAGTGACGGGAATTGTTTCGCGAGGTGGTTCAATTATGGCAAAATGGTGTCTTTTCCATCATAAAGAAAACTTCTTATATACTCATTTTGAAGAGATCTGTGAGATCATGAAAAAATATGATGTTGCATTTTCTCTTGGCGACGGATTACGTCCGGGCTCAATTGCAGATGCTAATGACGAGGCACAGTTTGCTGAATTGGAAACTTTAGGAGAGCTTACAAAAATTGCCTTGAAACATAATGTGCAGGTGATGATTGAAGGCCCTGGCCATGTACCAATGCATATGATCAAAGAGAATATGGATAAGCAATTGGAAGAATGTCACGAGGCTCCATTTTATACTCTGGGTCCATTAACTACAGATATTGCGCCAGGTTATGATCATATTACTTCGGGAATCGGAGCGGCAATGATCGGATGGTTTGGATGTGCAATGTTATGTTATGTTACTCCAAAAGAACATTTGGGACTTCCGAATAAAAAAGACGTAAAAGACGGAGTTATTACATATAAGTTGGCAGCACATGCTGCAGATCTGGCAAAAGGTCATCCTGGTTCTCAGTATAGAGATAACGCTTTAAGTAAAGCGAGATTCGAATTCAGGTGGGAAGATCAATTCAATCTCTCGTTAGATCCGGAAACGGCAAAAGCTTATCACGACGAAACACTACCCGCAGAAGGAGCGAAGATTGCCCATTTCTGTTCTATGTGTGGACCAAAATTCTGTTCTATGAAAATTACTCAGGAAATCCGGGAATCAGCAGAAATGGGAATGTTGGTGAAATCACAGGAGTTTATTGAGAGTGGAAAGGAGATCTATTTATGATCATTGTAATAAGCTCTGAAGAAACAATTTCTAATGAAGCTAAGGTTGTAAATCAATTATTTCTGGAGGGATTGGACTTATTTCATGTAAGGAAACCTTTCCTCAATGATCATGAAATGAAAGGTTTCTTAAACCAAATTAATGAATCTTTTTGGCCTCAATTGGTTTTACACAGCCATTTTGAACTTGCTAAAGAATATGGCATTTCCCGACTTCATTTCCGGGAATCTGATCGGATTAATGGCTCATATCAAATGTACGTTAAAGAAAATATGATCTCTACTTCAGTACATGGTATTGATACTTTTAATGCACTTGGACAAGAGTGGGAATATGCTTTCGTCAGCCCCTTCTTTCCAAGTATCTCTAAAAGAGGATATGGAAATGAGACCACCATTCTGGAAGATAGTAAAGCAAGTGATAATCCAAATGTAAAGTTGGTTGCTTTAGGCGGGATTACTGATGAAAATATGAAAGAAGCACTTAGAGCAGGAGCTGATGGGGTTGCTTTATTAGGAGCTATATGGCAAAGTGAAAACCCACTTGATATATTTCAAAGGTGTAGAGAAAATAAAATGAATTATTGAAAACTGGTCATGGAAAAATTACAATATATCTCACAGGGAAGTACAAAAGAAGAACAGGAATTAAATATTTATAAAGCCCTGGATGCGGGAGTAAAATGGATTCAGGTAAGATGGAAAAATGCTTCTGAACTGGAATTGATTGGACTCTGTGAAAAAGCCAAATTATTGTGTGGTGATTATAAGGCAATATGCATTATTAATGATCATGTAAAACTGGCAAAAGACATCAATGCAGATGGAGTGCATTTAGGATTAAATGACTGTTCTATATTAGAAGCAAGACATATTTTAGGAACAGATAAAATAATTGGAGGAACAGCAAACACATTGGAAGATGTCCTTCAAAGAATATCAGAACCATGTAATTATATTGGTTTGGGACCATTAAGGTTTACTTCCACAAAAGAGAAACTCAGTCCAATACTTGGTTTTGAGGGATATCAGCATCTGATTCAATATTTAGAAGAAAGATCTTTTGATCTACCTAAAATATTCGCAATTGGAGGGGTAAGACTGGATGATATAGAATTATTACAACAGATCGGAATATATGGAGTGGCAGTTTCCGGACAAATTACAAATCAGCCATCCATTGCAAATGACATTATAAAATCTTTCAAATGAATCAAATACTAACAATAGCAGACAGAAATTTTGCATCAAGGCTTTTCCTTGGAACTGGTAAATTCGGAAACCTGGCGGAAATGACACAATCTATCATTGCATCAGAAAGTAATATGGTGACAATGGCTTTAAAAAGAATTGATGCCTATTCACAGGAAGATGATCTTCTCAATGCTTTAAAGCCTACAAATACTCATCTTTTACCCAATACTTCAGGAGCACGAACTGCTAAAGAAGCTGTTTTAGCGGCGCAATTGGCAAGAGAAGCACTCGAAACGAACTGGGTAAAATTGGAGATACATCCTGATCCCAAGTATTTATTACCTGACCCTATTGAAACATTATATGCGACAGAAGAACTTGCCAAACTTGGTTTTATTGTAATGCCTTATATTCACGCTGATCCTGTTTTGTGTAAACGTCTTGAAGATGTGGGAACAGCTGTGGTGATGCCTCTGGGGGCTCCGATTGGAACTAATAAAGGACTTAGAACGATGGATTTTTTAGAAATTATCATCAGCCAAAGTAAGGTTCCGGTGGTGGTTGATGCCGGAATAGGCGCTCCATCTGATGCTGCAAAGGCTATGGAAATTGGAGCAGATGCCGTTTTAGTAAATACAGCAATTGCGGTTGCCAGAGATCCCATCAATATGGCATTGGCATTTAGAGAAGGGGTAATTGCCGGAAGAAGAGCTTATGAAGCAGGACTTGGATCAATAAGTTCTCATGCCGAGGCATCGAGTCCACTGACTTCATTTTTATTTGAATAATAAAGATCATCTAATGAATAATTTTGAAGAAGTTTTTAGCTGCTATGAATGGGACGATGTTAAACAAAGATTGGAAAGCGTCACATTATCCGACGTAGAATACAGTTTGCATAAAAAACAAAAAACATTAGATGATTTTCTCAATCTGATTTCAAAAGCTGCTGCCCCAAAACTGGAAATAATGGCTGCTATGACGCGGGCTATTACTCAGAAAAGATTTGGGAAAGTTATACAGCTGTATGCTCCTTTATATCTTAGTAATGAATGTCAGAACATTTGCACCTATTGCGGTTTTAGCTTAGATAATAAGCTGAAAAGAAAAACGCTCAATGATACTGAGCTTATGATGGAAGCGATGGTCTTAAAAACAATGGGGGTAAATCATGTGTTACTCGTAAGTGGTGAGGCAAATAAGACAGTAGGTATTTCCTATTTTATTAATGCAGTCCGTTTATTAAAGACTCATTTTGCTAATATTTCAATTGAAGTACAGCCGCTATCAGAAGAGGAGTATAGATTATTACATAAGGAGGGGGTTCATTCTGTCTTGGTATATCAGGAAACTTATCATCAGGAAGTTTATAAACAATACCATCCCAAAGGAAAAAAATCTAATTTTCATTTTCGTTTGGATACCCCTGACAGAATTGGAAGAGCTGGAATTCATAAGATGGGCTTAGGAGTTTTACTTGGATTGGAAGACTGGCGGGTAGATAGTTTGTTTAATGCAATGCACATTGACTATCTGCAAAAACAATATTGGAAAAGTAAACTCTCAGTGTCTTTTCCAAGACTAAGACCCGCAGAAGGAATCATAGAACCCAATTTTATCATGGAGGATAAAGATCTGTTACAGCTTATCTGTGCATATAGGATTTGGAATGAAGATATTGAAATATCTATTTCTACCAGGGAAAATGAGAGTTTTAGAAATCATATTGTCTCATTAGGTGCTACAGCAATGAGTGCCGGTTCAAAAACAAATCCAGGTGGTTATGCGGTCGATAAACAGTCTCTGGAACAATTTGAAACCAGTGATGAAAGAAGTATGCACGTGATTAAGAATATGATTAAAGGAGCGGGATATGATCCGGTAATGAAAGATTGGGACTCCGTATATAGTGGTTTTTAAAAAAGATGATCATGAATAGTGAAGAGATGTTTTCAAGATATAGCCGGCAAATATTTATTAATGAAATAGGTGTTGCAGGCCAGCGAAAAATAATCAATGCAAAAGTACTTGTTGTTGGTGCTGGAGGACTTGGAAGTCCGGTTATTCAGTATTTGGCTGCTGCAGGGGTTGGAACATTGGGAATCGCAGATTTTGACGTCGTAGAATTACATAATCTAAACCGACAGATTATTCATAGTGAAAACAGTGTAGGAACGTCAAAGGTAAAAAGCGCAGTCGAGTTTGTTGAGAGTCTCAATCATCATGTAAATGCCATTCCTATTGAAGAGAAAATAGATCAATCCAATATTGAAAAAATAATTTCTGAATATGATCTTGTAGTAGATGGATCAGATAACTTTGCCACTCGATATTTAATTAATGATACCTGTGTAACATTAGAAAAATCTTTGGTATATGGAAGTATACTTGGGTTTTCTGGCCAGGTTGCAATATTTAATTATAAAGAGAGCAAAAATTTAAGAGATCTTTTTCCTGAACCTCCTTTTGATGAAGACCTTAATGACTGTGACAGCCTTGGTGTCCTGGGATCATTGCCAGGAATTGTTGGAAGCATGATGGCGCATCTGACTTTAAAAATAATAACAGATTTACCTTTAAATCTAAATCAACTAACTCTTATCGATACTTTAGAATGGCGATTTCAAACCATTAATTTTTAAATTATATTGTTTTAAATAAGAGAGGCAGTAAGAATATTCTTACTGCCTCCTTTTTTATTTTAATACTTAGTATAGATTTCTCCTTTGTTGAAATGACAGACAACATTGAGCACGAGTGTACAAATTAACAAATCAACGATTTTGCAATTTCACGAAGTTTTATTTATTGTCCTGTTGCATTACTCCGCCGTTGTCCTCTTTTTTAGTACTGTTTAAGATATTAGGGTCTTCCTTAGCTAATTTATTCTTAGTTGGAATTTTATAATTAATAGAGATCCCGAAGTTTCTTGTATCATATTTCGTTCTTAGCGTAACAGCTTCGCCATTTGGTGGATTAGAACGTACCTGCATTACCTGCCCATTGAAGATATCATTGGCAAAAACAGAGACTGTAAGGCGATTATCCAAAAACTTTTTAGTTAAGGTAATATCAACCGTGTTGCTGAATGGTTTCTCTGCAGTAAAGTAGAAATAGCCTGCCTTTGGAGTCAGATAACTATAATTAGCCGTCAGCTTTATTTGCTTAGGTAAAATTAACTGAGTCATCACATTGAAAATCCAAAATCCTCTATTGTTTAAATTATCAATTTCATGTTTTTGGTATCCGGCGTAGATATACATAAAGTTAATCTTATCAGGGTTAAAATCAAACTTCATGATCTCACTCATAGGCTTACTGAAAATCATAAATGGTACAGGAAGGCCTATATTGAAATTATGAATCCTCATACTGGAGATATTCACCTGTTCGTTGAAGAGATTCTTACCATCTTTTCTGATAATCTGAGCCACCTGATTCTTTGCTGAACTTACACTATATCCAATAAATGCATAATCAAAAGCAGAAAGCTTTACTTCATAGTTATCAAAAATTGTTGGCTGTAGATTAGGGTTACCTGTAACCTGAGTGTTTGGCCCTTGGAATGTTGTGTTGTTTGGGTTAAGCGCAGAAATACTTGGCAAACTGATCTTCTTGTTATAGTTAGCAGAAAGAGAAACCTGATTCATCAGGCTGTATTGTACGCTTGCATTAGGAAATAATTTGAACTTGTTAAAAGGAAGTAAGTCTTTCTGAACAACTGCCCCTTTGCTATCAATGACTCTCGTTATTCCGGAAATGTCATAGTTCTCAGCACGCGATCCTAACGTAAAATCGAATTTTTTCAATTTTGCCTGAAACTCTAAGTAAGTAGATGCTGTTTGCCTTTGGTAATCCAGATTGGTCAACCCTCTGCTTTGAGTGTCGAAGTTTTGCTTTTCATATAATCCTCCAAAACTTACTTTTCCACCATCAAGAATTTTAATTGGCTGGGAATAATCAATTTTGAAATTGGCTATTTTCATGTCAGATTCGTTGTTTAGTAAGATGCCATCTGAAAATCTCGGGAAAGTCTCATCAGGATTAATATAAGTGATATCCCTAAAGACATTATTCTGATCAAACTTACTGGTAGATTTAGTATATCCGAATTGGAAATCTAGTTTCTGAGATTTATCACTAAAGCGTTTCTGATAAGTCACAACAGCTTCCTGTCTTAAGTTGTTTGTATAGGCAGCATCAAATGCATGAAAATTACCCTCTCTTATGCTATCTTTGATTGGAATATATGGTAGATCGGCAAAACCATTGCTGTCAGTATAGTTGCTATTTCTATTGTGATAAATGTCGTAGTTTAATAATAATCTGTCCTGGCCTAAATCAAATGTTAATCCTGACTTTGCAAAATAGCCACGACCAACCCTATCCGTATTACTTAGTAATAAGTCATTTTGATTCGAGTTTAGCATACTTTCACGATAATTCTGACCAAAATTCAATTGCCATCCGAAATATTTATTTCGGGCATTTAAATTTAAAGAATTAGTGGTTCTATTTCTGAATTTACCATAATTGCTAAAAGAATAGTTTCCTGAATAGGTTGCTGTTAGGTATTTATTAGCATTTTTATTCGTAATGATATTCATGATTGCACCCCCTGAAGTTGCTGGAAATTCAGCTCCAGGTTGTGTAATGACTTCAATCCTGTCTACCGAATTAGCTGGCATTCCTTCCAGAAAAGAATTAAGTTCATTGGACGTAATATTCAAGGGACGCCCATTAAGATAGACATCAAGTATTTTTCCCTGATACATCATTCCTGCAATATCTGTTGAAACAAGCCCTGGAAGTTTTTTGATTCCTTCTAATACATTCCCGTTATTAAGCTGAGGTTGCTCAGAGAAATCGAAAATTGTTCGGTCTGCTTTCTGTTCAACGGCTTTTTTAGTTTTGGTCATTACAACCTCTTCAATTTGCTTTTCCTTTACCTGATTATTGGTCTTTTCCTGTGCATGTATAACTGTAATACCTAGAAAAGATAAAACGAGTATAATTTTTTTCATAATGTTTTTTTACTACTACTTGGTTAGACGCGTAAAAGTAAATTTTGTTACAAGAATCTTTTCTTGTATCATATGATATTTCCCTAAATGTGCCAAGAATACATTAAATTATAGACTCTAAGGACTTGGATTGATTTTGCGATTAATGTAATTTTTCCGTGAATTATTTTTTTATTTGCAAAATAGTTATATCTTTGCCCCATAATTATCAAGAATCTCATAGATGGGATAGCAACCTGCAAAACAAGCAAGGTGCTGAAATAGATAAGCCGACTCAGTTTCGGAAAAAATGTTTACTCTATTCTTCCCATCTTATAATTTTTGTTTTAAAGTATAAATCAATGTTTAAGAACACGGGAAATGACACCACAATGAATTTGACTTTTTGTCTACCGGATACTGAAGCGAAGCTTCAGTATTCCCATCAATATGCATATCATTATTTGATGTGTATGTGTTGCTGTTCTTAGTTTTCTATAGTTTCTATTAACTAATAAATCCGTTTATCGTTTCCGTAATAGCCTTGTATCCCAGGGTTACGGAATTTCTATTGCTTAAAAGTTTTAAGCAGATAATCATTAATACAAAAAATTAAAAATAAAACACATGCGCAATTTTAAACACAGAAGTATTATTACTTCAGCCACCCTTATTTCGACATTTTATTATGCTCAATCGGATACTTTGAAATCTAAAAAAATTGATGAGGTGGTTCTACTTGGATCCAGAGGATCTGGTAGATCACTAACAGATACACCCGTTCCGGTAGATGTTATTAATATCTCAAAAATATTGAAACAAAGCCCTGTCAACAATATCAGTCAGGCCTTAAACTATATAGTCCCTTCTTTTTCTTCTACATCACATACTGTGAATGATGGAACCGATTTTGTCGATCCGGCACAACTAAGAGGGTTAGGACCGGATCAGGTTTTAGTCTTACTTAATGGAAAAAGAAGACACCAATCTTCACTGATTAACGTTACCCTTACACCTGGAAGAGGTTCTGTAGGAACAGACCTTAATGCTATTCCTGCTTTTGCATTGGATAAAATCGAAGTATTAAGAGACGGTGCTTCTGCACAATATGGTTCCGATGCGATTGCCGGAGTTGTCAATTTAGGTCTTAAAAAGAGATTAGGTTTTTCCGGTCAACTATTTTTGGGTGGATATGCTTCACCTGTTACCAATAATTTTTCGGGAGGCTTGGATGGAGAAACCATTTCCTTAGATCTTAATTATGGTTTTAAATTGGGGAAACAAGGTTTTTTTAATATTACCACATCAACGCAATATCGGGATCCTTATTCAAGAGCAGGGGTGAGAAATGGTGATATTTACAATGCCTATAATGCCATTAACTATAGAGCAGCACAAGATGGAGTGGACATTGATGGATTGTATAAAAATATTGGTAATACACTTAATAACCAACATATTATCAATGCGATCAAGCAATATGCAACAAAAGTAAATTACTTTTCATCTAGTTTACAGTCGCAAATTTCAAATGCAAATAGTATTTCAACATTACAGGGATTACTGGGTGGAGACGTTACTAATGATGAACTTGCTTACAGAGGATTGGAACGAAAAGATTTCAGTATCAGAGCTGGACAATCGAAACTGCAGTCGGCACAGGTGTACTATAATTCAGAAGTTCCTATTAATGATGACTGGAAAGTTTATTCTTTTGGTGGTTATAGCTACAGGTTAGGAAATGCGGGTGGTTTTTTCCGTTTACCAAATACGGAAAGGAATATCAATTTTATTACCCCTAACGGATATTTACCACAGATTGAAGCAACCATTAATGACTATTCTTATGCAGCTGGAATTAAAGGAAAATTGAATGGCTGGAATGTAGACCTAAGCAATACTTTTGGTAAAAACATATTCAATTTCGGAGTAGTAAATACTTTTAATTCTTCCCTGGTTAATAACTCTCCAAGAAGTTTTGATGCCGGAGGTTTAGAGTTTTTACAGAACACACTTAATCTTGATTTCTCAAAAAAATATGACGTACTACATGGGCTAAACATAGCTTTAGGAGGAGAGTACCGTTACGAAAATTATAAAGTGAATGTGGGTAAAGAAAACTCTTATGCTTCTTATGATATTTTTGGAAATGTAGTCACAGTCAATACTCCTAAAAATGAGTTGGTAACCGATTTTTTTGGAAATACCAGACCTGCCGGTTCACAGGTATTTCCGGGTTTCAGCCCTGATAATGCAGTTTCTGGTAATAGAAATAGTGTTGCGGGATATTTGGATGTTGAACTGGAGCCAACTGATTGGTGGTTGGTAGAAGGAGCATTACGATATGAGAATTATTCAGATTTTGGATCAACATTCAATTATAAATTTGCGACCAATGTAAAATTGGTTGATAATTTCAATTGGAGAGGTGCTGTATCTACAGGGTTTAGAGCACCATCATTGGCTCAGATTTATTATAGTTCAACATCTACGTTGATTCAGCAGGGACAGACTACACAGGTGGGAACCTTTAGAAATAATTCTGAAGCGGCACAGGCTTTGGGAATTCCAAAATTGAAACAGGAAACATCACAATCTTATAGCACAGGCGTTACATGGAAAGTTCCAAAATTGAATCTTACCCTAACAGCGGATGTTTATTATATTAAGATTAAAGACAGGGTAGTATTGACGGATTTATTTTCCCGTCCGGAAGGCACCTTTACCCCGGGATCTGACCAAGCTGTTCTTCAAAATGCTTTTGATCTTGCCAGGGCTAGCGCTGCTAATTTCTTTGCTAATGCAGTTGATTCACAAACAAAAGGGCTTGATCTTACTATTTCACAGACCACGAGATTAGGTTCTGGAATTAGCCTGGAAAACTATTTTGGTTTCAATCTTAATCAGACCAAAAGGATTGGTGAGATCCATGCGTCTCCCAAGTTAGTAAGTCAAATTGATAGTTATTTTTCAGAGCCTAACAGAGTGTATTTTGAAGAAGCAGTTCCTCGTGTAAAAGCTACTCTTTCGAATGCTCTAAAATTTTCTGCCTTTAATGTTCTGGTAAGAAATTCTTTCTTTGGTAAGGTAACAGATGCTGATGTTTTGGATGCTAACTTTGATGGAGTTGTAGGTAAACAGGAACATTTTGTATTGAATAATCGCTTTGTAACCGATCTTTCTGTTGGATATGATTTTAATAAAAATGTTTCAGCAACAATAGGAAGTAATAATATATTCAATGTTATGCCTTCTAAAAATCCTCTTATCAATTCTTTAACTGCAGATAATCAGTTTGTTTATTCGAGACAGGTTTCCCAATATGGTATTGGTGGGAGATTTTTATTCGCAAGAGTTGAATTTAAATTTTAATAATATAATCCAAACTGGAAAAGAAAAAGCCTCGCATTTGCGAGGCTTTAATTATATAGAACTAAAATTTATTTAGTTTTCCTGTTTCTTGATAAGGTTTAGCGCAGAACCTGCTTTGAACCAGTCAATTTGTTGAGCATTGTACGTATGGTTTGCCATAATAATGTCTTTTGTTCCATCAGCATGTACAAATTCTAGTGTAAGCTGTTTTTCTGGGGCAAACTGATCAAGATCTAAGAAGTTAACAGTATCATCTTCTAAGATTTTATCATAATCAGCTTCATTAGCAAATGTTAACCCTAACATACCTTGTTTTTTAAGATTCGTTTCGTGGATTCGTGCAAATGATTTTACCAATACTGCTTTTACACCAAGATGTCTTGGTTCCATTGCGGCATGCTCTCTTGATGAACCTTCACCATAATTTTGATCTCCTACTACAATCGTAGGAATTCCAGCAGCTTTATAAGCTCTCTGTACAGCAGGAACTTCTCCAAATTCACCTGTTAATTCATTTTTAACATGATTCGTTTCCATGTTGTAAGCATTGACAGCTCCAATCAACATGTTATTTGAAATGTTATCAAGGTGACCTCTATATTTCAACCATGGCCCAGCCATAGAAATATGGTCGGTTGTACATTTTCCGAAAGCTTTAATTAGAATTTTAGCTCCGGTAATGTTTTTACCATCCCAAGCTGGGAATTCTTCCAGCAATTGAAGTCTATCAGATGTAGGGCTTACCTTTACTACTACTGACGAACCATCTTCAGATGGAGCCTGGTAACCGTTGTCATCTACAGCAAATCCTTTAGCCGGTAATTCAGATCCTTTTGGCTCGTCAAGTCTTACCTGATCACCGTTTTCTGCAGTTAATGTATCTGTAATAGGGTTAAAGTCTAATCTTCCTGAAATTGCTACTGCTGCTACCATTTCTGGAGAAGCTACGAAAGCATGAGTATTTGGATTACCATCTGCTCTCTTTGCAAAGTTTCTGTTGAAAGAGTGGATGATTGAGTTTTTCTCTCCTTTATCAGCACCTTCTCTGTCCCATTGTCCGATACAAGGCCCACAAGCGTTCGTAAAGATTCTCGTGTTTTCAAATTTTCTGAAAGAATCTAAGAAACCATCTCTTTCTGCTGTGAATTTCACTTGCTCGGATCCAGGGTTGATTCCTAAGATTGCTTTTGGTTTTACTCCTTTTGCTACCGCATCTTCAACGATAGAAGCAGCTCTTGATAAATCTTCGTAAGAAGAGTTGGTACAAGAACCGATAAGAGCCCATTCAACTTCTAATGGCCATCCGTTAGCTTCAGCTTTAGCTCTGAATTCAGAAACCGGAGTTGCTAAATCTGGAGTAAAAGGTCCGTTTAAGTGAGGTGCCAGTTCTGAAAGGTTAATTTCGATTACTTGGTCAAAATATTGTTCAGGGTTTGCATATACTTCAGCATCACCAGTTAGGTGTTCTGCAATTTTGTCAGCCGCATCTACTACATCTTGTCTTCCTGTTGCTGCCAAGTATCTTCTCATTGAATCATCATATCCGAAAGTAGAAGTAGTCGCTCCGATTTCAGCACCCATGTTACAGATGGTTCCTTTACCTGTTGCTGAAAGTGATTCTGCTCCTTCTCCGAAATATTCTACGATACATCCTGTTCCCCCTTTTACGGTAAGGATTCCTGCCACTTTTAAGATCACATCTTTTGCAGAAGTCCAGCCACTCATTTTACCGGTTAACTTGATACCAATCAATTTAGGCATTTTAAGTTCCCAAGCCATTCCTGCCATTACGTCTACCGCATCAGCACCACCTACTCCGATGGCTACCATACCAAGGCCTCCTGCATTTACCGTATGAGAGTCCGTACCGATCATCATACCTCCAGGGAAAGCATAGTTCTCCAATACAACCTGGTGAATGATACCAGCTCCCGGCTTCCAAAAGCCAATTCCATATTTATCACAAACGGAACTCAGGAAATTGAAAACTTCAGAGTTTTTGTTGATACCTTCCTGTAAATCTGATTCTGCACCTACTCTTGCCTGGATCAGGTGATCGGCATGAGCAGTTGAAGGAACAGCCACTTTAGCTTTTCCAGCCTGCATGAATTGTAAAAGTGCCATCTGCGCTGTTGCATCCTGCATGGCTACTCTGTCTGGAGCGAAATCTACATAAGAATTTCCCCTTTCATGTGCTTGTGTTGCATTTCCTTCCCAAAGGTGGGTGTATAATATTTTTTCAGATAGCGTAAGAGGTTTTGCCACGATTTGTCTTGCCGCAGCAATTCTCTCGGGGTAGCGCTCGTACACCTTTTTAATCATATCAATGTCGAAAGTCATATCTATTTTAATTTTTCTTTTTCAATAATTTTTTCCGGACTTTAATTTAAAATTAGGAGCAGAAATTCCTCAAATGTACTCATCAAATTCTATTCCTACCATCTAAAAATGGTATAAATAAGATGAATCATTAATATTTTTAATACCTATCAAGTTAAGGAAAAAATAATTTTTGAGCCGTTGACATAGGTTAAAATAATTCTACTGACTCTTAAATGGAAAGGTTCTAAATAAAAAAAGAAAGATTTCAAATCCAATGGATTAAAATCTTTCTTATATAATGTAAAACAGTCTTTTGACTTGTCATTTAATGCTGTTAATGACCAACCTGAACCAGTTCTTTAATAGGGGGTACAAACTTAGTCAGGTCAATGCCCTCAACTGCAGCTTTATATTCGTCTATGTTAGGAATTCTTCCAATGATAGCAGATAGAACAACAACCGGAGTTGATGCAAGTAGAGATTCTCCTTTTTTACGCTCAGAATCTTCAACTACTCTTCCTTGGAAAAGACGGGTAGAAGTCGCCAATACAGTATCTCCTTTAGCCGCTTTTTCCTGATTACCCATACAAAGGTTACATCCGGGGCGTTCAAGATACATCATGTTTTTATATTCAACACGAGCCTCGCCTTTAGGAGTATTATCATCAAATTCGAAGCCAGAGTATTTTTCTAAAAACTCCCAGTCTCCTTCTGCTTTTAATTCATCGATGATGTTGTATGTTGGTGCAGCTACAACAAGTGGAGCATTAAACTCAACTTTGCCTTGCTGTCTTTCAATATTTTTAAGCATTTGAGAAACAATTTTCAAATCTCCTTTGTGAACCATACAAGATCCAACAAAACCAAGATCTACTTTTTTCTCTCCTCCATAAAAAGAAAGCGCTCTGATCGTATCATGGGTGTATCGTTTAGAAACATCATCATTGTTTACATCAGGATCGGCAATCATTGGTTCTATAATCACATCAAGATCAACAACCACTTCAGCATAATACTTAGCATTTGCATCTGGAGTTAGAGCCGGTTTTTCACCTGATCTGATTTCAGCGATTCTCTTGTCAGCTTTGTTAATTAATCCCTGAAGAACCTGATTATGATTATCCATGCCTTTGTCAATCATGATCTGGATTCTGCCTTTTGCAATTTCCAATGATTCAATTAGGGTGCTATCTTCAGAAATATTGATAGAAGCTTTTGCCTTCATTTCGGCAGTCCAGTCTGTAAATGTGAATGCCTGGTCAGCAGGAAGCGTTCCAATGTGAACCTCGATGATTCTTCCCTGGAATACATTCTCTCCTCCAAACTGTTTAAGCATTTGAGCCTGTGTTGCATGAACCACATCACGGAAATCCATATGCTCCTTCATGTTTCCTTTGAAGGTTACCTTAACAGATTCGGGAATTGGCATAGATGCCTCACCTGTAGCGAGTGCAAGAGCAACTGTTCCTGAATCTGCTCCAAAAGCAACACCTTTGGACATTCTTGTGTGTGAGTCACCACCAATAATGATCGCCCACTCATCGATTGTTATATCATTAAGAACTTTGTGAATTACGTCTGTCATAGCGTGATACTCACCTTTCGGGTCACGAGCTGTGATCAAACCGAAATCGTTCATGAATTTCATTAATTTTGGAATATTGGCCTGAGCTTTTTTATCCCATACTGAAGCGGTGTGACAACCTGATTGGTATGCACCATCAACAATTGGGGAAATTACTGTAGCCGCCATTGATTCCAATTCCTGAGAAGTCATAAGACCAGTTGTGTCCTGTGAACCAACGATATTAACTTCTACACGAACATCTGAACCTGCGTGTAACACTTTTCCTGGTGTTGTACCTACTGCATTTCTGTTGAATATTTTTTCTACTGCTGTAAGACCCTGTCCCTCATGAGAAATTTCTTTTGACGGAGCAAAAACAAGGGGTGTTTCTATTCCTAGAAGTTTTGCGGCAAATGTCTGAAGTTTTTTACCAAATACGATAGCGTATGATCCACCAGCTTTTATAAATTCAACTTTCTGTGGAGTGAATGCCTTAGAAATGTCAATCAGCTCTTGATCACCATTATAAAGTTTTTTTGTCTTTGTATTAATGGTAAGAACAGTGCCGGTAGCTACAGAATAAGTTTCCTCAAGGATGGGTTCTCCATTTTCATTACGGATCGGGTTGCCATCTGCGTCCAGCTTTTTCACCCAGTTTTTAAGGTCAATACCAATACCTCCTGTAACATCAACAGTTGTAAGGAAAATCGGAGAAATACCATTTGTTCCGCCCACGATTGGAGCAATATTTACAAATGGAATATATGGGCTTGCTTGTTTGCCAGTCCATAAAGCAACGTTGTTTACTCCAGACATTCTTGATGAACCTACGCCCATAGTACCTCTCTCTGCGATTAACATCACACTTTTGTCAGGATGTTGTGCCTGAAGAGCCTTGATCTCCTCTTGTGCCTGGGGAGTAATCATACATTTACCGTGAAGTTCACGGTCTGATCTTGAGTGAGCCTGATTACCCGGAGAAAGTAAGTCAGTTGAAATATCCCCTTCACCAGCAATAAATGTCACTACTTTAATCTCTTCAGCAACTTCCGGTAGTTTAGTGAAAAACTCTGCTTGTGCATAGCTTTCAATAATTTCTTTTGCGATTTCATTACCGCTATTGAATGCTTCCTTTAAACGATTTGTATCAGCATCATAAAGGAAAACCTGTGTTTTAAGAACGTTTGCCGCTTCTTTGGCAATAGATATATCATTACCCAAAGCCAGATCCAGCAACACTTCAATTGAAGGGCCACCTTTCATATGAGATAACAACTCAAAAGCATAAGCTGGTGAGATCTCATCTATTAGAGATTCACCCAGAATAATTTCTTTTAAAAATTTAGCTTTCACTCCCGCTGCACTTGTCGTTCCGGGTAAGGTGTTATAAATGAAAAATTTAAGAGAATCCGATCGATCTGCATTACCTGAATCTTTAATTTGTGTGATAATTTCACTTAGTAATTCAGCACCATCAATTGGCTTTGGATTAAGCCCCTGGTTTTTTCTTTCTTCAATCTCTTTGATGTAATCCTTATAAATATTCATAATAGAAGTCTCTTTTTCAATGTTAAAGGTAAATTTATAACGCAGTTCGTAGTACTGCCACATTTTTTGCCAGTCTGTATAAACTACAATAATACCATTTGAGCTGTCGAATCTTGATATGCAAGATGGACTGAAGTAAAATCAGCATAATCTATACCTCTTTTAAAAATGTGAGATAATAATTCCGTCCCAAAAGTGATTATAAAAGGGCCTTGTCTGAAAAATGTAAGTAGCTTACCTGTAATCTTTCTTGCCGCAAAAAACTCTTTCCGGGTAACGTTCGGATACTTTTTTGATCATGTTAGTGTCAAAAGTTCGATCTCAATACGTTTTAAAATTATCAAACAATTAAAAATGTTCCCAAAATTACGAATTTTTAATATTTTATCAGGGTGTAATTATTTAGATTCTTTATAAATATGATTTTTATATTTTCTATTTTGGCTGTACTTTTGCAAAAAAATGATGAAAGTGAAAAACACAATAAGTCTTCTATCCCTCTTTATTTCGGTTTTTGTTTTTTCCCAAACAAAATCTGTAAAAAAATATCAGGTTAAAAAAACTTCAAAAACGGTTCAGAAAAAAGTAGCTCAACCTAAAATTAATCCTGATCTGGTATTTATTAATGAAGATATTCCTGTCCTGATTCCTCAAAAGAAGGATGGAAAATTCGGATATATTAATCAAAAAGGAAAGTTTATTATTCAACCTGAATATCATATTGCCGTATTTTTTGCTGAAGACTGTAATCTTTTGTACTCTCCTAATGAAAAAATCAGAAAGTTTGGAACAAAAGATTATGCTACTGTTGAAAAAGATCTGATTTCCTACAGAATAGATCAGTCCGGTAAAAGAGTTTACCAATACAAAAATCCAGATTTGGGAAAATGTAAAACTGAATTTAAACAACAGCAATATCAGGCTTATATTTTGAATGGCTTCTATGGAATTATTGAACCTTCAAAATTCGTAAACGCAGCCGATTATAGAGATTATCAGATCTATCCTCAGTATGAATATCTTCATATCATGGAAGGGGATGATGTTTCAGACCCTATGATCGTAGCATCTCATAATGACAGATTTGGAGTGATCGATGTTCATAATAAAGTGGTCATTCCTTTTGAGTATTCTAATATCAAGCGAAACTTCAGTTGGAAATTGGGGAAAATGTTTGAAGTAACCAAAGATGGAATCAACTACTATTATATTGATTCAAAGAACAAAGCATATTAGATAAGGGGCGAGGTGTAAAATATTTGTGCCTGTTATTCGATCTGGGAAAAGAATATTTCAAAAACGTGAATTATTCGTAAATGTTGACTATTCTTAACTCGAAGCCTTGTTCCTGAACCTCGCAAATGGAGCCAGTTAGCTGAATCTCGAACCCCATTTCTCGTCTCATATATTTTTTGTAATTTTGCGGCTGAAATAAAGGGGTGCTTTTACAGGCTGAGATTATACCCAATGAACCTGGAACAGGTAATGCTGTTTAGGGACGCTTCGACTAAATGTCGGAAATGTATAATATCTTATTGATCCCCTTTTATTCATTAAATTTTAAAATTTATAGAATGAAAGGATTACTTTTTTTAGGGCTTACTGCAAGCTCGTTGGGTTTTGTACAAGCCCAAAAAACAGACACCATAAAAATTAAGGAAATTGAGGCTGTCAACTTCACCAAAAGACTTCCTGTTGCTAAAGAAATTATTAATGTTCAGAAAGATCTTGATAGTCGAAATCTAGGTCAGGATCTACCTATACTTTTAAAAAATCAGACTTCTGTTATATCTACTTCAGATGCTGGAAATGGAGTTGGATATACCGGATTTAGAATTCGTGGGGTTGCTGGTAGAGGAATCAATGTGATGATGAATGGAGTTCCTTTCAATGACTCCGAAAGTCAGGGGACCTTTTTTGTGAATGTTCCTGATTTAACGAGTTCTGCTTCACAGATCATTATTCAAAGAGGAGTAGGGACATCAAACAATGGAGTTTCAGCCTTTGGAGCAAGTATTAATGTGATCTCTAAAGATCCGGATGATAAGTTCTATGTAAAAACTGATGATAGCTATGGATCATTCAGTACTTATAAATATTCAGCGGAAGTTGGTTCTGGAAAATTCTGGAACAACCGTCTTTCTCTAATGGGAAGATACACGCACATTAGTTCTGATGGATATATTGATAGAGCTTCATCTAGATTGGATTCCTATAATTTCACTGCTTTATTTGAGGAAGGTAAAACAAGAATTCGTTTAATGGCTTTTGGTGGGAAAGAAAAAACCTATCAGGCCTGGAACGGAATAGACAGAAAGACCTGGGAAACAGATCCTAAATTCAATTATTCAGGAGCAATCTACGGAACAGATGGGAATATCACCGGTTTTTATAATAATGAAACAGATAATTACAGACAGAATCATTATCAATTACTTTGGGAACAAGGGTTTAATGATCACTGGAATTTAGAAACTACTTTGCATTATACGAAAGGAAAAGGGTATTATGAAAACTACAAACAGGGGGATCCTTTTTCAACATATAACTTGCCGGATATCCTTGATGAAGGAGAGTTAATAAAAGATTCTGACTTTATCAGGAAAAAATGGCTGAATAATGACTTTTACGGAATTGTTTCAACGCTTTACGGAAAGTATGAAAATCTGGATCTTAATTTTGGAGTAGTTGGAAATCAATATTATGGAAGACATTATGGTAATGTAACCGGAGTTTTTCATCCTATTAATGAACACGAATACTACAGGGGACGATCTGTAAAAAATGAAGTGGCTGGATTTGCTAAGGCTTTGTATAAAATAAATGACTTTGAGTTTTTCGGAGATCTACAGCTTAGAAATATAGACTATGACACAAAAATTATATTGGCTGGTGATAATGAAGGTGCTAATTTAAAGAAGAATTGGTTGTTCTTTAATCCAAAAGCCGGTGTAAATTATAGAATTGGAAATGGGAAAATATTCTTATCATATGCCCATGCTCAACGTGAACCGAATAGGGATGATCTTATCGCTAATAATGATGTAAAAGCAGAAAAGCTTCATGATTTTGAGGCAGGATTTGAAAAGCAGTTAGGAATTGTTTCGTTGACTGCTAACTTGTATTATATGTATTATGTAAATCAGTTGGTTCTAAATGGTGAGCTTAATAACGTTGGTGCATTTATAAGAACAAATTCTGGTGAAAGTTATAGAAGAGGAATTGAAGTGGGGGCAGTAGCAAAACTTTCAAAACAATGGGAAGTTTCAGGTAATGTGAGTGTGAGCCAAAATAGGAATCAGGATTTTAAAATAGAAAATGAAACGTTGGTTAAGGAGTTGGGAAATACACAGATTTCATTCTCACCGGACATTATTGCCAACTTAGGGTTGAAATTTAATCCTAATAAAAATTTCCAGTTTTCTTTGATGAATCAATATGTAGGGAAACAGTATCTTGATAATACAGAAGATAAAAATTTGCAGCTTAAAGATTATCTTCTTACTGACTTTAATGCACAGTATGAATTCAAAATTGCCAATAACGATATTGCTTTAAAGCTACTGGTGAATAATATTTTTAATAAGAAATACGTGAACAATGGAGCTGTGTATGGTGGAGAGCCTTACTATTTTTCACAGGCAGGAACTAATTTTATGTTTGGAATAAGTTGGAAAATTCAATAACGATATTACAAAAATAAGAGGTATTTATTTCCAAATGTTTAAAAAACGAATTTAAACCTGAAATTATACATTTTAAGACTGTTATGGCAGTCTTTTTTTATGCAAATAAATGTCATAAAAAGTCCTGAAAAAGTTATAAATTTGCTGCCAAATGAATATTTCTGCTTACATTCTAGAATATCTGAAACAATTTGGTACTGTTACAGTTCCGGCTTTTGGTGTGTTTTCTTTGGAAAACTCTAAAGCGATTATTAATTCAGAAAATGGAAGTATACTTCCTCCCTCCAGTCAGATTGCATTTGCATCAGATTATGAGGTGGAATCTGATGAATTGATATCTTTTATAAGTAATCAAAAACAAATTTCACAGGAATCTGCTCAAAGTGAATTACAGATTCAGACTGATTTTTGGAAAAAGAAACTTCAGGCAGACCAGACTTTAGAAATTCAGAATTTGGGGTCGATTTTCATCGAAGATGGAGTGACACACTTCAAAGGGAATAGATTAGAATCTAATCATCCGGATTATTATGGTTTGGAAGAGATCAAGCTTTCTGATATAAGTAGTACAGAGAAGTCATCAGTTTCTGAAAATACAGATAAAGATTACAAGTTCAATAAATCTATTCTCTGGATTTTTCTTTTTATAATTCCTGTTTTAGGTATACTTTATCTGGCATTTACACAACAAGAACTTTTATTTGGTAAAAAATCTTTTGATAGTGTTTCTGTACAGACTAAAACAAGAAGGATAGAAAAGGATACAGTAAAAGTTAAAAGAGATTCTACACAGATGAAGGTTTTGGATTCTTTAAAAAAAGATTCCTTAATACAACCAGCTCAAAAAGGAGGCAACCTCAAAACCACTCAAAACAACACTAAGGCAACATGGCAAAAAAAATAAAAAAAGCGTCAGATTCACTGACGATTATGACTAACATTGTTCTTCCCAATGAAACAAATTCCTTAAGAAATCTTTTTGGAGGTGAACTTTTAGCAAAAATGGATCGTTGTGCATCTATTTCTGCAGCAAGACATTGTGAAAGAAGAGTAGTGACAGCTTCTGTAAATCATGTTTCTTTTAATCATCCAATTCCTGAAGGAGGGATTGTGATTTTAGAATCTAAAGTTTCTAGAGCATTTTCTACTTCTATGGAGGTGTATGTTGATGTTTGGTTGGATGATCCTATTAATCAGAAGAAGATTCATACCAATGACGGAATTTATACTTTCGTTGCTGTAGATGAGTTTAACCGTCCGATCCCGATCCCTGAAATGATGCCTGAAACGGAAGAAGAAAAAGAGAGGTTTGCTGCCGCTTTCCGTAGAAAAGAACTTTCATTGATCCTTTCTGGAAGAATGAAGCCTTTGGAATCTGTAGAGCTGAAGAAGTTATTCCAGGAGCCAGAGAAAGGAAAAAAAGATAAATAGTATCAGGGCTTTGTATAACCCAATACTTGTATATAATTATAGAATATTACAGAGTTCTTGTCATTTCGTAGGAATCTAAACATCTATCTATTATCTTTTTGTTGAAATTCTTTAAAAATGATCAAATGCTCAGTTATAGTGTCATCATAGATTAAGTTAATTTTAAGCTTTCAATACTTATATCATGAGAATCCTCCTTTTAGATAAAAATCACCCCCTTATCACTGAACAGCTTTTAGCGAAAAAATTTGTTTTAGAAGAGGATTTTACTTCTTCCTATGATGAGGTTTGTAATAAGATTGCTCAGTACGATGGCGTTATTATAAGGAGTAGAATTCCCTTAGATAAAAACTTTCTTGAAAAAGGAAAAAATCTGAAATTTATTGCCAGAGTAGGGGCTGGAATGGAAAATATCGATATCCCTGTTGCCGAAAAATTAGGAATTCAACTTATCAATTCTCCAGAAGGAAATAGAGATTCCGTGGCAGAACATGTTGTCGGGATGTTATTGATCTTGATGAATAGACTTTTCATTGCTTCTCAGGAAGTGAAGAATGGGATCTGGTTGCGTGAAGAAAACAGAGGAGATGAGTTGTTGGGGAAAACAGTTGGACTTATTGGCTATGGAAATATGGGAAAAGCCACTGCACAAAGACTTTCAGGATTTGGCTGTAAAGTAATTTTCCATGATATTTTACCTAACCTTTCTGATGAATATGGAACACAGGTTTCTTTAAAGGAACTAAAAGAACAGGCTGAGGTTCTAAGTTTACATATTCCATTAACTGATGAATCTTACTATCTGATCGACGGCCCATTTATTTCCGATATGAAAAATGACTTCTATTTCGTAAATACAGCGAGAGGGAAAAACATAGAAACTAAAAGTTTAGTAGAAGCTTTAAAGGCTGGAAAAGTAAAAGGAGCTTGCCTGGATGTTTTGGAATATGAGAAGTCTTCTTTTGAAAATCTAGAAATTGGAGAAAATGAAGATCTACAATATCTTTTACACTCCGAAAAAGTAATTGTAACGCCTCATATCGCAGGTTGGACTCATCAGAGCAAGGAAAAGCTGGCTCAGGTTATTGTTGATAAAATCATAGGTTCTTTTTAGGTTAAATCACCATCTATTGCTGATGATTCGCTCTATTAATGATTTAGAGCCGATAATCTAATTCAACATTTTCTAAGCTGTTGTTTGTTTCTACAATTGATAATTCTGAGATTTCAAAATTTTACTTTTTTTGTGAATCCCGTTTTTTGTGTTAAATAATTCATAATTTATCTTCTCTGTTCATTATTAATTTTTTGTTTTATTAAATTGCCGCTCATTTTTGATACTCATGAAGAAGCATAATTTTGTCCTTATTTTAACTGTTTTTGCATTTCTATTTTCTTGTAAAAATAAATCCGAAAGTAAAGAATCTGTAACTGAAAACACGACTAACCTTCCTAACTATGGGAATGTAGATCTTAATAAAGTTTTTACAAAAGCGGATGATCAACTTTCTGATAAGGCCTCTTTAGTTCAATATATTGATCAATATTACAAAAAAGTATGGGATGCAGGTGACTTAAGTGGCGGAATACTGGTTGCAAAAGGAGATGATATCTTATATGAAAATTACAGAGGTTTCGGGAGAGAAGGAAATCAGATGCCTATTGATAAAAATACACCTTTACACGTAGCTTCAGTTTCGAAAACTATGACCGCAATGGCAATGATGAAATTGATTGAAGCGGGGAAGGTAAAACTGACAGATCATCTGATTCAATATTTTCCAGGGTTTCCATATCCTAATGTTACCATTCAAAATTTATTGTCACAGAGAAGCGGTCTTCCGAAGTACGAATATTTTATTACTAAAATTCAACCCGCACCTGCAGAACTTTCAAAAGCATTTATTACCAATCAGGATGTATTAAATATGATTATTAAATATAAACCTGAGTTGGCAAGAGATACCGATACCGGGTTTATGTATTGTAATACCAATTTTGCTTTACTGGCACTAATTATAGAACAGGTTACCAAAACTCCTTTCCCCCAGGCGATGAAAGAAATGGTTTTTTCACCACTAAAAATGAAAAATACATATATTTTTCAGGAGAAGGATATTCCTACTGCCGCACAGTCTTTTTATTACGGACGAAACAAATTGTATCCTCTAGACAGACTTGATCTCATTTATGGAGATAAAAATGTATATACCACACCTAGAGATCTTTTTAATTTTTCGAAAGCGATGTATTCAAAAGACTTTTTAAAACCTGAATTGATGCAGATGGTTTTCACACCTTACAGCAATGAAAAAGCTGGAATGAATAATTATGGCCTAGGTTTCAGAATGAAGATTTTTGATAATGGAGAAAAGCTGACCTACCATAATGGATGGTGGCATGGTACAAATTCTGTTTTTGCTCATTTGCTTAACTCTAAAGTAACGATTGTAGCAATCGGAAACAAATATTCAAACAGAGTATATACTGCACTGGCTTTATCGGGATTATTCGAGGATTTTCCGGTACAGAAAGACAAGCTCCACAGTGTAATGAATGATAATCAGGATTCTTTAAAAAACGGACATGAAGTTTTTGGAGAATAATGTTTACTTTTGCTTAAACATATTCATGAAAAGACTTCTTTTACTATTTACTATCGGTTTTCTTGTGCAATCTTGTGCGAGAGTGGGTTCTCCGGTTGGAGGTCCCAAGGACACATTGGCTCCAAAATTTTTAAGTTCAAATATTGATACCACCAGAATAAATGTGCGAAGAGATATTAAGGAACTGCGTATTGATTTTGATGAATATGTGACTTTAAAGGATATCAATAAGAATTTAATTATTTCTCCGCCGATCAAAAAGATCAAAAGAATTTTACCATCAAATATTGCCAACAAATATCTTTTAATTCAGTGGGAAGATACGTTACAGGCCAATACGACTTATAATTTTAATTTTGGAAATTCGATTGTAGATAATAATGAAGCAAATGTTTTACGATACTTCAATTTTGCATTTTCCACAGGCGATAAGCTTGATGATCTGTATATAAGTGGTGATGTCCGTGACGCAGTATCCATAAAAAAAGAAACGAGCTCAGATAATAAATTAGTTGTGGGGTTGTACAAGGTACAGGACACTATGAATTACAAGCAAAAACCTTACTACATTACAAAGGTTGATGATGATGGATATTATGAGCTTAATTATTTATCGCCTGGGAAATATAAGATCATTGCCTTTGAAGATGAGAATGGTAATTCTATGTATGATCCAGGTAAAGAAAAAGTGGGTTTTCAAAAAGAACCTGTAGAGATTGAAAAGTCCATTTCTGGATTGAATTTAAAGATTTATCCATCTAAAAAGCCATTGAAATATGGGGAAATGAAAGAAACACCGGGAGGAATTACAATGATGTTTGAAGGGCGTCCCGATAATGTGAAAGTTCTTTCCATTAATGAAAAATTACAAGATATAAAAGTAACCCATCGTCCTAAATCAGATACTGTAAAGATCTGGTTTGATGCAGTGAAAAATAATATAGGGCAAACAGTAACTGAGAATTTAAAATTCAGTTATGATGCTGATAATAAAAAGGATACGGTTTCTGTGTTTTATAAGTACAATGCCAAAAATGCAATGAGCCTTGATAATAATGATGGATCGCTTTTACCCCCTAAAACTGATTTTAAAATTACTTCAAATTATGTAATTGATAAGATCAATACTGATAAATGGGTGCTGAAAAGTGATAGTTTAACAACTCAGAATTTTACGGCAAAGATTTCCGAAACCAATCCATATCAGATCTTAATACAATCGGATTTTATTGAAGGCAAGAAATATCAGTTAATAGTTCCTAAAACGACCGTATTGTCTTTCTATGATAAGAATCCTGCATCAAAACGTTTTGATTTTGAAACGGATAAAGTGGAAAACTATGGCAGTCTGACATTTAAACTTCAAAATGCACCAACATCAAATTATTGGCTTCAGCTACTGGATACATCAGAAAAGGTAGTGTATCAGAAATATACGAAAGGAGACCAGCTCAAATTCGATATACTGAAACCTGGCGAGTATATTGTCAGAATATTGGTTGATAATAATGATAATAAATATTGGGATGAAGCCGACTTTCAAAAGGATATTTTTGCTGAAGATTCTTATATTTTCTATAAAGTAGCTGTCGTAAGACCTTTATGGGACAGTAATGAAGACTGGGATCTGAAAGATACAAGGGTATTAGATACTAAAACGCTGAATATTCCTAAACCGGAAAATAATAAACCTCCTGAGAAGAAGGATGATCGTACGCTGAAATCGGGCAATACAGCATTACAGCCTTTGAGATAGAAATAATGAAAATGGTAAAGAAGATCGTATTCTGGAGCTTAGTTGTTTTTGCACTGATCCAGTTTGTTCCTATTGATAGAGCTAACAAACCTATTGATCATAAAGTGAATTTTGTTGATGCAAAGAAAACTCCTGAAAAGATCAGAACTCTGATAAAAGGAGCTTGCTATGACTGTCATTCAAATGAGACAGTATATCCAAAATATTCTTATATAGCACCGATATCCTGGTCTATAAAAAGCCATGTCAATGAAGGGCGGGAACATCTTAATTTTTCAATATGGCAGACTTACAACTCGGATCTGAAAGCCAGCATGCTTACCGGTATTCTTCCAACACTTCAAGCTAAGACTATGCCAATGCCAGGATACATTGTTTATCATGAAGAAGCAAATTTATCTGATGCCGAAAGAAAGTTATTGACCAATTACTTTGAGGAAATGTTGAAATCAAAATCTTATTAGATCAATATAGTCTCTTGATCCTAAAAAGGATTTGAGTTTGTGGATAAAATAGTTTCTATACAATAATAGCAGAGCCCAGGCTCTGCTATTAATATTTTTAAATAGGTGTGTAATCTATAAATTCTTTAGATACTGCTCAAAAAATATTTTTTGAGAGTCGAAAGCGATATCATCAAGATTAATATTTTTCAGTGGTATCCATTGCGTTTCTGATATCTCAGATAATGCAAGATTAACTTCAAATTTTTCTGAAACACGATACTCATAAAATAAATCGATTGTATTATAATCAATTTCTTTATACTGGTAGATGTTTGGAAGACTTGTAATATACTTTAAGCTTGAAATATCAATATCTAACTGCAGTTCTTCAAAAAGCTCTCTTTTGCAAGCTTCTTCAGCACTTTCTCTAGGATCAACAAAACCACCAGCCAAATCTAATTTTCCTTTTTTAGGATCCTGATTTCTCCTTGTCAGATAGATTTGATCTCCATGTCTGATAACGACAGCTACCGCACCGGCAACATTGTTATATAGCCTGAAATCGCAATGATTGCAGCTCCATTTTTTTTCGCCGTCCCAGTTTAGAGATTCTTTGCCACAATTTGGGCAATATTTCAATGTCTTCATCTGTTTATAATTATTTTTTAAGTGTCAGATGCAACTTCCTTTTACTGAGTAATATTAATGTTTCTCGGATGATAATTTAAAATTACGTCCCGTAGTTCTTCAGTTTTTAAATGAGTGTATATTTCTGTTGTTGTAATACTGGAATGTCCCAGCATTTCCTGAATATAACGTAGATCAGCCCCGTTTTGTAACAAATGAGTTGCAAAAGAATGTCTAAAGGTATGTGGAGATATTTTTTTGCTAACTCCAGCTTTATCAGTGAGTTCCTTAATGATCAGAAATACAATAACCCGGGACATGGAAGTTCCTCTACTGTTAAGAAATAAAGAGTCTTCATACTTTTTATTGATCTTATTTTTAGCACGAATCTCCTTTATGTAATTCCCTAGTAAATCTGCTGTATAGTCAGCTAAAGGAACGAAACGGGTTTTATTTCCCTTTCCATTTACCTTAATATAATTTTCATTGAAATTAATATTTGAAATCTTTAGATCTATAAGCTCTGATACACGAAGACCACAGCCATACAATACTTCAACAATACACTGGTTTCTTCGTCCCAGATCAGATGAAACTTCAATAGCACCAATAATCTTATTGATATCTACCAAGCTTAGTGTATCAGGGAGATACAATCCTAATTTGGGGCCTTCAAGCAATGCAGCAGGATTATCTTCACGGGCTTCATCCTCAAGCAGAAACTTGAAGAAGGCTTTGATGGAAGAAATCCATCTCGCTTGTGATCGTTCGCTGAACTTTTGTTTAGAAAGGTTAAAGATGTACTCTTGCAGATTGTCGTATCCGATAACATCGGGTGCAATGTTCCCAAGGTCTTCTTCTGCGTATTCTTTTAGTTTTTTAATGTCTCTAACGTAAGCGTCGAGAGTGTTTTCTGAAAAATTTCTTTCGAAACGAAGAAAGATCTCAAAATCCTTAATTTTTTCATCCCAAGTCATTTGTGTTATTTTTTTAGTTCACAATCAGAAATTTGTTCTATTTCAATATTATGGTTTCTCAAGAATGATATCCCGTCGTCATCCGAATATTCATTAATATACACTAGTCTTGTAATTCCTGCCTGTAAAATTAATTTACTGCATTCCTTACATGGAGAAAGCGTTAAATATAACGTTGCTCCTTTTGCAGATTGAGTAGAAGCTGCTAATTTTAATATAGCGTTAGCTTCTGCATGCAATACATACCAGTGTGTTTTTCCATCCGCATCTTCACAGCAATTTTCGAATCCCGAAGGAGTTCCGTTGTAACCATCTGAAATAATCATCCTATCTTTTACGATAAGAGCTCCTACCTGTTTTCTCTCACAGTAGGAAAGTTTCGCCCATTCCTGAGCCATTTTTAGATAAGCTTTATCAAACTTATTCATACCGCTGCATTGGTTTTTTCGAAATAATTTGTAGTAATAATTTTTTTAGAAGTTGGGCTTTCTTTTTTCCATAAAAGCAGCAACACCTTCTTGTTTATCAGCTAGTTCAAAAAGCTCGCCAAAATATTTAATTTCGGTTTCAAAACCTTTATCAGTATCCGATAGATTTACAGCATGAATAGCTTTCGATATTGCCATTGGTGAATTAAAGGCAATAATGTTAGCTAATTCTTTTGTTTTTGTTAATAAATCTTCAATGGGATATACTTCATTTACTAATCCAATTTCCTTTGCTCGTTGAGCAGGAATCATTTTAGCAGAGAAGATAATTTCATTGGCAAGGCCTTTTCCGACAAGCTTTGGAAGTCTTTGTGTGCCCCCGTAACCTGGAATTAATCCCAACGTTACTTCTGGAAGCCCCAATCTGGCATTTTCCGATGCATATCTGATATGGCACGCCATAGCAAGCTCTAAACCACCGCCTAAAGCAAAACCATTTACGGCTGCAATTACAGGTTTAGATAAGTTTTCTATTTTGTTAAAAAGAGAATTCTGACCATTTTTAGCTAATTCTTCAGCTCTTTCCTGTCCAAAATCGCTGAATTCTTTTATGTCAGCTCCAGCAACAAAAGATTTTTCTCCACTTCCTGTAAGAATAACTACCCTACAAGAATTGTCCGAATCTAGTTCGTCTAAAGCTGTACTTATTTCTTGAATTGTTTTAGCATTTAAGGCATTAAGACTTTCAGGTCTGTTTATTGTAATAATAGCTAATTTATCTTCTTTTTTTAATAAAATATTCTCGTAACTCATTTTTCCACTTTAAAATAGTATCGCCTGCAAATTATAATTTTTTTACAAAAAAAAGGAAAAAAAATTGATATTTTTTCCTTTTATGTTGAAATATTGTTTAGTATGACTATTTAATATGATTCATCATATTGCTATCAATATTGATATTTAGTTGTGATGCTACTTTCATGCCAAGTTCTATATTAGCTCTAAAAAAATGACATAATTGACGATTTATAATCTCATCTTTCTTTGGTCCATCTATTCCTTTCATGCTTCCAACGATGTTATGAATAAGATGTTCTCTGTCTTCATTGTTCATGGCTTTTGTATAAAGAAGCCCCGGTTGGGTATAATGATCATCATCATTTTCATTTCTATTATAACTGGCAACATGTGCACTGTCTAATTCATATTCATAATTTTTATAGGCTGCATCTGGTTTAATATCATCAAAACTGTTAGGGTGATAGTTAGGCTTATCTCCATAATCTTTAGAATCTGCCATATAACCATCTCTTTGGTAATTATGAGTAGCAAAAGGACATCGGTTCACTTCCAGCTGATGGGCATTTACTCCCACTCTGTATCGGTGTGCATCAGGATAAGAGAACAGTCTTCCTTGCAACATTTTATCCGGAGAAAAACTGATTCCATTGATCAGGTTGCTTGGAGAAAAAGTAGATTGCTCTACATGGGCAAAATAGTTAACAGGAACTTCATTTAATTCCATTTCTCCTACTTCAATTAACGGAAAGTCTCCCTGGAACCAGACTTTAGTGACATCAAAAGGATTCCATCGGAAATCTTTAGCCTGTTCTTCAGTCATCACCTGAATATACATGGTCCATTTTGGGAAATCTCCATTTTCAATAGCATTACAAAGATCTTCCTGCGCGAAATCAGGATTTTCGCCCGAAAGCTTAACCGCTTCTTCATTATTGAAGTTTTTGATTCCCTGCTTTGTTTTAAAATGAAATTTCACCCATACTCTTTCATTGTTCTCATTGATCATCGAAAAAGTGTGAGAACCAAAACCATGCATATGTCTATAACCATGAGGAGTTCCTCTATCAGACATTAAAATAAGAACCTGGTGAAGTGATTCAGGATTCAGACTCCAGAAATCCCACATCATCGTTGCGCTTTTCAAATTGGTTTTTGGAACTCTTTTTTGAGTGTGAATGAAGTCTGGAAATTTTTTTGCATCCTTAATAAAAAATACGGGAGTATTATTACCTACCAGATCCCAATTCCCATCTTCAGTATAGAATTTTAGAGCAAAACCTCTTGGGTCTCTTGCTGTATCTGCACTTCCTTTTTCACCACCTACCGTCGAGAATCTTGCAAACATCCTGCAAGAATTTCCCACTTTTGAAAACAATTTAGCTTTGGTATATTTACTAATGTCATGTGTTACAGTAAGAGTTCCATAGGCGCCACTTCCTTTGGCATGAACAATTCTTTCAGGGATTCTTTCTCTTACAAAATGTGCTAAATTTTCCTGAAGTATAAAATCCTGCAATAAAACCGGACCTCTTGGACCTACAGTCTGAGAATCCTGATGCTCAAAATATGGCGCACCACTGCTTAATGTTAATTTTTTTGAATCCATATAGTTAAGATTTGATTTATTTATTGTGTCGTTTTGGGTGTAATAATTATCAAATTTACTTGAATTTTTAATTGCTTATAGCAAAAACATCATATCTTTGTAATAGATAATATTAATCAGATGAACATTCAGCAATTGGAGTATCTTATCGCTGTAGATAAGTACAAACATTTTGGAAAAGCAGCTCAAGCATGCTTCATTACGCAACCTACACTAAGTGCGATGATACAGAAATTTGAGGATGAACTGGATGTAAAGGTGTTTGATAGAACTACACACCCGATCCGTACAACAGATGTGGGACTTCAAATCATTGATCAGGCGAAGGTAATTATAGAATCTGTCAATGAGCTGAGGAATAAGGCTAACCTTTTAAATAACATTTTAGGAGGTACCATTAATCTTGGAATTATCCCTACCGTTTCTTCTTTTATTTTACCAAGTGAGATCTTCAAATTCTTGGATGAAAATCCAAAAATTCAGATGAATGTAAAAGAAATGACAACAGATAGTATTATCAAGGCTTTAAAAGCTGGTGAGCTAGATGCTGGAATTATTTCAACGCCATATGATACAGCGGACGAATTTTATCAGGATTTCTTATTCAACGAAGAATTGATGATCTACAGTTCAGATACACAGGCTAACAAAAAGAATTCTTATATCATTCCTGAAGAGCTGAATGTTGAAAAAGTATGGCTTTTAGAAGAAGGAAACTGTTTGAGAAATCAATTTGAAAATATTTGTCATTTAAAAGAGAATACATTGAAACCTAAGAATTTAGACTTCTTAGCTTCGAATATTCAAACTTTAGTTCATATGGTTGATAAGGTTGGAGGAATCAGTATCTTACCAGAACTGGCTTTAAGTCAGCTTTCTGACGAACAGAAAAGTAAAGTTTTCAGATTTAAAAAACCCTTCCCTTACAGAGAAATAAGTATTATCTATTATAAGCCAACCTTCAAACAGAAAATTATTGACGAATTATCTTCTTCAATACAGACTTCTTTGAAAGAAAGGCTAAATTACAATGAAAATCCAAAAGATTTCGTAAGCATAAAACCACAATAGTTTTTAATTCTGAGCGGGATAAATTCCTAATTTCAAGAAAATTATAATTATTTCTTAAAAGTTTTGAGTATTAAAAAATAGTACTTAACTTTGCAGACGTTTACGAACGAGGAAAAATTTGACCTGATTGCAACCTCTATAAAAAAAAGCTAAAACAGTATTCCTTTTTGAGCTTTCAAGGCAATTATTCTCATTATTCCTCAAATTTTAATCTAATAAAACAAAGAATAATATGTCTTATTTATTTACATCTGAATCAGTTTCAGAAGGACATCCTGATAAAATTGCTGATCAGATTTCTGACGCTTTAATTGATCATTTTTTAGCATACGATAAAAATTCAAAAGTAGCTTGTGAAACCCTTGTTACAACTGGGCAGGTAGTATTGGCAGGAGAAGTTAAGTCAGATGCTTATCTTGATGTTCAGACTATTGCCAGAGAGGTTATCAATGGTATTGGTTATACAAAAGGTGAATATATGTTCAACGGAGATTCTTGTGGAGTGATCTCTGCAATTCATGAGCAGTCACCAGATATTAATCAGGGTGTTGACAGAAAAGTTGCGGATGAAACTTTCGAAAGTAAAGCCAATGCACAAGGTGCAGGAGACCAGGGGATGATGTTTGGGTATGCAACCAATGAAACGGCTAATTATATGCCTTTAGCATTAGACTTGGCACATACGATCCTGAAAGAACTTTCTGCGGTAAGAAGAGAGAATACTGAAATTACTTATTTACGTCCTGATGCGAAAAGCCAGGTTACCATTGAATATTCTGATGATCATAAGCCGGTAAGAATTGATTCTATTGTTGTTTCTACGCAGCATGATGATTTTGGATCTGAAGAAGAAATGTTGAACAAAATTCGTGAGGATATCAAAAGTATTTTGATTCCAAGAGTGGTTGCTCAACAAACTGATGAAATTAAAGCTTTATTTAA
Source organism: Chryseobacterium sp. FW101-FHT12H09 (assembly GCF_058790395.1). Lineage (NCBI taxonomy): Bacteria > Pseudomonadati > Bacteroidota > Flavobacteriia > Flavobacteriales > Weeksellaceae > Chryseobacterium > Chryseobacterium sp. FW101-FHT12H09. The sequence goes on along the minus strand of NZ_JBYTCP010000002.1, from coordinate 78,965 downwards.
TGATCAGATCAAATATCATATCAATCCGACAGGTAAATTTGTGATTGGTGGGCCTCACGGAGATACAGGACTTACAGGAAGAAAGATCATTGTAGATACTTACGGCGGAAAAGGAGCTCACGGTGGTGGTGCATTCTCTGGAAAAGATCCTTCAAAAGTAGATAGAAGTGCTGCATATGCAACAAGACATATTGCTAAAAACCTTGTGGCTGCTGGCGTTGCTGATGAGGTATTAGTGCAGGTTTCTTATGCTATCGGTGTTGCAGAACCTTGTGGATTGTATATCAATACATACGGAACTTCAAAAGTTGATCTTCATGATGGAGATGTGGCCAAAAAAGTTTCTAAGATCTTTGACCTGAGACCTTACGCTATTGAGGAAAACTTAAAATTAAGAAATCCTATTTATCAGGAAACAGCTTCTTACGGACATATGGGTAAGGAACATTATATTGCTGATAAAACCTTCAATAAGGGGCATAAAAACGAGCTTACGTTAAAAGACCTGGAATTCTTCACCTGGGAGAAATTAGACAAAGTAGAAGAGATTAAAACAGCATTTGGCATTTAATTTTTTCTTTAAGATATTTATACTGCTTTATCTTCCATTAGATAAAGCAGTTTTTTTTAATTTTACACCTTAAATAAATAAGAAATGATGAACTTTCGATTGGTAATAAGTGTTATATCTATATTCTTTCTGTCAACTTACGCAAATGCTCAATATACCATGCATAAGATGATTAATGTAGGATACGTGTACCAGAATCAAAGCTTTGGAGAAGTAGGTGGAAAATTACTGTTTCTGAAGAATGATGATGTTATTTACAGAATTGGTGGTTCTGCATTAATGGGTTCAGCGGACTCTAAATTTGCTATCATGCCCAAACTTCAGGCTGATGTATTACTAAATTTTGAGAAAAATGTAGATTTTTACCACTCTTATTATTTTTTAGCCGGTGTTGAAGGGACAAATAAATATATAGCGCCGAAAGTTGGAGTTACTCTTTTTGGGCTGTTAGATTTAACGGCGGGCTATGCTTTCCCTATTGGAGACGCTGAACTGAATGGAAAACAGCTAAAAGGAGTGAATGTCAACTTTACATTAAATATCCCCACTGTCTTCATTCATGATATGTTTAAGTAGTTTTTTTTAAAAAATATTTCTAAATATTAATAATAGGTTAACAGTTATTAAAAATTTATTATATTTACATCCATAAATAAACGTACCGCTTATTGATTGGACTTTACTCTTAAAAACTGTTTTGTATTTACAGCTATTACCAGATAAAATATCTGGAAGAAGAACTGTCGGCAAATATATATATTGAGAAGAAAGTCATGAAATCAAAATCGGATTGCGTATTAATTTCCCTTTACCAAAAAGGAGACGAAGGAGCTTTATCAACTCTTATTCATCGTCATCAGAGAGAACTGTTTACATTCATTTTTTACAAAATTAATGATGAAGACCTTGCAAATGATGTTTTCCAGGATACATTCATGAAAATTATTGTGATGTTGAAAGAAGGACGTTATAACGAAGAAGGAAAATTTATTCTTTGGGCAAAAAGGATTGCTTACAATCTTATTATCGACCACTTTAGATTAAAATCGAAAAATATCAAAGTTTCAGAAACTACTTTTGAAACCGATGAATACTCTATTTTCGATCTGATCAGGGAGCCTTCAGAAAATATTGAAGACCAATTAGTGACTAATCAAATTCAGGAAGATTTATTGAGAATGCTTCAATTCCTACCACAAAATCAACAAGAGGTGATTAAACTCAGGTTTTTTGATGGCTTAAGTTTTAAAGAAATTGCTGATCACACGGATATGAGCATTAACACTACGCTGGGACGCGTACGGTATGCTTTGATCAACTTAAGAAAAATCATGGAAGAGAATAATATTATCCTAACAAGATAATAATTATTAAAAATTCCCGTTTTAAGGATAAACATGTTTCGCCTATGAAAAAAAATGATTCCTTAAAAGTGAAAACTTTGAAACCTAAAAAACAAACTGTTGATTTTTTACTCAGCTTTTCAAAAAATCTTGAAATAGCTAAGATTAAGAATAAGAATTATTCGATTTCCAAGAATTAAAATTATTAATTTTGTGCTGTATGAAAATTCAGCACATTTTTTTTGACCTGGACAATACGCTCTGGGATCATCGCAAGAACGCTCACCGTACCATTAAAGACCTTTTTGATAAGCAGGAAATAACTCTTAATTATAATATTGATTTTGAGGAATTCCATATGATTTATCATAATATTAACGAAAGTCTTTGGGAGAAAATAAGAGACGGTCTTATTGATAAAGAATATCTTAGAAAACACCGTTTTTATGATACCTTTAAACATTTTGGGATAGAGAATGAGGAGTTGTCCGATTATTTTGAAGAACACTTTTTGGATAATATCCTCAATCATAATGAATTGGTAGAAGGTGCAATATATATTCTGGATTACCTGAAATCTAAAAATTATACATTACACATCATTTCGAATGGTTTTAAAGAAGTAACGGAAAGAAAATGTATCCTTTCAGGAATTGATGGCTACTTCAAAACGATTACCAGTGCAGATGCTGTAGGAGTAAGAAAACCTAATCCTAAAATTTTTGAATATTCTTTAGGTCTTTCAAATGCTCATAAAGAGGAAAGTGTTTTGATTGGTGATGACTGGATTGCAGATGTAGTTGGGTCACAAAATTTTGGAATAGATGTTATTTTCTTTGATGCACTGAATGAGAATAGAAAGGAAGAAGGATTGAAATCAATCAAACACCTTCTTCAGATTAAGGAATATCTATAAAAACTGCTTTTGGATTTTTTTCCTAATTCTTTCCTAAATTAATATAGAATTTTGTCTCATAATAATGAACAAAAATTTTATATTATGAAAAATTTAAAAAAGATCACCAGCGTAATTACTTTTATTTTCTTGTTTGCAGCTAGCTTCTTGTTTGCACAAGATCGGGCAATTAACCAAAACCAATTACCGAAAACAGCCAAGACTTTTTTAGCTGCTAATTTTAAAGGAGTTGCTGTTGGTTCGGTTGTTGAAGACCGTGAAATATATGGTGTGGATGAGTATAAAGTATATTTGTCTACCGGAACAAAAATAGAATTTGATAGTAAAGGAAACTGGAAAGAAGTAAAGGGTGAACATCAAAAGCTTCCTTACGGATTCATTCCTTTATCTATAAGAAACTATGTAGCCAAAAGCTTTCCAAATACCTATATCGTAAAAATTGAAAAAGAAAGATGGTCTTATAAGACCGAGCTTTCAAATGGTGTTGATCTGAAATTTGACAAAAATGGAAATTTTAGCCGAATTGATGATTAACAAACATTATTTTTTAATATTTAAATTGTAACGATATGGTAAATTGGAATATACTAAACAAATCTATAAGACGGGAAATTGTTACCTTTTTAACTAGGAATCATCCATGTGTTGTAGTGGAATCCATTGAACAAATGGAAACCCAATATAAAATAAATCTGTTGAATGGTGAAAATCTTACCTTCCATGCAGATGGAAGTTGTTTTAAGAATAATTTTTAATCTTGATAAATTATGGCCTCCCGGAAACAGGAGGTTATAATTTTATATATTTGATAAGTAGTCCGCTAAGAGTTATGAAAATTTTAATCATTGAAGACGAACCGGAATTAAGGAACATTGTGCAGAGTTTTCTGGAAGGAGAACATTTTATTGTAGAACATGCATCAGATTACAGCTCCGGGCTTGAGAAGATCATTTCTTATGAATATGACTGTATCCTTCTGGATATTATGTTGCCCGATGGTAATGGGATGGATCTCCTAAAGGAAATTAAAAGCATGCATAAAAAAGATCCGGTTATCATTTTATCGGCGAAGGATTCAGTAGATGATAAAGTAAATGGACTTGAAATCGGTGCCGATGATTACCTGGCAAAACCTTTTCATCTTGCTGAATTAATGGCTAGAATTAAATCTGTGATCAGAAGAAAGAACCAGGATGGTGAAAATGTGATCAGCTATAAAAACATCTGCATCTATCCTGAAAGCAGAAAAGTAAAGATAGGAGAGGAGGAATTGATCCTAAATCGCAAAGAATATGATCTGCTATATTACTTCGTGATACATCCAGAAAAAACGCTGCAAAAAACAATGCTTGCTGAAGCCATTTGGGGGGATTATATTGATCAGGCAGATAGTCTGGATTTTATTTATTCTCAGATAAAAAATCTCCGTAAAAAATTAAAGACTCTTGGAGCAGATGCAGACTTTCAGGCAGTCTATGGAATTGGATATAAATTTGTGTAATGAAAGTTTCACTGAAATATTATACGATAAAATACCTGATAACAATTCTGTTATTGATTATTGCAGTCTGGGCTGCATTATTCTATGCTTATATTTTAGATGAAGTATATGATAATGTGGATGATGGTTTAAAAAACAGAAAAATACAAATTATCAAAGCCGTATATCTTGATGAAAATCTGTTAAAGAATAATGAGTTTGGGTTTAATGAATTTAAGATCAACGCCATTTCTGCATCTGAGTATAAAGATAAGAACAGCCTGTATAATAAAATGTATTATATGGAATATGATGACGAAGATCAACCATACAGGGTTCTTAAAACTGATTTTATAGATCAGTTTGGAAAGCATCAGCAACTTACTATCAGAACTTCTACTGTAGAAGAAGATGAATTGGTATATGATCTTACAACAGCCCTCATTGTTTTATATCTGTTGCTTGTAGCAAGTATCATTGTAGTCAATGGATTTCTTCTCCATAAAGCAATGAAGCCTTTCTATTTGATACTGGATAAACTTAAAAAATATCAGTTTGGAATTCCTTCTTCTCATGAGCCTCAAAGCTATTCCATTAGAGAATTTGAAGAATTAAATGTGGAAATAAATGAAATGATCAGTCGTAATGAACTCGTTTTTGATCAGCAAAAACAGTTTATCGAAAACGCTTCTCATGAGCTGCAGACTCCATTGGCCATAGTAATCAATAAAATTGATCTCGTCATCCAGAATGATGACCTGGATAGGAAGAATATAAATTTCTTTAATGAAGTTAAAAATGATTTAAAAAGAATGGCAGGGTTGAATAAATCTTTATTAATGCTTTCTAAAATTGAAAACAATCAGTTCAATACGTTGGCAAATGTCAATTTTACCATGCTGATTAAAGAACTTGTTGATAGTTATGAGGATTTTATAGAGTATAAAAAGATTGAGGTTAATGTACTGGAAAAAGAAGTATTTGAAGCTGTTTTTAATCCTGATTTAGCAAACATTCTTATTTCTAATTTGCTTAAAAATTCGGTTAAATATAACCATCAAGATGGAAAATTAAATATTATCACGGAAAGAGATAGGGTGATTTTCCAAAACACAGGTTCAAAAATTCCTTTAGATAGCCTTCAGATCTTTAACCGCTTTTATAAACAGGGTTCAGATCAGAGCTCTACAGGATTAGGGCTTTCTATTATTAAGACCATAATAAAACAATATCCCGGATGGGATATTGTTTATGAGTTTGTAGATGAAATGCATCGTTTTATTCTTTCTAAGAACAAAAGGTAGCAGTCTGTTTTTTTATTAGATTCCTAGACTTTCTCTTACCCGTTTAATAGTTTGTACTGCGATAACCCTTGTCTTTTCAGCGCCTTCCTGAAGTTTTGCTTCCAGCTCGTCAAGATGAGTCATGTAATACGTAAATGTTTCTCTTTCTGTTTTAAAGCGAGTTAAAATTAAGTTTAAGAGTTCAGTTTTAGCATGTCCATAGCCAAAATTTCCGGCTAAATATTTTGCTCTTAATTCTTCTGTCTGTTCGGGAGTAGCAATCAATTGGTAAATCGCAAAAACCTTATCCGTTTCAGGGTCTTTAGGTTCTTCTAAAGATTTAGAATCTGTTTCGATGCTCATGACCTGTTTTTTCAATTCCTTGTCAGATAAGAAAATATTAATGATATTTCCCATCGATTTAGACATCTTACGACCATCAGTTCCAGGAACATATTTCGTATTTTCCTGAAGTTCAGCCTGTGGAAGAACTAAAACTTCTCCCATCTGATTATTGAACCTTGAAGCTACATCACGGGCGATTTCTAAATGCTGAAGCTGATCTTTTCCTACAGGGACAATCTCTGCATCATATAATAAAATATCTGCTGCCATTAAAATAGGATAGGTAAAAAGCCCGGCATTGACGTCCTGAAGCCGGTCTGCTTTATCTTTAAACGAGTGTGCTAAAGTCAATCTCTGGTAAGGAAAAAAACATGATAAATGCCAAGATAGTTCACAGGTTTCAGGAATATCACTTTGTCTGTAAAAGAATGTTTTTTCAGTATCCAGCCCACAAGCTAGCCAAGCCGCAGCGATCTCATAGGTATTTTGTTTTAATTCCTTTGCATCTTTTATCTGCGTCAGTGAATGCAGATTTGCAATGAATAAAAATGATTCATTCCCTTCCTGTTTTGATAGTTCAACAGCAGGAATAATAGCACCTAATAAATTTCCAAGGTGCGGGGTTCCGGTGGCTTGAATGCCGGTAAGAATTCTTGACATTTTGTTTTATTATTTATAAAAATTAGTGAATTACAAATTTACGAGGTTTGATGGGAATTAAAAGATTAAAAGATTAAAAGATTTTTTGGTAAACCTCATGAATACATTTTACATGAATACTTTTTACAAAAAATCAAAAATACTCGTTCCACAAATCTAAGGAATCGCAATCTTTTCTCCACCAAACTTCGGTTCTACTCCAAATAAAAGATCCCAATAGACTTTAGTCTTAGCAAGGTATTCCCGAAGGTTGGTTTTTAAACCTGCGTATTTATTCACATCATTTGCATTGTATCCATATGCTTCGATCCCATTTTTCCGGGCTAAAAATACAGCTCTTTCATTATGGAACTTCTGTGAAATAATAATGAACTTCGTCTGTCCGAAGATCTCTTTAGCCCGTACTACAGAATCCAACGTTCTGAATCCAGCGTGGTCAAGGATGATTTTATCTTTAGGTATCCCATATTTCATTAAAGTAAGCTGCATATCTTCCGGTTCATTATACTCTTTTGTGCTGTTATCACCACTTACAATAACATACTTTATTTTTCCACTTTTATAGAGATCTACAGCTGCCTGAATCCTATTATAGAAATAAGCATTCGGCATTCCGTTACTCAGTGTTTTGCCTGTTCCCAGAAGTACTGCAGTTTTAGTATCAGGAAGAGTTTGGATGGTATTCGAAAGAAAGGGTGCACTTTGCTTTTTGATATTATAATTGGCAAATGCAATAAAAATAATTCCTGCAACCATAAGAAGCAGGAATATTTTAAATATATTTTTAATCAAATTTTTCATGTATATATTTTCTAGAATTCTAGACCATTTGGAAAAGCTTTCTTTCTGAAAATTAATAAAAATACGGCACCTACTGTAATTGCAGAGTCTGCAACGTTAAAGATGTATTTAAAGAACTCAATATGTTTTCCGCCAATTAACGGATAGCTTTCAGGAACATTCCAATCTACTATTGGAAAGTGAAGCATATCTACTACACAGCCTCTCATAAAAGAAGAATAACCTTCTCCGGCAGAAGCTATTTTTGAAATGCCACCATAGCCGATCCATCGGTCGATACTTGGATCGTATACTGTCCCACTATCGAAAATCAATCCATAAAACATGCCGTCAATAAGATTACCGATTGCGCCGGCAAAAATAATTGCCATGGGAATGATCAGATAGTTAGAGGCCCCTTGTTGAAGCCACTTTTTGAACATATAAACCATTCCACCAATTAGAAAAATTCTTAAAATGACTAAAAAGTACTTGCCAATCACACCACCGAAATGAAGACCATAAGCCATTCCTGGATTTTCTACGAAAGTAAGTTTAAAACCCGGAAGAACAGAAATGCTATCATCAAGGTTGAAGTGGGTTTTAATATAGATTTTTGAAGCCTGATCAATTAATAAAATAAGAAAGGTTACGGCTAATATCTTTTTCATTACTGTCCTTTAGGTTTTGAAGGTTTTGCAGCCGGTTTTACAACTTTATTATCACTTGCTTTCTTGATCACTTTCTGCCCATTAAATGAACTCTTAACATGAGCTTTTTCAAATTTAATGTTCATTTCTTTCAGAACACTTTTCAGTGCACTGAGCTCCATAGGATTTTTAGGATGTACTATTATAGATTCCATTGTTCTTGATTTACATTTTACTTCTTAGATAATTCGTCAAGTCTTTTCCTGTCTCTTGGAGACAGATCATTGATGCCATTTTTGCCCATCTTACCTAAAAGTTTGTCAATTTCTTTTTCCCTTTCGCGTTTATCTGAATTAAACTGGTCATCCATCGTATAGTTGGTATGTCGAGGAGGAAAGAATTTATTCTTAATCCTGTCTCTGTTAAAAAACCATAAAACGGCAATAAGGATGATGCCTAAAATTAAATATTCGCTCATGGATATAAATTAAAAATTAGGTTTATAAAGTATTACTGCTAATACAATATAAACCCAAATTTATTTTACAAACCTTACGGTTATTTCTGCATATTTTTCGCTTCGATGCTTAACGTAGCGTGAGGAACTGCCAATAGTCTTTCTTTTGGAATCAGTTTACCAGTCACTCTGCAAACACCATACGTTTTATTTTCTATTCTGATTAATGCATTCTTAAGATCTCGAACGAACTTTTCCTGTCTTCCGGCTAGGATCGAGTTTTGTTCTTTACTAAGAGTTTCAGCTCCCTCTTCAAACGCCTTGAATGTAGGTGATGTATCATCTGTCCCGTTATTCTGATCGTTGATAAAACTTTCTCTTATCAGTTGTAAATCTTTTTCTGCTTTTTCTATTTTTTCTTTAATGATCGCTTTAAACTCTTGTAAATCAGAATCATTATATCTTACTCTTTCGTCTGACATGTTCTTTTCTCTTTTTTAATAAAATTATGAAATGGAATTTGAAATGCAATAACTATATGTTAATTTTTTTCAACATTTACCTTAAAATTAACCTCATCTATCTCGATTTCGTTAAAATTTGAAAGTGAAGATACAATTTCTATTTTATTTGACAAGACCTCTGCAGAAATATATTCTTCATTTCTCTTGATATTATCAAGGAACGGTGAATTTTCTTCTATGAAGATATTTATTCTGTCGGTTAAGTCAAAGTCTTTGTCTTTTCTCAGGTTTTGAATTCTATTAATGAATTCTCTTGCAATCCCCTCAGATTTTAACTCGTCTGTTAACGTCAAATCTAATGCCACAGTTGTTTTCCCATCAGAAGTTACTGTCCATCCCGGAATATCTTTTGTTGAAATTTCTACGTCATTCATTGTTATTTCGTAGCCCTGGATGTCAATTTTTCCTTCTTTTTCTAAATTGGAAATTTGTTCTGCCGAAAAATTAGCAATTTCATTTCCAACCACTTTCATATCTTTTCCAAGTTTAGGACCTAAAGCCTTAAAGTTGGGTTTAATTTGCTTTACAATTAAATGAGAAGCTTCTTCTGCATTAATTAATTGTAATTCTTTTACATTCACTTCCTGTTTGATCAGTTCTGCAACAGCTAAAATCTGCTCTTCTGCTTTAGAATCTAATACAGGAACCAATACCTTTTGCAAAGGTTGACGTACTTTTATGTTCTCTTTCTTTCTTAAAGAAAAGACCATACTTGTGATCTGTTGAGCTAAATGTGTTTTTTCAACCAGATCCTGATCGATCAGGCTTTCGTCAGCTACAGGGAAATCTGTAAGGTGTATAGATTCACAATTTTCTTTTCCCGTTACTTTATTAAGATCCTGATATAATTGATCCATAAAGAATGGAGCAATAGGAGCTGATAATTTAGCAACAATTTCAAGACAGGTATATAAAGTCTGGTAAGCAGAGATCTTATCATCAGAATATTCTCCTTTCCAGAAACGTCTTCTGCATAATCTTACATACCAGTTACTAAGGTTGTCATTTACAAAATTACTGATGGCTCTTGCCACTCTTGTCGGTTCGTAATCTTCGTAGAATGCCTTTACTTCTTTGATCAAAAGATTCAATTCAGAAAGGATCCATCGGTCGATTTCAGGACGGTTCTCTACCTCTTTTTCTGAATAATTAAATCCATCTACATTCGCATATAATGCAAAGAAAGAATAAGTATTGTAAAGAGTTCCGAAGAACTTTCTTCTTACCTCGTCGATTCCTTCGATGTCGAATTTCAAATTCTCCCAAGGGTTCGCATTGGAAATCATATACCAACGCGTAGCATCCGGTCCGTAAACAGAAAGTGTTTCAAATGGATCTACTGCATTACCTAAACGCTTAGACATTTTCTGACCGTTTTTATCCAAAACAAGTCCGTTACTCATCACATTTTTGTAAGCAACTGAATCAAAGACAGCTGTTCCTATGGCATGTAGTGTATAGAACCAACCACGGGTCTGGTCAACGCCTTCAGCAATAAAGTCTGCAGGGAAAGCCTTTTTATTATCTATTAATTCCTTATTCTCAAAAGGATAATGCAATTGTGCATATGGCATAGAACCTGAATCAAACCAAACATCGATCAGGTCACTCTCGCGACTCATAGCTCTGCCTGATTCTGAAACTAAAACAATCTTGTCAACCACATTTTTATGCAGATCAACCAAAGAATAGTTTACTTCAGACATATTTCCTATTTCAAAGCCTTTGAAAGGGTTTTCTTTCATGAAGCCCTTTTCAACAGATTTTTCGATCTCGTTGTATAATTCTTCTACCGAACCGATAACTACTTCCTCCTTTAGATCATCCGTTCTCCAGATTGGTAATGGAATTCCCCAATAACGTGAACGGGATAAATTCCAGTCATTTACATTTTCCAGCCAGTTGGCAAAACGACCCTCTCCGGTAGCTTTTGGCTTCCAATTGATTTCTTTGTTCAGGTTTACCAAACGGTCTTTTACAGCCGTCATTTTTACAAACCAGGAATCCAAAGGATAATATAATACAGGTTTGTCAGTTCTCCAACAATGTGGATAACTGTGAACATATTTTTCTACTTTAAAAGCTTTATTCTCCGTCTTTAATAAAATCGCCAGTTCTACATCCCAAGATTTTTCAGGTGCAGTTCCATCATCATAATACTCGTTCTTAATATATGTTCCTGAGAAAACCTCAGGTACATTTTCCCCTTTGATGAATCTTCCCTGTAAATCTACTAAAGGAGCAAGATTGTCATTTTCATCTTTTATCAACATAGGAGGTATGCCAGCGTCTTTTGCTACTCTTGCATCATCTGCACCAAAAGTTGGAGCGATATGAACGATACCCGTACCGTCTTCAGTGGTTACAAAATCTCCTAGAATTACTCTGAATGCTTTTTCAGGAGTTTCAGATGGTACGAACCAAGGGATCAATTGTTCATACTGAGTTCCCACTAGTTTATCTCCAGTGAATTCCTTAAGGATCTGATAAGGTATTACTTTGCTTTCTGAAGTATAGTTGGTAAAATCTTCATCCGTTCCTGCAGCATATTTTTTACCGAAGTTCTTTTCTAAAAGAACTCTCGCCAATACAACTGTAACAGGTTCGAAAGTATATTGATTGAATGTTTTAACAACAATGTATTCTATATCTCTTCCCACAGCAAGTGCTGTGTTTGAAGGTAACGTCCATGGAGTAGTCGTCCAGGCTAAAATATCCAGATTACCATCAATATCATTAAACAGATCGTTCGTTTCTTTTTTAACTCTAAACTGGGCTACTATGGTCGTGTCTGAAACATCACGATATGTTCCCGGCTGATTCAGTTCATGTGAAGAAAGTCCTGTTCCTGCTTTTGGAGAGTAAGGTTGGATCGTATAACCTTTATACAACAAGTCTTTGCTGTATAATTGTTTCAACAACCACCAAACGGTTTCCATATATTTTGACTTATAGGTAATGTATGGATCATCAAGATCTACCCAGTATCCTATTTTCTCAGTAAGCTCATTCCAAACATCCGTGTAACGCATTACTGCTTCACGACATGCTTTATTATAATCTTCAATAGAAATTTTTTTGCCAATATCCTCCTTAGTAATTCCTAATTCCTTTTCAACACCCAGCTCTACAGGAAGTCCATGCGTATCCCAACCCGCTTTACGGAAAACCTGCTTTCCATTTTGGGTCTGATAACGACAGAAAATATCCTTCAACGCTCTTGCCATTACATGGTGAATTCCAGGCATACCGTTTGCAGAAGGCGGACCTTCGTAAAATACAAACTCAGGGCTACCCTCACGAATTTCAACACTTTTATTGAAAGTTTTATTTTGTTTCCAAAATTCCGAAACGTTCTCGGCTATATCAATAAGGTTGAGGTTTTTGTATTCTTTAAATTGGCTCATTGTACTATCTCAATATCGTTGATTAATTAAGTTTGCAAATTTAGTGATTTTTTGTCGGTTTATAATATATGTTTTATTTTGATATCATCTATTAAAAAGTTCAATTTCAGAAATGTAAATAAAGACATTCATTATTTGTGAATTGGGAAATGCAAAATGGAGATTTTTTGTTGAACTTTCCTACAAATGAAAGTTGATTTTACCCTGTTAAAATGTGAAATAGTGAGGTCAGAATGAGAAGCTTTGGTTTGCTGCTACTCATTTAACATATCATGTCATTTTAAACGCAAAATTTTAATTTAATGATCATTAGCTTTAAAATAAGCAAAGTGTGATCATCAATTTGATCTGATGAAGCTGCGTTTTCAATCTTCGGGAAGCAGATTTATCAGCCTTTGCTTCTTAAACTAAAACAATAAAAGAATAAAATCTTTACGTTAAAACAAAAAATAATCATCCGTGAAATCATTGAGAATAGAGAGATCTTTCCAAATGGTTAAGTAAAATTTTGTAAATTTAAAATAATACTTAAAGACCATTTGAATGAAAATCTTTTCCAAATTATTGCTTATTGTTTTTTTTGTGGGTAGAAATTTAATCTTTGCTCAAAACAATTATCCGCAGAATTATTTTAGAAATCCCTTAAATATTCCAATACAGCTAGCTGCCAATTTTGGAGCTGTCCGTGCTAATCATTTTCATATGGGACTGGATATACGAACTAATAGTCAGGAAAATCTACCTGTTGTTGCAGCAGCGGATGGTTACGTAAGCAGAATAAAAGTTGAGCGTTATGGTTTTGGAAATGCGGTCTACATTACACACCCTAATGGATATACGACAGTTTATGCCCATTTGAATGCATATTTTGATCAGCTGGATAAATATGTAAAAGAAAAGCAATATAAAGATGAAAAATGGGAACAGGATATCACTTTTTCGCCTCAGCAGTTTCCTGTAACAAAAGGTGAGCTGATTGCGCTAAGTGGAAATACAGGAGGTTCTGCTGGCCCACATTTGCATTTTGAAATAAGAGATACAAAAACCGAAGACTGTCTCAATCCATTACTTTTTGGGTTTAATATTCCGGATCGTGTTTCACCGATTATCAGCGGTTTGTATTGGTACGACAGAAGGTTCAGCTCTTATGAACCCGGAGCAAATTCTGTTGCAGTTAAAAAAGCGGGAAATTTGTACGCCTCGGGTATAATTCAGGTGAATTCACCGTCAATCAGTTTAGCTATAAAAGCGGTGGATAAAGCCAATCAAGGTTTTAATCTAGGAATTTATGATGCTGAATTGCGGATGGATAATAAATTAATTTACCGTTTTAAAATTGATAAGATCAGTTATGATGATACCCGTTATAGTAATGGCTGTATTGATTATCCGAAGTTTATTCGTGATAAAATGAGTATTCAACACTTGTCTGCTTTACCGGGAGTGAAACTGCCAGATTATAGTTTTGATTCAAATGGGATTATTAATCTTCAGGACGAAGAGATTCACAATATTGAAATTGTTTTAAAAGATGTTAATGGAAATACAAGCCGATTAACAACAAAAGTTCAGTTTGTCAAAAGTTCAGATAAAGTCTTTTCTAGCAATAAAACGGTAAATCCTAATGAAGGAAAAATTATTAAAACAGAGAATGCAGAAATTAATTTTAGTAACAGTGCTTTTTATGATGCCGTAAATTTTAATATGTATGAAAGATCTGATTCAGAGGCTATTTCAAATGCTGTTATATTAAATGATTCTTCCATTCCGGTTCATGATAATTATTCTTTGAAGATAAAGCCTAATAGAAAATTGAATGGTGAAGAAAGGGATAAAATAGTTATGGAGTTCAATTACGGCAGTGATAAAGATGTGATCAAAGGAAAGTGGAAGGGCGATTGGATGGAAGGTCAGTTTAACAGATTGGGTATTGCCAGATTACTTTTGGATAATAGTTTGCCCTCTGTTTCTCCAGGTTGGAAAGAAGGTTCGCTTGTTGGAAGTAATTCATTACGGTTAAAAGGAACAACTGAGATTGGTGATATTGAATCATTCCGTGCAGAATTGGATGAGAAATGGCTTCGGTTCGCTCGTGTAAAAGATGATTTCGTATATATTTTTGATGAGAATTGTCCCAAAGGTTCTGGTTTACACACTTTAAAAGTAACAACAATAAACACAGCAGGAAATATAAATACTCAAACTTTTACATTTCAGAGGTGAAAATATTGGAATTTTTATTTTTTAATCTTTTTAATTTTAATTAAATAAATTTGTTGCTTAAAATTAAAATCATTGGAATTTTATCCGTCAATTGAGAAATCAGATCTTCAGGAAATTAAAGCATTCCAGGAGGAAAAACTTCAAGAGCTTTTAGCCTACCTTGAAAGCAAATCGCCATTTTATAAGAAATTATTTAAAGAAAATAATATCAGCATTCATGATATTCGATCTTTAGAAGATTTGCAAAAGATTCCAACGACAACCAAAAATGATTTACAACAGTATAATCATGATTTTTTTTGTATTCCACCTACTGAAATTGTGGATTACAGCACTACTTCCGGAACCTTAGGAGATCCTGTAACTTTTGGATTGTCAGATAATGATCTTGAAAGATTAGCTTATAATGAGGCTGTTTCTTTTGCCTGTGCCGGAATACAAAAAGGAGATGTTGTGCAGATGATCACTACGATTGATAAAAGATTTATGGCTGGCTTAGCCTATTTTTTAGGGTTAAGAAAAATGGGCGCAAGTGTGGTAAGAATGGGCCCTGGAATTCCAGAATTGCAATGGGATTCTATTTTCAGATACAAGCCGAAATACCTGATCACAGTACCTTCCTTCTTACTTAAAATGATAGACTATGCTGAAAAGCATGGAATAGATTATAAAAATTCCAGCGTGTATGGCGCAGTTTGTATTGGAGAGAGTATAAAAAATCAGGATTTTACGGATAATATTCTTTCTCAAAAAATTAAAGAAAAATGGAATATTAAATTATTCTCAACATATGCTTCTACAGAAATGAGTACCGCATTTACAGAATGTGAATTCCAGATCGGGGGGCATCATCATCCGGAATTAATTATTACTGAAATTCTTGATGATAATGAAAATCCTGTGCAAAAAGGTGAAAGCGGGGAGCTGACGATTACCACTTTAGGAGTAGAAGCTATTCCGTTACTTAGATTTAAAACAGGAGATCTTGTAAAAGCACATGACGAACCGTGTCAATGTGGAAGAAACACAATGCGATTAGGGCCTGTTGTCGGAAGGAAACAGCAAATGATCAAATATAAAGGGACTACTCTGTATCCACCTGCAATGAATGATATCCTGAATGACTTTAATAATCTACTATGCTATCAGATTATTATTCAGTCTAATGAAATTGGATTGGATGAAATTATTATTAAAGTAAGTACAGACGAGGAGCCTGAAAACTTCGTAAATGAAGTACGGGATCATTTCCGCGCAAAGTTAAGAGTAAGCCCTAAAATAGAAATCGTAGAATTTGATATTCTGTCTAAAGTTGTTCACAATCCTAACAGCAGAAAACCCATAACTTTTGTTGATCTACGATAGATTAAATACGATAGTCTGCTAAAATATTATTAATAAGAAATAAGACTGGCCCATGCAGCTGGTCTTTCTTTTTGCATATATTTGCGAAATTATTTAAGAAAATAAATGTAAACTATGAAAAAATTATTAGTAGTGCTATTTGTAGCGATTTTTACGACGGCCTTTTCTCAAGAGTTAATGATTGTTTCTGGAAATTTTGATTTTTTAAAAGATCAAACAGAAGTTAATGTAGAATTGAAATTTGATAACGCTCTTTATCAGGTAGAAAATTTTACTGAAGCTCAATATCTTGAGAGAAGAAAAAAAGAGGTGCTGGCTAAAAAGACAGAGCAGGATTGGAAGAAATGGAATGAGGAATGGGAGAAATATAAATCGTCAGAGTACATACAGTATTTTTTTAAAGGAATAAATGGTAAATCAAAGAAAGTTACTTTTAAAAATGATGTTAAGGCAAAATATACTTTGATTATTGATGCTAAGTGGATTTATGCAGGATGGCATGGTGGAATAATTGGACAGGAAGCAAAATTATCTTCTGATATGAAATTTGTAGAAACAGATAATCCTTCAAAAATTGTAATGGAGCTGAAAGGTGATAAAGTTCTAGGGAAACCACAAAATAAAGCTTTTGTAATGGAATATGGAAGAATTGCCGGGGCATATGAAGCTACTGGAAAAGTGATAGGAAAAGAAATAAAAAAAGTTATAAAATAAAAAAAGCGGTCTGAATTTCAGACCGCTTTTTTTATTGTTGTTTCTCTGTTTTAATAAGATTAGCGAGATTTTTTATGACAGTATCATGTTTTTTTACAAAAGGATTGTCTTTATTCCAGACATAACCTGCAAGAACCGCACATATCTTTCTTTTTACATCTTCGTTTTCCGGTCTGTGGAAGAATAATTCCTGAAGGTTTCCGGTATACCATTCCTTTACATAAGTTGTGAAAACGTCTACTCCATATAATATATAATCCGAGTATTCTTTTTGCCAGTCTATAGTATCACCATTTAACTGTCTGATGGCCAATTTTGCAGCCAGCATTCCCGATTCTGTAGCAAAGGCCATTCCTGAAGAAAAAACAGGATCTAAGAATTCGGAAGCATTTCCAGTGAGTGCAAATCCATCGCCATATAGTTTTTTAACAGAACATGAATAATCAACTAGTTTTTTAGGTTCAAAGATAAAGTCCACATTTCCAAAACGTTTTACGTAATAGTCGGATAAGGAAATTGCCTTTCTTAGAGCTTCTGTTGTATCTCCGCTCTCTGCTAGTTTCTCAATATAATCTGTAGGACCTACAATTCCGACACTTGTATTTCCATTTGAAAAGGGAATTACCCATAGCCATACTTCAGTTTCAATAATGTCGAAAGAAATCAACGTACCTTCTGTACCTTCCTCCCTGTTTGTATCTATGACATGAGAGAAAATAGCAGAATGGGGAGATAGTTTTGAAGGTTTCTCAAGATCTAATAAGCGAGGTAAAACTCTACCGTATCCACTGGAGTCAATAACAAACTTTGCATGGATTTCTTTCGTTTCTCCATTCTTGTTTTTTACGGTAGTGATAGAATCTGTTCCCTCAAATTTGATGTTAATTACTTCTGTTTCGAATTCAAGATCAATTCCTTTGTCAATGACTTCATTAGCTAAAGTATTGTCAAAATCAGCTCTTGGTACCTGCCAGGTCCAGTCCCATCCTTCACCGAATTTATCACTGAAATCAAATAGGCAGACTTCATCACCTCTTAAGAAACGGGCTCCCAGTTTTTTTTCAAAACCCATTTTATCCAAAGCAGGAAAAAGCCCGGCTTCTTCAAAATGATCCATTACCCTGGGAATTAGGCTTTCACCTACAACTAATCTTGGGAATTTTGTTTTTTCAACAACTTTTACGTTGATACCGTTCTTCTTTAAGTATGAGGAAGATACGCATCCGGAAGGTCCGGCGCCGATTACAAGAACGTCAACAAATTCTTTACCCATCTTTGATTTTTTATTTTAATAATAACTTCTATCTTTGCCGCAAAATTAGTGACAATTAATTAATATTTTATAAAATTATCTACTATTACTTCTGATTAATGAAAATAGACAACTTTTTAGAACTGAGGGATTTTCAAAAAATTATTATTGAAAATGAAAAAATAGAACTGGATGATTCACTTTTAACAAGAGTGGAAGAAAGCTTTCAGTTTTTAAAAGAATTTTCAAAAAATAAGGTAATATATGGTGTAAATACTGGTTTTGGGCCAATGGCTCAATTTAAAATCAGTGATGAAGACACCCACCAACTTCAATATAATTTAATAAGAAGTCACTCTTCAGGAATAGGAAATCCGTTGCCTGAGCAGGAAGTTAAAGCTTGCATGTTAGCAAGACTTAATACTTTGTCTTTAGGAAATTCTGGTGTTCATAGTTCTGTAATTTATTTACTTAAAGAGTTAATAAACAGAGATATTACACCGTTGATCTTTGAGCATGGAGGAGTAGGAGCAAGTGGGGATTTAGTTCAATTGGCTCATTTGGCATTAGTGCTAATTGGTGAGGGTGAGGTGTTTTATAAAGGAGAAAGAAAATTAACTAAAACAGTTTTTGAAACTGAAGGACTAGAACCGATAAAAGTTGAAATTCGTGAAGGCCTTGCCTTGATGAATGGAACTTCAGTAATGTCCGGTATCGGAACTGTTAATGCATATAAAGCGAATCAGCTTACAGACATATCTATAAAACTTTCCTGTGCTATTAATGAAATTGTTCAGGCTTATGATGATCATTTCTCAGAAGTATTAAATGGGACAAAAAGGCATTATGGTCAACAGAAGATTGCCGAAAAAATGCGTGCTCATTTATCTGACAGCAAGTTGATCAGAAAAAGAGAAGATCATTTATATACTCACTTTGAAGAACAGGAGAAGGTATTTAAAGAAAAAGTTCAGGAATATTATTCATTAAGATGTGTTCCTCAGATCCTAGGTCCAGTATTGGATACTTTAGAGTATACAGAAAAGGTTCTTGAAAATGAGATCAATTCGGCTAATGATAACCCGATCATCAATGTTGAAGACAAACATGTTTATCATGGTGGAAACTTTCATGGAGACTATATCTCTTTGGAGATGGATAAGCTGAAATTGGTGGTTACAAAATTAACGATGCTTGCAGAAAGACAATTGAATTATCTTTTGAATTCAAAGATCAATGAAATTCTACCTCCTTTTGTAAATTTGGGTAAATTAGGATTTAATTTTGGAATGCAGGGAGTGCAGTTTACGGCAACTTCAACTACCGCTGAAAGCCAGATGTTGTCCAACTCTATGTATGTTCACAGTATCCCTAATAATAATGATAATCAGGACATTGTAAGTATGGGAACCAATGCGGCTGTTGTTTGCAGGAAAGTGATTGAAAATGCTTTTGAAGTATTGAGCATAGAAGCGATTACCATCGTTCAGGCTATTGAATATTTAGGTTTTCAGGATAAGGTTTCATCTGCTACAAAGAACTTGTATGATGATATAAGAAAAATTATACCAGCTTTCTCGGATGATATGGTAATGTATCCTTATCTTGAGGAAGTAAGAAAATATTTAAAGACAATGTAACCATCGGATATAATAAATTGTCTATTACTAAGGGGGAAATATTAAAAACTAAACACATGAAATGTGCAATTGTAACAGGTGGCTCAAGAGGTATTGGAAGAGCTATTTGTATAAAACTGGCTGAAGAAAAAAACTATCATATACTGATCAACTACACTTCAAATGAAGTGGCAGCCAAAGAAACACTGGCTAAAGTTGAAGAGCTTGGTGCTACAGGAGAAATACTTAAGTTTGATGTTGGGAATGCAGAAGAAACCCTTAAAGTGTTAGGAGAGTGGCAGGAAAATAATGCTGACGCATTGGTTGAGGTTATTGTAAATAACGCTGGTATTACAAGAGATGGTTTATTTATGTGGATGAAACATGAAGATTGGAATAGTGTGATCAATACAAGTTTAAATGGCTTTTTCAACGTGACGAATTTTTTTATTCAAAAATTGTTGCGTAATAAATATGGCAGAATTATCAATATGGTTTCCGTTTCCGGAGTTAAAGGAACAGCGGGACAAACCAATTATTCTGCAGCAAAAGGAGCCTTGGTAGGAGCTACGAAAGCACTGGCACAAGAAGTGGCTAAAAGAAATATCACAGTAAACGCGGTTGCCCCTGGATTTATCAGGACAGATATGACACAGGATTTTAATGAAGATGAATTGAAAGCAATGATTCCTGCCAACAGATTTGGAGAAGCAGAAGAGGTTGCTGATCTGGTTGCATTTTTAGCTTCTAGAAAAGCCTCCTACATTACAGGAGAAGTGATTAATATTAATGGAGGTATTTACTCATAATCAATATTATAAGTAAGATGGAAAATAGGGTTGTGATTACCGGAATGGGAATTTATTCTTGCATCGGAACTTCTTTGGAAGAGGTGAAGGAATCCCTATATCAAGGAAAATCCGGTATTGTCCTTGAGCAGGAAAGAAAAGATTTTGGATACAGGTCTGGATTAACAGGGCGTGTGCCAAAGCCTGAATTGAAGGGTCTTCTCAATAGGAGACAGCGTGTAAGCATGGGAGAAGAAAGCGAATATGCTTACCTGGCTACAGTTGATGCATTAAAACAGGCTCTGGTAGAT
Organism: Chryseobacterium sp. FW101-FHT12H09; assembly: GCF_058790395.1. Taxonomy (NCBI): domain Bacteria; kingdom Pseudomonadati; phylum Bacteroidota; class Flavobacteriia; order Flavobacteriales; family Weeksellaceae; genus Chryseobacterium; species Chryseobacterium sp. FW101-FHT12H09. Next base: position 58,277 of record NZ_JBYTCP010000002.1, on the reverse strand, counting down.
GAAGATTTTCTTGATCATAATGAAGTTGGGATCTTATATGGCAATGATAGTGTTTCTCAGGCAGTCGTTGAAGCTATTGATATTGCAAGAGAAAAAAAAGATACCACATTAATGGGTTCGGGTGCGATTTTCAAATCTATGAACTCTACAGTAACAATGAATCTTTCTACTATTTTTAAACTGAAAGGGATCAATCTTACCATTAGTGCAGCCTGTGCAAGTGGATCACATTCTTTAGGATTGGCTTATTTGATGATTAAAGGTGGTTTGCAGGATATGATCGTATGTGGTGGAGCACAGGAAACCAATAAGTATTCAATGGCAAGTTTTGATGGATTGGGCGTCTTTTCAGCAAGGGAAGATGAACCTGAAAAAGCATCAAGGCCATTTGATTCAGCAAGAGATGGATTAATACCAAGCGGAGGAGCTGCCACTTTAATTGTGGAAAGTTTAGAATCCGCGCAGAGAAGGGGAGTTCCTATTTTGGGCGAAATTATAGGATATGGATTTTCTTCAAACGGTGGGCATATTTCTACTCCCAATGTGGACGGCCCGGCTTTAGCAATGAGCAGAGCATTAAAACAATCCGGATTAAATGCAAATGATATAGATTATATTAATGCTCATGCAACTTCCACTCCAATAGGGGATGCCAACGAAGCGAGAGCGATTTATGAAATTTTTGGAGAAAATGTTCCTGTAAGTTCTACAAAGTCGATGACTGGGCATGAATGCTGGATGGCAGGAGCCAGTGAGGTGGTCTATTCGGTATTGATGATGCAGAATGATTTCGTGGCACCAAATATCAATCTGGAGAATCCTGATGAAGAAGCAAGAAGGATAAATTTAGTATCCAAAACAAAAAATCAAAAAATTGACGTATTTTTGTCAAATTCTTTCGGATTTGGGGGAACCAATTCCGCATTAATTGTTAAAAAATTTGATTAAAAACATGGAAAGAGAAAAAATTGTTGCTATCGTTAATGATTTTTTAGTGAATGAATTTGAGGTTGATAGCGACGACATACAAAATGACGCTAACCTTAAAACAACTTTAGGTTTAGACAGTCTGGATTATATTGACATGGTGGTCATTATTGAAGCCAATTTCGGAGTGAAACTAGGTGAGGCCGACTTTAAAAAGATGATCACATTTGATGATTTTTATGCGACTATTGAAGATAAAATCACTAATAAAAACGCATAATTATTTGACTGAACTTTATTTTTTATTATAAAATTCCACGATAAACTTTACGGATAAAGGATGAACAAATGGAAAGGTAAGTCTAAAGGGACAATATTAGGATATAAAATATTCGTCTACTGTATTAGAAATATCGGCATTAGAAGTTCGTATTTTGTGCTTTATTTTGTAGCCACCTATTACTTTCTGTTTCTAAAAAAGAGTAATCGATACATCTATTATTATTTCAACAAAAGATTAAATTACAGCTTCTGGAAATCTAAGATTTCTATATTTAAAAGTTATTTTATTTTCGGAAAGGTTTTAATTGATAAGACCGCGATCTCAGTAGGATTGAGAGAACGGTTTACCTATGAATTTGATGGAATTCAAAATCTTAAAGATCTTCTTAACGAGAAAAAAGGAGGTGTTCTAATCAGTGCTCATATCGGAAACTTTGAAATTGCAGAACATTTTTTTGCAGATATAGATTTTGATTGTCAGATCAATTTAGTGACAACAGATCAGGAAGTTACAGTGATCAAAGAATATATGGATAGCGTTGCTGTTAAAAAGAGTAATATCAAGTTTATCTATGTTAAAGACGATATGTCCCATATTTTTGATATCAATACGGCTTTGTCCAATAACGAGTTGATTTGCTTTACGGGAGATCGTTATTTCGAAGGTTCAAAGTTTCTCGAGACAAAATTATTAGGAAAAAGCGCAAAATTTCCTGCTGGTCCATTTCTTATAGCTTCCAGGCTGGGCGTTCCTGTTGTGTACGTTTATGTAATGAAAGAAAAAAATCTACATTATCACCTTTATGCACGAGTAGCACAGGTAAAAAAACGAGATGCCCAGGGATTGTTGAACTCATATGTACAGAATCTGGAATCTATGCTGGCGAAATATCCTCTTCAATGGTTTAATTATTTCGATTTCTGGGATGATATTAATTAATTTTCTATACTTTTAAGGCATAAAAACTAACAATAAACTCAACTTATCAATGTCAATTTTAAAAATAAGGTTTCTAATCTTCAAAGATGATAATATCTGATCGAGCCTAATTTTAAAATGATCTAATAACACAATTTCCTTTGAAAAAAGAATACGACATACTTGTAATCGGTAGCGGATTAGGGGGGCTTGTTTCGGCACTGATTTTAGCGAAAGAAGGCTTGAGAGTATGTGTATTGGAAAAAAACAATCAATACGGAGGCAATTTACAAACCTTTTCACGTGATAAACTGATTTTTGATACAGGAGTTCATTATCTGGGAGGCCTTTCAAAGGGGCAGAATTTACATCAATACTTTTCATATCTGGAGATAATGGATGATCTGGAAATCCATCAGATGGAACGGGATGGATTTGATAAAATTACTTTTAATGGTGATGAACAGGAATATCCCCATGCCCAAGGATATGATAATTTTGTATTGCAATTATCTCAATTTTTTCCAAACGAAAAAGAAAATCTGGAGAGATATTGTGAAGGAGTTCAGTATGTATGCAACCATTTTCCAAGATATAATGTAACAGGAGAAGATAATTACAACGAGGAGATTCTTCACCTTAATACCAGGAGATTTATAGAATCCATTACTTCGGATAAAAAACTGCAGTCTGTTTTATTGGGATCTAATTTTCTATATGGTGGGGATTCCGAACACACCCCTTTTTATGTTCACGCACTTACTGTTAATTCGTGTATTCAAAGTGCTTATAAATGTGTAAGAGGTGGAAGCCAGATTTCTAAATTACTTATCCGAAAACTCCGGGAATATGGTGCAGAAGTTCATAAACATGCAGATGTATCTGAAATGGTTTTTAACGATAAAAATGCTCTTATAGCAGTAAAAACTAAGTCAGGAAAAGAGTATGCCGCTAAAAAATTTATTTCCAATATAGAAATTCGTTCGACGCTTAAACTAATAACTGAGAAAAGATTGAGAAAATCCTTTCTGAACAGGGTTTTGAGTTGGGAGCCGGTTTCATCATGTTTTAGTGTATATTTGGTTTTAAAACCCAATAGTATTCCTTATTTCAATCATAATATTTACCATTATTCTTCTGAAGACCATGTGTGGAAAGCTTATCGCTACGAAAAAGAAAGCTGGCCGGAAGTATATATGCTTACATCAACGCCCTCAAAGCATGCTGCTGAATTTGCAGAAAGCTTAACAATTATTTCCTATATGGATTTCGATGAGGTGAAAACCTGGCAGAAAACGGTAAATACTGTAGTAGATGAGCATGAACGAGGAAAAGACTATGATGAGTTTAAATTAGAAAGAGCTCATAAAATGATTGATGCCTTAGAAAAGAAAATTCCTGATCTGAGAAAATTCATTACGAATATTCATACTTCCTCACCACTTTCATATCGTGATTATATCGGAAGCTTTGATGGGAATATGTATGGGTATGCAAAAAGTTCTGATAACCCCTTAAAAACAATGGTTTCACCACGAACCAAGGTTGATAATCTATTTTTAACCGGACAGTCGGTGAATATGCATGGCATTCTTGGATGTACGATCGGTGCATTCAGCACCTGTGCTGAGATCTTGGGAAAAGACGTTATTAACGAGCGTTTAACGCAAATGATTAAGAATAGTAATGAAGAAAAATAGTATCAGATCTATCATTCTGATGGGGATCAAATGGAGTGAGGAATATAAACCCACGAGAGTAGATTTTTCTTTTCTTAGAAATGAGATGACTCAAAGGGTGTTGATCTATCTTTTCTTCATTCTTAACCTTATTTCTTGTGGCATAAGAAAATCAATTCATCATCTTCCGGAAATAAAACAATACCCTTTAGAAATCCCAATTGTTAATAAAATCAACGATTCGACTTTTAGGTATAATCAAAATTATTTAACCAAAAACAAACAACAGCTTTGGGAATTATATATCAAAGGAAACGCGCTTCAACTGGGTTATAATAATGGAGCGCTTACCCAGGATTTAATGCAAAAACAGGAAGCTATTTTCTTTTCTAAAGTGGAAGGTTTTGTTCCGTCGAAGTTCAAACAAAAATTATTACGCGGTTTTCTGAAATGGTACAACAGGAAAATGTACTTAAATGTAAGAGAAGATTACCAGGCCGAGTTATATGGCTTATCAAGGTATTCCTCTGATCAATATAATTTTATTGCACCACGGTATTTGCGCAGTTTATATTTACATGGGGCACACGACATTGGTCATGCAATGCAGGATCTGGCTATGGTAGGATGCAGCTCATTAGCGGTTTGGAATGAAAATACAGAAGATGGAGATTTGTTAATTGGTAGAAATTTTGATTTTTATGTTGGGGATGATTTTGCTAAAAATAAACTTATAGAATTTGTAGAGCCTGAAGAAGGTATTCCTTATATGTCTGTAAGTTGGCCGGGAATGATAGGGGTAGTCTCCGGAATGAATAAAGAAGGTATTACTGTAACAATTAATGCAGGAAAATCCAAAATTCCATTAACTGCCAAAACCCCGATTTCTCTCGTTACGAGGGAGATTTTGCAATACGCTAAAAATATTGATGAGGCAATTACTATTGCAAAAAAAAGAAAAGTATTTGTATCCGAATCGATACTTGTGGGAAGTGCAAATGATAAAAAAGCGGTTATTATAGAAGTTTCACCTACTAATTTTGGAGTCTTTAAAGTTCAGAATTCAAGCAGCATTTTTTGCACAAACCATTTTCAGTCAGAAGCGTATAAAAATGATAGGAAAAATCAGAAACATATCGTTGAAAGTCACTCCGAATACCGTTATGAAAAACTTCAGGAGCTCTTTCAGGGGAATAAGAAATTAAATCCCGAAAAAATGGCTTCTATTCTGAGAGATAGGTCAGGTCTGAAAGGTGAGAAAATTGGTTATGGAAATGAAAAGGCAATTAATCAACTGTTAGCTCATCACGCAGTTATATTTTCGCCACAAAAGAAGCTGGTATGGGTTTCTTCAAATCCATATCAATTAGGAGAGTTTGTATGCTATGATTTAAATAAGATCTTTTCTAAAGATCGATTGGTTTCTGGAGAACTAGCTGCTTCTCAATTTAATATTGCAAAAGATCCTTTTGTGGATTCAGAAGAGTTTGAAAATTATGAAACGTACAAAATGATGAATTCGGAAATTAATGATGCTTTGAACAGTAAAAAAATGGTTTTAACAGAAGATTTTCTTTCTTATTACCAATCCTTAAATCCTAATTTTTGGTTGGTTTATTATCAATCTGGAAAATATTATTTTAAGGAAAAAGAATATACGAAAGCAAAAATAGAATTTGAGAAAGCTCTGACGAAAGAGATTACCACAGTTCCTGATAAAGAGAATGTTCAGAAATATCTTAAAAAGACACTTAAAAAGATAAAATGATTTCAAAGAAAATTAAAATATTGTTCAGTATCCCGTTCATCATTATATTTTGCTACATCTGTTATTTGTTGAGTAAATATGATTCAATTCCTGAGGTTATTCCAATTCATGGGTATGGAAAAAATACAGATGGGTTTGGGAATAAAATATTTCTTTTTTTTCCGATTTTACTCAATTTAATACTTTTATTATTTATTTGGTGGATTCTTAAAAGACCGGATAAGATCAATTATTCATTTGAAATTAAAGAAGAAGATAAGGCTAAAACTTATGCTATAACGCAAATGGTATTGGTCATTATTGCAATATTTATTACGGTTATACTTAGTGTTTTGCTATTTTCAGGTGTTGTATTTAAGTAAGATCATTACAATAGTATTTTAATTTTTATATGATATTCAGAAAACTATCTGTATTATGCAAAAGAGATTATAACAGAATAATGTTATAATCTCTCTTAAAAAAATCTATTATGAAGGTGCTTATTATTACTTCTATAGACTATATATTATTTTTTTAGATCTCGTTAGAGTATAATTGTCTTTATCTTTAATAAGTGTGAGTCCTCCTTTTTTATAAACGGTTGTGTTTTTATATGATGTTGTTCTGGAAAGTATGACACTTCCTTTAGATGTAGGGAGAAAGATTTCGGCTTTTTTATGGTCTTCACTGAAAACTACAGCTGCATTTGATGTATAACTTCCTTTAGGATTAGCTTCTTTTAACAGTACCTTTTGTTCAAAAAGTCTGATACAATCTTTTTTGATTTGTGAGTATGTATAACCTGCTGAGCCTATGCAGCCATGCTTATCTCTATCTGAACCTAGTGCTTTTGGACCAACTTCTTGGGCATAACTAAAAGAAGCAAGTAATATTGTCATTACTAAAATTTGTTTTTTCATACGTGTGAATTTATAAATTATTGATATTGTAAAATTTTCTAATTGTAATTTATTTCCAGCAACTCAAAAGGAGTTACTGTCATATTTAGACCTTAGAAATTTCTTTAAGAATGATCAATGAAGGATTAAAAAAAGAGCCAAAAACAATTTATTATGTTTAATGAATTTGTATGTTGTAACATCTTATTATGATTGAATTTGTGTTTTTAAAGGAATTTGTGTTGTCAAAAAATCCATTTTATCATAAAAGCAATGTGTTTTTGGCCTAATTTTTTTAATTATTTGTAATTGATCATTATTGTAATTAACCTGTGTTTTTAGTGGTGCAAAAATATTTCCATTTATAAGTTTTGCAAAAAAAATATATACAACATAGGTACAACACAAGTACATCGACCCTTGTTCAGCACTGTGTAGGCCTTGTTTTTCTAATTTGATTTCATTGAGCAATCACGTCTTTAGCCTACCGTTTTTAGATGGTAATTTTCTCTTTATTAAGTATTTTGTATCTTGTTTATCATTCTAATAAATAAAAAGAAGGGAACATTAATTCATTTTTTAAATTTATTTTCATTCATATTGTTCCTTCATCAGACTTTTTATTTGAATAAATATTATGTTGTTTTGATTCAATTTTTGTTTTTTTAGAGAAAAAATAAGTATCAAACTAAGTTTGATACTTATTATAATTGTTCAATTATTTATTAATCTATGGTTGAAGGTATTTTTTGATTTAATGTTTCGTTTTTTTCATAAAAACAGTTTTTTCCAATAGGCTATAGTGGTACGGCTTAACCCGAATTGTATTGCCATCTGGGTGTTATTCAGGTTGTGCTTTTTCTGATAGTCAAGGATCATAAGAATATCGGATTTATTGTAGGAACGAAACCTTTTATTCTGTGATTCAGATACCAGGTTTTCTTTTCCGAAAATTTTTTTGTTGAGTTCTATTACGTCCAGAACAGTTAATTTTTTTTTATTTAGAATACTCATGCACTCCAATATTTTGTCAGGAAACTTCTCATTAAGAATATCTTCATATATTTTTTTATAGTTTACTGATTTTGATTTCATCTGTTTTTTTATTAGTAATTCGAACATCTTGTTACTACCGAATACAATACGTAAAATTTACCTGTGGTAAACCATTTGGTATAGGTTGTGAATCTTAACTAAAGAATTTGCATCCTTCTACACGTAGATCCATTATTTGAGTTTATTTTTAATTATAAGTTCATTAGGTTGTTCGTTAGTATATTTTTCAATCCATTTATATAGGGTAGTTTTCGGTATTCTATACTGTTCTATCACTTGAGCTTTACTTTTCTTTCCTTTTTTTATCATTTCTAATATGGAGTCTATAATTTCCTTTGTATAGATGTTTTTGCGAAACTCTGGAAGAGAAGATTTTTTATTTATCTGGTTGTTATAACTTGCATTTTCCTGTGGTGCGTACAATATCAGATGTTGGCTGTAAAATCTGAAAAAATCATAGCCTAAAAGCTTACTCCATTTTAAAAGGACTTCTGCGTCCAGGCTTTTTGAACTAAACATTACATGGATTTCGTTTTCTTTGCATTTAAAATAATTACAAAGGCGAGATATCTCTATGTTTCTTTCTATAACCTTTGTTTCAACTGTTTTTCCGATATGAATATTTTTAAAATTGTGCATACGCTTTTATTTTAATGCTAGTATTTTTTCAAAATAAAGTACTGTTAAATATTATCATTATTGTTTGTATTTTCCCGCTTGTATTTATATTTTCCTATTACTTAATAGATTAAATGAAAAGAAAGATTTTATATTTTATGACTTTATCTTCACATTAAAATCTCCGACAGTTCATTATATCCATTTTATTATGGGTTGATATCCAAATAGTTTTAATTTTTGGACATTAAAGTTTTTGGGGTATTGTTATATATGCAAATGTATTTACATGGATAAATACTGCAAAAAAAAGTGTACAACAGAGATACAACGTAAATACATCAATGATGAAAAAAGTGTTATAAAAATGATCTTAAGTCCAACTTCAAGTGTCTTTGACAAATTTTAGGTCTATTTATCTCAAATTAATTCTTTGTATGAAATAGATAATTTAAAGAAGCTATTATACTTTCCAGCTAGAGCTTTTCACCTATTAACTAATTAATAGCTTGTAAATTTTACTTCAGTTTCTATGTAAATGATTAATTTGAGATAAACTAGTTTAAAGTTTTAAAGAAATTATATAAATTAACATCAGAAGAAATATTGAGTTTTTTCCTTAATCTTCCTTTTTTAATCTGTACTGACCGATGTTGCATAAATGAAAAATCAGCAATATCTTTTGAAGAAAGACCCAGTAGGATCATTCCACATAATGATAATTCTGATCTTGTCAGTTGAGAATTATGTTTGAAAAGGTTTTGAAAGAATGTAGGATGGGTCTCCTCAAATCTATTGAGAAACTTAATATCATTATTTTTTGCCAGACTAAGCAACTCAGTAAAATATTCATCAGGTATGGTGCTCCTTATTTCTGAGGTTTTTTCTTCCGATATAGGAACAGAAGAATCTTTATTTTTTTGTTTTTTAGGGTATTTGAAAAATAAGATAATAATTACTCCCAGAATAGAAAAAAATATGATAAGATAGAGTGTAGAGTGTTTAGTAATCGAAGAGTTATTATTTTCTATTGCTTCGCTCGTTGAAATGTCTATTGCTTCATTTCCGGATTTATTTAAGCTGTCATTCAGTTGATTATATTTTGTTAAATACTCATTCTCTTTTTCAAATCGATTAAGTTTTTTATACGTTAATGCAACTTTTTGATAGACTTCAGGCAGTTTATTAATTCTTCTTGTCTTCTTTAAGATTACAAGAGATTTCTCATAAAACTCTAAAGCCTTTGTATAATCTTTTTGTTTAAAACACAATTCAGCATAATAAAAGTAAATAATACCAGGTCGGGTTGTTAAATTATCTTTCTTTTTTAATAGTATGAGTGCATTATTAATATAAAATGAAGCGGAATCCAGATTATTGGTCTGTCGTAGATGATAATTACCTATTAACGCACTATTAAGAGCAGAAGGATCTACATCAAATCCTTTATGATAGTAGATGAAGGCAGAATCTTTATTTTTATCAAGCAGAAAATCAGCTCTCTGGTCATATATATTCCCTAACAGCCATCCTTTTTCATCTAATTTGTTACCATAATAGATCGCTTTAGAATTGTACTTTAAAGCGGTTGATATCAATCCTATGACATAATTCATTTGCCCATATTCATGGTATAATCTGGTATAGACAAAGTCATCGTTGATTCTGAAAGCTATTTTTTCAGCTAATTTTAAATAATGTTGGCTTAATTTATAATTTCCAATGGTTCCAAAAATATTTGAAAGATTTATATATGCTAAAGCTTCTCCTTTTTTATAATTTTCTTCTTTTGAAACTTTGATTATTTCATTATTCACAGATATGACCTCTTCCTTTTTTCCCTCTAATCTAAGTCTGTCACTTTTGTTTAAAGCAAGGTTTATGTAAGTAATATTATTCTTTTTATTACAACCGTTCAGAAAAACTAAAACTGAAATTATTAAAAGCCACTGAAATAATCCCTTATATTTTACCTTTAACAATAGACACATGCCATAATTTTAATATTTTTTATCATAAAATTGCAAAAATGAAGCCAACTAAATTCATTGTACGCCTTACTGGAAACGATATTTATACTACAAAGAACTTATTTCTCTAGTCTGTTACTAATTTACAAAATAATTCTAATTTATGTTAAAAATAAACTGAAAAGGTTAAATATTATAATCTACTTTTAATATGCTTTTTTAATATTTATTTATTTATTTTTTAACATTTTTTTATAATTGCTTTTTTTAGATCTTCGCGTATGTTTTGTTGGTAAATTCATCTTATTTGGTAGGTTTTGTTGTTTTATTTTAATTGATTTGCTTTTTTAGATGCAAAATATTTGGCGATATATCGCTTTATTATTTATATTCGTTATCTAAAATTATTGAATGAATGAAAAAAATCTACTTTTTATCTCTCTTATGTTTAATTGTACTATTTTCTTGTAAAAATGATGATAGAATAGAAGGAGTACCGGGCGAAAGTTCTTTTGTTAATTTTGATATTAATGCAGTTCCTTATGCTAAATTATCTACCTATTCTTTCTTCACCGGAGACTTAAAAGATTTAACCCCATCTAATGAGGTAATACCTTATGAACCTGCAAGCTCACTTTTCACGGATTACGCTTTAAAAAAGAGATTTATCTGGATGCCCGATGGAGTAAAAGCTACTTTCGATGCGGACGATAAGACACTGAACTTTCCTGTGGGAACTGTTTTAATAAAAAGTTTTTATTATAATACAGTACAGCCCAACAATACAACGAAGATACTTGAAACTCGACTAATGATTAGAAAATCAAGTGGCTGGGTGTTTGCGGAATACTTGTGGAACGATGACCAGACTGAAGCTAATTTAGTTACGGGAACTGATTTTACAAGTGGTAGCTCTAAAAATTTAACCTTCAAAAAAGAAAATAATGACGTCATGACAATTGATTACAGAATACCATCTGAGTCAGAATGTTATGCTTGCCATAAATTGGATAATAAACCAATTCCTATTGGTGTGAAGCCGCAAAATCTTAATACAGCCTATAGCTACTCCGGCGGAGTTAAAAATCAACTGCAAAAATTAGTGGATGAAGGTTATTTGGTTAGCTATCCCTCTAATATTGTTTCCACCGTTAATTATAAAGATACGAGCAAGCCTATAGACATCCGATTACGGTCCTATTTAGATGCCAATTGTGCGCACTGTCATCAGCAGAATGCACGTTGTGATTATCGTGCTATCAGATTAAGCTTTAGTAAAACAACAAACTTAACAAATATGGGTGTTTGTGTATTGGCTGATGAACCTATCGATGCGTCACTACAAAAAATTATAACTCCCGGAAACCACAATAAATCGGTTATGAGTTTTAGACTCAATTCTGTAAATGAAAGCAACAGAATGCCTTTATTAGGAAGAACTATAGTACATGATGAGGGAGTGGCACTCCTAAATCAGTGGATTAATTCCCTGAATCAAAACTGTCCGTAAAATTAATAACAACTAAAATGAAGAAAATATGAGAAAAAATTTATCCTTTTTTGTTTTATTATTCAATATAACATGGGGAATAGCACAATTAACGTGTGCTTCTGCAGTGAACCTTACCCTTGGAACACATACTGCACCGAGTATTACTGGGACGGCTCCTACCACAGCATGCTCTTTAGGAAGCCCTGGAACTGCAGGATTATGGTACAAATATATCCCTGTCCAAGATAAGACCATTACCGTTTCTACAGTAATTGCAGGACAAAATACAGATACGAGGCTGATGGTATATAAAGGAAGTTGTGGAACATTAACCTGTGTAACAGCGAATGATGATTTTTCAGGAAATTCGTCACAGGTTTCTTTTACAGCATTGGCAGGAACTACATATTATATTGTCTTTGATAACAGATGGTCTAGCTCAGGTTTTAATTTTACAGTAGTTGAAACAGCACCTGTGATCAATAGACTTTCGTTTACAGCCCTACCAGTAAGTGTAGCGGGAAACTTTAATCACTGTATAGTTGATATGAATGGCGATTATTTGGATGATATTGTGTCTGTTGTAAATAATACCCAAATGGTGATCTCCTATCAACAATCGGGAGGTGGATTTAGTAATGTTACTTATACAATTCCCAATACGGTAGTACAGCCTACCTGGAGTATTGCTGCCGGAGATTATGATAATAATGGTTTTAATGATCTGATCTATGGTTCAGGGAGTGGAATTGCTTTTGTAAAAGCTAATGCTGACGGAACAGGGTATACTTCTGATAGAAAACCTCAGTCATTTTTAACACAGCGTACAAACTTTATAGATATTAATAAAGATGGCAAACTAGATGCTTTTGTATGTGATGACAATGCCCCAAACAGGTTTTATATAAATGATGGGACGAATATGAACCATAATCAGGGAGGATTAGGCGATTTTCCTTCAGGAGGAAATTACGGCTCTATCTGGATCGATTATGATAATGATGGAGATATGGATATGTATATTGCAAAATGCAGTGGTGGGGGCTCTGGGCCTGGTGGAAATATAGATGAATTGCTTAGGAATAATGGTAATGGAACTTTCACGAATGTTGCTGTTGCTGCAAATATGGCCAACCCGACGCAGACATGGTCTTCAGCTTGGGGAGATTTTAATAATGACGGTTGGATGGACGCTGTCGTAGGAATAAATTCAATTGCTAATGGTCTCAGTAAAGTAATGAAAAATAATGGCAATGGAACTTTTACAGATGTTTCTATAGGTTCGGGATATGATGTTGTTAATAGCTTAAGCAGAGAATACGTTGCGTACGATTTTGATAATGACGGATTTCTTGACGTTCTGGGGGCAGGTAATACAATTATGTTTGGCGATGGAGGATTTAAATTTACTCCCAATCTTACTCCCTATAGTTTAGATTATGATAACAGACCAATTGGAGACCTTAATAACGATGGTTTTTTAGATATCCAAAATGGCAATACGGTTATGATGAACGATGGAAACACCAATAAATGGCTAAAGGTAACATTACAAGGAACTCAGAGTAACAGAAATGGAATTGGTGCAAGAGTAGAGATCTATGGTGCCTGGGGAAAACAAATTCGTGATGTACAAAGTGGTGTAGGATTCCAGAATATGAATACATTGAATACCCATTTCGGAATTGGTCAGGCAAGTGCCATTACGAAAGTCGTTATAAAATGGCCTTCAGGTTTGGTTGATACCCTATATAATGTGACACCCAATACAACATTGCATGTTGTTGAAGGAACACATCTGGGTGTAAAAGAAGTTCAGAATACAGAGGATTTATTTACTGTTTATCCAAATCCAAGTGAAGATATGATCAACTTTAAATCTAAAAATGATTTTAGCCCGGTAGAGGCAAAATTGTACGAATTAAGTGGTAGAATTGCTTTACAGACAAAGGTAGAAAGAAATTCAATTTCAATTAAACAATTAACTTCAGGTGTTTACATACTTGTTTTAATTGATAAGAATGGTAAAACATATTCTCAGAAAGTGACGAAAAAATAGAAGATGATCAGTTAATAATAACTATTACTGCAAGGTCGAAAGGCTTTGCAGTTTTTTTGATTAAAGAATTAGTCTTTTTCCGGATCAAATTTATTCAAGAAAAGGAAAACAGCTACTCCTGAAAGCACAGACATTGTTGTCGCTAAAATGATACTTCCGATCACATATTGAAGCAGATTATTCTTTATTAAATCAAAATTTAATTCCTGATTTAGGATATTACTGTCTCCATGCACAAAAGGGGCTCCTATAAATAATGAAGCTGCAATAATAAATGGAATAAAAGGTGGTAAACTAACATTAGATGCAACGAAGGCTAATACCTTGTTCAATTTAAAAAGAACAGACAGTGAAATAACCAATAGGGTCTGAAATCCCCAAAAAGGAGATAGTCCTATAAAAACACCCATTGCAACAGAAAATGCCTTAATACGATTGGTGCCCGCACTCTCCAGAACATCCTCTTTGATGAATCTTTTAAAACTTTTCTTTCTGAAATTATTGATAAAGTTTCTTGGTATAATATATATTAAAGTGATGCTGACAAGAATAGTGTTTAAGATACTTATTCTTGTGAAATCCTTAAAGGGTCTGAAATGTGAAACCCTTTCTGCTGGATCATACAATACCTTAACGGGAACGTTTTTAACGGGAATGTTTCTCCAGGCTGATCTGACTATGATCTCAATTTCAAATTCAAATTTTGGGGTAAAATATTTTTTAGGAATTTTGAGCAAAGGATACAAACGATATCCAGATTGGGTATCTTCTAATTTAATGCCTGTTTCAAACCAAAACCAAAAATTAGAGAAACGATTTCCAAAACTGCTTTTCTTTGGAATACCGTTCTGAGACATATTTCGATTACCGATCAATAAAACATCTTCCTTCTCATTCATTAGGGATTCAACAAAAACCGGAATATCATCAGGGTAATGTTGCCCATCAGAATCTATGGTTATAGCATAACGATAGCCTAATTGTTTTGCCTTTCTGAATCCTGTTTTTAAACCATTTCCTTTTCCTTTGTTTTCTTGTAATGAGATGATCGTGATCTCGGGATAACTGTTTAATATTTGAGTCGTAGAGTCGGTAGAGCCGTCGTTAACGACAATAATATCAGGGGTATAGCCCAATACTCCATCAATAACTCTGTTTAGAGTTTTTTCATTGTTGTATGTGGGAATTAAAATACAAATTTTCTTTTCGGAAATTGCATTTTGTACTTCAGGAAGGGTCATTGTTTTATTTTAGCGAAGCTTTTTCTGCAGAGGTAAAAGTTTTAGACTGTGCTGCAAATTTCTGAACATAGCTTTTTAAAGCCGAACTTTGTTTGCTGTAGTTGCTCAAAATGAATGCTTTATCATCTTTTAAACTGGAATGATATCCAACGATTTTAGGAATGTTTTCCTGAACGCTTAAGCGGATCACTCTTAATTCAATGTTATTAGGATTACTTTTTATAATACTTTCAAGACTTGTTGCCCCTGTTTTTACAAATGATTTCCTCTTTCCTTTTTCCGTGGTTACTTTAGCTGCCATGATTTGTGCTGCTGCTTTATAACCAGAAATGATAGGATCTGATGAAGACTGTTTTTCAGCCACACTGATGAAAGCCTGTATATTGGCGTTGGATTGATTTGCTTTCGCATAGCTATTTCTTAAGGTCTCTAAATCTGAAGATTGAAAGAAAAAAAGAAAAGCTGTTACCAATGATAAGATCAGTTTCATAAAGTTTGTCTTTTATAATTAACTGACATTTTTAATGCAATTGTCTCGCCAAATAAAGTTGTATTTTTTACTTTAACCTCGTCTTCGGTTTCATTGATGTCCAATTGTACCATCAGATCTGGAGTTTCAAACGGATTAATGATCGCCATAAACTTCACATTGGAAGCCGTTTTTAAAAATAATTTTAAACCCGTAAACTCTTCAGTAAGTTCCTTTACAATCTGCATCATACATACTCCGGGAGTTACCGGATTTCCTGGAAAATGGCCTTTGAAAATATCGTGATCCTTGTTTAACGTAATGTTTGCAATGAAACTTCCGTTTTCAGCTTTCTCGTAAGATTGTAAGGTGTAAAAGTCTGTAAGAATGGTCTGCATTTTTTACTCGGTTTCTGTTATTTGAAATAGCTTTATATTGATCTTAAAATCTTTGTGTTGAAGATTTATACTATCCGCGAATATATGTTTTTTTGCCTCAAAATTAAAATCGATTTTTGGTTTATTATTCTTAGTAAACATGATCTGACTGAGTAAACCATTTTCTTTATTAAAGAACAGATAATACTTTTTATCATCCGTCTGAGAAAGATAAATCCTTGAATTGGTATTTTCGAAACTTTCACTTACAGGATATTTCTGTTTCAAAAGTTGCTGGAAATCATTTCGTAAAAAATTTTTAACGATTTTTTTATCTAAATCAGGAATGATATAATTAATCTTGAAATCCTGATCAGAGATTTCAAAATCGATAAGTTTATTTCCAAAATCTGAAGTTAATGCAACACGGTGCTTTGTTTTACTTATTTTTTTAACAATCAAAATTCCACTGATATGGTTCTTATAAATATCGATCTGACATTTATAGACGTAATCTTCTTTAGAAGAAAAGTATAAGTTTTCAATTTCTTTCTCGGAATTAGGAATCGTTTTTACATCTGTAAGCTGATAGGTTTTACAGGATATAAACAATAAAAAAAGAATACTATAGAGAAAACTCTGAAGCAGAAATCGGCGCATTGATCTTCGTGTTTTTGAAAACAATATTCGTAGTATCCCCAGATGCTTCCAACATATTAACCTGTGCAACAGTAGATTCGTTTTTAGGGAAATACAGCTCGATCTGTCTGATATATTTTAATAACTGAGCAGATTTGGGAGTGAACTTCGCAATATTATAATTGGTACTTTTAAAGTAAGTTACTGTAAATTCAGGATCAGTAAACATTTTTCCGTTAGAGCTTCCTACAATTAATTTATTGATTTTTTCGAAAGTTTTACTTTTTGCATCAACAGAGGATTTCTTTCCCTGATCATTGATAAAGATTTTATTTTCTTTAAAAACAATACTGTACTGATAAGGCTTTGTATATTTCCAGCTAAGCATATTCGGAGATTTTAGAGACATTTTACCATAAGTAACAATGTTTTTATCTAAAAAGTCCATTTTTTTTGTTTGTGTAAAATCACTCTGCAATGTTTTGATTTGCTGAGTTTCTGAAGATACTTTCGTTACAAATGCTTTTGCCTCAGATCCTGTCATTGCCGTATTTTGTGCAAAAAAGAAACTGGAAACTAATAAAAATGCTCCGAAAGCAATATGTTTAATCATTTTTCTTTGATTTTATAATTGAATCGATGGTAAAAGTTGAATACTTTTTATCCTTCAAAAATAGCAATAAATCTACCAAAACGTTATAAGTCTTTTCAGAAGTATCATGGAGAAGAATAATGCCACCGGGTTTTATTTTTCCAGTAATTCTTTTGTAGATCTTCTTTTTGTCATCAATCACCGTATCTAAAGAGCGGATATTCCATCCAATACTTTTTTTACCAGTTCTTTTGATAGCCTTTGCTATTGATGGGTTGGTAACTCCAAATGGAGGCCTATATAAATAGGTCATCCTATTTCCCGCCAAAGCAATTGCCTCATCACACTTTTTGATCTCTTCGATCATTTTTACAGTAGATAAAAACCCCGTTGAATTAGAATGTGAGTAGGTGTGATTTCCAATACAATGGCCTTCAGCAATAATTCTTTGAAAGGTTTCTGGGTATTTTTCAATCTGTTTTCCAATGCAGAAAAAAGTCGCTTTTATCTGATGTTCCTGAAGTAAATCTAAAAATCTGGGAGTGAATTCTGTCGGTCCGTCATCAAAAGTAAGAGCAATTTCTTTTATTCTTGTTCTTTTATGGGTAATGCTGTTTACGAAATATCCTAATTGAATATCAAATGACCCCCAGACAACAACAGCCGAAAAAGCCAGGAAACAAAATATATAGACCCAGAAACTCCCGTGAAACGCATATATAAACACATTACAGAAAAGATAAAATAGGATAAATGGATAATGTTTCACCTTTTATATTTTTAGATTTGTATTTTATATTGATGTTATTCAGAGTGAAACGTGAAATCTAGATTAATCTTTGAATATCAATTTTGTTTTTCAGCCAGACTAAACTTTTCCCAATAGTACCAAACTGTGATCGTCTCCTAAAAGATGATTGTATAAGAGGATATTTTTAATATGATCTTTTTTTACCGGTTGAATATTCATTACTTCCGGAATATGTTGATTTTTGAGGATATGGCAAGCCATAAATGTCGAAAAACCACTGGCCGTATTAAATTCTCCACTCAAATGTTTATAATATAATAATGCAGATTCTGCAAATACATCCATTGCTTTTTTATAATAAATATCTGATTTCTGATCTCCACTGAGTCCAAGAATTACAGCATCAATATCTTTATGGGTTAAGTTATTTTTCGTCAGAAAGTTTTCAATAAATCGTTGAACCTCATTCTCCTCTAAGGTATTAATAATTTGAATGTCCTTAACCTGAGCATATGAATTTTCCGTCTGGTTTTTACCAATAACAAAAAAGCTAGAACCTTCACCCCAGATTACACCTTGAGTTTGTGAGTTTAAAAAATCGAGAGGTAGATCCTCAGTTTTCTTAATGATGTTATGGAGTTTATAAAGCTCCATCGTTCTTTCCGTCTGTTCATCCGTAGATCCTACTAAAACATTTTCTGCTTCATCATCCAGGATTTGGAGTTTAGCGTCCAAAAGAGAAAATTCTAAGGATGAAGAAGTATTCACATAAGTGAAATTATAAGCATGGCATTGCAGAGCTAAAGCAATTTGGCCCGCGACTGTATTATGAGTTGATTGAATAAAATAGGTAGGTGTTAAAAACTCTTCCTGATTGTCGATCACGTTTTTTAAAAACTTTTCAGAATCCTGGGAGCACCCCATCCCTGTACCTACAATGATAGCATCTGGCTTTTCAATTCCAGCCTCTTTTAATGCGTGCTGAGAAGCTACTGAGCTCATCTTTACGGTTTTAGACATTCTCCTGATCATAGCAGGAGGAATGAACTCTTTGTAATTGGGTTCAATTGTTTTTACAATCTGAGTTGAATTTTCAGGTTTCAGATTATAGAAAAAATTTTCGTTTAAAGTATCCTGAACAGAAATACATGAAGCACTATTGATGTAAACTACTTTCATGATTTTGAGAAGATTAAGGTTGAACAGTTTCCTCCAAACCCAAATGAATTGGACAGCACATGATCGATGTTTTTCTCCTTAAGCTCTGTGACCGGAGTTAAATCAAATTCTTCCATTTTATTTTTGAAGTTCAAATTTGGAAAAATAAGGCTGTGTTGCATAGCCAGAATAGAATACACGGCCTCAATTCCTGCAGCGGCAGCCAGGGTATGCCCTGTGAATGCCTTTGTAGAACTAAATTCAGGGACGTTTCCTTCTCCAAAAATCCGGATCATAGCAATTCCTTCTGACAGGTCATTATTGGGGGTTGCCGTTCCATGAACATTAATATAATCAATCTGTTCTTGTTGAAGTTTGGAAACATGTAATGCCTGTTGCATTGCTAAGTATGCCCCCTGTCCATTTTCTGAAGACGCGGTTTGATGATGAGCATCATTTGCATTTCCATATCCGGAAAGGTAAGCCAGCACTTTTTTATTTTCCTTTTTTACTAATTCGTCGGATTCCAGTACCAGAAAAGCGGCAGCCTCACCTAAATTTAATCCTTTTCTATTTTGATCGAAAGGAGTGTTATAGGAATCAGTGAGGATCATCAGGGTATTAAATCCGTTCAGAGTAAACTTTGAAAGTGAATCTGTTCCACCGACAATCACCCGATCCAAAACCCCATTTTTAATAAGTTTTGCTCCCATCATAATCGCGTTAGCTGCCGAAGAGCAAGCTGTACTGATGGTAGAAACCATTCCTTTCAGACCCAGAAAGTCTGCAATTGCTAATGAGGAATTTCCTGCATCATGAGAATCGATATATTTTTGCTTTTCAGGAAAGTCTTCGTAGTTATAGAAATATTTTTCGGTGATATCCATTCCTCCTACACTTGTGGAAGAGATGAAACCTGTTTTGTAGGCATTAATATCTGAAATCCCAGCACTTTCTACAGCTTCTTTTGCAGCAACCATTCCTAATAAAGAGGTTCTTGTTACATTGTTGTCTTCATTTAATTGAAGCTGTTGTACAAGTTCTTCATTAGAACGTTTTATTTCACCCGTTTTTATTTTTCCGGCATGACGGGTCTCAAATAACTGAATATCTGAAATACCATGCTTACCAGATTGTAAAGAGGTGAAATTTTCTTCTACATTGTTACCGATAGAAGAAATAATGCCCATTCCTGTTATGGCAATTTTATGACCCATTAATTATTTTGTTCTGTTTTCTTCGATGAATTTTGCCATCGTATCGATCGATTGAAAAATTTCTTTTCCTTTCTTTGGATCAGCTAATTTTATTCCGTAGTCTTTGTCAAGAAGAACAATCAGCTCTAAAGCATCAATAGAGTCCAGTCCTAATCCCCCTCCAAATAATGGATCTGTGTCTTTGATTTCCTCCACTGAAATGTCTTCAAGGTTAAGAACTTCTATGATTTTGTGTTTTAATTCTGATTTTAAATTTTCCATAATATATTAATTGTAGTGTAGAATGCACCAATTCGTATTTTCTTTATTGGATTGTTACATTGCTAGACTGTTACATTTTTATTTTTTTCACAAGGTTAGCAAATATACAAAAGCTTTATAACTTTCCTGATATAGTTCTACCCAGCCACATAATACCTTTTCTGCCTTTTTAGTCTGTAAGATTTGGGTGGCATAATCGGTTAAAAATTTTTCGTCAAATTCGTCCAAAACAAAAAAAGCATTTTCAGTTTGCATTTGATGTCTGATACTTATCTCCCCTACGCAGATATTGGGTAGCGTATAAACAAAAACAGCCGGACTTGGAAAGTAGTTATTCTCGGAGTTAATGTTGTCCTGATATTTAAAATCGGTATCTAGGCTGGAGGATTTATTAGCAAAAACCAATGCAGTACCATTGTTGTCCCGATCTTTCAACAGCATTTCAGCAGACAAAAAAGCCAATTTGCTTAAGGAGTCCATTTTATGAAATTTGGGATAATTCATATCAAGACTTTTATAAGCTTCTTTTGCAAACTCCTGGAATGTTGTATCCCTGCTTTCAAAAATAATATTTCCGTTAACCGTGATGGTTGAATTTTCTATAGTACAAGTAGCGTCTTTCTTCATTTTTTCCGGGTTTAACATTTTTCTAAGACAATTGCTGCATTACAACCTCCAAAGCCAGACGCCGTTTTCAAAATATATTTGATTGTTGCAGGTTGCTTTTCTTCTATAATATTCAAAGGTAGGGAAACTCCCATTTCTTCAAAGTTTTTAGACGGAATCAGAATGCTGTGTTGAGCACTCTCCATAGAAATAATGCTTTCTAATAAACCGGACGCCCCTAAACAATGTCCATAGAATCCTTTCATACTATTTAAAGGTGTATTCTGTAATCCCATTCTGTTAAATGCAATAGCCTCCATTTCATCATTATATAATGTTGCCGTTCCATGTGCAGAAATAAAGTCAATGTCGTTTGCACTCACTTTAGCTTCTGTCATTGCATTTTTAATACTTACATATAATCCTTCTCCAGTTCTTGATGGGCCAGAAATATGATTGGCATCATTGATAGAAGAATCTCCTGTAACTTTAAACCTAAATTTTTCGTTTTCAGTTTTCTCTCCTGTAATATAAGCTGCAGCTGTTGCTTCACCAATATTTATTCCGTTACGGTTTTTATCATATGGTTTGCAAGGTTCTGCTCCTATAGCCTGAAAAGAATTGAAACCTGAAATTACAAATTCAGTGATTTCATCTCCAGCGATGACAAAAGCATCTTTATATTTCCCAGCTTGAATTAAATTTTTAGCAACAGCAAGAGCCATTACTCCGGAAACACAAGCGTTAGAAACTACAATGGGTTTAGTTTTAAATCCAAAAAAATCAGCAATTTTTTGCGCTAATGCAGAAAGGAAAACTCCTTCCGGTAAAGAAGATTGATTTTTCAGTAAACTGATATTCCCCTTTGTAGTAGACAAAATAAAAGCAGTATCATGTGTAATGTTATGTTTTTCAACCAAAGGTTTTAGGCATAACAAAAACATTTTTTCTAATCTCGTAAAATTTTGATCGGAAAAGTTCTTATTAAATGCTTCTTCTAATTTTTCTGTATCTAGTATTGAAGCATAAAAAGGCTCCTGATTTTTAATAATTTTGTGCAGTGCTACTCCAGATTGGTTTTGTAGTAGAGCATTCCAATTATCCGTTACATTCATTCCAAGTGGAGTGACGCAGTTATAGTCTGTAATATAGATTTCTTTCATCATAAAAGTCCCATTTTATCCTTCCAGTTCTGAAAAAACGCTGGATTATACAGACATAAATTCCCATCAGAATCTAAAAACACCTGAATGGTCTCACCACTGCAAACCAGTTTATTTTCATGGTTAAACAATTCATATTTGAAAATTAATTTTGCTGCAACTGAATTAACGAAGGTAGTTTCGATCCTGAAAGTTTCTCCATATTTTAAAGGTAGAAAATGCTCACAAGTACTTTTGACGATAGGAGTTAAGTAACCTGCTTCCTGAATATCCAGATAAGACAGTCCATGTTCTCTTCCAAATGCTTCTCTTCCATCCTCAAAATAGACAATATAATGCCCGTGCCAGACAATTCCTAAAGGATCTGTTTCATTGAATCTTACTCTGATTTCCTCAGAAACGCTAATGTTTTTTTCTTTAGACTGCATTTTGTTTCCTTTCGTAAAAAATAGAAATTGTGACCATTGCGATATAAAATAAAAATAATAAAATGAGTTCTTTAGCTATATCAGTAATTCCACTATTTCTTAGAATAATATCATAATAAGCATTTAATCCCCAGTTCATAGGGGAGAACTTTGCAACATGCTGCATGAATTCAGGCATCAGAAAAACAGGAACCCAAATTCCTCCTATGGCCGCTAATACGACAACAGAAGTGGCGCCAAAAGGGGCAGACTGTTCCTGAGTGTCGGCAATTGTTCCCAATAAAACACCAAAACCAATAGCTGCCAATCCAGCAAATAATGTTACAATAATAAGATGAAACATTTTTCCTGAAACATCAAAAGCCGGCAGATCCATATAAGGGAAAAGATACATTCCAACTGCTACCATGAGTAAGAACTGTATCATACAGATGATAAGGTAAGTGCATGTTTTGCCCAAAATATGAATGTAATAGGGAGTAGGACTCACTCTGGCTCTTACGCTTGTGCCCTGGCTTTTTTCTTTAACTAAATTAATAGAAAGAGGAACTACAATGAAGAAGATTGCAAAAAGTGTCCAGGCAGGAACATTATGCTGAACAGAATTCGGAATGATTTCGACATTTCCTTTTGAGGGTGTGATTTCCTTAAAGCTGATCAGATTTTGGTTTTCCGCCATGTTTTCGGTGGTTCCTAATTGATCCTGAAAAGCTTTGTATATCTTTTTGTTTTCAATCTCAAAAACCATTTTATTTACAGAATTCATTACTGAGTTTTTGAAACCCGCATTGGTAGCTGGATCAAAATACAAATGAATTTCTTTAGCTTTTGAAACGTGTTTTTTAATAGATGCAGAATCCGCTTCTAATCCAAAAGAGCTGACAATGGTCTGAACCTTAGATTCGATATTGGAATTTAGATCTTTTGTTAAGTTTTTAGGAATAACAATAGCCATCTGATACTTTCCTGAAAAAACGGCATCCTGAGCAGATTTTTCATCGTAATTTGTTAGTAACTGGAAAGTTTTGCTGTTTTCAAGCTCCTTTTTTATATTTTGGGAAACTTCAGATTTATCCTGATCAATGAAAATAATAGGGATTTTTGAACCTTCAAGATTTTTAAATGTAGAATCCTGAATTAAGGTGATTGTTACAATCAACAATAAAGGCATTACAAAAATAATGACGATACCTCCGATATCTCTTTTTAATAAAAGAATTTCTTTTACAAAGCTTCGCCACAATTTATACAACAACATCTCTTAATTCTTTTCCGGTTAATGAAATAAAAACATCTTCCAGGTTTTCAGCACTGGATATTTGTGATACGAGTTCTTCCGGGGTTCCGACAGCGTGGATTTTCCCTTTATCTATAATCGCAATCTTTGTACAAAATTCTTCCGCTTCAGAAAGGTGATGGGAAGTGTAAATAATGCAGGTTCCATTTTTATTGAGTTCCTGAAGGAAATCGATGATTACTTTTTTGGACTGAACATCAACACCCACTGTTGGTTCATCCAGGAAAAGTACTTTTGGATTGTGTAGAGTTCCGGCAATAAGATTGCAACGGCGCTTCATTCCTCCCGAAAATTGCTCTACTTTTTTATCTGCAAACTTTGACAAACCCATTAATTCTAATGATTCATCAATGGCTTTATGAAGTTTTTTATGTTTTAAACCATATAAACTTCCGAAAAACATCAGATTTTCTTTAGCCGTAAGAGTAGGATAAAGTGCATATTCCTGTGGAACAATACCAATAATCTGTTTTATTTTAAAGCTGTCTTTTTGAGGAGATAGACCATTGATTTTAAATTGCCCTGATGTTGGTTTTATCAATCCTGAAAGCATAGAAATCAAAGTTGTCTTACCAGCTCCGTTTGGCCCTAATATTCCGTAGATCTCATTTTTTTCAATATTCAATGAGATGTCATTTACAGAAAATTCTTCTGCATGCTTATACTTTTTATATAGATTTTTAATCTCAATAATATGGTCTGCCATGTTAGATCGCTTTTCTTAATTTTTTATAGAAAGCTTCTTCCAGGTCCGCAATATGTAGCATTGACTTTGAAAGCTCCTGATAAATATTGCTTTTCGAATTTCTGTTCTTATAAACCCGGGCAATATCCACTGCAAAGTCACGCCAAAGATCTCCGATTGCAGTAATTTCTTTTGAGAGTTCCCTTAATTGATCGTTTTTAAGAATCTCTGCTGCTTCCTGCAAAAATGCACCATAAATAAACCTGAAACCTCCGCCTCCGGTTCCTATCTCTTCCTGCATTCTTATTAACTGTCCCAGATAGTGATTGGTAACTTTCGTTCCTTTTTTATCGGCCCATTTTGGAATGCTTTTCGCCACCCATCTCATGGCCCTTACTCCAATAAGAGGAACGGGAGCAAGCATATTTTTACAGGTATCTTTTATTCCTTTTTTTATTGCCTCTTCTACATTTGTGTTTTCAGGAATATAAACAGGGTAGTACATATGACCTTTTGGAGGTAATGCCCCTTTCGCATATCTTACTTTTTCAAGCTCTGCCTCAGAAAGGGTCGTTACATAATCCATAACAGGATCACTGATTAAGAACTTCCCATCCTCTTTTCCATAAACTACCAGATTATGAGCATTGAAATGGAATTTGTACTCTTCCGGAAAATAGGTGAGATTAAAAACCCCAACCTGAAGTCCGGTGGGAATATTATTTTGTAAGTTCTTTTCTAATGCTAATTGTGCATCTTTAGGATTAGAAAACTTTTGTCTTTTAATTTTAATACCCAATCTTTTTGCTGCCTTACTGAAAATAGCTCCGGGCATTGGGCGATAGCTAAAACCAGGTGCAAAATTTACTTTTAAGAAAGGCAAATACACAAAAAATAACCCTGAACCTATTCCAAAAATCATAGGTTCACTTAGTTTTATACCTTTGTAGAGTAATAAATTAGAGGCAACACCGTTTTCGCAATGGGCAGTTTGATGGTGTTCAAAATTCAATTTCATCTGTACATTTTTTACGATTTCTTGGTCAGATGGAATTACACATAAAGTTTATGCTTCATTTCATTATTTTCCATCGAAATTCTTTAATTCCGATACTGTGATTTCAAATGCATCAGCATATTTTTTCAGCACAGTATCACTTAGTGTTTTAAATACTTTTGGTTTAGTATGTCTTTTTACCCGCCATTGCCATATTCCAACGTAGGCAGAAAGTACACTCAGGTCCATTTTATTTAATTCCATAAAATAAATAATAGGACTTGCTATTTGATCAGCAACATTTTGTCTGGCTTCTTCTATTCTCTCATTAATGAGAGACATAGATTCGTCTAAAGCCAATTTCTTCGCTTCCCAGCCAATGCTGTTGGCTGTTGTATAATTATCATTTTCATCAGTAACATATACTACCTCGGTCATGTTCGCTGATTTCAGATTACTTTCATCTTGTGGGAGATCTTGCTTTTTCATCCTTTACTTTATTATTGTACTTTTTGAATAAACAAATTGATTTCAGCTCTTATCAATAATTCGTCATTATTATAAGTTTCACAAAAAATATTACAAATGTTTTCATATTGAGAAATAAGTGATGCTTTTGAGATAATGGTATCACCTACTTTCGGTAATGAAAAAATTTCAATCTTTTTGATGTTCGTTATAAAACCAATCACCTTTGTTTCTGCATCCGGACCTTCAAAAAAACTTTGTCCGACAATAGATGAACAGGTTTGTGCTGAATTTTCAATTAATCCGGCTTCTACAAATTCATTATTATGAACAAAAATATTATCTGTTGTTATTTGAAAGGAAGTAATGACGTTCTCTTTGGTCAACTCCAAAATGTAATCTACCATAAGCATTGGCTCACGATGAGGTAAAAAATGATGGATATTGATGATGTTTTCTTCCTTAATTTTCATTAAAATTATTTTACAACAGTTTTCATTTGAGAACTTGCTATGATAACATTATTCAACCTGGTAATGCTATTGACTAGTGTCACTCCCATCACTTCATTAAGAATAGTCACTTCTGTTTTTAATAGATCTCCAACTTTTGGTAATGCTTCAGCTTCAAAAGATTTAATGGCACCGATGTAACCGGTTGGAGCTTCTTTCCCCAATAGGTAATATTTATATCCGGTGTGTAAAGCTACACTTTGAGCCTGATGCTCTATTAATCCTGACGCCTGAAAAATACCGTCCTGAACAAAAATATTTTCCTCCTTGATAACAAATCCTGAAATTAAATGGTTTTCAGAATATTCAGAAAGTTCATTCACCATTACAAAAGGAAATCTCTGTGGAATAAGACTCTCCACAAAATCCTTATTTGATGTTGGTAGATTGATTTCCATTAGCAAACAGTTAATAATGCACAAGAATAAGCAAATCTTCCACTTTCAGGAACACAAAGAAGCACTTTTTCACCCTTTTTAAGTTTTCCGGAATTCATTAATTCCTCCAAAGCAATAAAAATAGAACCTGCTCCAATATTTCCAACTTCGGAAAGGTTATAATACCATTTTTCCCAAGGGAAATCCATTCCTTTTTTAGCAAACTCTTCTTTTAATCCATCTTTGAAATAGCCTGAAGAGATATGTGCTAAAACATGGTCAATTTTGTCAGGATCCAATTGATGCTTATCAAAAGAAGCTCTTAAACTTTCTGCTCCTTTTACTAAAATATATTGATCTAAAAGCTTTGTATCTTGTTTCAATGCAAAAAGAGATTGCTTTAGCCATTCATCAGAAGGATAATCTGCCCAAGATTTTAAACTGCCATCTTCTTGTTTTTCGCAACCTGAATACATGCAAGCTTCAATCTCATGAGCGTAAGAATAAAAATCGATGAATTCTATTTTTAAAGAAACACTGTTTTCTCTTGGTTTATTTTCTAATAATAAAGCTCCGGCACCATCGGAAAGCATCCATCTGAGAAACTCTCTTTTAAATGCGATGATAGGTCTTTCTTCCAGTAATTTTAGATTTTCCGCTTCATGATTAAATTTATCTGCAGTCATCCAAGCTGAGAATCTTTCAGAACCTACGCAAACGGCATTATCCCGAACACCCGCTTTCACAGAAAGAAATCCATAATTAAAAGCATTCATCCCTGAATTACAAAGTCCTGTTGACGTATTTATTTCGATAGATTTTCCTATGTTCAGTTCACCATGTACCATAGAAGAATGTGAAGGCTGAATCTGATCGGCAGAAGTCGTTCCACAAGACAACAATTGCATATCATCTTTTGTGAAGTTTTCATCGAAAAGTCCTTCCACAGCTTTTGCTGTAATTTGCGCGTTGGTATGAGTAGGTTTCCCATTTTTATCCAATGCGTAATATCTTGTTTTAATTTGGTTATTTCTTAAAATTAAAGCTCTCGCCTTAGAAGGAGTGTCATTTACCAGACCAAGATAACTTTCCATTTCATCATTAGAAACCGGTTCATTTGGCAAGTATGTTGAAGCTTTGGTTATAAATACGTCGTTCATCTCTTATTTTAAATTTATTCCTTGTAAATATTTTTTTTCTTTTCGTCTTTTAGATCTTAAAATTGGTGCTAATAGTATGTGAAATACCAAAACAATAGGGGAAATAATCCATATTGCAGCCATCAAATATACCTTAAAGAATTTTATCAGCAATGGTCGCCTCTCTTTTTTCTTGATTATCAGATTAGACCATACAGTGAAGATTTTGTTACCCACTTTTTCCACCCTAACCAGGAAAGGTCTGATTTCTACAGCGCCATTTTTGACTAGCTCTGGCTGAAGATTTTCATAATGATTGTTATCAAAATGTCTTTTAATAATTGCGCCATACTTTCCAGCTCCGGCAATTTCTTCATCTGAAACTCCTGCTGCTGGCAACATCCCTGATTTTTCTTTCTTTCCGGTTGTCAGCCATCGTAAAATAGTTAGAACACTGGTATAATTATCATGTCTGTCTACCAATGCAATGTTTCCGACTAGTTTTGCATTTAGGTTCTTTAAATACACTTTAAGCTTTTCCTGAGATAGCATCCACATATTCCGGGTACCTGAAACTGTAACTACGGGAGTGTCTCTTAGAATATTTTCGGCATAGCCACTTTTTAAGAAAGAAATTATCGGAATAGAAGGTGTCAGGTACCAAACCTGATATCCAAAAATGATCAGATCATATTTTTTATTCAGAACTTCTTCCGGAGGTGGAAGTATTTCTCTGGGAATCTGTAAATAGGACTCTGGAAACGTGTTAAAGAAAACATCACCAGGCCATGGAAAAGGGAAGTCCTCCTTAAGTTGGATATTATAATAAGTAACGTTGTAGTCGTCCTTTTTATCCTCGAAAGGCTGAGCGATATTTTTTACAATATCCTCTAATTGACCCGTTTGTGTATAGTATAAGACAAGTATGTTCTTCTGCATGGACATTTTTATTGATTACAAAAATATACTTTTATAATTTATCTGTTAATTTCTTATATATTTTAATTGATTCTGAACTAAAATACGAATGATATTCACTGTTTTCAAACAATATGTTTTTTATATTAAAAAAGATGATCACTTCAGGAAGCTGTGCAAGATTACCCAGATCATAGTTTTCATTAGATACTAAAAGCATACCAGCCTTTTTATTAATCTCTGAAAAGTCTTTTACATAATTAATTTTCCTTCTTTTTAACAGATAATTCTGTTCGGCAATTTCTCTTTTTTCAGTATCATGTATAAAACTGAATATTTTCCGGTTTGCCTCCTGAAGGGTCAGTAGAATATCAGTCTGACCATAGTCATCCGCGATATGAATGATCGTTGCATCTTTCGGAATGTACTTATTCAACTCAAAGTATGCCGACTTTTTGATGGTGAAATCTTTTTTAAGCTGTTTTACAATATCATTTTCTTTGTATAAAAAACTTAAAAACAATTTCTTTTTAAAATAATTTTCATCCTCAAGCTCACTTCTGAGTTTTGCAAACTCCACTCTAAAATAGGCGTTGATCTTTTTCGTTCTTTCCGAATAAGTGTTTCCAAATCGATTATCTTCTTTAAGGATACGTTCTCCTATTTTTACTGTAATACTTCCGTCATAAATGATAAAATCTCCTTTTGGTAATACTTCAGAGTTTCCGTGAATATACATTGGAAGAATATCTAAATCCAGCTGCTCTGAAAGATAAAAAGCACCTTTGTGAAATCTATTGATATTATTGGTATAAGAACGCTCGGCTTCTGGAAAAACAACTAAAGAATATCCCTGTTGTACTTTTTCCCGCAACTTATCTATTCCATTTTCTATACCCTGGGATACAGGGTAAAAGCCTAATGCTTTTACAAGTCTTCCAAAAACAGGTGAATTGTAAACCCAATCATTTACTAAGTATATGATCTTGTAATTAGTCATTGCAAGAGCTAACGTATCTAGGAAAGAAGTGTGATTAGCGATGATAATTGCCGGTTTGCTGAAATTCTCTTTAGGGTTTTTTATCACTCTTTTCTTTACAAAAGGATTACTGTATAAAACTGATGTTAAAAATTTAGCAATAAATATTTTGATATACCTCAGTGTATTCCCTTTGGTGTTCTTCACAAAAACAGTTCCGAACAGAGAGAAAAGGAATCCTCCCAAACCATAGTAGATAAATGATACAACGGAGTGTAAGAATAATCTGAATGTAATAGGAGAAAGTCCTTTTTTTGCTCTGTTAATGATTAAAAATCTAAACCAGAATGGGTAGAGCGTTGAAGTAATAATGATTACAGAAAACATTCCTATGAGAGCAACCAATGCTAAAGAATGTAAAGCTGGATGTTTTGCAAAAATCAGTGAACCTATAGATAAGATGGTTGTAAAGACAGCCAGAATAATTGAGATTCTATAGGTAGGGAGTTCATTTTTCCCTGTTGTATGTTCCTTTTGCATTGCCTTGGTTAGGAATATACTGAAATCATCCCCAACCCCAAATATTAGAGTACACACTACTGTGCTGAAAATATTAAGCTCCAATCCCAGGAAATATAAAATTCCCGCTGTCACAATTCCTGTTAATACAATGGGAAACATGGTGAGAACAGTTAATTCAAAGTTTCTGAAAAATACAATGATCGTAAGAATGATGGCCAATAAAGAATAATTGATCAAAGTGTTGAAATCCCTTTTCAGCAAACCAAGAAAGTTTTCATTCATTTGCTGGCGGTCAATAGCCAGAGCATCATGTTTCTTTTCTACATCTTTTATGAATGCGTCTCTTTTACTTTCATCAAGCTTTACAACATTTGAAATAGTATAAAAGCCTTTTTCATTACTGAGAAATTCAGAAACCTGTAGTGCTTTTATCTTTTCGTAATCCTGTAAACTTAAAGTTGAATAGTTTTTATTTAAAAGATCAGTAAATTGTCCGAAAGCTGAATTGTTGAATCCAAATTTATTTCCATTGGTGATCAATTCAGAAACCGTTTGGCTTTTTTTATTGCTATCCCAGAATTTCTTCCAGTTTTCGATCTTTTTTTGCTGGTCTTTTTTAGATAATACGACATTTCCCAAAGAATTATAGCTTAAAATCTTTCCTTCTTTTTTTTCTTTTTCCAGAAACTGATTCAATTGGGTATTTCTTGTTAATGACTCTTCT
This sequence comes from Chryseobacterium sp. FW101-FHT12H09, assembly GCF_058790395.1. NCBI lineage: Bacteria > Pseudomonadati > Bacteroidota > Flavobacteriia > Flavobacteriales > Weeksellaceae > Chryseobacterium > Chryseobacterium sp. FW101-FHT12H09. The sequence goes on along the minus strand of NZ_JBYTCP010000002.1, from coordinate 27,106 downwards.
TCAGAATTTCCATAAGAAATAGTATAAATTGATTTTGAAGTAATATCCGAAAGCTTTTGTAGCTTAGCTTCACTTATTTTAAGATCTTTAGGAATATAGTTTAAATCTCCAATGTCTTCATTAAAGCCTACATGGCGGAATCCAAATAAACAGGCAATAATTACCAAAGAACATCCAATGATCAGTGGTTTGTTTTTTTCATAAGGATAAGAACCAATCTTATCAATGAAATTAGTACTTGTTTTTCCAGATTTTTCCTTCGGGTGGTAAAGCTGGGGAACAATAATTAATGCTGAAATCGAAGAAAGCATTACTGTAATTGAAGCAAACAATCCCAAATCTTTCAGTGCTTCCGATCTTACAAAGATCAGACAAAGAAAAGAAACAGCAGTGGTAGCACTACTCAAAATGATGGGTTGAGTGATCTCTTTATAAAGCTCTTCAATATTATTGTTATGTTTGTAGTGGGTAAGAATATGCAGGGCATAATCAATTGTGATCCCAATTAAAATTGCTCCTACACTTAAAGAAATGGCGGAAATTTTGTCCTTAATAAAATATAATATGAGCAGGGCAAGCAGAACTGAAAATACAGTTGGAAGGAAAACGATAATAGGGGTGAAAAAATTTCGGAAATAATAAATTAATAAGATCAAAAGAACAGTCATAGAAATCATCACCGTATTCTGGATGTCTTTTTTTATCTGCTGGGCATTGGCTACGGCAATCACAGGAGAACCAAAATAACTTATTTCTGTTTTTTCCTTAAACTCTTTATTGACATCATCTTTTATTTTATTAAGTTCATCAACAAAAAATTCATTGTTTTTAGTGTCATTACTTTTATTTTTAGGATCAATGAAGAGTAAGAGATTTTTGCCGTCTCTGGTAACAATATAATTATCTTCAAGTTTAAAATCTTTACTGATGTTAAGTGTATTTAGTTTTTTAAGGCCCAGAAAAGTAATGCCCAGTGGATCTTTTTTTATAAATTCTTTAGTAACAAGACTCGTAGGAGAGACTAATGAGACATAGTTGCTTTCTACCTGCTTTGCAATACTGTCTTTTTGCAGTTTTCTGGTGATTTCCTTATAATCGTTCTCATCTAAAAATAAAGGTAAGTTTTGATTTACAAAATCAAAAGTTTCAGAGATTTCATTATCATTTACTTTTCCCTGAATAGCTCCTATATATTTTTCCAGGGGCGAGAGCTTATCTAAAAAGCTATTTGCTGTTTCGGACAATTGGAAATTATCATCAGAAGATTTATTTTCTATTATAACAATAATTTTGTCAGAAAAATTGAGTTGCTTAAGAATTTTTGCGGTCAGATCAGATTTTTCACTTTTGGGAATAATCTGATTAATGTCTTCCTCAAAATTTATTTTTGATGCAAAAAATAAGCATACAAGGGTAATCCCTACTGTAAATAATACAGAAAGGAGTTTGTTTTTAGAAATTAAATAATATAGAAATATAAAAAAACGATGCATCACGTTAAAAAATCAAGTTTGCAAATTTAATTTTTTAAGTATTAGTTCAAAACTTTTACCGCTTAAGTTTTGTCTGAAAATCAATAAAATGTTTAGGTAAAATGAAAAAAACTTATACTTTTGCAAATGTTCCCTATTAATAATATATTTTAAAACAAAATTATTCCTAATAAAAAGCTGTTTTGATATGTTGAAAATATTTGATGAAAAAATGAACGGATTTTTATTTACAATAATACTTCCGCTATTGCTGTTTTCGATGTCCTATTATGGATTTGAGTCTTCTTATACAAGACTGAAGACAGCGCCAGAGCCCCCCGATTATCTATTCTCATCTGTATATGCTTATAGGGTAATCCCTAATTATCTTAGTTTATACCTTACAGATACCGTAGGATACATTATTAATAATTATTTAGATTTTTTTCGCAAATTTCTTTTAAAGAACGGAACTGCATTTTATCATGGCCTTTTTTTAATGAATAGCTTTTTCTTTGTTCTTTCTTCTATTGTTTTTAATTTTATTCTCAAGTTGAAATCGATAGGGCCTCTTTTGAATATTAATGTAAGAAGAATAATCCATTTGCTTGCAGTTTTCTTTATCGTAATTACACAGTACGCACCTACTAATTGCGATATGATGGCGCTTTTTTGTTATTTATCAGGTGTTTATCTAACACTGAAATACCTACATACGCATAAATCTGCCTATTTCTATATTTTAATTGCTGTTATTTTTTTATCAACATTTGTGAGAGAAACGGCCTGCTTAAATATTGCTTTTTTTGCAGCACTTTTTATAAATGTTGATGACCTTAAGAAAAGAAACTTTAAATTTATCTGGAAAACGATCCCTCTTGTAGTGGCTTTTTTGATCCCTTACTTAGGGTTGAGATTAATGATTGTTCAGGAAACAACTTTTGTTGAAGGCTTTTATATTAATAGAAACTTTGAAAGCCCTTTTAATTTAGCAGGATTACTATTTGGATGTATTGTACTCTATTTTATGTACAAGCTGTGTATTTCAATTGAGAATAGGGCTGTTTTTAAAAAGTATCTCTTTTTTTCCCTGCCTTATCTTATGATGATAACTATGGTTGGGCTTTATTGGGAGGTTAGACTTTTCCTGCCGTTGATTCTTACTGGAATTGTAGTTGCGTATCACCAATTTAATAATGATCTGAATCAAGCATGAGTTTATTACACCCATATTATATAATTGCCATTATCTATATGCTATTTTTTAGCGTTCAAGAGGTTTTTGGAAATAAGGTAGACAAAAAATGGTTTTGGTTTTTAGGTATTTATCTAATAATAATTGCTGGACTTCGAGATAGTGTAGGTCCGGATTATGGGAGTTATAAAGGGATTTATATTTATTCAGACACAAAAGATTATTGGAGTATTTTTTTGAAGGCCCTGCATATCGAAGGCTCTGAAAATGTAGATATAGAATGGTTATATGCATTGATCAATAAAATATTACTCAATGTATTCAATGCTCCATTCTATATGTTGACTTTGGTAATAGCGATTTTTGCTATCTTTTTTAAGATCAAATACACTGAGGACAATACTTTTTATCCATTCACTTTTACATTGTTTATGTTTATTCCCAATTTCTTCATTGGAGAAAGTGGGCAAATCCGACAGAATTTAGGAACCTTTATTATTTATTTTGCGATCAGATATATTAAAGAAAGGAAGCTGTGGCACTATTTGTTGTTTGTCTTTATAGCTTCCGGTATCCACAATGTATGTTATATATTTTTACCAATGTACTGGCTTGCAAGGGTGCCATTGAATAAAACGGTCATGCTTGCATTAATTATAGGATCAATATTTTTATCTCCATTTGAGGTCTATAAGGTATTTGGTGATTTTTTAAGTAATATTGCTTCAGACAGTATGCTGGTAGAAGGCTTTAACGGATATGTGGACGAGACCGCTCAAAGGCTGAATGGAGGCTTTGGTATTCCTGAAGCCCTGATGGCGATCCTGACATTCTTTTTGTTTGTTTTTGATACTCCAATGAAAGAGAAATATCCATACTACGAATACCATAGAAATTATGCAGTAATTGGAATTTGTCTTTATTTTATATTTAGAAATAATCCTATATTTTCATCAAGATTGGCAGGCGCATTTATTGGCTTCTCCTTTGTGCTGATTCCCAACGCAATGTATGTGGTTTCTGACAATACAAAAAAAATGATCTATTCATTTATTATTGCGTTAACGATATTCAACTTCGTGGTATTCTCCAGTTTCAGAAATATTATTGGTGGAAGGTTTACCATTGATCTTTACAAAAACCATATTCTACCTTAATTTAGCTCTACAATATTAATAAAAAGACGAAGCATTATGTTTCGTCTTTTTTAATGAATTCATGCCCTAAGGTTACTGTATGGGGGTATTTGATTTTATTATTTATAAAAATTTACACAACTTATTTACAATTTCCTAATATAAAATTGTAGTTTTGCGCCGTCCGGGTTCAGAAATGAAATATTTACATATAATGCTTTAGGATTGTGTTGTTTACATTATAATAATTCTATTAAATCATTATTAGTAATATAAATCACTATTTGTTGATGAGGGCTTAAGATTTGTATTGCTGTAATAACACCAAAGCTAAGGATATGAAAAATATAGTATTCAAAAATTTAATGGCAATTTTTTGCCTTGTATCAATTAGTGCTTATTCTGGTACCGGTTCAGGATTTGGAAGAAATATTCAAAAGTCTTTCAGTCATTATACTAAAAGTAATGACTCCTTAATTACGATTTCACAGAACATCAATAAAAATAAAACACAAGACCATTTAAGACCCTTTTCATCAGAAAAGGATAAAAATGGATCTGAAGCCAGAAAAGCCGTTGTTGATTGGACAAAAGCTCCTAATAGTTATATTTTTGATCCTAGTCAAAATTATGGAGGACTCCTTATACCAGTCAGAAAAGCATATGCTATGTGGGAAAGCGACAAATATATCGGAAGCGGAGGTATTCCTGATGGAAAGCTTACAGCCGATATATTATGGGAGGATGTTCCCGGATTGATCATTAGTGAAGACAGTTATTCCTTAGAAGTAGTAGATTCTGGACAGAACGCAAAAATTAAAGTTCCGATAAATAAAGCAAAAGAGGGAAATGCAGTGATTGCTTTTAAAGTAAATGGTGATATTTTTTGGTCCTGGCATATATGGGTTACCGATGATCCAACAAATGGGTCATCGTACAAAAGTTTTGAAGGTATAACAAGAGAAAAGAATGATGGAACTATTGAAGCTATTCCAGATTCGGACTGGAGGTGGATGGATAGGGATTTAGGCTCCGTAAGCGGAACTATAACCGGTACAGAATGGAATAGAAATGGAGGTCTTTTATATCAATGGGGAAGAAAAGACCCAATACCTCCCCTTGTATACAGAGGTAATGATTTTTATGAAGTGTCAGGTTCCATTGGGAGAGTTAGACATCGTGGTGCTAAAAACTTTACTAATGCTATTAAAATTGATGATCTTAGAAAATTTGTATTACTGTCAGATGCTGAGGTTAAGAACAATATCAGACTTGCGGTAAGAAATCCACTTAGTCTTATCTATGTAAATAAAGATGATAATTCTGGTCCCGCATATTATAATAACAATACTAATCTAATGGTTAACTGGTTTGGGAAGTCATCTAATTTTAAAGATAGTCAGCTTACAGAACTTAATTTATGGTCTGATAATTCACAGGGCAAACTAAATACAAACTATAATACTGATGCTGCAGCACAGCCTTATCGAGATAAGTCCTCTTATGACCCATGTCCAAATGGCTGGAGAATTCCCTCTGCTTTGGTTGCTAACCAGGCCTCGGCAAGTTATACCGATGATATCAGAATTGATTTCTCGCCTTTTGGTACCAGAACCAATATGGCAAAAAATATTTTTGAATCCAATGGTTATCATATTATAAAACCCACTGATTCAAGTATGCCTCTCTTTATGCAGGGTATTAAATTATATCCGAATATTGCATTTGATTTGTCAGATACAGGTGGATATGATATGGGAATATTTCCAGGAACCGGTCAGATTGCTATAAATATGCAGGCTGGTCAATATGCAGATCAGCATCATACAAGTATATGGACGGCAACTATGGCCAGACAATTTGATACAACGCCAGCTACCATTGCAAGGGGGCTATTTATGATTCCAGATAAAGGGCAGGCCGATGTTCCTGATTCAAATTTCCCCACCGTAAAAGGGAGATTCCAATATATGCCATTAGCAAGCATGAATACCTCTGAGGCTAATGGCTGTAGATGTATAAAAGATCCTTTATATCTTGTCGATAGTTACGATTTTCCAACTGAGTTTTTAAATGTTACTGATGAGTACCGAGAAGGAATTGATAATCCTAATACTTATCAGATAGTAAAAACTAATGCAGTATCCACTATTGAAATTCCTGTTAGTAAAGCGTTCTCAGTTCAGAGCCAGATTCTTAATAATCATGATATTTTAAGCCCTGCTAATTTTAATAACCTGAAAGGCAATGTACTTTGGACAACTAATAGTAATCTGATCAGTAATGTAACGATTGCTAATTCTACTCCAGGATCTTTAAGTGATTTAAGCAACACGAAAATTTTAGTTGTTATTAATCCTAATCAAAGTGGAAATGCTGTAATTACCCTACATAATGGTGCAATTACTAATCCTGTTTATTGGAGCTGGCATATATGGGTCACGGATACTCCTATTAACAGTCGTATATATACTACAGAATTACCTGTTGGAAATGTGACCAACTATATCAATTATGTAGATAAAGCAGATGTGATCTTACAGACAGAATTTATGGATAGAAACTTAGGAGCAATTGATGCATTTCCAACAGTAGTCAATAATCTTACCCCAACTTCTGCTGAGTTGACAAAAATAAGGGCATCTACAGGATTACATTATCAATGGGGAAGAAAAGATCCCATTCCTACATTCCAAAATGCTGATAATAGAACTTCTTACAATGTATTTTTGGGAAATGTATCAGCTAGTGGAGCTGTCGGCTATACTACTCTTACCGCTGCAAACTACAATAATATTTCAGGAAATTATATAGTACCTTATAATAGTTATGCGGCTAATGTTAATTTATTAGACACAGATAAAACATCCGATAAAATTGCAAAGGTTTTATCTTATTCTGTAAGGAATCCTCTTGTATATATGGTTCCAAGTACTTTTGCTCCTTACAACAGTAGTGTACCCAACTATACCAATGGGACAGACTGGTTATCAACTGAACCTAATCTGGGAGCAGATAGATGGGGAAGAGGAGGTCAGAAGTCCGTATTCGACCCCTGTCCTGCAGGTTGGAGAATTCCAGATGTTTCTGGTGTTGCCATTGTATCGGGTAAGGATTTTGGAATGACACCCTGGTATAAAAAAGATAAAAATGTAGCTACTCAATACAGTATCGTTAATGATTATTTAGGGGTGAGGGTTAGAAATCCGAGCACCACTTCAACCATCGGATATACTTTTAACCACTACGCTTACAATACTGGAAATTACCCCAATTCCGGTAGTAGAGGATTTAGGAGTGTGACTGGAAATCAGTCTGCACAGGGGACTTACAATGTGCTTAATTTTCAATATCCCGGAATTTGGACAGGAGCTTTAGTATCTAACTACATAGGGAGACCAATTAGTATTTTATTTGATGCAGCTTCAAGTGCAAATCGTATGATTGCTTTTCATGATAATAATGATCCTTATTTTGGAATGAGCTGCCGTTGTGTAAAAATCAAATATGATGAAAATGGAAATGAAGAAGGGGTGGTTCCAAAGCTTCAGATTACATCTTCGCCAGTTACAAAAGCGGCCACTGTTTTAAGTGAAAATGAAGCTGAAGGTATATTAGCTAAAGAAAGAGTTTCCGTATATCCTAATCCTATAAAAAATGAATTGCACATTAAGGCATCAAATAATAATGAGGGTTACTATTATCAAATATATAATATGTCCGGACAGTTAGTGAAATCAGGTAAATTTTTAGATGGGAAGACCGATCTTTCATCATTGATTTCTGGGGCATATTTAATGAGAATTAATAATTCAGATAGTTTTATTAAAATTATTAAAGAATAGTTATCTATATTATTTAAAATAAAAAAGCTGTTTCATTTTAGGAACAGCTTTTTTGATTATGCTATTATTTATCGATCTTATAATGATAGAAGAAAAATTCTATAAAGTCATTTTGAATGCAATAATTTCAGCAAAATAATCAGTTTAAAAAGTCTAAAACCCCAAAAATGAACTTCTTTAAGGTGATCCGGTTTTTAAATTAAACAGATGTAACAAAACCTATCTAATAAAAAAGCTTTACTTTTGCAAAAATTTTAGAATGTCGAAAAATTTAGTAATCGTAGAGTCCCCGGCCAAAGCAAAAACTATTCAGAAATATTTAGGAAAAGATTTCGAAGTAAAATCCAGCTTCGGTCACATCCGTGATTTACCTAAAAAAGGAATGGGTATTGACCTTGAGACCTTCAGTCCTGATTACGAAGTTTCTGCTGACAAGAAGAAATTGGTAACAGAATTAAAATCTGCCGTAAAGAAAGCTGAAATAGTTTGGCTAGCTTCCGATGAAGACCGTGAAGGTGAGGCTATAGCATGGCATTTGGCAGATGAATTAAAATTAAAACCGGAAAACAGAAAACGAATTGTTTTCCACGAAATTACTAAAAATGCGATTCTAAAGGCCATTGAAAATCCAAGAGATATCGACCAAAATTTAGTAAATGCACAACAGGCAAGAAGAGTTTTGGATAGGATCGTAGGTTTTGAAATGTCTCCGGTTCTTTGGAAGAAAGTAAAACCAGGATTATCTGCAGGAAGAGTTCAATCGGTTGCTGTGAGATTAGTTGTTGAAAGAGAAAAAGAAATACGAGTATTTACTCCTAAAGCAAGTTTTAAGCTGGACGGAATTTTCTTAAATAGTGGAGACCAGGAAATTGCTGCAAAACTTAAAAAGGATTTTGAAAAAGAAGATGAAGCTGAAAAATTCCTTGAAAAAGCTAAGACTACGGAATTTAAAGTTCTGAATGTTGAAACAAAACCCGGAACACGCACTGCTTCGGCTCCTTTTACGACTTCTACATTGCAACAGGAAGCATCATCAAGATTAGGATATAATGTAACCAATACAATGCGTCTTGCACAAAGACTATATGAAGAAGGGTACATTACCTATATGAGAACCGACTCAGTAAATCTTTCTCAGGAAGCAATTGAAGGTTCCAAAAAGCAGATTGTATCGGAATATGGAGCAGCATATTCTTCTCCAAGAAATTATACCACTAAATCAGCATCAGCACAGGAGGCTCACGAAGCAATTCGTCCAACCGACTTCGCTGTTAAAAGTATTGGGGATGCACAATTAAACAAGCTTTATCAGTTAATATATAGAAGAACACTAGCTTCTCAAATGGCAAATGCCAAGATAGAGAAAACAGTTATTGAAATAGGAAATCCTGTTCTGCCTCAGAATTTTGAAGCACAGGGTGAGGTTATTATTTTTGATGGTTTCTTAAAGGCCTATGGCATTGTGAAAACTGAAGAGGAAGATGAAGAAAACAATGAGAAATTACTTCCGAAAGTAAAAGTAGGAGAAATTTTAAGCTATAAAACAATTAATGCAACTGAGAAATTCACTAGACCTAGTGCAAGGTATACAGAAGCAGGATTGGTAAGAAAACTTGAAGAATTAGGAATTGGCCGTCCTTCAACGTATGCACCAACAATTCAAACTATTCAAAATCGTGAATATGTTGATAAACGTGAAATAGAACCACAAACGCGTGAAGTAGTAAAAATGACCTTGGTTAAAGACAAGATCAAAAAAGTAATACTTGATGAAAAGTTTGGTGGCGATAAAAATAAATTTGTTCCCACAGATATTGGAGAAGTTGTAAATGACTTCCTGATCGATCATTTCAAAGAAATCTTAGATTATGGGTTTACCGCGAGAGTGGAGGAAAGCTTTGATGAGATTGCTAATGGAGAACAAAAGTGGAAAGAAATGATGATCGATTTCTATTCCAAATTCCACCCTAGAATTGCAGATGTCGAAGAAAATGCAGACCGTGCTAATGGAGATAGATTATTAGGAATTGATCCTAAAACAGGTAAGAACGTTCATGCAAGGATCGGAAGATTTGGGGCAATGATTCAGATCGGTGAAACCGAAGATGAGGAAAAGCCTACTTTCGCATCGTTGATGAGTGGTCAGAATATTGCGACAATTAGTCTTGAAGATGCATTGGAACTATTTAAATTACCTTTTGATTTAAAAGATTTTGAGGATCAGACTGTTTCTGTAGGTGTTGGTAGATTTGGACCTTATGTAAAATGGGGTGAAACTTATATCAGTATTCCAAAAGGTGAAGATCCACTTTCTGTAGATCAAAACCGGGCGGAAGAAATTATTGGAGAAAAGAAAAAAGCAGATGCTCCGATTGCTACTTATAAAGGAGAGCCTGTAACAAAGGGAACAGGAAGGTTTGGGCCTTTCATTAAATATCAAAGCATCTTTGTGAATGTTCCTAAGAAATATGATTTTGATAATCTTTCTCAAAGTGATATTAACGAATTAATTGATGCTAAATTAGAAAAGGAAGCAAATAGATATATTCAGCAGTGGGAAAAAGAAAAAATATCTCTTGAAAATGGTAGATGGGGTCCATTTATTAAATTTGGAAAAGCAATGTTCAAAATACCAAAGAAAAAAGATGATACAAAATATGATGCTGAAGATTTGAAAGAAATTTCTTTAGATGAGGTGAAAAAATGGATTACAGATCAAGATCCTAAAGCTTTTGCAGAAAAAAAGAAACCCGCTGCGAAAAAAACAACGACAACAAAAAAATTACCGGCTGCAAAGAAAACAGTTGCTAAAAAGAAATAAATTGCTCGAAGATATTTAAAGGCACGGATTCGTAATCCGTGCCTTTTTTATTTTAATGATTATTTCAAAAGAAAGAATAAACCATCAAAGTACGGGATACTCTATTTAAATGGTTGTATTAAATTAGCTGTTAAATAGACAGCATGAGCGATTGCAAAAATATCACACGTAGAGATTTTTTACAAACTTCAGCATTGGGAATCTTGGCTATGGTTTTGGGTTCGTCATTTACAGATTTATCTGATTTTTCTAACCAGCCCTATTTCAGTTTAAAACCAATCGGGCGATCATTTTCTTTGGAAGGATATTATATTTGGTGCAGTTGTCCAATTTGGGGTAAAGATGGAAAAGTTCATCTTTTTTATTCCAGATGGAAAAAAGAAAAAGGAATGGGTGGTTGGCTAAATAGTTCTGAAATTTGCCGTGCAGAAGCGGATTCTCCTTTTGCTGAATTCCAGCACAAACAAGTTGTTTTGGCTCCAAGAGGTGGTGAATTTTGGGATGCAACGACTTGTCACAATCCTTTGGTCAAAGAAATAGAAGGTCAATATTATTTGTTCTTTATGGGGAATTCAAATGGTAAAACAAATACTAAAAGAATAGGACTTGCTACTTCAAAAAATCTCGACGGAGATTGGGCCAGACCCGAACATCCTTTACTTCTTCCCGGTGAAAAAGGTTCCTGGGATGATCATTGTACTACAAATCCTGCTTTTGTAAAAGGGAATGATGGTAAATATTGGCTGTTTTATAAATCATGGAATACTCAGGAATATGAAACTCAAAAAGGGTCCATACGAGGTAATAGAAAATATGGATTAGCAAAGGCTGATTCTCCAATGGGACCTTACGAAAAGGTGTCTTCAAATCCTGTAATTGATTTCTCATCATTACCTAATAATGTGCAGTTGGAAGATGCTTTTGTCTGGAAACAAAACGGAAAATATCATATGATAGCACGTGATATGGGGTTTTTCAATCATGAGTATGGTTTACATTTAACAACAATAGACGGACTTCATTGGTCACAACCGGAAATTGCTTATCTCAATATGCAACATTATATTCAGGAGCCTACCCCGCCAAAAAACTTAAACCGATTTGGAAGATTGGAACGTCCTATGCTTTTGATGGATAAAGACGGGGAAACACCTAAATTTTTAGTGGGCGCAACACAAGGTGGGAAATTTGAAACTTCAACTTCTTTCATATTTGAAATTGTAAGCTCCAGGATTAAAGAGGAAAAATTGTTATAACAATCAAAAAGAAGTCTAAAAAAAGCAGTAATGCTAAAGTGATATATGGAGCCGTTAATATGGTGTGTTAACGGTTTTTTCATGCACAAATGTGCTTCGAGGTTTTTACTTGATGAGGTTTTTTGTATGTTTGTGAGAAATATATTTTGATGAAAAAGATTACAAATTAGAAATTATGTTACTTTATCAGGGAAGCTACAAAATATGATATTTAGTTTACCTGTAAGGTTAAGACGAATATATTTATTTTCAGGTGATAGATTTATTATGAAGTGAAAAGCAAAGTTAGAAACTGTATATTAAAAATATTAATTGCGAAAAAAGCTTATAAACATCTATTACGTAAGAGTACAAATCAAGATTTCCTTATGTTTATTCAAAAATATGAATGTTGAATTTGGAATTTGGAAAGTTGAATGGAATATTATAGAAGTAAAATAATTTAGATTAATTACATAAATGGATTTTGAAGATTTTATCATTTCACCAAGAAATTTCAAAACAGAAAGCTGGCAGATCGGAAATCAGATCAAGAAGGAAATAAAAGAAGACAGCATTGTTCTCTTGTTTGTTTCTGATTACAGAGGAGCGAACGGTGAAGCGGAGGTGCAGGATTTTACAGCAATAAGAAAAGAGTTTTATAAACTTTCTCAATTAGATTTTGAAATCCCGTTGATAGATCTGGGAGATCTGGTTTCTGGTAAATCAGTTCAGGATTCTCATTATATCTTACAGGAAGTGCTATCTGCATGTCATTATAAAAGAGCAATTCCAGTAATTATAGGAGGGTCGAATGATTTCGCTTTTTCCTTATTTTCGGGGTTAAATTTTCATCAGAAAAATATTAACTACACACAAATCAGTAATATAATTTCTCTTAAGCAAGGAGAGAGTATCAATGAACATACTTTTTTGAGTAAAATCTTAGGCGCTAAAAATTTCTCAATTAAAAATTATCATCATTTGGGGTATCAGAAGCATTTGAATGAAATGGACTCTGTGAAATTAATCAAAGAAGTTGAGTTTGATATTATTCGCTTAGCGGAGATGATGAATACTACCGAAAAAACAGAGCCCTTCTTTAGAAAAGCAGATTTAGTTACTGTAAATTGTGATGCTATCGAAAGTTTTACTGATCCTTTTTCAATGAACCCTCAGGTAAATGGATTAAACAGGAGAGAGATATGTGCTTATATGAAGGAAATTGGTTTGAGCGAAAATTTGAAATCTGTTGGGATTTTTAATTATAATATATACTCAGAAAATCAGCTCAATCACCAGCTTTTAGCACAAATGATCTGGTATCTGATCGAAGGAATCAACATTCAGAATTCACACCCAAAAGAAAGGCATTACGAAATGTTTTACGTCCTTATTGATGATCATCAGTATGCTTTTAAAAGAGATACATTTAGTAATTTATGGTATTTTGGGGATGATGAAAACATTGATAATTGTATTCCATGTTCAAGAAAAGATTTTGATGAAGCAAAAAAAGGCTGGTTAAATGCAAGACTGACGAAAATTTAATATATGACAAATCTTGTTCCCCCAAAAGTTTCTATCATAGTCCCTGTTTATAATGTTGAAAATTATTTAGCAAAGTGCCTTACTTCTTTAGTTAGTCAGACCCTTCAAAACATTGAAGTTATCATTGTAAATGATGGTAGTAAAGATCATTCTGAAGAAATTATTCAAGAATACGTTAAGAAATTTCCAGAAAAATTAAAAGCCTATCAAAAAGAGAATGGCGGTTTAAGTGATGCCCGTAATTTTGGACTTAATAAAGCAACAGGCGAATATATAGGCTTTGTAGATAGTGACGATTATGTTAAAAAAACAATGTTTGAAGAAATGTTGTATTTAGCAGAAAGACACAATGCTGAAATGGTAATTTGTAACATTCAAAAAGTAGATGAGAATGGAAATGTTACACAAAAGCTGACACAAATTCCCAATATGCCTGAAAAAATTATATTGGAAGATCACTTTTCAGTTTTTTCGGATCTAAGTTATTTTGCCTGTAATAAATTATTTAAAAAAGAACTTTTTGCTCAGAAAAGATTTAAAAAAGGAATTCATTTCGAAGATATCCAGCTTATTCCGCAGCTTCTACTGGAGTGTAGGATATTGGCACAGACTCAAAATTTCCATTATCAATATCTGGAACGAACAGATTCGATCAGTAAAACACATACAGAAAAAGGATTAGATATCTTAAAAGCAGTGAGTGATGTTGAGTCTGCATTTGAGAAATCCCAATATTCAACAAAGAGGAAGGAGTTGAAAAACTTTCAGATCCTTGAAGGAGTGTACACATTTTTAGCTTATCTGGCGTTCGTTAAAAGTACCGATACTTTTTATAAAATGGCTGACCAGTTAAAGCTTTTCATACTTAAAAGAGACATTAAAATTAAAGATATATTGTACTATAGTCGTTTTGGTAAGAATTATATTTTATATTTGCCACTGAAAAAAAAGTTATTTTATCTGTTATTTTTTGCAGGACAAAAAAGATTGATAAGAAAATTGATGTAAACACAAATGTAAGTACTACCGTTTCGATGTATTAAAAATTCCGTGCTATATTTTAGAACGGGCTTGTAATAATTCTTGCCGAGAATGTAATGTACTTAACCAGAAAAAAATGAAGAATTTTGAATTGTTCTTAAGCGAGATGGATATTTCTATTTTTTACGTGAAAATAGGATTAGGCTTCTTATTCTCTTTTTTAATCACGTTTTTCTCCATCCCTACAATTATTAAAATATCCAGAAGAAAAAATCTTATGGATGAGCCAGGTGTGAGAAGTTCTCATCTGAGAAAAATTCCAAATCTTGGCGGAATTGCTATTTTCTACTCCATTGGAATCTGTACTTCTGTTTTTGCATATGAACTATTTGATCTTTACAAATTTCTATTTGCATCTTTGCTTATTCTCCTGTATATCGGGGTAATGGATGACATTGTTGTAATGAGGGCTTATAAAAAACTGGTTGCACAAATTATTGTATCAGCACTTATTGTTACAGGTTCAGATATCAGAATAAGAAGTTTATTTGGTATTTTTGGTATTTACGAATTAGAATATGCAGTAAGTATTATCTTTAGTATTATAACTTTTATCATTCTTATTAATGCGTTCAACCTGATCGATGGGATTGATGGTCTGGCGGGAGGATATTCAGTAATATGCAGTGCTTTATTTGGTATAAGCTATTATAGATTAGGCGAATACAATTACCCTTTGGTTGTATTGTCAGTAGTAATAATTGGAGCTGTTTTAGCATTTTTATATTATAATCTTTCTAATTACAGGACCAATAAAATATTTATGGGAGATACCGGATCCATGTTACTCGGATTTTTGCTTGCATTCACAAGTATCTGTTTTATTGATATATTTATTGATAAGAAACTCCCGGAAGTGCCAAGATATCATTTACAATCTGCACCAGCTATAGCCGTTGCTATATTAATTTTACCCATAGTGGACACATTGAATGTGATTATTGTTAGACTATGGAATAAGAAATCACCATTTGACGCAGATAAAAATCATATACACCATAAGCTACTAAGACTCAATTTGACGCATAGGAGGTCTGGATTTTATATAGTAGTCTATTATTTATTTATAGTAACAATTGCTTACTGGTTTAGACATTTAAATGTAAACCTTTTGCTACTGATTATTGTCGTATTAGGCTTTACTGGTGCTTATTTGCCCGATTTTATTTATAGCGTGAGAAATAATAGGAAGTAACGATTAAATTTTTATTTTTGTAGAACAACATTTGATTATGATAAGAAATTTTAAATATCTATCCCTCTTTTTAATACTGCCTTTTTTTATTACATCTTGTATTACAAAAAAAGATGTAAGATATATGCAGCCCAATGAAAATCTTGTGATTAATGAAGAAGGCCTTGTTCCTTACAATATTCCAGTTTACAGAATCACAAAAAACGATATATTAAATCTGAATATTGTAACAACACCTAAAGGGGATGCCGCACAGTTTTATTCTACGCTAAATACCTCAGGAAGCACAGTCGCTCCAGGTGTTAATGCTAATGCCGCAGCTACTTTAGGACGTACTGGAAGTAATGGTGGTGGGAATACCAATTTCTATTTTAACGGATTGAAAGTAGATTCGAACGGAGAAATTAATGTTTTTGGAATTGGATACATCAAGGCAGAAGGACGAACTATTGAAGAAATTACCAAAGAAATTCAGGAAAAAGTAAATGAAAATTTTCAGGATGGAAAATCACAGGTAAGATTAAATACAGATGGGATTACATATTACATTCTTGGAGATACTGAAGCAGTTGGTATTACTGGAGAGAAAGTAACTCATAAAAATACACTTACAATCACTGAGGCTTTGGCAATCAATGGCGGGCTAAATAAAAGTGTAGACAGAAAAATGGTGGTTATTCATCGAAAGCTGCCGGAAGGAATCAAAATTGCCAAAATAGATCTAACCCGTGAAGATGTAATGAACTCGCCGTACTACTATGTACAAAATGGTGATGAGATTTATCTTAATACAAGAGGAAAAAGCTTGAATGGATTGGGTAAAGACCCGGTACAAACAATAACAACAGGTATTTCGTTGATTACTACAGCGTTGTCAGTTTATTTAATCCTAACAAGACTTTAATATCATGATTCCAGGAAAAGAAACTACTGTTGAGAAAAATAATTCTCAAAAAGACAAAAGCGGATCTTTTGAGTTATTTGATATTGAACATTTTTTAAGAAGAATATTAAAAAATTGGTATTGGTTCGTTCTGATGCTATTAATTGGGTATTGTATCTCTTGGATGTATGGGAAATATTACGCACAAAATATTTACGCTTCAAACCTATCCTTAAGTGTTTCCAATAATACATCGAGCTATTTTACGCCCAATCAATCAATTAACTTTATTTGGGGACAGGGAGGGAATCAAGATGGAATTTATTTGAAGAAAATGCTTTTGTCGAGATCTCACAATGAATTTTTAGTCAAAGAATTAGACCTATTTGTAAATTACTCAACCAAAGGTTCTATTAAATCTACATACCTCGATAAAGATGATTCACCGGTTTTTGTACAAATAGATAAGAAACATCTACAGCAGATGGATTATCCGATCACTTTTATTCCTAAAAGTGGTAATACATACGAAGTCATACTACCGGAAAAAGGTGAATCAACAAATTTGTATAATTACGAATTGGAAGGTTTTCAAAATATTAAAGGTTACAAAAAGCCAGCAAATAAAATAATAAAAGTAGGCGAGTGGTTTACGGCTCCAAATTTAAAGTTCAGATTACTTCAGAATCCTGGGACTCCAAGTATAAAACTAGAAAATATTATCGTTAACCTTAGTACAGTAAATCAGTCTGTTAATGGTATTGTTTCTACTATCGGAGTTGAATTTGACAAAGAAATCAACTCAATTATGATTATTACCAAAACGGGTCTTAATCTAAACGGAACAGTTAACTTTTTGAATAAATCTGTAAGTGAATTACAGAAGAAAAGATTGTTGGATAAAATTACGGTAGATAAAAATACGGATACCTATCTGCAGGATAATCTTACAGGAATAAGAAAAAAACTGGATTCGAGTGCGAACGTTCTTAATTACCTGAAAACTTCAGAAAAATTATATGATATTAAAGATAGGGATGAAAAATCTTTAACGAAGATCAAAGATTTAGAAGCTAAAAAAGCAGACTTAACGAGCAAAATAAGCTCTCTTAATACGATCAAGAATACTCTGGAGACACAGAACTTTGATAAAATGATCAGCACGAGTGCCGCAGGTTTTGATGATGGAATGTTCTCAGCATCCGTCTCCGAACTGAAAGCATTGTATCTTAAAAGAAGAGAGATGGCGACAATTTATACACCGAATTCGGAGCCTATGAAAGAAATCAACAGGCTTATCAGCGATGCCAAACTAAGCTCTTCCAATTCTTTAAATACCTATTATAACGGATATAATATTGAGATCAATAAAATTAATAGGCAGGTATCTGATGCTAATGCTGATCTTGAAGCTTACCCTGAAAAAGAAAGAAGATATTTAGATGCAGAAAGGGGATATAATATGATTGAAGCTACCTATAATAGTTTACTTGGAAGACAGAATGAGACTAAAATGAGAATGGCAACCAATCAGTCTGATATCTCTGTGATTGACCCTGCAAAAAATGTGGGACAATCTCCGATCGGACCCAATATAAAAGGAACTAAGCTTCTTATTATGGGTGGGTTATTACTCCTGCCTTTATTATTTATCTTGATTGGAGAATTGTTAGACAATAAAGTAAGAAATATTAAAGAATTACTGAGTGCAACCAAAATTCCACTACTTGGAGTGGTAGGTAACAATAACAACGAAAATATGCTTACTGTTTTGGATCAGCCGAAATCTTCAGTTTCGGAGGCATTTAGAGGGATAAGAGCAAATATGAGATTTCTGTCTGGAGAAAATGATAAAAGCAAGGTAGTGCTTATTACGTCGTCTATTGGTGGCGAGGGTAAGACTTATGTTTCAATTAATCTTGCATCAGTTCTTGGACTAAGTGATAAAAAAACTATTTTATTAGGAATGGATTTAAGAAAACCAAAGATCTTTGGGGATTTTAAGATCGATAATAAATATGGAATTTCAAATTATTTAACTGGTGAAGTTTCTATTGATCAAATTATTAATAAAACAAATATTCCTAATCTGGATGTTGCTACTTCCGGACCTATTCCACCTAATCCATCTGAATTATTGATGAGTAATAAGAATATTAAATTTATTGAAGAACTCAAGAATATATATGATTTTATTATAATAGATTCCCCTCCTGTAGGCCTTGTGGCGGATTCTTATGAATTGATGAAATATTCGGACACCAATATCTATGTGGTTCGTCATGAATATACAGAGAAATATATGCTTAAGATGATTACAGAAAAATACCATAATAATGAAATTGAGAATTTAGGTCTTGTTTATAACGATTACATCATAAAGCAAGGATACGGATATGGATATGGTTATGGATACGGGTACGGATATTTTGATGAAGATAAAAATTATAAAGAACCACTATTAATAAAAATAAGAAATAAGGTACAAACCATATTTAATAAAAAATAATACATTGAACCCTCATTTAATGGGGGTTTATTGTAGATCAGATTTATTGAATCTATTAAAAAAAGAATATTTTCGGCACTTTGTCGTTTACTTTATAACAAATTATGTTTTTTTGTTTGTTTTTAACTAAACATTAAGAATATCATTAATATAAAAATGTTTTATATTTGCAAAAATTAAATTTTAAAATAACCATAAATCCATATTCTTTTATGAATAAAAAATTATTATTTAGCTTCCTTGCCGTCCTTGGAACATTGGTGAGTGTGAAAGCACAAAGAAACGAATTGGGAGTTCGTCTAGGTATGAGTAACCTAGTGGGTGATATAGGAAGTACGAGTTATATTTTACAAAAGCCGTTGGATTTAAGCAGAGCATCAGATTGGGGAGTTCCATTTTATGGAGGTATTCTATATAGATTTAATTTTAACCCCTATCAAACTGTTAGATTAGATTTAGGATATAATCAGGTTCAGTTTAGTGATAAAGCAGCAAAAGAAGATTATAGAAGAAACAGAAACTCATTTGGGAAAAATAATGTATATGAAGCTAGTTTAATGTTTGAATATAATTTTTTTCCTGTGAATAATGAGCAGATAAGTATGGTAAGTCCATATATCTTTGGGGGAATTGGAGGTTTAATGTTTGACGCCCCTAAAGCTACTCTTGTTAATGATTTTAAAAGAGATGCAGATGGTGTGGCTCAAGCTCCAATTAATGAAATGGACTTTACAACAAAAGCTGAATATTCACTTGGCAAAAAAGTAACAATGCACATTCCTTTTGGAGTAGGATTGAAATATAAGTTTAATCATAGCTGGGCAATATTTGCAGAAGCTACATTTAGATATACATTAACAGATCAGTTAGATCATAGTAAAGTAGTGGCTAAAGATGTAGTATCTACTTATAATGGAGACATTTTAAACCCTGCAACCGGAGGGTCTTTATTACAAACCGGAGATTATTACGCTGTTTCTAAAGAAAGAGAGACTGCATTTATTAGAGATAGGAATATTGGAGACACTAAATCCAAAGACTGGATGAATACCTTTAGTTTAGGTCTTACATTCTCCTTTGGTAGACCTCCATGTTATTGTGAGTAATTAATATGTCGTTGATTAAAGATAAAATAAATTCAGAGAATTTACCAAAGCATGTTGCTATCATTATGGATGGTAACGGAAGATGGGCCAAATCTCGTGGCGAAGAAAGAACTTTTGGCCACAAAAATGCAATTAATGCAGTAAGAAATGCAATTAATGCTTGTAATGAGATTGATATCCCATATTTAACATTGTATACCTTTTCTTCGGAAAACTGGAATCGCCCTTCTAATGAAGTGAATACTTTAATGAATTTACTTACAGAAACATTATTGTTAGAGGCTGAGGAGATTTTCAGTAAAGGCTTAAGAATGCATGTTATTGGTAATTTAGAAAAACTGCCATCACTTGTAAAAGAGCAATTGCTTAAAGTGGTAGAATTAACAAAAGAAAACACAAAAGGAAATTTAGTACTAGCAATAAGCTATGGCTCTCAAAATGAGATACTGAATGCCGTGAAAAATATAAGTTCCGATGTAAAAGAAGGAAAGGTAGACGTAGAGAATATCGATGAGAAATTATTTGAAAACTATCTTTATACAAAGGATTTTCCACCAGTGGATTTACTTATAAGAACTAGCGGTGAAACAAGAATTAGCAATTTCCTCCTTTGGCAGATCGCCTATGCAGAACTGCAGTTTTTAAATGTTCTATGGCCAGACTTTACAAAAGATATTTTCTTTCAATGTATTGTAGATTATCAAAACAAAGAAAGACGATATGGCCTAACCGGCGAACAAATAAAAATCCAGTAAAATTTTAAGAAAAGAAAGACTACGATAAAATGAAGTTTAGACTATTACCCATCATCATGTTTGTTGCTTCTGCACATTTTTATGGACAGGTAACTCCACAGGATAGCACAAAAGTGAATAACCCTGTGCATGCAGAAAACCAAGCAGGAACCTACGTTCTTAAAGACATTGTTGTAGATGGGGTTAAAAAGTATACACCTGCACAAATCTTAAGATTTACAGGATTATCTAAAGGAGAAAGTGTAGATATCCCCGGGCAAAAAGTTAGCAATGCTATCAAAAAGCTTTGGGATACTCAATCATTTTCTGAAGTAGAGGTTTACGTTCAAAGTATTGAAGGAGAAACGGTAGTTTTGAAATTTTACTTGCAGGACTTAAAAGAGCTTGGAGAAGTTAAATTTTCCGGAAGGGGAATTGGCAAATCTAAAAGTGAAAAAATGGCGAAAGATAATAACCTTAAGCCAGGAACAAAAATTACACAAAATTTAGTTTCAAGCCTTAAAACAAATATCCCAAAAGATTATATTAAAAAAGGGTTTGCAGATGCAAAAATATCCATTCAGGATAAAGTAAATGCAAATGACCCTGCTCTAGTAGATTGGACGATAAATGTAGAAAAAGGTAAAAGAGTAAAGATCGATCACATTGAGTTCGAAGGAAACGAAAGTGTGAGTGATGCTAAGCTTAGAAATAAAGCCTTTAAGGAAACGAAACAAAAAAGATTTGGTATCGGTGGTATTTTAAAATCTTCAAAATTCATTGAAGATAAATATCAAGAGGACAAACAAAGTTTAATAAGCTATTATAACTCTTTAGGATATAGAGATGCAACTATTGTATCTGATTCTGTTTGGAGAAATAAAAGAAATAATTACGAAATTAACGTAAAATTAAAAGAAGGTAAAAAGTACTATATAGGAGATGTTACTTTCACTGGTAACACGGTATACTCTACTGAATATTTACAAAGACTCTTAGGGTACAAGAAGGGAGATATTTACGATGCTGTAGGTTTCAACAAAAAGGTTGGTGAAGATGGTGGTAAAGAAGATGATTCAGATATCAAATCGGTATATATGAATAACGGTTACCTATTTTCTAATGTAACTCCAGTTGAAAAATCTGTTTCAGGTGATTCTATTAATTTGGAAATTAGGGTAAATGAAGGAGAGCAGGCAACTTGGAATAGAGTTACATGGCAAGGAAATACAACGACCCATGACCATGTTATCCTTAGAGCGTTAAGAACAAAACCTGGAGAGTTATTTAAGAAAACTGAAATCAAAAGAACCTACTTCGATTTAGCAGGGATGTCTTTCTTTGATCCACAACAAATTGGTCAGGATATTCAGCCTAACCAACAAGATAATACTGTAGATGTTAATTGGAAATTAGTTGAAAAAGGATCATCACAAGTACAATTACAAGCCGGTTATGGTGGAAATAGTTTTATTGGAACCTTGGGGCTAACGTTTAATAACTTCTCACTAAAGAATTTCCTGAAGTTTAAAGATTTCAGACCTGTACCACAGGGAGATGGGCAGACACTGTCTATTCAGGCTCAAGCTGGACAGTATTTCCAGAATTATGGAGTTTCATTTACTGAACCTTGGTTATTTGGAACAAAGCCTACAGCACTTTCTGTAAGTATTAATAATTCAATTGTTAGATATAGCACATCTATTACGAGTACGAGTACTGATGCTTCAAGATTGAATATTTTCTCAGCTTCTGTTGGTTTGAATAGATTACTTAAATGGCCAGATGACTATTTCTCTTTGTATACTGGCATCCAATATCAGAAATATGATTTTAAGAACTATCCATTTGATTTTGGTGGAACCCAAGAAAACTATGGAACTGCAAATAACTTAAGTTTAAATATAGGGTTAAGCAGAAACTCTGCTGGTATTGATCCTATATTCCCTACAATGGGTTCTAATATCGAACTTTCAGGAAAGTTCACTCCACCTTATTCATTGTTTACGAATAAGAATTATGCTACAATGACTCCAACGGATAAGTATAAATGGATGGAATTTTATAAGATAAAATTCAAAGCTGACGTTTATAACGAAATTGCTGGAAAACTTGTACTTAGATCTTCTGCAGAAATGGGGTTCATGGATGGGTATAACAAACAATTGGGAGCACCACCTTTTGAAAGATTCTATATGGGAGGTACCGGACTTTTTGGAGGACGATATGATGGTAGAGAATTAATTCCATTACGAGGGTATGAAAATGCCTCTAGTTATGGTGGAGATCCTAGCCAAGGAGATATTACTCCTCAAGGAGGGGGTACAATTTATAACAGATTTACTCTAGAGTTAAGATATCCGATCTCATTGAATCAGACAGCTAAAATTTATGCTTTAACTTTTGCGGAAGGAGGTAATGTTTGGAATTCATGGGGTAACTACAACCCATTCCAACTTAAAAGATCAGTAGGGGTAGGAGTAAGAGTTTATATGGGAGCATTTGGTTTAATTGGATTTGACTTTGCTTATGGATTTGATAAACCAATTAATGGATCAGAGCCTTCAGGTTGGAAGACACACTTCTTGATGAACCAATCATTATAATTCACGATATGAAAAACTTTAAAATCATTTTCACATTTGTATTATTTTTGCTTTTCGGTTTTAACAATGCCCAAAAAATTGGAGTTGTTGATACAGAATATATCTTAAATAAGCTTCCACAATATAAAGAAGCTGAAGCAAGATTAAACTCGCAGATTGATACTTGGCAATCAGAACTTCAGAATTTAAATTCTGAATATGAAAAGAAAAGATCTGCCTTTGAAAATGAAAGAGTTTTATTGGTAGGGGATCAGTTGAAATTAAGAGAGAAGGAAGTAATGGATCTGGATAAAAACATTAAAACCACTACAAGTTTACGTTTTGGGACTAATGGAGAAATTACAAAATTGAGATCTAACCTCGTTGAACCTTTTCAGGATCAAATATGGGGCGCTGTTAAAACAATGTCTGAGAAAAATGGATTGGGCATAGTTCTTGATAAAAGCAATAATAATAATGTTATTTTCCTACTACCAAGGTATGATTATACAGATAAAGTATTAACAATATTGTTGAAAGGAACTTCAACAGAAAAAAAAGAAAAAACTAATACGAGAAGTAAAAAGTAATCTTTATAATTAACTTTTACTGAAATTAAAAATCTAAAAACAAATTAAATTATTTATTTACCAATTATGAAAAAATTAAGTGTATTATTTGCAGCAGTAATGATGGTTGTATCTGTAGGTATGGCAAAAGCTCAAAAAATTGCTACTTTAGATGTTATAGGTGTTCTTAATGCAATGCCTGAAAAGAAAAAGGCAGATGCTGATTTAAAGACTTTCTTAGATACTAAGCAAGCAGAGATCAAAAAGAAAGCAGATGCAGGACAAGCTAAATTAAAGCAATATTCTGAAGAGGCTCCTAAGAAAACTGCCGACGAAAACAAAGCTAGAGAAGGTGAATTAGCTAAAATGCAAGAAGAAATTCAGCAAATGAACGATAAAGCTCAAAAAGATTTTGTTGCTAAACAAGATCTTGCTTATGAACCTATTGAGAAAAAACTTAACGAAGCTGTATCTAAAGTTGCTAAAGCTAACGGATATGACTTTATCATGGATGCAAACTCTTCTGCGTTTGTTTACAAAGGAGGTCCAGATGCTACTCCAGCAGTAAAAAAAGAATTAGGTGTTCAATAATTTAACAAATTAACAAACATTTATAAAACTAACCACCTCTTTTAGGGGTGGTTTTTTTATTTTTGCCAAATGGAAAAAGAAGTATCAACCACGGTCAAAGTTAGATTCAGCGATTGCGATCCAATAGGGCATTTGAATAATGTTAAATATTTGGATTATATGTTTAATGCCAGAGAAGATCATGTGGAAACATTTTATGGTTTTACCTATGAAGAATATACAAAGAAAACTGGTTGTACCTGGATTGCCATACAAAACGAAATAGCATACTTAAGAGAAGTGCGATACAATACTCAGGTTGTAATAAGCAGCAAGACGATCGATATACAGGATAGAACTGCTAAAGTTGAAATATTAATGAAGAGTCTTGACGAAAATACAATTCATGCTGTTTTATGGGTTACTGTTATTTATTTTAATGTTAAAACAAGAAAGTCTGACATACATCCTGAAGATGTTAAAGAAATTTTCCATAAATTCTATGTTGATTTAGAACAGAAAGATTTTCAATCAAGAGTTAAGTTTTTAAGATCTCAAAACGCAAAAAATTCATAATGAAAAAAATAGTTGTTATTGGAAGTAACGGTCAACTGGGGAATTGTATTAAGAAAATTGCTCCGGATTTTGAAAGTGATTATGAATTTATTTTCACAGACTCTCAAACTTTAGATGTTACTAATGAAGGGCAGGTTGAAGCTTTCTTTTATGATAGCAAACCAGACTTTTGTATTAATGCTTCAGCATACACTGCTGTAGATCTTGCCGAAAAAGAAAAAGAAAAGGCTTTTGCTGTCAACGCTGATGGGGTTGCTTATCTCGCTCAGGCATGTTACGATCATAAGGCCGTTCTAATCCATGTTTCTACTGATTATGTATTTGATGGAGAAACGAATTTATGTTATTCTGAAGATGATTTTACAAATCCAATCGGAGTATATGGAGAATCTAAATTGAAAGGGGAAGAATTAGCAATGGAGATCAATCCAAAAACAATTATTCTAAGAACCTCTTGGCTATATTCAGAGTTTAATAAGAACTTTGTGAAAACAATGCTGAATTTATTTTCACAAAAAGACGAACTGGGAATTGTAGCTGATCAATTTGGACAGCCAACAAATGCCAATGATTTAGCAGAGGCTATTATGGATATTGTTAGAAACCCTCAGTTAAATTTTGGAATTTTTCATTTTTCAAATTATCCTGAGACGACATGGTATGAATTTGCAAAAAAGATTGCTGAGTTTTCTAAATCTTCAATCAAATTAAATTCTCTTACCACAGAACAGTATCCAACGCCTGCGAAAAGGCCAAAAAGAAGTACTATGTGTTTAGACAAGATAGAAGAAGTGTATAAAATAGAACCAAAACATTGGGAAAACAGCCTGGAAGAATGTGTAAATATTCTTTTACAATAATAAAACACGATATGAGAAACCTTTTAACTTTTATTTTTCTTTTACTGCTTCAGTTTTTTAGTGCACAGAATGTATACTTAACTAAAGTTGAAAAGACAAGCGATAACACAGATAAATTTTTATTTAAAATAAATGAGGAAATAAAAGATGCTCAATACTTAGGGGAAGTTGAAGTACAGGGTTTTTCAAAAGATGATGCAGGCACTTTTTCTTTAATATTTAAAAAAGCAAAAGAAATAGGGGCAAATGCAATTTCGATAAAACCCTTTGAAAATGTGGATGGATCTCCGCAGGCTTTTAACCCTTCCAATTACAAATTGAGCTTGTACTATTTACCCAAAGAAAAGTTCATTTCACAAACAGGATATTTGTATTTATTTGCTTCGTCAGATAAAGAACAAAGAATAAGTGTCAATAAGAAGGATTATACCTTGTCTCCGAGGTCTTTTTTCATAATAAAAACAGTACCAGGAGATCTTTATACAATATCTACTAAAAAACTCTTAGGTTCTACCATTAAAGTACAACCCAAAGCAAACGAAACAAATCAGTATTTTCAAGTATCTGCTTTAAAAGTAAGATCAGATAATACTGGAGTAGGTGGTTTAAATTTAAAGTCAGGAGATATTGTAGGATTAGAGAAATCATTTGCAGAATTTTTAAGTCTTATTTATATTAAACTAGATAAAGAGTAATAAAAAATTCATAAGCCTCTTTCTTAGAGGTTAGATAAATAAACCCCGGCTCAGTTCGGGGTTTATTTATGATTGGCCGGTTCTCAGTACACTTAATAGAAACAAGCTAGTAGTACAGAGTAAAGAATTTTCAATACTATATCTATTATATATAGTATACTAGAAGAACAATTCATTGTTACTATATGCCTTTTTAAAATATTTCTTTTTAATTTCTGAATGAAATTTTCCCATTTCCCCTCTCGAAACCTTCTGTTTTTCTTTTATAGCATTAATTTTTCTTACCTAACTCCTGCTGCTTACTGGGTTTTACTTAATTCCCAAGCTCAGTATGGCAGTTCTTTGCCAATAGGATTAAAATTTTAGTTCTTGTAATTCAGGGAGTTAAAAGTAAATATGAATTAAAAGTAAATTTTATGTTAAATAAGTTTGGATTGTAGTGTTAATAAGGTGTACTTTTGCCCCACTGAAAACGAGAGATAGTAGGTAGCGCAGACGATAAGTAAATAGGACTGAAGGTTAGAAAAA